>DEHD01000033.1:0-61666 GCA_002351725.1 Prevotella sp. UBA2809
GTTAATAATTAATTATTTTTTAAGATATAAAAAAATCTGCCGCAAAGATAGGCAGATTCTTATTTAGAGGCTTTAACGTATGTTTCGTTTCGTTTCATTTTTGTTTCAGCCTTGTTTTTTAAGCACTTTTTGCTCCACATACTCGGTTGGAGATACACCAAACTGCTTTCGGAAGACCGTTGAGAAGTGAGCAAGATTACTGAATCCAACGGAATATGCAACCTGTGTTACATTTATTTTCTGCTCTTCCAGCAGTCTTACAGCCTGTTCCATACGTATGTTTCTGATAAACTCACTAACTGACAAGCCTGCCATCTCTTTCATTTTTCTATGAAGTTGGGCACGACTGATACCAACCTCCTTGGTAAGTGCATCAACAGTAAAATCGCTGTCGTCAAGATGATCGTTTATCACCTTCAATATGCGTTCCATCAGAATCTCATCGTTACCTTTAACCTGTTTCTCTTCAACCATATCTTTCTGCTGAAGAATACCAGAGTATTTACCTTTGAGTCGCTGATTCTTCCTTATCAGGTTATTAATAACCATATGCAGCTCGTCCATATCGAAAGGTTTTGCAAGGAAAGCATCTGCACCCTTCTCAAGTCCCTCAAGACGATTGGCAACAGCAGCCTTAGATGTGAGCATCACAACAGGAGTGTGATTGATGTTCATATTGGTCTTTATCATTCGTAACAATGTAAAGCCATCCATCTCAGGCATCATCACATCGCTTACTACCAAGTCGAATTGCTTGTCGGGCTCGGCACCAAGCAACAGTCGCAATGCTTCACGACCACTTGTAACAGGTGTAATATGGTAATAACTACCAAGTTCCTGAGAAATATAACTACCTATCTCCTCGTCATCGTCAACAATCATCACACGATAGCTTGACTGAGTCTTAGGCCTTGCCGTCTTATCCCTTTCTTCAGTTACCAGCAGTTCTTCCTTCTTCAGATGTTCATTTCCTAATGGCAAACGAACGGTAAAGATACTACCCATTTCATCGCTACGATTTGCAGCCTCGACAGTTCCATGATGCATCTCAACCACCATCTTACATAAGTTAAGGCCAATACCCGTACCTTCTATATGCATGCTTCTTGAGCTACTGCCTTGATAGAATCTGTCGAACAGCTTTCGTGGATCGCCCTTTATTCCCATACCATTGTCGATGACCTGCAGTATAGCATACTTGTCTGTTTCGCTTGATACACGAACTTCTATCTCTCCACCATCATATGTATATTTAAATGCGTTAGAAAGCAGGTTGTCAACAACCTTGTCTATTGCTTTGCGGTCGAACCAAACATTAAGTTTGTCGAGCTCAGGCGAATAGCGGAATGATATTTCACGCTCTTTTGCTGTATACTCGTACGACTTGAGCAGATTGCCTACATATTGTACCATATCAGTTTCCTGACACTTAAGACTCATCTGCTGTTTATCAAGCTTACGTATGTCGAGAATCTGATTAACCAGATTCTGAACTCGCTGGGCATTATGCTCTATCGTTTTCAAATCGTTCTTTGTCTCCGAGTCAAAATCACGCTTCAACAGTTTATGCAACGGACTCATAATAAGAGTAAGCGGCGAACGGATGTCGTGGGTGGCATTGATCAGGAACTTCATTTTTTCCTCTTCTAATTCCTGACGGCGACGACGGAAGTATGTCCACATCAGCGAACCAAGAACGCTAAGAGCCACTAATATATATAATAGGTACGCCCACGAAGAACGATACCATGGAGCCTTGATTAGAATATGATACGCCTCTGTGCCGGTATATATACCATTATCGTAAGCTCTCACTTCGAGGATATAGGAACCTGGCTGCAGATGAGTGAACGACACAACATTACGACCAGCATCGGTCTGACTCCACTCCTGCGAACCGTTCATTCTGTACTCGTAAATCACGTTTTCGGCATTGGCATAATTCAGCGATGAGAACTCCATCGAGAAGGTGTTGTCGATGAAATCGAGCGAGAAATGCTTCTTTCCAGGCAGAGCCCTGCCACCAACATATATACCAGTAAGCAATATCCTTCCGACATCATTACTCATTCGTCGGAGATCCTCTGGATTAAACGATGTTATACCATCACTGAATCCAAACCATGCCCTACCATCGGCAGTACGCATGGCAACACCGCTTACATACTCGCGACTGGCCAGTCCATTACCATAAAGATAGCCCACAAACTGATTATCATTATGCTTATACTGCCACAGGCCCATAGTGGTGCTTATCCACAAGTCGCCGGTAAAGTCCTCGATGATTCCGCCTACCACCTTATTGCTCAAGACCTTTGCACCTTCGAATGGCACAGCCTTTTTCTGTCTGTTATCGTAGATATACAATCCATTGTTGGTTCCAAACAGTATCCGATGGTCACGAGTCTCGCAGGCTGTTTCTACAGCATTATAGTCAAGCAGCACTTCCCAACCATACGGACGGAAATGGTCTTCTACGGGGTTATAGCAATTGATACCTGATGCGGTGCATATCCAGAGATACCCCTTGCTATCCATCATCAGTTTCCTAATCCAGTCGTTGTGCAGTCTGCCTTTTGGACCGTCTCCGTCGTACATACTGAAATGCTTCACCTCATCGGTGTTCGTATCGTACGAGAAGAAGCCTTGCGAATATACCGAGAAGAAAATCTTTCCCTTTCCATCGTCGGTAATAGTATTAATGAAACCACTCTTGAACGATGATTTCAGCTGATATTGCCCGTTAGCAGGATTATATGAATACAGACCGGCATTAGAACCAATCCAATATCTTCCCAATCCATCGCGATATATAATATATGTACCTTCGGGCGATTGTGGGTGTGCTACTACTCTACCCTGAGCATCAAAGCCAAACACACCATTATTCTGTACGGCACACCATGTCATACCATTATCTCCAGTACAGATAGACGTAAGCGAACCACCTGTAGTGATATGTTGATCGATGAATTTCCACGATCTGAAGGGTGACTGATGCTGTGGAATCATAAGCAGTCCGCGACTCTGACAGCCCACCCACAGATTCTCCTGATTATCCTCAAACAGCGCCCAGATAGTAGCTGTGTTCAGGTCCATCAGCGCATTCTGATAGTCATAACGTCTCATCTGGGTTTCGCCACGTGGCACCCACCACAGACCGTTACCCATGGTTCCGATAAAAAGATTTCCGTCTTTGTCGCTCTTGGCTGTACGCAGCAGCAAGTCCTTACCGCGCAACTCACCAGGATCGATGAAATCGGTCTTTAACTGTCCGTCGCGATAATAAAGCAGACCGTGATTACATACTATCAGCACACCACCCTCGTAGCCCACAAAACCAGTCACCATACCATATGGCGAAAGGAATTCTTCAAGTTTTCCATTAGGCGAACGACGAATTATAGAATTACCATGTCCTGATTTCCAGAAATAGCCCTTTTCATCGATATAAATGTAGCTAAAGTAATGGGTATCTTCTTTAGCATAGCCTTGTAGCATCTTTGAGGAGTTATCGCGGGTATCCAGTCGGAACAGTCCATAGCCGGCAGTACCTACCAGCAGATGATGATCGTCTTCCTGAATAATTGAGTTGATACGAGGAATGCTGGTAGCTCCCTTCATCTCTACTGATATAAACTGGTTATTCTCAGCGTCATAGCGGTCCAGCCCCATCTGGGTTCCAACCCAGAGTGTACCATCTTTGTCAAGGAACAGAAACGAAATAACGTTGCTGCTCACTGTGTTCTTATTGTCTTTATCGTGCAGATAGTTAGTAAAACGATAGCCGTCGTATTTGTTCAGTCCGTACTCAGTACCAATCCAAATATATCCCTCTTTATCCTGGCATATCTGGGTAATCTGATTACTCGACAGTTTCTCTGATGTATAGAAGTGCGACTGACCTGTTGAGGTAAGCGTTACGATGGAAAATAGTGAAATTAGTAGTTTGCGCATCATTGTTGTTGGTTCTGGTTCTTTCAACGTTATAAATAGAAAATACTTTCAGGCCCCATGTTGAACAGCAGGTCTAATACCGATAGATTCGGCAAAAATCCGTGTTTCGAAGAGTAAACCTGATAATAAGACTTGGGAGTGAAGTCAGCATCTGGTGCTGGGTGTTTAGGATTTATTGCCAAGCGATAGTCAGCCTCCTCTTTGGGCTCAGCCACAAAGTCAGAGCTATATTCTATCTTTGGCTGAATATCGATGAGTTCGCACATTTTCTGGCAGATAGCCTCATTATAGTCCAACAAGAAGTCCCAACGCTTCTCGAAGAAAGGACGTATGTCATCCTGATAATACTCAAAGAAAGGCGATTCGCCGTAAGCGCTCTGCAGAGCCATCCAGTGCAGATGGCGCCAATTGCCGTGATCGCTTATGCGGATATCCTTTATAAGAGGCGAAGTACCACGTTCAACGGGCACGGTAAGAGCTTGCACACCATTGGTAGTTGCTATCTGGCAGCGATTACGATAGGTCTGCTTTATGAAACTCTCCCATTTCTCTATATGCACAACATCAGCCCGATGCAGTTTCTGATACCACTGCACCGGGCCAAAGTATGTTGTACTGAGCAAAACCTGCATGGTTTTACCTTATTTAATATTGTCTACGATATTGCCGATACGATTCCAACGTATTCCAGAGAATCCGTTACGGTCGGGATCGCTGCTCCACCAGATGAAGATAGGCTTACCCACGATATGATCCTCGGGCACAAATCCCCAGTAGCGAGAGTCGGCTGAGTTGTGGCGGTTGTCACCCATCATCCAGTAGTAGTCCAACTTGAAGGTATACTCGTTAGCCTCCTTACCGTTGATGAATATCTTGCCATCGCGAACCTGAAGATCGTTCTCCTCATAAGCACGGATACAGCGCTCGTAGATGGGCAGATTGTCGAGTGTAAGCTTGACTGATGCACCCTTCTTTGGAATCCAGATTGGACCATAGTTATCGCGAGTCCAGTGGTAGTTGCCGTTTTGTGGATACAAACTCCACTGCTCTGTGTCATAGTGGAACGAGATGCTCTCCAGCAGGTCGCTGCGCTTCTTCATCTCCTCTACCACACGCTTTGTCAATGGCATATATCCGTTATTGTTAAGCGACACAAGCTCTTCGCGAGTGATGTTCCACTCTTCCAACTCCTCTTCGGTAAAGTGGCGCTTCAGCTTCAGATTGTATGTGTACTGTACATTCTCGGGTTCCTTATTAGCCTTACCGTCCAGATAAATTATATGGTCTTTTATCTGGAGAGTCTGTCCTGGCAGACCAACACAACGCTTAACATAGTTCTCGCGACGGTCGGTAGGACGTGTTGCTATCTCGCCAAACTCCTGAGGATTTGTCTGCAGCACGTTCTTTCCCATTTCATACAGGGTGCTGAAAACCTGCAGTCGTTTCTCGGCCGACAGCGAATCGAGGTTAGGCATGTTAGGATAGCTTGGATAACCATAGCCATAGCACAGGTTGTAGTATTCTGTCTGATAGTTCAGAGCTGTGCAGATGGTATCACCTGCGGGATAGTTGAACACTACGATATCGTTAAGCTGTACCTGTCCAAGTCCTTTCACTCTACGATAGTCCCAGTGTGGCCACTCTATGTAGCTCTTGCACTCCACAACTGGCAGAGTGTGCTGAGTCAATGGCATAGTGAGCGGAGTCTGTGGGATACGTGGTCCGTAGCTCACTTTCGATACAAACAGGTAATCGCCTGTAAGCAGCGACTTCTCGAGCGAGCTTGATGGAATAACGTAGTTCTGGAAGAAGAACTGGTTGATGAAGTAGACAGCCACCAGCGCAAACACCAGGGCATCAATCCACGACATTACGAACTTAACGGGCTTTTCGGCCTCTTTCCACCATTGCCATTTGATTTTCTTGGTGATATACACATCAAATATAAATGGTATCACCAACAGTCCCCACCAGCTTCCTACCCAATACAGGAAGAGCAAGTAAAGCACTAGCACGCCAATAAACTTGGCCCACTGCACTTTAGGATTGAATTCTTTCTTTTTTACCATTTCTTGTTAAGGCTTAAAATTTAAACATATCGCTGATGGTCAGCAATCCCTGATGCTCCTTGGTATATTCTGCAGCCAGAACAGCTCCGAGAGCAAAGCCCTTGCGACTATGAGCGTCGTGAGTGATAGTAATCAAGTCGGCATCGCTATCGTAGCGGATGGTGTGGATACCAGGCACTTCGCCACGACGTATATGGTCAACGCGCAGATACTTCTTGTCGGTAGTATCCTCCTTCCAAGCCTCTTTGCGGTCGATGTTCTCAACGATTTCCTCTGCCAGCGTGATAGCAGTACCACTGGGATGGTCAAGTTTATGCACGTGGTGAGTCTCTTCCATCTCAACATCATACTGTGGGAACTGGTTCATAATCTTAGCCAGATAACGGTTTACTGCTGAGAAGATGGCAACACCGATAGAGAAGTTTGATGCCCAGAACAGAGTCTTACCGTCTTCTGAACAAGCCTTACGTACCTCGTCGCCATGTTCCTTCATCCAACCAGTTGATCCGGAAACAACTTTTACACCTTTGCTCCACGCCTTAAGATAGTTGCCGTATGCAGCCTGTGGAGCTGTGAACTCGATAGCCACATCAGCCGAAGCGAACTCAGGTGAGTCGAAGTCCTGCTGATTGTCGATATCGATGATACTTACAATCTCATGACCACGGTCGAGGGCTATCTGCTCAATCATCTTACCCATCTTTCCGTAGCCGATTAAAGCTATTTTCATAATTAATTCGAATTAAAAACGCCGCAAAGATACTGCTTTTTATCAACAAACAGCCAAAATCAACAGAAAATAACAAAAAAATTTGCTGATATTAAAATAATGTAATACTTTTGCACCCTCGAAGAGAGCATTGAAATCTATTTCAGGAAATGAGAAAATCTATTTTTGACTTACTTAAACGTAAGGGAAAACAGCCCATCAGCATGCTGACAGCTTATGATTATCATACTGCATGCGCTATTGATGAGGCAGGAATCGACATGATTTTAGTTGGTGACTCACTCGGCAATGTGATGCTGGGTTACGAGAACACCTTGGCCGTTACCGTAGATGATATGATTCATCATGGTAAGGCAGTAGTTCGTGGTGCCAGAGAGGCTTTTGTAGTTATCGATATGCCATTTATGTCATATCAGGCATCAGTTGAAGACGCCGTTCGTAATGCCGGTCGTATCATGAAAGAGACTAACTGTCAGGCAGTTAAGCTTGAGGGGGGCGTTGAATATGCCGACCGTATCAAGGCTATCGTAGAGGCAGGCATCCCTGTCGTGGCACATATCGGACTGACACCACAGTCAGTTAATGCCATGGGTGGCTACAAGGTACAGGGCAAATCATTAGAACAGGCCCAGAAACTGATTCGTGATGCCCAGGCTGTGGAAGAGGCTGGCGCTTTTGCCATTACCTTGGAGTGTGTGCCTGCAGCATTGGCTAAGCTCATCACCTCACAGACCAATGCATTGACCATTGGTATCGGAGCCGGTAATGGCTGTGACGGTCAGGTGTTGGTTTATCAGGATATGCTGGGCTATAACGACGGCTTCATACCTAAGTTCGTGAAGAAATATGCCGACTTGCACAGTGTGATGCTTGAGGCTTTTAAACAATATAAACATGAGTGTGAAGAGCGTACCTTCCCAGCAGCAGGACAGACCTATGCTATCAGCGAGGATGTGATGCAGGCACTTTTTGAAATGGAGTTAGAAGAAGTAAGAAGATAGAATATGAAAGTAGTTAAGACTGTAAAGGAGGTTAGAGAGATTGTTGCAGAGTGGAGAAAGGAAGGCCTTTCTGTAGGTTTGGTGCCTACTATGGGATTCCTTCATGAGGGTCATCAGAGCCTCATCCGCAAGTCGGCAAGTCAGAACGACCGTACTGTGGTTTCAGTATTTGTAAACCCAATACAGTTTGGTCCAAACGAAGACCTTGAGGCTTATCCACGCGACCTTAATCGCGATATGGAGAAGGTAGAGGAAGCTGGTGGCAACCTGATTTTCAATCCAGAGCCTGCCGAGATGTATCCTGGTCACTTCACATCGTTCATCGATACCACCGAGACTACCGAGCTGCTTTGTGGCGCCGTTCGCCCTGTGCACTTCCGTGGTGTGTGCACCGTGGTGGGCAAGCTCTTTAATATCGTTTGCCCTGACCGTGCTTACTTCGGACAGAAGGACGCACAGCAGCTGGCTACCGTTAAGCGTTTCGTACGCGACTTGAACTTCCCTGTTGAGATTGTACCCTGCCCCATCGTTCGCGAGGAGGATGGCTTAGCTAAGTCGAGCCGCAACACATATCTTAATCCTGCAGAGCGTAAGGCAGCTCTTATCCTCTCGCAGAGTCTGAAGAAGGGTAAGGCTGCTATCGAGGCTGGTGAGCGCGATGCACAGAAGGTTATCGATACCATCCGCCAGAACCTGGAGACTGAGCCAATGGCCCGCATCGACTATGTTGAGGTGGTTGACTTCGAGAACATCCAGCGTACAGCAAAGATAGAGGGCGAAGTGCTTGTTGCTATCGCAGTTTATATTGGTAAGACCCGACTGATTGATAATTTCATCGTAAATATTTAATATAGGTATGGACATAACACTGCTGAAAGCAAAGATTCATCGTGCTGTAGTAACTCAGGCCGACCTCGACTATGTGGGTAGCATCACCATCGATTCCGACCTGCTGCGCGAAAGTGGCATACTGGAGTACGAGAAGGTAGAGATTGCCGATATCGATAATGGTAACCGCTTTGAGACATACGCTATAGCTGGCGAGGCTGGTTCGGGCGTTATCTGCTTGAACGGAGCTGCTGCACGTTGTGTAGAGGTGGGCGATAAGATTATCATTATGGCCTATGCCTATATGACTCCTGAGGAGGCTCGCGAACACAAGCCTACTGTACTCTTCGTAGACGAGCACAACAAGCTGGTGCGCAAGGCCAACTACGAGAAGCACGGACTGCTGAAGGAACAGTGAAAAGGTGAGAAGGTGAAAAGGTGAAAAGGTTATGCTGACAGGAAAAACGATTGTACTGGGCGTTACGGGCGGTATTGCTGCCTACAAGAGCGCCAATCTGGCCTCGATGCTCATTAAGCTGCATGCCGATGTGCATGTGATAATGACGCAGAACGCCACTAAGTTCATCACGCCGATGACGTTCGAGACACTTACCAACAATAAGTGCATCGTTGATACCTTCGACCGCAACTTTTCGTTCGATGTAAAACATGTGTCGCTGGCCAAGCGTGGCGACCTGTTTGTTGTGGCTCCCTGTACAGCTAATGTTATCGGTAAACTTGCCCACGGCATCTGCGACGATATGCTCACCACCACCATGCTGGCCACACGCGCTCCAAAGCTTATCGCGCCAGCCATGAATACTGGTATGTGGGAGAACCCTATCCTGCAGGACAATCTTGTTAAACTAAAGGGCTACGGCTATCACATCATCGACCCGATTATAGGCCGACTGGCTTGTGGCGATACGGGCACTGGCAAGATGAACTCCGAGGAGGTTATTGTTGAGCATATCCTCACGTTTTTGGCCAAGGAGCACGACTTGAAGGGTAAGCGATTCCTTATTACAGCAGGTCCTACACAAGAGTCTATCGACCCTGTTCGCTATATCACCAACCACTCTTCTGGCAAGATGGGCTACGCAATTGCCAAGATGGCCCGTTTGCGTGGCGCTGAGGTTACGCTGGTTTCTGGTCCTGTAAATATCAAGCCTTTCGAGGGTGTGGATTTAGTGCCTGTTAAGAGCGCTAAGGATATGTTTGATGCCGTTACCACTCGCAGCACTGAGGCCGATATGGTGATTATGTGTAGCGCTGTGGCCGACTATACACCAGCTGAGTATTCTGACCAGAAGGTGAAGAAACACGATGGCGATATGGCCATCCAGCTCACTCGCACTCAAGACATTCTGGGTTGGCTTGGCGAGCACAAGAAGGCAGGCCAGACATTGGTTGGATTCTCGATGGAAACGGAGGATTTGATTGAGAACTCGCGCACCAAACTGCTGAAGAAGCACGCCGATATGATCTGCGCCAACTCTATTGCTGATGGCAATACAGGCTTTGCCGTAGATACCAACAAGGTTACAATCATCACCAACGACGCTGTAACCGAGTTGCCTCTGTGTTCTAAGGAGGAGACAGCCGACAAGATACTCTCGCACATCCTAACACTATAGCACGCTATGCATATTCTGATAGATATCGGCAATTCCACCGTTGTTATCGCTATGACTGATAACAAAGGCGACATCACTGCTACATGGCGATTCAAGACCAAGAAGGAAGAGACGGCCAGTTTCTTCCGCTACGAACTGCGCCAAGGACTTCGCAAGTACAATGTGGAGGCTGCTGATATTGAAAAAATCACCATTTCATCGGTAGTTCCTGAGGTAAATGATGACATCGCGCAGGCTGTAGTCGACCTTACAGGCATCACTCCACACTTCTTCTCGATAGCCGACGCTGAGGGTATTATCACCATCGACGTAGAGTCGCCCTCGCAGTTAGGCAAGGACCGTTTGTCCGATGCTATTGGAGCCGCACGCTGCTATGGCGTACCAGCCATCGTCATCGACTTTGGCACAGCTACCACACTGGGAGTTATCGATGAAAACGGAGTTTTTAAGGGCGGAATGATTATTCCTGGCGTAAAGACATCACTTAGCGCATTAAGCACTCGAGCATCGCAACTTCCATCAATAACTATCGAGAAACCTGCCCATTTCATCGGCCGAAACACCTTAGAGTGCATGCAGAGCGGCATACTTTACGGCACAGCAGCAATGATTGACGGACTTATTGACCAGCTCAGTACCACCCTCAACGCGACACCAAAAATAATAGCCACAGGCGGCATGTCGAAGACCATAGTCCCCCACTGCAAACATCAAATAACCATCGATCCTTACCTACTCTTCAAAGGATTATTGCCTTTAGATTAAACCCGAATACACATCATTGACAGGTCATCGTTAGGCTCGGCGCCATTACGATGTTTCTCTACTTCAGCAGCAAGGGTATCTATCACTTGCTTCGACGATTCGAATTGTGTGTTACGCAAGATACTAAGCAGAAGTTCGTTACCAAACTGCTGTTGCTGGTCGTTTTCGGCTTCGGTGAGACCGTCGGAATATATGAAGAGTGGACGCCCCTTGATGGTATCTATCTCTTCGCCAACGTATTCGAGTCCAGGCCATAGTCCAAGTGGTGCATTTGATTCCATTTCAAGGAAGTCGCCTTTCGATGACGAGCCACCTATCACAGGAGGATTATGACCAGCGTTACAGAATGATAGATGCCCGCTCTTAAGGTCTATCAGACCTACAAAACAAGTAACAAACATGCCGTTTTCATTGTCTTTGCCCGAAAGAGCATCGTTCATACGTGTACATATCTCAGCTGGCAACATGCCTTGTTTGGCCAATGTCTGGAAAAGTCGTGTGGCCTGAGCCATAAATAGCGATGCGGGTACTCCCTTGCCGCTCACGTCGCCCAGACAGAAGTAGAGCTGTTCGTCGGCCATCACATAGCCATACAGGTCGCCACCAACCTCTCGTGCAGGAGCCATCGAGGCATACATATCCAGACCATCGAGATGTGGGAACTCGTGTGGCACCATACTCATCTGTATTTCTCTGGCAATGCGCAATTCGCTTTCTATCCGCTCCTGCTCTGTTTTTAGCTTAGCCAATCTGCGAGCAGCCTGTAGCCTAAATATAACAAAGACAACAAAGGCTAACAGCACTATTACTACAATGGCCATTACCAGAATCATCTGGCGTCGTTCACTCTCCATCTTTTCACGCTCTTGCTGTGCTTTTATCTCATCTAGCTCGTAGCGTTTGTTCAACTCATTCAGTTGCAACAGGGTCTCTCCTTCTCTCAGCGAGTCCACAAGTGTATGGAACTGATCCAAAAAACTGTAAGCATCTTTCCATTTTCCCAGTCCCGACAGTATCTGGGCACGTTGTCCCAGTATCTCTACGTATGCATTTACGTCGAGTTCTTTAGCTAATGGCAGCTGCTGGTCGTTCAGTTTCAGTGCTTCTGCATAATTTTTTCTTTCAATGGCCAGTCTTGCACGATAGCCCATAACCTCGTTTCGTGTAACCTGCGACCATCCCGTCTTTTCAAGATGCAGCACCACCGAGTCTACTTGCAAGGCAGCCTTGTCGAAATCCTTTTGATGAATATAGTACAAATAGCATGAATGATGATAGTAGTACAGCCAGTTGTGGAATTGAATGGGCTTAAGTGTTGTGTCTTTGCGGCATTCCTCGATGTATGCTCTCCATTCGGCCAGTGTGCTTCGCATCTTATCGGCATTATGAAGGTTTTTCAGCTCTGTGAGATAATAAACATAAATGCTGTTTTTCTGAAATGGTGCGCCATTAGCAGGGTAGTTACTCAATGCTGCCTCGAAACTACTTGCCGATTCTTTGTAATTTCCCTGTCCGTCGTATACCAGACCTTTGATAAATTCAGAAGCTGTGAGTCCGTACTTGTTGCCTCGTTTGGTGGCGTCGTCGTGTATCTCCTGTACCACTTTTATTGCCTTACTGTATTCGCCACTGAAACTGTATTCCTCGCCCAGCATCATCCATGTATCATAGTAATCAGACCACAGCTCATGCTCGCGACAGAAATCCAGAACCTCTGGCAACTTCATCTCAAGCGAATCGTGGATATTGTTGTTGTAGTAATACGCCAAGACTCTATATTGGTCTCGTACCTGTTGAGCCCAGGCAGCAGAGTCTTTTTGTTTGCTACTTTTACTGTCATCAGTACTTCTTCCATTTTGTTGGCCGCAACCAAACACTAAAGCTAATAGTATGATGGCGCAAAGGTTAATAATCTTTTTCATTCAGGCGATTTGTTTTAAGTTCGCTGCAAAAATAAGAATAAATACCGTATGTTCCAAATAATCAACAAAGTTTTTGCTTTTATCTGTCAATTATTTGGTTGTTTCATCAGTAATCACTATCTTTGCTGCCAGAAACATAATGTAGATTATAATTCAACTATAAAAAGTAACCCATTTATGAAATTTATTTCTATTCTGCTTTCATTAGCTTCGTTATCAGTTTCAGCACAGAACTCAAAATGGCTGTGGCCCATCGAGGGTGCTAAGACAGGTGAAAACATTGTATGTCAGCCTCAGGACCGTATCGACAAAGAACTTAATATCGGCAATCTGTTTATTGCAGCCCCCGAGGGCACTACGGTAGTAGCTCCTGTAGATGGAACTATCGGAGCTCTGTATGTAGTAGCCAACACATCTCTCAAACAATCCGTTACCTATGGTAATGATGGCGGCACGTTCGATAAGTCGCGCGAGAAGTTGGCTAACGACAAAAAACTGCCAATGGGTCTGAAATATATTAATGGCTCTATCATGCTGCGCTTGGCAGATGGGCGTAAACTATATATTTCAGGTCTGCGTGGCAATATTCCGTTTAAAACGGGGCAACGCATCACAAAGGGGCAGAAGCTCGGCACTGTGGCGTACGACTATCGAAAGATAGCTCAGCCGCATATCAGCATCAGTGTATCAGGTAAGGATGGCAAAAATGATGACCCAATGACGCCTTTTGGACTTAAAACCACCTTTAAGAAGATTGCGCCACAGGTTACACCAAAGACGCTAACCATTAAGCAGGCCAACGAGGATTTTGATTTCCTCGTATCTTCCATAAAGGAGTGCTATCCCTCGTTCGACGACATCATCAGCGAGGAGAAATGTCAGCAGTTTGTAAGCAGCGCCAAGGAGAAACTCAAGGCTCCCATCAGCTATAACAAGTTCTATCAGATTGTGCGTAATACCTTCAGCCTGCATTTTCTGCACGATTCACACGCATGGATAGACACCGACGATCCATCAATTACAGCCAACTATTGTGTGCCACATTTGTTTATTGGTTCACTTAACGGAAAGCTGATTGTTACCCAGGCACAAACAAGCTATGAGAAATATCTTGGTAAGGAGGTTGCGGCTATAGATGGTGTAGATGCCAAGACGCTGATAGAAAGGCTGCGTAATGTAGCAAGTAGCGTAGATGGCGATAACCAGTCGTATATCAACACGTTTATGCTGAAAGCATGGAGTTATATAACTGGTAATAATCTTACAAGGCATCTTTCGGTGGTAAAAATGGCCGATGGTTCGGTGGTTCGCGACCAGTGGATACCAGCCAGTCAGGTAAAAGGTGTAAAACCGTCTGCAGGAAAAACAGCCTACTATCAACGAAAATACGCTAACCAAGAGGTGCAATATAACTTTGCTATGAAGGGAGATAACGTTGCCATGCTTACACTTAGCGACTTTTGCCTGGACGAAGTGCAGATGGAAGCCATTGCCGATAGCCTGATGCGCCACAAAAACGTGCCTAATCTGATTATCGATGTACGCAACAATCCTGGTGGACAAATCGATGTTTGCAATCGTTTGGTGTCGTGGTTCATTGATAAGCCCACAAAGGAGACTAATCACTACGACAAGGTGAATAGCAACGGCATATATCAAAGCTTTGTTCATTGCATGAACATCCCCGCTGACGACAAACCATTCGAGGACTATGTGGCTCGTGATGGACAGACAGGTTTTTATAGCCCATCGTCGATAGCAGATGTTATCTATCCAGATAGCGCCGTGCATTACGGCGGACGTGTGATTATTCTGACTGATGAGACGTCGAAGAGTGCTGCATCCGACTTCCCTGCCATATTGGTTCGCAACGGGCGAGCCATCACCGTAGGGCGTGAGACGGGCACAGGCTACCACTATATGACGGCCGTTAAGTTTGCGCATCTCGCCCTGCCACACTCCCACATTGAGTACACATTGCCACTGGTTAAGAGCGTTGCCGACGATACAGTTTCTGACCGTTTCCCTGCTAAGCGAGGACTGATGCCCGACGTAGAAGTTCCACTTACATACGATGAAATCTATGCACCAGAGGGCGACCCCATCATGGAAAAAGCCCTCGAGATATTAAATGCGAAATAACAATATACAGATTTAAGATATTTCTTTGGATTTTTTCGAATTTTGCGGAATTATTTCTTTGGATTTTTTCATTTTTCGCCGAATTATTTGTTTGGATAATTTCTTTTTCGTATATTTGCACCCAGATAATCAGGCAGTTACATGTATTACGAAAGAATTATTGATAGACATCTTAAAGAATGGGCCGAACGCCCTGTTCATAAACCAGTCTTGCTTCGTGGAGCGAGACAGGTAGGCAAATCGACTGCAGTAAGACATCTGGGCGAGTCGTTCAGGTATTTTGTCGAGATAAACCTTGAAAAACAACCTAACTATATAGAGTTGTTTAAGAATGATCTTGATGTAAAACGTATCGTACCACAGATGGCTGCTATGTGCGGTATGCCGATTATTGCTAACGAGACGTTGCTGTTTATCGACGAGATACAAGAAAGTCAAGAGGCTATTATGGCTCTGCGATATTTCAAGGAGGATATGCCCAATCTGCATGTTGTGGCAGCAGGTTCGCTGCTGGAGTTTGTACTCGATGACATACCAACTTTTGGTGTAGGACGCATACACTCCATGTATATGTTCCCAATGACATTCGATGAATTCTTGCAAGCAAATGACGAACAGCTTCTGTTGGATGCTCGTCGCCAAGCCAATGCTGATTCGCCCCTGCCCACACCTCTACACGACAAGCTGGTCGGATTGGTTCGTACCTTCATGTTGGTTGGTGGAATGCCTGAATCTGTTGCCAAGTGGGCCGAAACGCACGATTATCTGCAGTGTCAGGAGGTACAGGATGATATCATAACTGGTTACGAAGCCGACTTTCCGAAATACAAAAAGAAGGTCGATCCCCAGTTGTTAGTTGCCACCATGCGTAGTGCAGCTACACAGGCAACCAATAAATTTGTATACTCTCAGGTGGCAGGTGGATATAAGACTGCTGAAGTGAAAAAAGCCCTTGATTTGCTTATCAAGGCAGGTATTTTGATTCCTGTCACACATACAGACGGCAACGGGCTCCCTCTTGGCGACGAGGCCGACGAGAGTTATCGCAAACTGCTACTGCTTGATACAGGACTGATGTTGAGACTGCTCAACATGTCAATGGGCGATATATCTTCTATCACCACACATATCCTTACTGCTACAGCAGTCGATTTGGTTAACAAGGGCCCAATGGCCGAAATGCTTGCAGGATTGGAAGTCCTACACTACCTTTCGCCAAATATCCATCACGACCTGTTCTACTGGGTTCGTCAGGCAAAGAATTCGTTAGCCGAAATAGATTATCTACTTTCGCGCGACATGAAAGTGCTGCCTCTCGAAGTTAAAGCTGGCGTACAGGGCGGAATGAAGAGTCTATGGGACTTTATGCGCGACAAGAAACTATCGCAAGCCATACGTTGCTCGCTCGAGAATTTTGGAAAGTTCGATTATATCGACCCCAAAGCCGACAATGCCGTACGCCACGTTGAGATAGTTCCGCTTTACGCTATATCTCAAATGTGATTACAGTCTTAAAATAAAAGGCCTAAAGATATGTCATCATGCTTCTGGAATATGGCCTCGTATAGCTAAAGAATATCGAGCACTCTGTGAAAAAACACAAAAGAAGGGGAGTCATCGCGAGCCCCCTTGCTTGTTATAGCGAAAATGTATTGTCTTAATTGTCTCATTTGTCACAAATCAGAGTTGTATCTCACCAAATACCATAAAGTTAAGCGGTGTAAACAACTATTTAATGAAGTTAACTGGAATAACTAACTACAAAAAATAGTTGCATCTTTACAAACAAATAGTTACCTTTGCCGCCAGATACTGAATGTAGTGAATAATTCAACAATTAAAAGGTAACCCAAAATGAAGAAACTTACGAATAAGGAACGTGAAGTGATGGAGCTGTTCTGGCAGCATGGTCCGTTGTTTGTACGCGAACTCTTGGAGTACTACGAAGAGCCACGTCCACATTTCAATACATTGTCAACCATCGTGCGCCGACTGGAACTGCAAGGTTTCTTGGGACATAAGCAATATGGATCTACTTATCAGTATCAAGCACTGATTACTGAGCAAGATTATGCCCAAAGCAACATCTTCCGTCTGGTAGAAAGTTATGTAAAAGACTCGTACAAAGGACTTGTCTCTGCTTTTCTGAAAGAAGAAAAGCTTTCCACCGATGATCTACGCGAACTCCTAAGCCAAGTAGAAGAACTAAAATCACAAGAAAAATGACCGCATTCCTGATTTACGAGCTGAAAGTTGCCCTACTGATAACTGCATTTTATGCATGCTGGCGATTATTTTTGGCAAGCCAGACTTGCCATAAACAAAATCGCATGATACTAATATTATCAGTGATAGCCTCGTTTATACTCCCACTCTGTAGGATAACCATCCATAAAACCGTCGACATTACAGGTGATATGGATGCTGCTCAGATTGTATCAAACAATACGGGGAATGATTATCACGCCTGGATGCTTGTGCTGGTTGCTATTTTTATAATAGGTGTGGTATTAATGATAGCAAGATTGTCGTTATCACTACACCAACTTAACAAACTGAAACAGCCTAGCGAGATTCATCCAATGTCAGAAGGCCATGAACTCGCTGTTTGCGAGACGGCCAGTCAGCCTTTCAGCTGGTGGAATACGGTATTTCTTAATCGAAAGGATTTTGAGGAAGGAACATCAGCCCTTCTCACACACGAATTGGGTCACATCCGATTGCATCACTCTTTGGATGTGGTATTGATAGAACTGTTTACTGCCCTGCAATGGTTTAACCCCGCCATGTGGATGTTGCGACGCGACTTGCGCACCATTCATGAGTACGAGGCCGATCAGCAGGTACTCTCTCACGGATTCAACGACATTCAGTATCTAAACTTGTTAGTCCGTATGGCCGCCAGCCAGGGTGGGTACTCTCTGGTTAATGGTATCAGTAATAAGAGTACCCTTAAAAAGCGAATAACAATGATAACAAAAACAAAATCAAACCGCCTGCAATGGTGGCGATTAGCCTACATTCTGCCAATCGTGGCTATATCTCTATATACCTCGTGTGCAACAAAGGTTGATTATCGCAATCTCGATAAGTATGCCATCACCTTCGAAGTGAAGGATGGCAGAGAATGCTTGGGTGTAAAAGCCCCTGTTGGAGCCTTCTACACTTGGTTAGAAAGTGGTCATCTAGCCGAACATGGCGACGTGAAGGAAGAAAGAGGTTGGAATACAAGAAGCTATTTCGATTTGGAAAATCATGTTGTAAAACTTGATGGCAAAGAGATTACAAAGGACAACATCCCCTACGTGCCCGTAGAAAGCATCAAAGAAATTAAGTTTCTGCAAGGCGATAAGCCCAGAGTTATCGAACTCTACACCACATACGTCTCTGGCTTCAATCGAACAGAGAAGTATGAATGGCCAGAGAAGTATAAGAATGCCAGCAAGCGCTGGATATTCTTCAAGGTTGAGGATATCGCAACAGGCCAACCACTTAGCGGCGCAGAGGTTTCTGTTGAAGAAACAGGCCACAAAGCCTTTACCAATAGCGAGGGCTGGTGCGAAATGAAGATTGCACTTGGCACCACCGTTAAGGCAACCTATCCTGGTCTTTCGAGTGAAGCATATAAAGTAGAAGCATTATTTAATCAAGATTTGCAAGGTTACACATTCTGGATGAACAAACCAGGCGTACATATCTATAACTCTATTGATGTGAAGGAACAACCAAAGTTCGAGGGCGATGCCGACAAATGGTTTGCCGAACACGTTCAGTTGTCATCGGCCGACAAACAAGAGAAGTTGTATCCCGTCACCGTTTGTGCAGTTATCAACGAGGATGGCTCTGTTAGTGGTGCCCGTATCCGACACGGAATCCGTAAGAGTCTTAACGACGAAGCCGTCCGCCTTGTAAGTGCTATGCCCAAATGGAAACCTGCCAAAGAAAAAGGCCAAGCCGTTAAGTGCTGTACCTTTATCAGAGTAAACTTCGATAAAATCTCTGAGTTCTATACCGATTCCATTGTTGGTGAGTCAGCTCTTGAAAATACATATACTTCACAAGAAGAGAAAGTGCTTATCGGCGCGTATGTTCGAGACGCCAAATCAAAGACGTATCTTAACGATGCTGATGTAACAATCACCAATATCGATGGTGTGAAGTTGGGTAAGCCAACCATCCAAGAAGTTTCCAAAAACTCAAAGATGTATCGCTATGTAGCATCTGTTCCTCGTGCGAGTCAATACATTATTAAAGTATCAAAGAAGGGCTATCAGCCTGAACAGAGAATAGTAACGCTCAAAAAAGAGGAAAAACAGAAGTTAGCAGACGAAATCTATCTTCAGGCCTCAAATGCAAACTAAATGTAAGTTTTAAGCGACCAAAGGTCGAGCGGTCACAACTATGCAGCTTGCTTTTGGTGCTTGGATAGTAGGTTTCAAGTCCATCCCCCAGAACTACCTCCTTGACCGCGAAGGCAAAGTTCTAGCCATCAATATCTATGGCGAGGAACTCGTCAAGAAACTCGAAGAACTGATTAAATAGAAGTGTATGAAAAAGATTGCATTTGTGTCATTAATGGCAATTGAGGCCATAGGCGTTTCGGCCCAGAAGTGGGTGGGAGTGCCTGAGAATAGGTTTGCGGTAACAGTGAAGATTGATTCGGCTATTGCTAGCGAACCGCAGAAGTTGTATATGTACTCGATGATTGAGCAGCAGATGCAACTGCACGACTCTATTAGTTTTGACTCTATCCACCGAGTAGGAACGATGCATGGCTATGTTCCGTACGAGTATAATGTCAACCTGCTGTTGCAGCGTCGAGGCCCTCAGTGTGTGCCCATCGTGGTGAAGGGTGGCGATAGTCTGAGTATTCGCATTGGTGATGAAGATGATGGCTTCCGTTTGCGCTATATCGATAAGGTGCAGGGCTCACCATCAACACTCGAAATGGTGCATTATCAATGTAGATACGATAGTCTTCGTCAGGCATATCTCAATCAGCACAACCTGTCTCAGCTCTATAACCTAAGTGACGCCCAACGAGATTCAATCAATGCCATTGCCAAAAAGGAGAAAGACGAATTTGAGCGCTATATCCTGGAATATGCCTGCACTGGCAAGAGTCCGTATAGTGTTATCGATGCTGCTGGCGATGTGTTCTACTCCTTCCGCCGAAATCCCACACTTTATCCCTACACAGAGAAGGAGGTCGATGATATGATGAACTCGCTCTTAGTGCGATTTCCAGACTATCCACCGATGAAAGCCTTTGTTAATGACAGCACGTTGGGCACATATATGTCGGCACAGAGTTTTGAGATTTGGGGTTCCTTGGAACTTCGGACATATAGTGAGCGGTTCCAGAAGGACGAGAAGATTACGATGAAACCACTGAAAGTTGGTGATTATATGAATCTGAAACTGTATAATGGACCATTGGGTAACGTGAATGAGTTTCGTGGGAAATACGTTTTGGTAGATTTCTGGGCATCGTGGTGCCAGCCTTGTATGGCTCAGATGCCCAATATCCGCTATGCTGCACAGGAGTTTAGCGATGACTTGGCTGTGTGCCTGATAGGTATAGACGAGAATCGCAAACAGTGGTGGAGCACCGTAAAGGAGAAAGATCTGCGCAACAAAGATGCCACCCAAACCGATCGTCCCTACAAGATTTACAATTATTATGCCTACGATGATAAGAAGAGAGCAATGTATCCCGAGTATCAGGCTCTTGATATCCAAACCATTCCCCACAATTATCTGGTTGACCGCTCTGGTCGTATCATCGCTAAGAATATCAGCATCACGTTAGCTATCGATAAACTTAAAACATTATTAGAAAAAGAGAAACAACAATGAAACAGATATCACTCGTAATTCTTGCCCTCTTCATTGGCCTGTCTGCCTTTGCACAAACGCCTGCAACTCTTCGCGCTGATGCCGTACGCTTGGCATCGCGTGGGTACTTTAACAAAAGTCTGGATTGTCTGCGACAGATAGCAGTTGATAGTCTTAACGCAGAGGATATGCACCTTTACTACAACAATTTTGCTCAGCTTGGCCAGAACGATTCCTTGGCCTATTGGGCTGATGAGATGCTGAAGAGCAATCCTTACGATGCACAGTTGATTGTAGATTATACGCCAAGACTAAACAACGGTTGGCAAGGCGATATGGGGCACAAGAGTTTTCCTAAGAAGGTTATCGACATCTGCAAGAAGTACGTTGAACGCGATTCAACTCATATTCTGATTAACCGTCAACTGGCCGAGGCCTATTATAACATAGGTAATTACGACCTTGCCCTACAGGAGCTGAAAAAACTCGAGGCGGTTGGCGATACCTGTTTTGGTACGCTCTATACCTTAGGCTTAACTTATCAGCGCATGGGCGATAACTCTACAGCCTATGATTATCTGTATCGTGCCTATGATAAGAACGACCATCATCCCTATTGTCTGTTTATGTTGGGCATTGTCAGCAACAGGGTAGGCCTTGGTGCTGAGGCTTTGTCGTATCTCGATGAGGCTAAGAAACTTCTGATGCCCGATCGTCAGACCCTATTCCGTTTGCACAAGGAATTGGCTGAGGCTTTTAAACTAAAGTCAGAACCCGATTTCCGTTTGGAGGAGTTGCAGGAGTGTATGCGTTATGCCGAGGAGAAAGATGTAAACGAGCTCACCTACCTGATGGGACAATGTTACTTCCAACTAAAGCAACGCGACAAGGCCAAAGACTATTTCAACCGATTCCTGGAAGCTACCGAAAACAAAGAGTATAACGATAAGATAAAGGATATGCGCTCCGCTGCCCAGCGCACCATTCGCATGATGATGTGGTAAATAAGAATTCAAGATATAAAGAAGAAGGGGACTCATCGCGAGCCCCCTTGCTTTTGGTTTGGGAAAAACCAACCTGATTCCACGTTTCCCTGTTTCCCTGTTTCTCGATTGATGGGGGATTAGAGGTTTACTACTTTCTTCTCGTAGCTGTCGCGCTTTAGGCGTTTGATGGCGCCTTCTTTGATGAGGCCGTCGATCTGCTTGCCGCATGAATCGGGATTGGCTATGTCGAAGGTCTTAGCAAATTGCTGGCGCGAGAACTTCTCAGGCAACATCTTGAAACACTGTGCGAAACGCGATGTGTGGCATGTATAGTTCGCAGCCTTGTCGCGAGCCTGATTGTCGTAGTAATTGTAGGCCAAACCGCCATAGAAGTGGTGCTGACAACGATACTGAATGTCCAATACCAGCTGACAGAAACTTACGTCTATATCATCCACCTCGTAGGTGCCGTTCTGTTCGCGCTCTTCCCAGTGACGCATGTCGATGAAGGGTGCAGGAATGTTCATACCGTAATAGCCCACGCGCTTGATAAGCATCAGATCAGCCTTGTCCTTGTTATTAAACTCAGCTATCTTCATGCGATTGGCTGTCCAATCGTAGGTGCACTGCGACAGTTTGTCGAGGGGCAGTTCGCCATAGCGACTATTGAGTTTGTCGGCCCATTCGCTAATGGTGATGTCGGCCTCAGTGCAGTCGTCAGCCTGAACCATAAGCGACTCCAAGTCGAATGTTGGTTCGGGCATAGGTATGGTAGCCAGTCGTGTGGCCAGTCCGCTACCAAAGGTACGTGCATTCACTTTCTCAGTGAGTGAGTCTGGTGTACCTGTATATACATAATTCCAGTACACATTGAAGAAACCGCTGTACGACTTCTCGTTAGCATATTTCTGGCCGTCTTCCTCGTTGTGGAAGGCTTTCAATTCCATCGCAGTCTTATCAATCCAGCTACCACCTTTCTGCATCTTGGTTGAGTTGGTAAGCTCTGAGTCGAATGTTACCATGTGCAGGTTCATCTCTTCGCCATTCACAATCTCCTTGGCGTTTACCATATTCTCGATAAACACACCATTTGCAGTACGAGGAATCATATAGCGATCAATCTCTGTAGGTTTCTGCAGCGCATCCTGTTCCTGGGCTTTTGTGGATGTGCTACGAGCCATAGTCTCGCGCTTGTACTTATTAACGGCATCAGATGCCTTGCTCGACTGATTCTTGATGGGAGCCAGAATCAACCTGTCGAGACGTACAGCGAACGACTTTCCGCTGGCGGGATCGCCAATTATCAAAACACAATAGTTAAGGCGCTTCTTCTCGTTGGGCTTAAACCAATAACGATAGGTGCAACGGGTCATCAGTGTGCCAAAGAATGCTGCCCCAACAAACAATGCTGCTGGCCATACCTCACGAGGCAATCCTACACAAATCTCACGCAGACAAGGATAGTAAGGCATTAGTGCCTCAATTTTATCTGCCCACTCTGCCAGAGGCAACTGGGCCAGCGACTCGTTCGAACCCTTCTCAGGCTCCTTTACTCCTGCCACCTTCAAAGCCCTCTTCAGTTCGGCTGAAGGATAGATGTAGGTAGAGTTCTCTGTGATGTAAGTCATTGCGCGCTCTACCTCCTGCAGTCCGCGCTCCTCGATGAGGCTCTGAACATAGGGCAGACCCTGCATGATAGTGCTGAGCAGCTGAGGATTGTTGTCGCAAATCACGCTGAGCATGTTGCCCATCTGCATCATTGTCTTGTGGCGATCGCCTGTCTGTGGCTCGCCAAGTTCGTTGGTAAGCGCTGTGGCAATCTTAGAATAAGGTACGCCGTGATAGATAGGCTCTGAGGATTCAACGGGGGAAGAATTTCCTTCGTTAACGGGCGCAGAATTGCGCTCGGCTACGGCCTTGGATTCCTTTGCAGCCTTCTCGGCCTTCTTTTTGGCGCGCAGTTCCTTCTCGTAGTCCTTCCATTTCTGCTGTGTAGGACCGCTCTTGGCAGGCTTCTTGCGATACAAGTCACCATACTGCTCGTCGTAGGCAGGATTGCTGTAGGTAAATAGGCTCTCGTCGAGGAACTTCACATCGTCAAATTTAGGCACGAACGAGGCTCGAGCAGCATCTTTGCAGCCTGAGTCTACAACGGCAAGCACACCCAGCAGCTGGGCCATTTCGTACTGATTGTCCATCAGGCAACCCCATTCAGGACGTGCGATGAACACAATCTTGATGCCCTGGCCTGAAGGTGTGATGTAGATGAGCAGGATGCCCAACTCGCTAAAATCCTCGCGACCAAGAATGCGGTCTACGATTTCCAGAGGATTGTCTACGTGGTCGAGATCGATAACTGCCAGACCTGTAAGATGCGATGCTGTGCTCTCACGCCAGATGCCCTCTACACCTTTCTTATTTATAGAGAGGCCGAAGCATGCCTGGAAGCAGCACACGGGCAGCTGGCTCTTCTTCTTGGCCGACTTGGTGTTGCGATAGGCGTTGATTAACTCACTGGTGCTTGCGCACTTGGTTGTACCGCCGAACCATTCGGCGGTCATGGTTGTCATGGGCTCGTAGAGTCCGTTTGAACAGGTTGCGAAAAACTTCTTAGTTTCCATAAAGCAATTAATTTTTAGATATAACATTGGCGGGGCCACCCACTACGGGGGCTTGCCGCAAGCCGGGATTATCCCGAACTCGCAGCAAAGGTAGCGCATATAGGCACCCATCCCTAATTTCCTTAGGATGAGTGCCTATACTCTTAGAATTCTAAGACTTTCGCCCTATATTGTTATGCTTACGGAGTGTTTCCTGTACTGAGAATGTCAAGTTGAGTCCTTAGGTTTCTCAACAAAACCATCGGACGCGAATCAATTGCACAATATCCCACCCATTCACTTATGGGGTGCTTAAGATATTCGCCCGATTGGCGAGCGCTGGCAATCGTATTAGCCGGACAACTGTAATCAAGCGGTGTTTCAAGCTCTTGTAGCACTTCCTGCATAAATCGCTCAAACTCAGAGGCGTTATCGCCGAAATGATAATCCTCCTTACAGACGGCCTGTACAACAGCCATCGAAGTGTTGGCCCAGAAATATTCGCGACAGGCATCTACAGCTCTTACAAGTAGTTGTTTTAGCTCCTGGCGGCTCATCTCCTTGCTCTCATGTGTTTGCACGTGCTTATGATAATCTACACATTTCAATGTGATGCCATGACCACCCTCGCGCTTGTTCAGTATGTCTGTTATCAGACTGATTCTGTCAACGATATGCAGCAGCTCTCTTAGTTCGGCCAACGAGTGCTCGTTTCTGAAATCCAGTCGGCGTGCAAAGGCTCGCCACGAATCGGGAAAAGCCTCTTTTACCCTGTCCCAATCGTGCGATAAAGGCAGTTTAGCATAATCGTTGATGAGCTGTTTTCGCTCCTCTACAAGCGCCATAATAGGGTCTACATCCTCGTATGGATTCAGGTATTCATCCTGAATGCTAGGCAGCGTAGAGCGATACGACATAAAGTATTCTGTGATGAGCATCATCTCGCGATGCTCTTGCAATTGCTCTGAAAAGTGAGGGTAGCCACCCTTGTGCACTACCTGTTTACGCAGTTCGTCGAACATAGCCTTTCTGAGCCACTGATGGCAGAAAAGGTTGTCGGCACGGCTTAGCAGCGCTTCTATTCTCTGCTGGCTTTTGCCAGAGAGTCTGTTGTATTGTTCTATCATCGTTAAGCCCCTTATCCTTTATAGTATTTGTCGTAAACCCATGCGTCTAGATAGCCCATTGTCAGGTCGGTAGGGTCGCTTGGGTCCCATGTCATATCGTACTGAGCGAAAATTTTCTCCAAGTCGGCAAATACAGCATTACCATACACGCGCTGGCCTTGCTCGCTCTTTATATAAGGTGCCTGTGGCAGATGCTTCTGTGCTGCAGCGCAGATGTCGCGAACGGCTGGATAGTCGTCTGGGCAGTAGTTGTGTGGCGCAAAGCCGAACATAATGTCAAGCACGCGTATTTCTTCGTCGCTTAGTCCCTCTTCGTGACCTTTCTGGTAGTGTTCCTCTATCTTCTGCATGGCTGTGAGGCTGCGATTGATAAAATCCTCGCAATCCTCAAGCTTGCCCCAATCGCCAAAATCGCGCCAGCACTCCATAGCGTAGTAGTCCTGAACGGCCTGATTGTTCTGCACAGCCCAGTCTGTTTCCTGATCGACCATCGTGTAGCACACCATAGCGGCTATGCGTCGATAGGGCGTGGTCTTAATCCACTCTACCAGCGGTTTATTGTCGTATCTGAAGCTATCCTCGTACAGCTCAGTCTGCGTGAATCGTCCCTGCAAGCCATCGCTGAGTTGTTCCACATCGAATGGCTCGTGGCAATACAAATCATGCGACAACAGGGCCAACTGTTCTATCCAGCAGGCTATTGTGTATTCATCGTCGCTCAGGTCGGGCATTTGTTCGCGATCTTTCATCTCCCACTCAAAGGCCAGCCAAGGGTGGGGATTGGTGCGCATAGTAAGATTGCGGTCGGAAGTCCAGAACTGGTCGCTCAACCAGAGTGCGGCATTGGCATCGGGCATCCAACCCCTCAGTCGCTCCAGTTGCTCAAGCGTAAATGTGCGTAGCTTATCGCCCTGCAGTGTGGTTACAGGTGCGAGGTCTATATCCTTGAAAGCATTCTTCTTGATGTGCTCAAGGAATTGCGTTGGTGTCATGTTACTCATTGTTTCTCGAAAATTTTGTGCAAAGGTACGCATTATCAGGGACAATCGGGCATAATTGCACAGAAAAAAACTATCGAGAAACAGGGAAACAGGGAAACGTGGAGTCGGTATGGTTTGGCAGCGAGTGTAAGCTATATATAAGTATATAAATAATAAATTTAATAATCGTATCATTTATCTATTTATCAGCTTTCCTCGTTGCAAACTAAAACCACCCTGATTCCCGTTTTCCCTGTTTCCACGTTTCTACCCTTCAAAGCAACAGAAGTGGCACTTCATCGGCCACGAAGCGAAACTTCATCGCCAATGAGATTACGGCTATCTACCAGATACTGCCGTATTAACTCTGAAGGGCTATTATTATGTGGTAAAGGATTTTCCTTGTTGTTTAATAATGTCCGCGCGCGCCCGCGATTTGCTACTATTAATAGAAAAAAAATTTCCCTCGTGGGGGCGCAAATTTTCCCTCACGAGGGCGCAAAAATGGGGCAATGAATGCTCATTGTCCCTGATATATTGCCGTGTAAAGTTTTTTGATTCCTTACTTCAAGTCGTTGATTGTTTGTTGCAGCGTTTCTAAGTATCGGGCGGCGTGGCCTCCGTCCATCTGGGCGTGGTGGAACTGCATTGAGATGGGGAGAGTTACCTTGAACCAACTCTTGCGATAGCGGCCCCAAGCAAGGAAGGGATTATTATAGATACCATTGTATTGATTTACGATGCAGTCAAGCTCTGTACCTGTAACGGCCGATGTGCCAAGTATCATCGCCTCCTCGTCAGCTATCTCCTCGCAGTTGGTGCTACACTTGAGGGTGATGGCATCGTAGTCGCGACTAAACTGCTGGAAATCATCGTTATAAGGTATGTCGCAAGTGCTGATGCCGCCTTTGGCATTGTCTACTATCACGTTGATGGCCAGACGGTCGAACTTGTACAGTTTGCCATCCTTTGGCAACAGGTAGAACTCGTCTATATCTCTAGCCGCCCGCCCAAGGCACCAGCACAGCAACTTATTGAACTTCAGGCCTTTGCGCTTGCACACCTTGCACAATTGGGTAACATCAAACGTCTTGACGAGTGTGACCATAGGCACAGGCGACTTCATCCACATCTGGAACGCCCAAGCACGGCTGGTTTCATTTGGGTTTACTTCTTGTTTCATCGTTTTTTATCTGTACACATCTTCTTTCTTAAGTTCTACCACCTTGCCGAAGCGCGAGAGGGCTTTCATATCGGTGAGCTTCTTGTCGCCGATGATGATCCATACGCGGTTGTTGTTGGCGCCGATGTGCTGCTGGTGGAACTGGATTACATCCTGAGCAGTTACGCTGGGTAGCAATCGGGCGATGGCGGCTCCGGGAACGGTTGTGTTGCCCAGCATGCGCTGGTTGGCCAC
This sequence comes from Prevotella sp. UBA2809, assembly GCA_002351725.1. Lineage (GTDB taxonomy): Bacteria > Bacteroidota > Bacteroidia > Bacteroidales > Bacteroidaceae > Prevotella. The sequence goes on from DEHD01000033.1 coordinate 28,000, forward strand.
GTAGGCTGGCATATTACGGAAGGTGGGATAGCCGCTCTGTATCTCGTTGAGCACACTCTGGCGGGCGGCATCAAGATTGTTCTCCTTCATAGGCATCTGGCGCAGCAGAGAATCAACGGTAGCAAGGGCTTCAAGTGTTTTATCGGCCTGAGTACCTGTGGCTGTGATGTAGCCCTGAACGGCCTCAGGATGCTGAGCCAAAGAGGTGGTAGAGGCCTGACCGTTGGTACTATAGGCCAACGAACGGAACTCGCGAACGTTCTGGAAGAGTACCGACGACATGTTACCACCGAAATACTCATCGAAAAGGGCCAGCTTGGCACGCTCATCAACCGTAGGCAGCGCACCTATGGCATCGTAGCTTACCACATAGTTCTGGCGCGACTTGGGCACGTTGTAGAAGTAAACCGTAGGCTCGGTGTACTGCTGCAATGGGCGGAACGTATCGGCCGCCTTACGTGTGCAACTACTCAATGGCAATGCCTGCTGTGCTGCTGTTGCAACGTCGTCGATTGACTTGGTACCGCAATACAGCAACTCGCAATCGTACTGCTGCAACTCGCGGAACAGGCTGAGCAGATCTTCGTTCTTAAGTGCCTTTATCTCTTTCTTGCTAAGCTGATTTAGATATGTAGACTTACTGCCATACATCACGAATTCGCGCATTGGGGCGAGCACATCGCTCTTCTGTTTGCCAAAGCTCTTGCGATCAACCTTATCGGCGTCCTTGGCATCGCTCAGAGCCTCATCGTCGCCCTTGGCCGAGCGCAGGAAGTGAGCCAACAGGCGGAGGGCTGGCACGAACTGCTTATCGGGACCTTTAAGGTTGAAGCCGAATGTACGGGGACCAGCACCTATTTCAAGCGTGGTGTTTATCTGCTGCCAAGCCTTCTCAAGCTGCTGTTTCTTGAGCGAATCGGTGCCGAGTGCAGAGAGGTAAGATGCCAACACATCGAGTGCTGGTGTGTTAAGCTTGCCATCCTTAAAACGCAGAGTAAAGGTAAAGATATCGTTGATGGGGTTATGCTTATAATATAAGGTGGCGTGATTACTCAACTGCTTGGTATCTACATCCTTCTGCAAGTCGACAGTACGGATATCTACCTGATTCACAGGTATCTGCTCCAGCTGAAGGGCAAAGGCCGACTTGGCATCCATATTCTTTGGCGATATGGGCTTGTAGCCAGGCTGTTTCAGAGTCTCCTTATCAGGTGTGCCAAATTTCTTTACCAGAGTTACGTAGTTGGCGCCGTAGTACTTCTTGGCGGCAGCCACTACATCGGCCTTGGTAAGGCGTTTAATACCTTCAATCTTATCGAGCGCATCCTGCCAGGTCTTGCCTTTCGAGAACAGATCTATCAACTGCTCAGAACGGCTGCTGATGGTTTCCAGATTCTTCTCTGCATCCATCACCATCTCTTGTTTCAGAGCCTCAAGCTGAGCATCGCTGAAATTACCATTCATCACCTGCTGAATCTGCTCCATCACACGTGCCTGGGCGGTTTTCATCTTTCCAAAAAGTTTTGGAATGATGAGCACAGCAGTACCAGCAGCATCGTCGAAACCAACGTTCATGGCGAGTGATGCTATTACCTTGTGCTCGTTCATCAGCGAATCGAGCAAGCCAGCCTTACCGTTAGAAAGCAGACCGTTGGCCAGTTCCAGAGCGTTAGCATCGGGCTCATAGTCGGTTGCTCCCTTGAATACCAATGCCTCTACGCCAATAAGCGGTATGGGGAAAACTATCTCCTCACGCACACCAGCCTGAATCTCAGGCATCGGACTATAGCCGCGCTGTGGCACAGGTCCCGTCTGTACGCGTCCAAAGGTCTTCTCCAAAAGAGCCGTAAAATCGTCGCTGGGATTGATATCGCCACAAAGCACCAAGCACATATTCGAGGCCACATAGTACTTCTTATAGAAATCGGCCATATCCGAGAGGCGTGGGTTCTTCAAACTCTCAGTAGAGCCAAGTATTGGATATGCATAAGGCTGAGTCTTGAACACAGCACCCATAATTTTCTCCATAGCATCGCCCGCACCATCGGCCGAACGGTTCTTTTCTTCATACACATTCTCAAGTTCGCCTTGGAATCCGCGATAAACGGGGTTCATCAGCCGCTCAGAGTTGAGCCAGCACCACTGCTCGATGAATTGGGGCAAAAACTCGTTGTGATAGTAGGTCATATCGTAGCCAGTACCAGCATTCAGTCCGCTACCGCCATACTTTGATATAAGGCGGTTGAACTCGTTAGGGATAGCAAAATCAGCAGCTTTAATGCTTAGCTCGTTTATTTTCTTCTGAATACCACTGCGCTCAGCATCGTCCTTGGTCTGCGACAGCAGGTCGTACTGGGCAGAAATGCTATCAAGCAGCGGCTTTTCAGCAGCGTAATCGATGGTACCCATGCGGTCGGTGCCTTTAAACATTATGTGTTCAAAGTAGTGGGCAATACCTGTATTGGGGCAGTCCTTTGCTCCTGCCCTTACTACAACTGCACCAAAAACCTTGGGTTGTGAGTGGTCTTCGTTAAGCCAAACGGTCATGCCGTTGCTTAGTTTAAGCTCTTTAACTTCGAGTTGTGCCGTAGCCGTTAGCGCAACGACCAATGCGGCAAATGACAATGTGATTCGTTTCATACGTTCTAAGTCAATTAGGTTCTGAGTGCAAAAGTAATCTTTTTTACGAGTAAAAAGAAATTTAACTGAAGAATTTATATTTTTTTCGTACCTTTGCAGCCGTTATGAAGATAGTAATAATAGGTTCGGGAAATCTGGCCACGCAGTTGTCGCTGGCTTTGAGTGATGCTGGGCAGGACATTCTGCAGGTGTTTAGCAAGACCGAGGAGCATGCACGGGAGTTGGCAGAGAAACTGGGGTGCGCTTATACGGCAAACGCCGATGAAATCGACGGAAATGCCGATGTGTATATCATCTCTGTAAAGGATGATGCCATCAGCGGGATTGCAACAAAGATAGGCGAGAAAGCAAGAAACGCCATCGTGGTGCATACGGCTGGCAGCATCGCTATGGATGTGCTGAAGGGTAAGGCGCAGCACTATGGAGTGTTTTATCCCATGCAGACATTCTCGAAGAATCGCAAGGTAAGCTTCCGCGAGATTCCATGTTTTCTTGAGGCATCGGATGATGAGACGCTTAACACAATCCGCAAGATTGCCGATGAAATCAGCGAAAACGTGGTATTAGCCGATTCGGCTCAACGCAAAAAGATACACTTGGCGGCTGTGCTGGCTTGTAACTTTACAAACCACTGCTACCGACTGGCAGAAAAGGTGCTGCAGGAGGAGCAGATAGATTTTAAGCTATTCCTGCCGCTTATCGATGAAACGGCAAGAAAAGTATCGGTTCTATCGCCAAAACAAGCCCAGACAGGACCTATGATGCGCTGGGATACTGGCGTGATGAATATGCAGATAGACCTGCTTAGCGATGAACGCACCAAGCAGATTTATCGATTGATGGCCGAAAGCATACACGAGGATGCTACATCAACAGATGATACATGCCACCAGCCAAAGGCTTGACAACGCCTTTCATCTCTAACTGGAACAGCATGGCGGTAATCTGATTGATGGCGATTCCCGTCTTTACACTTATGATATTAAGCTGAAGATCGTTGGTTTGTTGCAGCAGACTAACGATTTTCTGTTCTTCGGGCGAGAGTTCTGGGAAGAGCTGGCGCTCGATTCCATCGGCAAGAGCCTGCCTGCGAACAGCATCATACTCCCATCCCATAGCTTTTACAAAATCCTCAGCACTACTTATCAGCCCAGCCCCATTGTCGCGAATAAGGTTATTGCAGCCCTCAGAGAACGGCTGACCGATGTTTCCTGGGAATGCAAACACAGCGCGATCGTAGCTCTGGGCTATCTCTGCTGTAATCAAACTGCCGCCTTTAGCTGCACTTTCGATGACGATGGCAGCATCCGACATGCCTGCCACAATGCGATTTCGGCGCACAAAGTTGGCTTTGTCGGCATTGGTCTGCGTCATAAACTCAGTTAGCAGTCCGCCGTGTTCCACCATTTTGGCTGCGGTATCACGGTGATGATAAGGATAAATCTGGTCGAGCCCATGTGCCAGCACGCCTATTGTTTCATAGCCATTTGCCAACGATTCGCGGTGAGCACATATGTCTACACCATAGGCCAAGCCACTAACAATAAGCACTTGCGGACACATCTCGTGCAGCTCTCTGATGAACTTATGGCACAAGTCTCTACCATAGTTGGTTATCTGGCGGGTGCCTACTATGCTGATAATCCTGGTTTGATTCAAGTCGGAATTACCTTTATAATATAGCACCAATGGCGCATCGGCACATTCCAACAAGCGTTGTGGATAGTCATCGTCGAGCAGCGTGCAAGCACGTATCTTATGCTCCTCCATATATTTCACCTCGGCCTCAGCACGTTTCATCGCATCGCCCCAATCCTTCAGTGCCTCAACCAGTCGTGGTGTGCATCCTTCAATCATATCACCCACCTCATTGCGGTGTTCATACAGATTCTGGGCACTTCCTGCTGCCTTGTATATCTCCAAAGCCTGCTGGAAATTGAAGTTTGTGAGGCGAGTCAACGCCATAGCATAGAACGTTTCCTGATTCATCTCTATTTTTCTTTCCGTCTTAAGTATTCATATCCAAAGCGACAACGCAAGCACTCTTTCTTGTCGCAGTATTCCTTTTTAAGCTGTATCAGCGCTTGCGAATCGCCAGCCGTTTTTACAGGCAGACCCACCTGCTGCCACATGCGGATGATATGGTTGTTCTCGGCCTTCAACTGCTCAAGAAAGTCGAAAGCCCTATCGCATAGCACTTCCTTGGTAGTATGCCTACCGTAAGCAAACAGCATAGGTATGGCCGTATTTATCATGAGCAGGTTTATTGAGCCATACGACAGATGCTTCTCGTTTTTCGGACTTGTAGAGCCAAAGGTGTAATGAGTCTCCCAATAAGGTGTTACCTGCGATTTAAGCACATTCTTCAACTCGTCGAGCGTCTCGCACTCTATAAGCTGACTCAATCCTGCCTTCTGCTGATAATACAGGTTTGCAAGTTGCGAGATACGTATATGCGGGAAGTTCTGCGGACGCAGTCTGAGGAATCGCCAGAGTTTGAAATCTATAGGTTTCATCGAGAACTTATGGGCCAGATACTGGTATTCATTACGCAGTTTGGCAAAGTAACCATCGTTTAGCGCATCCTTCTGGTAGTATTCTGGTATAGAATCCAGCTCCAGTAATCCAGCCTGCCCCATAAAGATGGCCTCTATCTGGAACAGGTCGTCACGGTGGTGAGCCACAGCATTCAGCGGAATGTTATATGCCCACTGCTCAAACACCTCGCCATTAATGCCAAAGCCGTAGTTTCGCGCTAAGGTAACGAAGTAGGCATCCTCCCACGAGCCGTTACACAACTCTGCACGCTTACGGATAGCCTCGGTCTTCTGCTCCAGACGCTCCGTTTGCAGGGCAGCCATCCACGAATGGATTATCAGTGCCGATAAGTGGGGAATAACCTTGTAGCAGGGAGGATATTCATCAGTCTTCTGCAGTTCGTCGTAGTGCGTCAACACATCATCAGGCACACTAAGCTGCAACTGCGGCACGTATTCCCCGTTCGACTTCATCACCTCAGTATCAAGCTCGGCGGCCACATGCAGCACCACGTTATCATAACGACTATCCTTGTCGTGCCCATGCTGATACCAGTCGCTCGACTTGTCGTGAATCTCCACATTGCCCACCCACATTGTTGAGCCTATCCTGATTTTAGCGTTAAAAAAGTCAGGTCCGGCGTTGCGATTGTGCAATCCCGGATCTACTATCTCAACACGTTGTCCGTCGCTTGTTGTAAGTTCTTTAAGCGGATAAAGTTTATGTTTCCACGTATAGTGGAGTAGCTGTTCCATTGCTGTAATTCAATTTTTCGACCACAAAAATACAACAATCCGATGAAACTGCCAAATAATATCAGAAAATATTGTATCTTTGCACCCGAAATGAAGATAGGAGAAATAGAATTCGGACAGAATCCAGTGTTTTTGGCACCTATGGAGGATGTTACTGACATTGGTTTCCGACTGCTTTGCAAGCGGTTCGGAGCTGCTATGGTGTACACCGAGTTTGTAAGTGCCGAGGCACTTGTTCGCGATGTAAAGTCGACTATCCAGAAGCTAACTATCAGCGACACTGAGCGCCCTGTGGGCATTCAGATCTACGGTCGCGATGTGGATGCTATGGTAGAGGCCGCAAAGATAGTAGAACAGGCCGGCCCCGATCTTATCGACATTAACTTCGGCTGCCCTGTAAAGAAGGTAGCCGGCAAGGGTGCTGGTGCCGGTATGCTGCAGAACATACCAAAGATGCTGGAGATTACCCGCAAGGTGGTTGATGCAGTAAAGCTGCCTGTAACCGTTAAGACCCGCCTGGGCTGGAATCACGAACAGCTCATCATCACCGAGCTGGCCGAACAGTTGCAGGATTGCGGCATCAAGGCGCTAACCATCCACGGTCGCACCCGCAGTCAGATGTACACAGGAAATGCCGACTGGACTCTGATAGGCGAAGTAAAGCGCAACCCACGCATACATATTCCTATTATAGGTAATGGCGATATACATAGTCTCGACGAGGCCGACAAGGCTTTCGAGACCTACGGAGTAGATGCCATTATGATAGGTCGTGCAACCTTCGGATGTCCTTGGATATTCAGTCGCGAAGAGCTCGACTTTAACCAGAAACTCGACATTCTCGAAGAGTTGCTTCGCATCAATGTAGAACGTATAGACGAGAAACGAGGCATCCTCCATACCAGAAGACACCTCGCTGCTACTCCTATATTCAAGGGAATACCCGATTTCCGTCAGACTCGTATCGCAATGCTTCGTGCCGAGACTATGGACGAGCTTATGCAGATACTTGAAGACACAAGGAAACTGCTGGGATAATCCGCTTATTTTAGTTCCAATTCATCAACTTGCGCAGATAGGCTGTAAGTTCGCCAGCCATCTTCTCATCCATATAGACATTTGGATGCCAGTCGTTTCCGTACAACTTTTCGTCGTTTATCGGCTCCATATCAAAACGGTAAACCTCCTTATCGCCGGCCTTCTTGGCCTCAGCTGCCACCTCGTCGAGCAGCTGTTTAACCTCCTTCAGCTCCTTTTCGTAAAGCATAGAACCCGACAAGAACACGATCTTGGCCTTGGGATTATGCTGGCGCACCAACTGCAGCAGTTTCTTGTAGTTCTGCTTCAGCAACTTCAGGTCGTAGTTGTTGGTCGAGGTATCGTTGGTACCTAAGTTAATACAAACCACATCGGGCTGGTAACGACCGAAGTCCCAGCTCTCTCGCAAGAAAGATGCCTCCTGTCGCAGTTCTGGCTTCCAGGCATAACCAATATACTCATACTGAACCAGCATGTTCGACTCGGGATTACCCGTTCTTGGACCATTATAGTTTCGATATGCACCTATACCGCTGCGAGCCACCACCCAGTGCTGGGCATTCAGATTGCGCGCTGTTATCGATGCATAGCTATAATAATGATTCTCGGTGGCATAATCAAAACCCTCTCTTTTATTCAAGCCCTCGTTACCATAGCCGCAGGTGATAGAATTGCCGATGAATTCTATCTTTCTGTCAGAAAACGCAGGAGCATCAACCAGCTTCTTACCTTCGTCAAGCACAAATCCCCAGAACTCAGGATACATCTCGTAGCCCTCGATAGCATACATCAGTTTTACCTGATGCTTTCCATCGGGCAGAGCTGTTGCAAGCGTTACCACTGAGTCGCGCTGACCCATAAACGACACCTTGAAAGGCTCGGCATTATCTATCTGAGCCATAAAGTAGCCGCTCTTGGGTTTTGCCATCATTCTAAGTGATGTACCCTCGAAGGCTGCCCTTATCTGCACACCTGGGAAGTTGAATGCCGGACGCTCGGGGTTGGTAAAACTAATGCGCCCCGCATACAGTATATGTGGGTCGGATGCACTTACTACAGTTCCCTTGATAGGCACGGTTACTATTGCCTGCATACTCATGCAAGCCAATGCCAGCAATGCTGTTAAAGCATATTTCTTCATATCTGTTACAATTAATTTAGGTTCACTTTCTAGTTTCCAAGGTGCAAAGATAAGAAAAAATTTCAATCCAAAGAACAACGTATAAGTTTTTTTCTTATATTTGCGGCATAGAATAAACGTTTAACTAAAAACTTGATAGCTATGAGAGTAGGTATTCCAAAGGAGATTAAGAACAATGAGAATCGCGTGGGCATGACACCTGCGGGAGTTGCTGAACTAACACGGCGCGGTCATGAGGTATTTGTGCAGCATACAGCCGGCGAAGGTAGCGGCTTTAGCGACGACGACTATCTTAAGATTGGAGCAAAGATTCTGCCTACCATCGAAGACGTGTATAAGCAGGCCGACATGATTGTTAAGGTAAAGGAGCCAATAGAGCCCGAATACGCTTTGGTTCGTAAAGGACAGCTTCTGTTCACCTATTTCCACTTTGCATGCGAAAAGGAGCTTACTGACGCTATGCTTAAGAGTGGAGCCGTGTGTCTGGCTTACGAAACGGTACAGCTGCCTAACGGATCGCTACCGCTGCTACAACCTATGAGCGAGGTGGCAGGACGTATGGCGACACTAAACGGAGCTTATTATCTGCAGAAGACAAAAGGCGGTAAAGGCAAGCTTATCAGTGGTGTTCCAGGTGTATCGCCTACTCGCGTATTGGTATTAGGCGGTGGAGTTGTTGGTGAGGCTGCTGCACGTATGGCAGCCGGCATGGGTGCCGAGGTTACCATCACTGATGTATCGCTGCCACGCCTGCGCCAACTCGACCTTGAGACTCCGCCAAATGTTCATACCCTATACTCATCTGAGCATAACATCCGCCAGCAACTTCCATCGGTTGATATCGTAGTTGGTTCTGTGCTTGTTCCAGGCGATAAGACTCCACACCTCATCACCCGCGACATGCTTAAACTGATGGAGCCGGGCACAGTGCTTGTTGATGTGGCTATCGACCAGGGAGGATGCTTCGAGACATCACACCCGACAACCCACAGCGAACCTGTTTACACGGTAGATGGCATCGTTCATTACTGTGTGGCCAATATCCCTGGAGCCGTACCAAACACCTCTACCCTCGCCCTTACCAACGCCACTCTGCGCTATGCCATAGCATTGGCCGATAAGGGTTGGCAGCAGGCTTGCAAAGACGATTCCGCCTTGGCAAAGGGTCTGAACATCGTAGAAGGAAAGGTGGTATACAAAGCCGTAGCCGATGTCTTCGGCCTACCCTACGAGCCTCTTGCTTAGTTCATTACAAAAGTAGTGATACTACGCGGCGACAGTGTTGTACTGCCATTCGTAGTGCCTATGGGTTTAAGTGTTTCGCCTGACACATCGGATGTACGATACATCTGCCACTGTCGGGCGTTACCCGTAAGATGGAGACTGAATTCCTGTAGTTTATCGCTATAGTTGATTACCACAGCCACCCATTGCCCATCGGCATTACGATAGGCCGAGCACATCACTCCGTAAGGATCGAAATCAGCATCAGAAGTAACTTCGTAGCGCACAGCTCCTGGGCGCACAAAACGGCTGTAGTTGCCAAGCGCCCACATAAGGCGCGAGTCAACGGCATAGCCGCTCTTCATCTGGTCGGATGTGTACACACGTATCAGTCCGTCCTTATAGTCCTCGCCTACGGCGCGCCACCACGACCAGCTTTCAGCATCGGCAAACACCAGGTCGTGATGAATCACACGTGCCACATAAAGGGCAGTCTTCATTGTGAAGTCATAGCCGCCACCACCGCCTATCTCCTGGTCGTTACTCATAATGCACAGTTCTGTCTGCCAGAACTTCAGTCCGTACTTAGCTATGCTGTCGCGCAGCTGCTCTCGTATCTGGCGCATATACGGCACAGGGGTGTTAGTCCAGTAGCTATGTCCCACCATCAGCTTCGGCACGTTGGGCACATTGCCAAGATAGGTCTTAACGCTGTCTTTAGTAAAGAATGTACGTATCTGGTAGCCACGCTCCCAGTTAGTCTGATGTGTTCCCAACAGGCATCGCAGATCGCTCGATTCGTCTATCAGTATCTGAGTTGTCAGCTTCTGTTTCTTGAATTCCTTACCAGTCTCTCTTACCAGCTTTGCTATCTCGCGGTTTGTTGCCGGCGATCCTTCCTGCTTCGGTCCTAACCAGTTCCAGTGCCCGTCAGGTTCGTTTACCGGACAGATATAGTCGAAGTGTATGCCGTCGTGTTCTTCTATACCTTTTATAGATGTAGCCATGAATCGTGCAAAGTCGTCATAGCAGTCGTCCTTCAGATTTATTGTACCTCCTCGCCCTGTATTAGTGGCAAGTCCGTTCTTTGTAAAATACACAGGGGCTGAGTTGAGGAAAGCCAGAAAATGTGGAACGCCACGCTGCTTGGCCAACTTCTGGAACTTACGCTGCCCCTGCTGTTTATTCCAATTGTATGTTCCGTCTTTAGTCAGAAAGCATTCCGTGCGAGTGCCTGGTTTTATCTGCGATTCTTCGCCCTGCTCCACACTACCGGCACCAAGATTAAAGCGCCATATCGATAGTCCTATGCCAAGAGGTTTCCCCTGGGCATCGTTCTCTGTAGAAAAGAGCCAGTCGGCTATTTTCTGCTGTTCGGCCTCATCCTTCCATTGACCGATAAACTGCATCGACCACGCGTCCGATGCTCCGAAATGGCGGATAGTCTGCCTGGGCTGATTTGTCTGTATCGTAAAGTCGGCACCTCGGCTCACCACACATGGAATTGCCAGAACTGATAAGAGTAAAAATCGTTTCATATAGTAGTTATTTTTTTGCAAAGATAATGATAATTTTTAAAAATATGTTTATCTTTGCAGCAAATATTTAAACACTAAATTATTTATGGAACCACAAAATGCCATTTACGACGCCCGAGAGTTGGGCACTCCGCGAATGATGATTCTTGGTGTACAACACCTTTTTGCTATGTTTGGAGCCACAGTACTTGTGCCGCTGCTTACGGGTCTTGATGTATCAGTTACACTGCTGTTTGCTGGTATCGGTACGCTGATATTCCATTTCATTTCCAAGTGGAATGTACCAGCTTTCCTCGGCTCTTCGTTTGCCTTCCTTGGAGGTTATGCTTCTGTTAAGGAGATGGGCATGGGACAGGGACTTTCTGAGACTCTTTCTCTCGATTATGCCTGTCTGGGTGTAGCTTGTGCAGGACTTATGTACTTTGTTATGGCCGGACTTATCAAGTCGTTCGGAGTAAAGAAGATACTGAAGTACTTCCCACCAGTAGTTACCGGCCCTATCGTTATCGCCATCGGACTGGTTCTTTCTGGTTCGGCCATCACTAACTGCCAAACTAACTGGCTGCTGGCCATCATAGCAATTGTCACCGTTATCGTTTCGTCGGTATGGGGCAAGGGCATCATCAAAATCATCCCTGTACTTCTTGGTGTTGTTGTATCTTATTTAATCGCTGCATGTATGGGTGAAGTAGACTTCTCACCTCTTGGCGAAGCTGCATGGGTGGGATTCCCAATACATAAGGAGCAAACCATACTTGCTGTTCTTGAAGACGGCAACACTACACTTATGCTCTCAACTATCCTTGCTGTAATGCCTATTGCCTTTGCAACCATTATGGAGCACATAGGCGATATGTTTGCCATCAGTTCTACCGTAGGTAAGGATTTCCTTAGCGAGCCAGGATTACATCGCACACTTAGCGGCGACGGTGTGGCTACTGCCATTGCATCTATCTTCGGAGCTCCTGCCAACACCACTTACGGCGAGAATACCGGTGTGCTTAATCTTACCAGGGTTTTCGATCCAAAGGTTATTCGTATAGCAGCATGCCTTGCCATCATACTTGCATTCTGCCCTAAGTTTGCGTGCCTTGTACAGCTCATGCCTGCTGCCACCATCGGTGGTGTAAGTCTTATCCTTTATGGAATGATTTCAGCTGTTGGTGTGCGTAACCTTGTTGAAGAGAAGGTCGACCTTAAGAGTTCGCGCAACGTGTTTGTTGCTGCACTTATCCTTGTGTTGGCTATCGGTGTAAAATATGGAGCCAACGACGATATCGCCATTGGCCCCATACATCTTTCAGGTCTTGCTATTTCAGCTATTGTAGGTATCTTCCTGAATGCTATCATGCCCGATAAACTTGGCATGAAGGTTAAGTCATTCAAAGGAAAGGAGAAATCATAATTTACTTTGATACCTTCTTTCCGTCTACAATGTAGATTCCCTTAGGAAGATTATCAAGCGATTTAGCTGACATACGCACTCCGTTGAGGTTATAGATTCCCTTTGAGGCTTCTGTAACCTCATCTTTTTTCACATCCTTAATACCGCTGGGCACACCACCAAGTCCGCGAACGAATCCTGCATATACATGCTTGCGGTAGTAGTTCAGATCCCAGATGCCTACAGGCTCACCACCGCGCCATCCGCTGTTGGCTGGCGCATCGGTCGGGCACCACTGGCAAATACCCCACTGCTGCTCAGGTGGTACAATACGGAAATATTCCTTGATAATCCACTCATAGAAGTCGGCCATATTCTTATGCTGGCCCTCTGTAAGCTGAGAAGTAGAAATTCCCCTGTTCTGACCATCGGGAACATAACCCATATCCATCTCGCTAACGCGAACCAGCTTGCCTGATTTAGCCATTACTTGGAACATACCGGTAATGGCTTTCTTCAGATTGTTCAGCGAGCCAGAGTTCTCGTAGTAAGAGATGTGCATCTGTGTACCGATACCATCAATCTTGGTAACGCCGTCGGCCTCCCATTTCTTTATCCAATTTACCATAGACCAAACCTTCTTGCTGGCGCTGATACCATCCTTAGTGGTGATATCCCAAACGCCTTCCAGGTTGTAATCGTTGATAAAGAGCTTCACATCCTCAGGACCGTACTTGCGAGCCAAGCGACAAGCCTGACGTACATAATCCAGGTCGCCCAAGTAGTCCTGCCAATAGAAATTGTCACCGCCTACATCCCATGTAGCATCGGGATTACCGTTGGGATTGTAAGCTGTAGAGTGCTGCAACTGATAGTTGCCCTGACCGTCGTCACCACCGCCACCGATAGCCTCGTTGACAAGATCCCAGCCTTTCACTTTTCCATCGCATGCTTCCATCATACCGCTGATCCACTTATCCATTGCATACACCAGAGTATCGTGCATTTCTTCCTTGGTCAGAGGAATAGTAGCTCCTTTGTAACCTTCAAACTTGATGTTCTTGACATAGATATCACCTACAAAGTCACCACACTGCAACATAAAGAAACTGCTCTCCACAATGCCCTTATATTCTACTGTTACGTCCTGCCATTCGGTAGTAAAGGGAATATCAGGATATTCGCCATTGCTCCAGTCACCCAGCTTACTGTGCAGTTTACCTGCCTTCGAACCTTTCACGGTCATGGTCATCTTGTAAGTCTTATCCTTCTCAACAAAGATGTTTTCCATTGCAAGGAACTGCACATCCCATGAGTGTTCACACATCTTTGTTGTGTGAATTTTGAGGCCGTTTGTAGCATCAAAACTAAGAGAATAGCCATAAGTAGACTCATCTGATCTCCAGCTTCCGATGCTCTTCGATGTACGGAAATCCTTACTTGCAATCTCAGTATAAACCTGCTCTGAATTGGGGTCTGGCTTGTCGGACAACAGCTTCAGCAACCATCCCTTGGGCTGCTGCGAGTGCCAAGCCAGTGTGTGACCGTAAACGTTCAAGCCTGCCTCGGTGGCAGCGTTCACGTATTTCTTCACTGTCTCAAAGTTCATGTTGCCATTACCGTCAACACAACTCTGCATCTTCATGGCGTTACCTGCCACGGTCTCTGTGAAGTTCTTGTTGGTCAAGTTCTTAACCAACGAGTTGTTCAGATAGTCGTTTACTGTTGTACCCGCGCCCAACTTAAAATTAGGGTACTTTGAATAATCAATGTAATTCTTCAACCCCTGATACTCATCCAAGTATCTGTAGTTGTCATTGTTAGGTTTACCTTGTTCAAATTTCTCCTGTGCTGCGGCCATAGTTGACAAACCAGCAGCAATAATCATCATACAAATTTTCTTCATTTCTATTTTTTAGTTAGCTTACCAAGTTTCTCTCCTTGAAGCTGGTGGATTCATTTTTAGGCTATCCCGATAGTCTGCTATGGGGGCCACCGTCATCGGATGGCGGTTGGCAATGCGATATGGCAGGCCTATCTGGCGGAATTCATCAAGGAAGGCATCAAGATATGTATCATCTGCAAACCGCTGCATAAAGCTGATACAGAACGTGCCCCCCACTGCACTCATCTCGATGGTGAGTGCATACGGCGTAAAGGCCTCTGTGTACATCTCGCTAACGTATTGTTCGGCAGCACCCATTTTAGCTTTGCCGACATAGCTGACACAGGTTGTGGTTGATGATGTTGCTACACTGTAGGCTTGCGCCATTGCCTGATGGCGAGCCTCAATGGTAGGAATATTCTCGAACATGTCTTGTACATTCTGAGTTTTCCAGAAACCCTCAACAACGTTGTCATCGTTCGACTGCAGAGCCACCATACCTCGGAATATGGTCTGCTGTTTTTCAAGATCCATCCCCCGCATCTCATCGTAAAGAGTCAGGTGCAGCGCTGATGCCAGGGTTTGGCCGGCCTGCGGACAACCCAGGGCAGGACGCTGGTTGATAGCCAGTGCCACCACCGGCACTCCTTCCTTCAAGTCGGAATGCAGACGGGCAATGGCACGGGTAAGCAGCAACGACACGAGCGTAGCAGGCGACGTATCACTTGAGGATACATACTTCATCATCTCTTGTTCTTCAACAAGGATGTTGACGGTTTCTGCCGTTTCGACTACCGTCGTCTTGGCCTGAGTGGTAAGGTCGATGCAGGGCAGACGTTCCGGAACGGGCAGCGGATCCAGGTGCTCGGGCTTAACCTGCGCCGCAGGGTCTTCCCATTCCTCAGGGCTTATCGTATCGCCGGCCACACGAATGTTAGCCATCCTCATGCCTTCAGGTGTAAAGCGACGACGAGCATATTCATAAAGCAAGGTTCGTAGAATGTTGTAGGCTCCTGTGCCGTCGGTCAGGCAGTGGAAGAAATCTATTGCGATGCAGTTGTCCCAATAGCAGAATGCCAACAGATGATTGTTCGACTCTGCACCAATCAGTCTCACGGGTCTCTCTCCCTCACTTACCACCCATGGCTCGCTGTTATCTTCATACACGAAATATTCCTTGCCTTCAGCATCCTTCCTGATACCGAGCTTCACCTGATAGTATGGATATCTCTGGCGCGTTGACTCTACGGCCTGACGCAACAAATCACCGTCAACGCCATCCCTCATCTTCATAGTCATTCGTACTGTCCAGCTCATCTGTTCTCCTGCCCATGTCAGGTAGAATCTTTCTGAAATCAGTTTTATTTCTTTATTATAGTTCATCATCACAGTAAAATTACTTGGCCACAAAAATAAGCAATTAAAACTATATATGCAAGTTTTATAGATAAAACATTCTCCGTCCCCATGATTATAATCTGTTTCATCTTGCAAAATTTAGTTTTTAAGATTTATATTGCAAAAGTATAAACTTATTCGTAACCTACAAAATATTATTCGTAAAATTATCTAAATTACAATATTGAAATAGCATACTGTGCTTGGTTTTCATGGAAAATCATTAATTTTGCTATCCAAATGGCAACTGGACTTTTCAATACAGAATCGCATGCTCGACAGAATCACAGGGTCGGTTCTGCTGATCATTCTCTGCCTAAATACGATCACATTCTCCCCCCCATGATTCCTCTATAACCAGCTTCCCTGGCCAATATTTTGCAATGGTGTCTGCCTCTTTAATATTAAAATAGAAGAACAATTGGTGGCTTGAAATATCCTGCATGTGCTCAGTAATAAATTCATTTATAACTGATAAATACATTGCCAAATCCCACGTTGGAATAATTTTCGCTATGCTTTCGTGATATATATGAATATTACATTGCTCTATTTCGTCCACATTCAAATAGTAGAATTGTTCGCGAAAAGCGTCCCAACTACCACAAGAATCATCAGAGAAGTGAAAGACTTTTCCCAATTCTTTATATAATTCATGTATGTTATGTAATCTCGGCAACCAAACAACAAAATCGTTTGGACCTTGTTGTTTTATGCCTTTATCATAAAAGAATATATTTTTCATACCGTTACAATATATATCTTATGTTTACGTTGTTAGCCACTCTTCTGCAAGCACAATCCTAAAAATAGGATCAAATCCGTTTTTGCATATATAGTTGATTATGAAATGTTCTGCGACATCACAACTTCTTTCCACATAGTCTTTTAATGATTCGAATTTATCTCGGTTGCAAAACCAGTTATCGTGTGTTATGTGAATATCATTATCAGACCTTGACTTATAATATACATCTCCACCTAAAACCGGAACTATATTTTGGCGTGCAAATGAAATAACTTTTATAGCATCGCCACGTAAATATGCCTTACCACTCACCCCAATGGATATAAGAGAAACCGCAGGAATCTCCATTAAAATCTTAGACATTTCATTCATTGCTACTAATAGTTTTTATAATTTCGCCCGCAAAGATACGCCATTTATTGAATCTTGCAATTTTTCGGGCGGGAAAAGTAATTGACAAGGAGGAAAATGGCTCAAAAGGTGACAACGGTGACAGTGGTGACACTGTTTTCATATAATCCTTCGCGTACACATGTTATATTTATATACATGTTATATTATATTCGCACGGTACGCGATGAAAGTTAAGAAATGACTGACACTAGTGTCACCATTGTCACTCAAATTTAACTAAAAACCCATTGAGACGGCTTTAACGCCTCGCTCAGAAGTCTTGAACAACTCGTTCAGATTATCTCTTACCCCCCATAGGGATTATCTGCACACAACGAAGAGACTATCCGGATAGCACATAGAGACTATCTGAGTGACTCAAAGGTGACTCAGCTCCCCTGTTAGCTACGGCTGACAGGGGATTACTTCTATATAGAAGCTGAACGGGCGGAAACCGTCGTTGCAGCTTATCATAGCACTCATGGGGTTCTTCATCCATCCATCGTAGAAGTTGCCCTGGCCGCGGGCCAGAGACTCTACAAACTCCTTCATGGAGCCCCAGGCGGCAGGGCACATACCCTCAGGACGTTTACCATCAACCGAAACCCACTGCTGACCTTCTTTTACATCGCAGGTATGCTCTATGGGATTCTCGTATTTCTCCATAAGGTCGGTATATACCGTTTGCCTAACAGCTGTAATTCTTACCTTATTCATCTGTTTGCTGTTATTAATTTAAACTACTTTTTTGTTTTGCAAATATACGAAAAAAAAGCATAAAGTACATAATATTCATTCAATTTTCAAAAACTTTTCGTACCTTTGCCGCCATAATACATTAATATTACGTAATTATGGCAGTATTAGGAACATTTTTAGGTATTATTGTTGCCTTGGCGCTTATAGTCGTAGGCTATTTTATCTCAACCCAGCGCACGCTGGTAAACCTTGACGAGATGTGTAAGAATGCACTGAGCCAGATTGAGGTCCAGCTTAATTCGCGTTTTGATGTGCTGATTGCTCTGGCTAAGACCGCTGCACAGTATGCAGCACACGAGAGTGAGACCATTATCCAGACCGTTCAGGCACGTGGCGGTAACGCCCCTGCCAACACTCCTGCTGCCATTAACCAGCAGGCCGATCTGCTTGGACAGATGATGAGCCGACTGAACGTTGTTGTTGAACAGTATCCCGACCTGAAGGCCAGCGACCTGTATATCAAGGCTCAGGAGGGACAGACAGAATACGAGGAGAAAGTACGCATATCGCGTATGGTATATAACGATACTGCCACCAAGATGAACCGCATGGTTCGCCAGTGGCCATCGAGCTTCGTGGCTTCGATGCTGCACTTCGACCTGAAAGACTATCTGAAGGCTGACAACGAGCAGAAGAAAGAGTATCCTAACCTTGACGAGGCGTTCAAGAAGTAATGAACGAGGATTTCGATATACGCGAGGAACGCTTCGCGCAGGGCGAGAAAGACTTTGAGAACGCTCTGCGCCCGCTGAGTTTCAGCGACTTCAGCGGACAGAAAAAGGTGGTTGAGAACCTGGAAGTGTTTGTAGAGGCAGCCAAATACCGTGGCGAACCTCTTGACCACACACTGCTGCACGGCCCACCAGGACTGGGAAAGACCACCCTGTCGAACATCATCGCCAACGAGCTGGGCGTGGGATTCAAAATAACCAGCGGACCCGTGCTCGACAAACCCGGCGATCTGGCAGGAATACTAACATCGCTTGAGAAGAACGACGTGCTGTTTATCGACGAGATACACCGACTGTCGCCCGTGGTAGAGGAGTATCTGTACAGCGCAATGGAGGACTACCGCATTGATATAATGATTGACAAAGGTCCCTCGGCACGCAGCATACAGATTGACCTGAACCCGTTTACACTGGTGGGTGCCACCACACGTAGTGGACTGCTAACGGCCCCTCTGCGCGCCCGTTTCGGCATTAACATGCACCTGGAGTACTACGAGCCAGAGACGCTGCAGACCATCATTGAGCGCTCGGCAGGAATATTAGGAGTGCCCATAACAGAGGATGCCGCACTGGAGATAGCCGGACGCTCGCGCGGAACGCCACGTATAGCCAATGCTCTGCTGCGCCGAGTGCGCGACTTTGCGCAGGTTAAGGGCAACGGCATGATTGACACTAAGATAACAAAGATAGCCCTGACGGCACTGAACATCGATAAGTATGGTCTCGATGAAATCGATAATAAGATTCTGCTTACCATCATCGATAAGTTCAAGGGCGGCCCTGTGGGTATAACCACCATAGCAACAGCCATAGGCGAAGATGCCGGCACTGTTGAGGAGGTATATGAGCCATTCCTGATAATGGAGGGATTCATCAAACGTACGCCACGCGGACGAATGGTTACCGAGCTGGCCTACAAGCACTTTGGCCGCAACCCATACGGTGGAAACATTATGCAACCGAACTTGTTCGATTGAAAAGGTGAAAGGGTGAAAAGGTGAAAGGGTGAAAAGGTGAAAGTTATGAAGACTGGAATATTTGTTGGGAGCTTTAATCCCTATACCATTGGACACGACTCGATAGTGCGCCGTGCGCTGCCTCTCTTCGACCGACTGGTTATAGGAGTGGTGGGCGACAATGTGCATAAGCCCGATATGCCCTCGGTCGAGGAGCGTATGAAGGTGATAAGAGAGTTGTATGCCGACGAAAAACGTATAGAGGTAAAACCATACCACGGGCTGGCTATGGACTTTGCAAAGGAAGAAAATGCCCAATTCATCGTGAAAGGAGTGCGCACTGTGAGCGACTTTGAATACGAGCAGTGGCAGGCCGACTTTAACCGCAAATTAGGCGGCATAGAGACAATATTGCTGTATACCGAGCCCGAGCTGGCCAGTGTGTCGTCGAGCGCTGTAAGAGAGTTGCAGCATTTTGGTGTTGATGTTAGTGCTTATTTACCTAAAAAAGGAAAAATATGATAATATACGAAGCAGAAGGGGTGAAGTTCCCTAATATCAAGAAACGCGAAACAACAAATTGGATACGCAAGGTGGCTGCCAGCTACGGAAAGAAAGTTGGCGAGATAGGCTATCTGTTTGTGAACGACGAGAAGATTCTGGAGGTAAACAATCAGTATCTGGGGCACGACTACTATACGGACATCATTACCTTCGACTACACCGAGGGCAAGACAATTAGCGGCGACCTGTTTATATCGCTCGACACCGTGTTTACCAACTCGGATAAGTTCGGACGTCCATACAACGAGGAGCTGCACCGCGTGATAATACACGGAATACTGCACCTGTGCGGAATAAACGACAAAGGTCCGGGAGAGCGAGAGATTATGGAGGCTGCCGAAGACAAGGCACTGGCGATGTTGGAAAAGTGAAAAGGTGAAAAAGTGAAAAGGTGAAAAGGTGAAAAAGTGAAAGAGTGAAAGGGTGAAAGAGTGAAAGGGTGAAAGAGTGAAAAGGTGAAAATTAAAAGAAAAAAAAAAGGAAATGAAAAAGATTGTAATCAAGACTTTTAGCTGCTGCGCGGTGATTGTAGCAGCACTGATGATGCAGAGCTGGATGGCCGGCGACCAGACAATGACAAAAGAGAACGGCATGACCGTTATCAATACTACTACTCTGGGTAAGGATGTTCAGGGATACCTGGGTACAACACCACTGAAGATTTACATAGAGAAGAACAAGGTAGTTAAGATTGAGGCACTGAAGAACCAGGAGACTCCAAAGTACTTCCTCAAGGTGAAGAAGGCGCTGCTTGACAAGTGGAACGGCCTGAAGGTAAAGGACGCCAAGGCCCTGAAGGTTGACGCTGTAACGGGTGCTACATACTCATCGGAAGCCGTTATCGAGAATGTGAAACTGGGATTAGACTACTACCAGAATCACAAGAAATAACGGTATGCAACAGAAATACGCTCTGTTTTTTGATATAGACGGAACCTTGGTGAGCTTTGAAACCCACCAGATTCCGCCTTCTACTATACTGGCACTTACCCAGGCCAAGGCTAACGGCCACAAGGTGTTCATAGCCACCGGGCGCCCGCCAATAATCATTACCAACTTAGGGGCCATAGAGCACCTGATAGACGGCTATGTGACCACCAACGGCGCTCTGTGCTTTGTGGGCAGCGACGTGGTGGCGTGCAAGGCGATACCGCAGCAGGAGGCCAGAATGGTGGTAGAAGACAGTATAGAGAAGCAATACGGAGTGATAGTTATAGGCGAGAAGGATGTGGCGGTGCTGGATCCTAAAGGCGATGTAGACCTGATTTTCCGTCAGCATCTGGCGGTGGAGAACCTGAACCTGGCAAAGCCTGTAGAGCACGTGCTGCAGCAGCGAATACTGCAGATAACTCCATTCTTTGACAAGGACTACGAAAAAGAGCTTATGGCCCGACTGCCAGGCTGTACGTCAGGACGCTGGCATCCGGCATTTACCGATGTAACCGCCAAGGGAGCCGATAAGGGCGAGGGACTGCTGGCAATGGCCAAGCACGAGGCTCTGGACCCGAAATACACGATGGCCTTTGGCGATGGCGGCAACGACACCACAATGATACGTAAGGCCGGCATAGGCGTGGCTATGGGCAACGCCATAGACGACCTGAAAAAAGAAGCCGACTTCGTGACAACTTCTGTCGACGAAGACGGCATCCGATATGCTTTAAGCCACTTCGGCTTGATTTAACTTATTGGCGAGCCATCACCTCGAGGGCTCGCTTCACCATCTCATTCTCTTCGTTGAAAATAGAGTAATACTCGCTCATATCCCAGATATCGCGGGCTATGAGTGCCTTGAGCTGCAGACGAAGGTGAGGCAGGGTCTTTTCGAGCTCAGCCTGATCCTTTGGCTTAACATTCTGCTTCTCGCCATCCTTTAGGATTGCATCTACCAGACTCTGTGGAACCTGGAAGTTCTGTTTGAACGCATCGAACGAGGTCCAGGCCTTCTTCAGCTGCTTGCGATGATTGTCCACATAGCGCAGGTTATGCTGCAGGACAATGCTCTTAGCAGTAAGTTCGCGATGGAATCGGGTATAAACGGTGGTGTCGAGCGGAATATATTCATCGGGCATAATGCCGCCGCCACCGTAAACGGCGCGACGTTCTTTCAGCGTCTCAAACTTCAGCGAGTCGGCAAAATGGATGCTGTCAGCATTGGTAAGCTCACCACTCTTAAGACGGTTGATGACATCCATAGCATAATCGCGATTTTCGCCCTTGGTATAAGGCTTCTGGATGCATCGGCCAGATGGAGTATAGTAATGAGCAATAGTGAGTCGGATCATAGAGCCGTCGGGCATGTCGAGCGGGCGCTGAACAAGACCCTTGCCGAATGTGCGGCGACCAACAACGATGCCACGGTCCTGATCCTGGATGGCACCGGTGACAATCTCGGCCGCAGAGGCTGTGTAACTGTCGACAAGCACTACCACCTTACCATTACGCATCACACCGCCGCCATCGGCCTTATATTCCGTGCGAGGCACCTTGCGGCCCACGGTATATACAATAAGGTCGTTGCGCTGCAAGAACTCGTTGGCAATATCTACAGCGGCTTTGAGATAGCCTCCGCCATTCTCCTGGAGATCGAGAATAAGGTGCTGCATGCCCTGATCGCGCAGGGTTTTAAGACCCTGAAGGAACTCCTGATGGGTAGTAGCACCAAAGTTACCGATACGGATATAACCTATCTCCGGACGAATCATATAGACGGCATCAACCGACTTTACGGGAATCTTATCGCGCACAACGGTAAAGGTGAGGCGGTCTTTGATACCCTGACGGATAACGCCAAGCTTTACTTTTGTGCCTTTAGGGCCGCGTAGACGCTTCATAATCTCCTCCTTGGACATCTTTACACCTGCAATGGCAGAATCGTTGACAGAGACGATTCTATCGCCTGCAATGATGCCTACCTTTTCTGAGGGGCCATTGGTAACGGGCTGGATGACGAGCAGTGTGTCCTCAATCATATTGAACTGCACGCCGATGCCCTCAAAATTGCCGTTAAGGGGCTCATTGGCGTCCTTAACCTCCTTGGGAGTCATATATGATGAGTGGGGATCGAGCTTGTCGAGCATACCGCGAATGGCATCCTCAACAAGTTTCTTCTCATCAACGCTGTCTACATACAGATTACTGATAGCAATCTCAGCAAACTGCAATTTCCTTATCGGCGAATCATCGCCGCTATTTATGCGAAACTGGCCATATAGAGGTGAAAGGGTGAAAAGGTGAAAAAGTGAAATAACTATTGCTATTTGTTTAAATCTGCTCATTCTCTTTAATCTTTTTAATGATATTTACTAATGTACCAATATTCACTTTTTCACCTTTTCAAAACACTTCTTCGGGGCGGTCTTCTTCTACCACCAGGTTATCGATAATGAAGTTCTGGCGCTCCATGGTGTTCTTACCCATGTAGTACTCAAGAAGCTTCTGTACTTGGTCAGTCTTATGCAGTGTTACCTGTTCCAAACGGATGTCGGGACCAATAAAACCAGCGAATTCATCGGGCGAAATCTCTCCAAGACCTTTGAATCGGGTAATCTCAGGATCGGGACCAAGATCTTCGATGGCCTTCTGGCGCTCTTCGTCGCTATAACAGTAACGAGTGATGAAATCGCCCTTCTTGTCAGACTTGGCATCAGCTTCAGCAATAGTCTTCTTGTTCTTTATCTTTGTACGACGATTGCGCACACGGAAAAGCGGCGTCTGAAGAACATATACATGACCTTTCTTAATGAGCTCGGGGAAGAACTGCAGGAAGAAGGTGATGATGAGCAGGCGGATGTGCATACCATCAACATCAGCATCGGTAGCTACAATGACTTTATTGTATCGCAGGGTGTCCAAGCCATCCTCGATGTCGAGGGCGGCCTGAAGCAGATTGAACTCCTCGTTCTCGTAGACAACCTTCTTGGTGAGTCCGAAGCAGTTGAGCGGTTTACCACGGAGTGAGAACACGGCCTGGGTGTTTACATCGCGGCTCTTGGTGATGCTTCCACTGGCAGAGTCACCCTCGGTGATGAAGATGCACGACTCTTCCTTGCGGTCGTTCTTAACATCGCTGAAATGTATACGGCAGTCGCGGAGCTTGCGGTTGTGCAGGTTTGCCTTCTTAGCACGCTCACGAGCCAGCTTGGTTACACCAGCCATAGCCTTACGGTCGCGCTCACTCTCCTTAATCTTATTCTCAAGCACCTCGGCCACATCCTGATGGATGTGCAGATAGTTGTCGACCTCCTGCTTGATGAAGTCGCCTATATATTTATTGATGCTCACACCTCCATCGGGGGCCATCGTAAGCGAACCGAGCTTGATCTTGGTCTGACTCTCGAACATAGGCTCCTCAACATTGATGGCAATGGCTGCCACGATACCTGTACGGATGTCGCCATACTCATATTTGCCGTAGAACTCCTTAATGGTACGGGCAATATGCTCTTTAAACGCACTCTGGTGAGTACCACCCTGAGTGGTGTGCTGGCCATTAACAAACGAGTAGTACTCCTCGCCATACTGATTGGCATGGGTAAAAGCTATCTCGATGTCGTCGCCCTGAAGATGCACAATAGGATAAAGGGCATCGCTGGTCATACGGTCTTTAAGCAAGTCTTCAAGTCCATGACGTGAAAGAATGCGACGACCGTTATACATGATTGTCAGTCCGATGTTAAGGTAGGTATAGTTGCGAAGCATATTTTCTACGATTTCATCGTGGAACTGATAGTTCACAAACTTCGTTGCATCGGGTTCGAAATATATGTAGGTTCCGTTCTCGTCCTGCGATGGTTCGGTGACATCGCTTATCAGCTTACCGCACTCGAATACGGCCTTACGCACCTTACCGTCGCGGTAGCTGTGCACATCGAAACGACTGCTCAATGCGTTGACGGCCTTAACACCCACACCGTTAAGTCCGATAGACTTCTTAAAGGCCTTAGAATCGAACTTACCACTGGTGTTAAGTATGCTCACCGACTCGATGAGCTTTCCCTGAGGAATGCCTCGACCATAGTCGCGAACAGATATACGCAGATTATCCTCTACGTTTACCTCGATTCTATCGCCGGCCTTCATCTTGAACTCGTCGATAGAGTTATCAAACACTTCTTTTAACAGCACGTAAATACCGTCTTCGGCTGATGAGCCGTCGCCCAACCTACCGATATACATACCGGGGCGAAGGCGAATGTGTTCCAAACCGGTTAAGGTTTGAATATTGCCTTCGTCGTAATTGACGGTTTCTGGATTAATCAGGTTGTTATCGTCGTTCATAGATTCTTTTTGAAACATCTTCTGCGTTTATGTTGAGTGTGCTCCAGATACTGCCACTGGCTCTGCACTTTCTCGTTGGTCTCCATCTCTACATTAGTCTCGCCCCACTTGAAGCCATACTTCTGGTAGCGTGGGATGAGATCGTAGAACAGCAGGGCATTAGCTCCCTTCTGCTGATACTCTGGCAATATGCCCACCAGCATAAGGTCTACACACTCAGCCTTGTGGAATTTGAGCGCCTTGAGGCAGTGCCACCAGCCAAATGGCCACAGGCGGCCACGGCGACACTTCTGAAGCGCGCGTGTCATTGATGTGATAGATATGCCCACACCGATGATGTCATGGTTTGGAGTGTTCCAGTCTTCAATAAGACAGAGCAGATCCATATCGAGCATGGGGAAATACATCTTCAGATATTCATCAATCTGGGCCTCAGTCATTTGAGAGTAACCATAGAGGTGACCGAACGATTTATTAACCACATCAAGCACCTTACGACCGATCTGCTCCTTGCCAAACACCTGACTACGCTTGGGGTGCATAGGATGCAGGTTGTAGCGTTTCATAACCATCTCGGCTATCTTCTTGTACTTCTCGGGCATATCGCCTTGAGGCACTATCAACTTGAACTCTACATAGTCGTTGTCTTTTTCCCAACCACCTAACTGCTCCAAGTGCTTGGGATAGTAAGGATAGTTATAGATGGTGGCCATGGTGCCCATCTGGTCGTATCCCTCGATGAGCATTCCCTCTGGGTCCATATCGGTGAAGCCCAATGGACCGATGATTTCTGTCATACCTTTCTGGCGGCCCCACTCCTCGGCGGCATTAAACAGCGCGCGGCTCACCTCGATATCATCGATGAAATCTACCCAACCGAAGCGAAGACTCTTACGCTCCCACTTCTCGTTGGCACGATGATTGATGATGGCGGCTATGCGTCCGGCCACCTTGCCATCCTTGTAAGCCAGAAAATACTCAGCCTCGCAAAACTCGAAGGCAGCATTCTTATCCTTGCTCAAGGTGTGAAGATCGTCGGTGAAAAGGTTGGGCGCATCGTACTGATTACCCTTATACAAATCGTAATGAAAATCGATAAAAGCCTCAAGACTCTTCTTGTCAGTGACTTTTCTAATTTCTACTGCTGACATACTCTCTCTTTGTTCGTTAAGCTTAAAAACGATGCAAAGATAAAGAAAATGCAGCAAATAACAAAAAATATTAAGATATTTTTCGGCAAACCATTAACAAATGGCCCTTCTTGGCATCAGTAGTGGCGAAAATATATACATCGCCGCCATCCTTCAGCTTAAGCCTCTTCCTAAGGTCGGCCACTGACAAGGGGAAGTTCCTTACGGCGATATTGGCTTTATCGATACCAGCAAGGGCTTCTTTAAGCTCACGTTTGTTCATAGTGCTGACACGCTCGATAACAAACCCACGGCCAGGGAAACCTTCGACTAACTTATCAGACAGGAACAGATGACTATTAGCATCGGGCTGAGTAATGCCGAAACGATGAGAAATAAGGTTGAAACAACCGGCCTTCATTACAGAAGCATTAGGCTCATAGAGGAAGGTGAAAGATTGAAGAGGTGAAGGGGTGAAAGGGTGAGTTTCGCCGATTTCATAGCTGAACACTTGGTCGTCGTTCACACAGAACACCTTCACCTTTTCATCTTTTCCTTTTTTCACCTCTAACAGAAGCTCCTTGCATTCGTTGCCAACTGACACAATATGAACCTGACTTACATTACCAACATCGGCCACAGTTTTCTGCCAGTCGAGCATTGGTGATAGTTTTATCATTACCCGATCGGCTTTTTGCAGCATTTCATCGATGATTTCCAATACATTCGGGGTGCAATCGGCAATGCCATAGGTTCTGGCTCCATGCTGGTCTCTTCGGGCAGGGTCGATGAATATCAGGTCGGCATGCTCCATCTGATGAAGATACCCTACTCCATCGTTGCAGACAACCTGAACATGATTCAACCCTAAATGTTTATAATTCTCCGATGAAATGGCGCATAATTGCGGCTGCATCTCAACATGAACAGCCTGTTTGAAACCAGCAGACATGAAAGCCATATCGACTCCGAAACCGGCAGTAAGATCAACTATCTTTTCTCCATTTCCGGCTATCCTTGCTTTATATCTGGCAGTTTGTTCGCTCGAGCACTGCTCCATAGATATATGGGGTGGATACACGATTCCATCGATAGAAGCCCACGATGGTATCTTAACACGTGCCTTCTGGCGGCCTGCTATCTGATCGAGGGCATACGCCATGTCGACCTCAGGGTTTTTCTTCCCTAAAAAGGCCAACTGGCGTACGTCTTCGTCAGCATGGATACGGATAAACTCGAGTGTTGCCTCGTTCATATCTTAAAGTGATGCTATAAAGTCCTCAAACAATTTGCGATTATTGCCAGGAGTGATGATGTGGTGATTGCCGATGGGTTGAGTAAGGAAATAGCCTGTCTGACAGCTATCAGCAAGCTGGATGACCTGCTGAGTACGGCACAAATCAGGTTTTGCCTGATTCCTTACAAGCTCACCTTCGGCCATAAAGCAACGCTTTAGGTCGCCCGACACCTTGAAAACGGTTACAGGACCTTCCTTCATGAAACCCCTGATTCCAACGCCAATGCCCGATTCGAAATGTGTATCGAGTTCGTAGCGCT
Organism: Prevotella sp. UBA2809; assembly: GCA_002351725.1. GTDB lineage: Bacteria > Bacteroidota > Bacteroidia > Bacteroidales > Bacteroidaceae > Prevotella. Next base: position 55,659 of record DEHD01000033.1, read on the forward strand.
CAACCATATTAAGTGGAATGGTGCAGTGGGCAAACAGCATCTCGCCTGTTTCGGGGTTTATCTGCGATGGATTGGCCTGGAATCCAGAAACGCCAAGCAGCGCATTGGTAATAGCCATCGACAGCATTGCAGGCACATCACCCTCGCAACCTGCCACTATACCCTCGGCATTAAGACGAGCCAGAGCAAGGCAGCCGGTATTGTGAACTGCCGTAAGCAGATCGAAACATCTAAGTGTGAAACCTTGCAGCTGGTATTTATCTACAATCATCTTCAAACCCTCATAGATACGATCGGGCATTTCACCCTCCTCAATCTTTCCAACACCCTCAATAAGCTCTTCGATAGGAACTTCTACCAGATCGATGCCAAGCTTTGTCTTAACGGCTTTAGGATCGGCAGCGCTTGAGATAAGCCAGTCGGATGGTTGACCGATGATGCCGTATCGTGTTCCGCTGAGCTTATTCTTAGCCTCGCTGACCTTGGTTAGTGTAGCCAATCGACGGGCGATATAATCCGTACTGCCGTGAATAATCTCACCCTGCATGTAGTTCTGCTGCAGGTATGAAAGGATTTCCATTGATGCTGCCAGCGAGTTACTCTTACCTGATGTTAGCAGATAGAACGGAGCCTGGGTCTGCTGGCGGAGTTGTGGTAGCAGGCGCTTGAATATACCTTCAGTACCACCTGTACGGACATAAATGACCGACAGAGTATGACTACCATAGTCGGCATAGTCGCTACCCTTAAAGGTATAACTGATGCCAAGACTGCCCAAAAACTCTTGGGTAACTGCGCTTACTGCATTCTCGTCGTGCAGCTCGGATGTGAGTGTGTAGATTGCTATATCCATAAGTTGTTGATTTTATAAATCTATAGGAACTATCAATTTCATCGTAATATTCCTACCCATATTGAACACTCCCTGGCGACCGGTTACCACGTTGAAATCGGCATATTTCAATCGACTCAGGTGGTTCTGATAGGCTTTGTCAAGCAGATTGTCGGCGATGATATAGAACTCGGCCAACTTCTTGCTGCCAATCTGGATATCGGTACCAGCCTGAAGGTTCAACAGAGTGTAGCTTGGTGTCTCTGTCTCAGTTTCATCGGCACAATAGATGTGATTCTGCTTGAGATAGCACTCGATGCCAGCCGACACGAAAAGGTTGTTAAGTCTGAATCGACGGGCAAGAACATCATGATGCTGATGATGACCAACAGTAGTATGTGAGTGGTGAATCAACTCCCATTTCAACTCCGATGTCCATCGAGGGGCTGGAGTAAATGGCAGATACTTTGTGTCATCGGGCTGATTCATAAGCTGAGCATCGACATACGAGAACGTGTTGCCGAAATGTACAGAGTGGATAGGATGAAAGTCGATGCCAGCCTCGAAACCTAAAAGACGTGCATCACCCTGCGTATAGGCATAGGTAAGATAACCATCCTCAATAACTATAGGCAGACGGTGGGTGAAGATGTAGTTATCAATACGATTTGCAAACAGAGCAAGCTGTGCAGAAACGTATGGCGATGTAAAGTCGATGCCCAAGTCGGCCTGAAGGCTGTATTCGGCCTTTAGCTGCTCACTGCCCAACTCATAACGGATAGAGCCCTCGTGAACACCATTTGAGGCAAGTTCGCTCATATTTGGTGTGCGGAAACCGCGAGCTACATTAAGGCGAAGGTTCCACTGATCGTTGATGTTATACACCGCACCTACACTACCGGTAAGACCGTTGAAATGGCGACAAAAATCGTTGAAACGCACCTCACCGTCTTCTATCAGTCCATAGCCGTGAAGTCGTCGATAGTCATAGCGAACGCCGCCGTTAAGAGTCCATTTATCGCCTAAGCTTTTTGAAACTGTGGCGTAAATGCCGAAATCAAACAGTTTGTAATCGGGTATAAGATACTCCTCGCCCTTATTGAGCGAGTTCTGATACATACCACCAACACCTGTCGAGAGTTTCCAACCGTTCCACTCGTTGGTGATATAACGGACATCGTAGGTAAGGGTATGCATCTTGAAATAAAGTTCGAATTCATCGGCACTTTCTTCAAACTCCTGTCGCTGGTTCTGCTGATAGCCAATAATGGTCTTAAGGTAACCAGAAGAAAGATTAAGCGAGTTGTCCCACACTAATTTATAGTGCTTTACTTGCTGGAATGGGAGTGCTTTACTATATGACTTAATGGGCGAATAATTTGCGATTAAATCGCCTGTTTCTTCATCTCGTTCGCCCTCGATTATGCTCGGAGTGAGGTGATAGGCCGTCCATGTGAGACGTGAATGTCCCCACTGCTTGTTAAGTCCAAGCATCAGTCTGTCAGCACGTTCGCGGAACTGTGAGCCTGGAACATAGCCATCGTACTTATTCTTATAGGCATGGGCCATTTTATCGCTATATCGGGCATTCCACACAAATCCGTTCTTATTACCTGCAAAAGCAAGATTATAAGCAAAGAGTCCGTTATTCGTCTGATACTCAGTTCCTATGTTTGCTTTCATATCTCCCTCAGCAAGTGTTGGTTCAGAGTGAAGTATAACTACTCCAGCCATAGCATCAGAGCCATACATAAGTGAGGCCGGGCCCTTTAGTATTTCTACCGAATTCACCGAGTTTCCGTCTACCTCAACGCCGTGCTCATCGCCCCACTGCTGTCCTTCTTGTCTTACTCCTTCGCTCATAACCACAACACGGTTGTATCCCAATCCACGGATGATTGGCTTGGAAATACCACTACCAGTTGTTATCTGACTTACTCCCGGCTGTTTAGCGATGGCATCTATAATATTAGTGGATGCCGTTGAATGCAAGATTTGTGGGGTTACAATACTGACAGGTGCTGTGGCATGCTTTAACTTTGTGTCGCCAGTAACACCAGTAACAATCAAATCGTTAAGTTTAAGGTGTTTATAAAATACATCAGTAGAATCATTCTGATGCTGATGGTTATCCTTGTCCTGTGCCGATGCCAAGAGCGCAAAGCCCAGCAATGGCAGGATGATATATATCTTCTTCATTCTGTTTTCTGTTATCGACAACAATGCCCATGACATTGCTCTTCTTCTCTGTTGTCTTCTCATTCTGGCTGCAAAGATACGAAAGAATTCTTAAATTGCGACCAAAAGAGAATGAAACTTTGGCGGTTTAACATAAAAGCACTACCTTTGCACCATGAATGAACTGATAACAGCTGTAAACGATGTAATATGGAGCTACGTGCTTATAGTGGCTCTGGTGGGTTGTGGACTTTGGTTTACTTGGCGCACAAAGTTTGTGCAGTTCCGTATGGTGGGCGAGATGTTACGCTTGCTTACAGAGTCGGCAGTAGATAGTGTAGGAGATCAAGTAAAAGGAAAAGAAAAACGCCACATTTCATCGTTCCAAGCCTTTGCCGTAAGTGTGGCCACCAGGGTAGGAACAGGCAACCTGGCAGGTGTAGCAACAGCAATAGTTATCGGCGGACCAGGAGCAGTGTTCTGGATGTGGCTGATAGCACTTATAGGATCAGCTACAGCATTTGTAGAATCTACATTGGCACAGCTTTATAAGCAGAAGCACAAAGACTCGTTTATCGGTGGTCCTGCATACTACATACAGAAGGGATTAAAGTGCCGCTGGATGGCGGTATTATTTGCCATCCTCATAACCCTACAGTTCGGACTATCAAACAACTCTATTCAGGCAAATACTATTTGCGGGGCCATGCAGGAAGCCTTTGGCTGGTCGCCAATATGGGTTGGAGTAGCCTTGGCAACCATGGCTCTGTTCATCGTCTTTGGCGGTATCCAGCGCATTGCTAAGGTTAGTTCTGTGATAGTTCCTTTGATGGCAGTGGGCTACATAATCCTGGCTTTGGTTATAATCATTATGAATATACACCTTATTCCTCACGTATTCAAGGTGATTATACTCGATGCCTTTGGCTTTAGCCAGATAGCCGGCGGTAGCATAGGTGCAGCGATGATGAACGGAATAAAGCGCGGTCTGTTCTCGAATGAGGCAGGTGAAGGAAGTGCTCCAAATGCGGCTGCAACGGCAAGCACAACACACCCGGTGAAACAAGGATTAATACAAGCATTAGGCGTATTTACCGATACTTTGATGGTTTGTTCATGCACAGCCTTCATTATACTTATCAGTGGTCTGTATCAGGTGCCTGAGCTTAATGGCATAGCGCTGACACAATCTGCTTTGCAGCGCGAGATTGGAAGTATCGGTCCGATGTTCATTGCTGTAGCTATCTTCCTTTTTGCATTCTCAAGCATCATTGGAAACTATTATTATGGTGAGGCAAATATCCGCTTCATCACACAGAATAACAAGGTAATGACTGCCTATCGCATAGCATCGGCAGGCTTAATGGTTATGTTCGGCGCACTAGCCAGCTTTGAACTGGTGTGGAACATTGTCGACCTCTTCATGGCATTCCTCACAGCTTGCAACCTTATTGCCATAGTACTACTAGGCCGCTACGCCTTCCGCCTACTCGATGATTATCGCCAGCAGAAGCGTCAGGGCATAAAAGAACCCGTCTTCCATCGCAGTAAATTACCTGAGATAGAAGACGAGTTGGAATGCTGGGAATAGGATTATCCTATGTATTTCAGAATCAAGTCTACAGCCTCTTCCTCGGTCTTGCCATCCATATTGATAACAAGATCGTAGTTACGAGTATCGTAACGTGATGTGTGAGCAAAGTTCTTCACATACTCCTCACGCAACTTGTCGACCTCTTTGATAGATTTCTTGGCTTCCTCTTCAGTCTTATTCTGACGTCTCATCACACGCTTTATACGAGATTCCATCGGAGCCTGGATAAGAATACTGACATGATTAGGATGTGACTTCAGTACGAAGAAACCTGAACGGCCTGCGATGACACATGATTCATCGTGGGCCATACCAAGCAGGATTTCCTTCTCTGCCTTGAATATCATGTCGGTAGTAAGCGTTTCGGGCTCATCGTCGTCCTGATTTACAAAGTTATTTGGATTAACACTATGGCCTAAACCTACAACACGCTTGAAGTTTGCCCACCAGCTGTTGCTTTGACCTTTCAGACGCTCAATCTCCTCGACAGAAAGCTTATACTTATCCTCCAAAGCCTTGATAAGCGCCTTGTCGTAGAATGGAACATCAAGCTTTTCGGCCAACAAACGACCTACAGTACGACCACCACTACCCAACTCACGGTTAATTGTGATAACAAATTTCTCGTTTCTATTCATAATACTTATATTTGTTTTTAGTTATAGATATCGTTACTTGTTAAAATAAGCCTTCAGATTGCAAATATAATAAATAATACTTACACATCAAACTTTTATTAAGAAAATTTAATTTTTGTGCTTACTGCAAAGGTAAGAAATAATTAAGAAAATAAAAGCGCGCCGCAGAAAAACTGCAGCGCGCCTATTATAAATAAGGTGTAAACCTTTAGTCTGCGAGCTTTGCCTTAATCATCTCGCGGTTCAAGCGAGCGATGTTAGCGATGGTCTCGTTCTTAGGACATACTGCCTCGCAAGCGCGAGTGTTGGTGCAGTTACCGAAGCCGAGCTCGTCCATCTTGGCAATCATGTTCTTAACACGACGTGCAGCCTCTACGCGACCCTGTGGAAGCAGAGCAAGCTGAGATACCTTAGATGATACGAACAGCATGGCAGAACCATTCTTACAAGCAGCAACGCAAGCGCCACAGCCGATGCAAGATGCGCAGTCCATAGCCTCGTCGGCATCCTCCTTAGGAATCAGAATAGCGTTAGCATCCTGAGCCTGACCTGTGCGGATAGTGGTATAACCACCGGCCTGGATAATCTTATCGAAGGCGTTACGGTCAACCATACAGTCCTTGATTACAGGGAAGGCAGCTGAGCGCCAAGGCTCAACGGTGATAACATCACCATCGTTGAAACGGCGCATGTAGAGCTGACATGTGGTAGCACCACGCTCTGTAAGACCGTGAGGTGTACCATTGATGTAGAGTGAGCACATACC
>DEHD01000033.1:61768-96194 GCA_002351725.1 Prevotella sp. UBA2809
TCGGGAATATCGTGCATCTCGTGGGTGTCGAAATGTCCCTGGTCCTTGGGGCCATTCTGGCGCCAGAACTTTATAGTGAAACTTATATTTTTTGCCATAATTCCTTAGTTTTTATAGTTACGTGTCTGTACCTTGATTGCCTCGTACTCCAGTGGCTCCTTGATGAGCTCAGGCTCGTTGCCCTTGCCCTTGTACTCCCAGCAGCCTACATAGAAGTAGTTCTCGTCGTCGCGCTTAGCCTCGCCTTCCTCTGTCTGATACTCCTCACGGAAGTGACCACCGCAAGACTCATTACGAGAAAGAGCGTCGAATGCTACGAGCTGACCCATTGTGAAGAAGTCACGGAGGTGGATAGCCTTGTCGAGCTCCACATTGAGACCCTCCTTAGTACCAGGAACAAAGAGGTTTGTATCAAACTCCTTCTCGAGCTCGTGCATCTTCTTCAGACCTTCCTTCAGGCCCTCGGCTGTACGACCCATACCTACATACTCCCACATGATGTGACCAAGCTCCTTGTGGATAGAGTCAACAGAACGCTTGCCCTTGATGTTGAGCAAACGTGTGAGCTCAGCGTCAACAGCCTTCTCAGCCTCCTCGAACTCAGGCAGATCGGTAGAAACCTTTGGCCATACAGCCTGATCGGCCAGATAGTTCTGGATGGTGTAAGGCAGTACGAAGTAACCATCGGCCAGACCCTGCATCAGAGCAGAAGCACCCAGACGGTTAGCACCGTGGTCAGAGAAGTTACACTCACCAATAGCGAACAGACCAGGAATAGTAGTCTGCAGCTCGTAGTCAACCCAGATACCACCCATGGTGTAGTGGATAGCAGGATAGATCATCATTGGCTTATAGTACTTAACACCGTTAATCTCGTTAGCTACATCGCCAGGGAATACGTCAGTAATCTCCTCGTACATCTCGAAGAGGTTTCCATAACGCTGCATGATAACATCAAGACCCAGACGGTTGATAGACTCAGAGAAGTCGAGGAACACAGCCAGACCAGTGTTGTTAACACCGAAGCCCTTGTCGCAACGCTCCTTGGCAGCACGTGAAGCAACGTCACGTGGAACGAGGTTACCGAATGCAGGATAACGGCGCTCCAGATAGTAGTCACGATCCTCCTCAGGAATCTCCCAACCCTGCTTGGTACCAGCCTGCAGAGCCTTAGCATCCTCGAGCTTCTTGGGTACCCAAATACGACCATCGTTACGCAGCGACTCTGACATCAGAGTAAGCTTTGACTGCTTGTCGCCGTGAACGGGGATACATGTTGGGTGAATCTGAACGTATGATGGGTTTGCAAAATAAGCACCCTTACGATAGCACTGTACAGCGGCTGTACAGTTACATCCCATAGCGTTAGTAGAAAGGAAGTAGGTGTTACCATATCCACCAGTAGCAATAACTACTGCGTTGGCAGAGAAACGCTCCAGCTTACCAGTAACCAGGTTCTTGGCGATGATACCACGAGCGCGACCATCAACGATAACCACGTCTTCCATCTCATAACGGGTGTAGAGCTTTACCTTACCGGCGTTTACCTGACAGCTCAGTGAGCTATAGGCACCCAGCAGCAGCTGCTGACCGGTCTGACCCTTAGCGTAGAATGTACGGCTTACCTGAGCACCACCGAAAGAACGGTTGGCCAGCATACCACCATACTCACGAGCGAAAGGAACGCCCTGAGCTACACACTGGTCGATAATATTGTTTGATACCTCGGCCAAACGATATACGTTAGCCTCGCGAGCACGATAGTCACCACCCTTTACTGTATCATAGAACAGACGATAAACAGAGTCACCATCGTTCTGATAGTTCTTGGCGGCATTGATACCACCCTGTGCGGCGATAGAGTGAGCGCGACGAGGAGAGTCCTGAATACACAGATTGATAACGTTGAAGCCCATCTCACCAAGTGAAGCAGCTGCTGAAGCACCAGCAAGACCGGTTCCAACCACGATAACATCAAGCTTCAGCTTGTTCTTGGGGTTAACCAGACGCTGATGAGCCTTATATTCCTTCCATTTCTCAGGCACTGGTCCTGCAGGAATCTTAGAATCTAATACTTTTGCCATAATCTTCTAGAATTTTAAAAAGTTGATAATTAGCAGCAGCTGAGACTAGGTGCACAACCGAATGCGAAAGCCAAAACTACAATGAGGAACAACAGCATGAGTACTGAAACGTAGATCATACCAATGCACTGCCAGCGCTTGAGCCAAACCTTGCCGCTTACGCCAAGAGTCTGCATAGCTGACCAGAATCCATGAGTGAGATGGAACCAGATAGCTACAAGCCAAACAACGTAGATAACTACGAATACAGGATTAGAGAAAGTCTCCTTAATCCAACCGAAACCGTCAGTAGGACTGATGGCTGGCATAGCACCTACAAGCTCTGCGAACATCATGTTGTACCAGAAGTTCCACAAGTGAACCAGCAAACCGATGCAGATGATGAGACCCAGAACGAGCATGTTCTTTGAAGCCCACTCTACCTTGCCGGCGTTAACCTGTGTAGCCACCTCATAGCGATTGTCACCGCGGGCGGTACGGTTCTGCGCAGTCAGAATGAAAGCGTAGACGATGTGAAGCACTGCCAAGGCAGCCAAACCAAGTGTTGCTACAACAGCATACCAGTTGGCACCCAGGAATTCGCAAATCATGTTGTAACCCTCTTCCGAGAACAGCGCCACTACGTTCATGCAACCGTGGAAGGTCAGGAACAGAATGAGCGCAATGCCCGTAACAGACATTACAACTTTTCTACCAATTGATGAATTGAATAACCACATAAGTTGTTGAGTTTTAATGAATTATTGAATGTTATATACTTACTTGTTAGTACGTGCTCACGCGATTAGGGGACAAAGATAGTCAAAAATGGCGATATATACAAGTGTTTTTGCGAAAAAATACGTATTTTTTGTAATTTGCGCGTTTTTCGCGTAGTTTTTTGTAACTTTGCTACGTCTAATGGGCAAAAGATTCAAAAAACAGATGAAACAATGAATGCATTAGAAAAGCAGTTTGCACAAACAGTTGCAGAACACAAAAGCACCATCTACACAGTGTGCTACATGTTCTCGCAAGATGCCGACGAGGTGAACGACCTGTTCCAGGAAGTACTAGTGAATCTTTGGAAGGGTTTCGAGAACTTCGAGCACCGCAGTGACATCAAAACGTGGATTTATCGCGTTGCTCTTAACACCTGTATCTCTATCGACAGAAAGAAGCGACGCGCAGCCACAGCCCGACTGACAATGGACATCAACCTGTTTGAAGATCGCGATGAGGACACTAAGCAAGTGGATATGCTCCACAAGCGCATCTCTAAGTTGCAACCATTCGACCGCGCGATTGTCCTGCTCTGGCTCGAGAACCTATCGTACGAGGAGATCGGACAGATTGTCGGTATCACTACAAAGAACGTCAGCGTTCGTCTGTTTAGAATCCGTGAGCAGTTAAAACAAATGTCAAACGATTAAAAAACGCCCCCATTATGAACAACAATTTTGAAAACAACTTGAACGAGACCCAGTTTGAGGATATGCGCCAGCAGTTGAACACCCTGAAAAAGAAACTGGACGAGCAGGAAATAGTAAACGACCGCCTGATACGTCGTTCGATGCGGAATCAGGTTAATAACATCACGCGCCGATACTACTTAATTATAGCGCTTTGTGTGATGATGGTGCCTTACGGCTATTGGGCCTTTGTGGTACTGAGTCATCTATCTGTTACATTCTGGATTGCCACAAGCATCTTCATGCTGATATGCGGTGGAGCAACCTTCTACAACTGTCAGAAGATTAACGATCAGAACATGATGAGCCGTAGCCTGGTAGAGGCCCACAGAAAAGTGGCCAGCGCCAAGAAATTCGAGTCGAACTGGTTAATGTTTGGTATTCCTGCCGTTATCATTTGGCTGTGCTGGTTCTTCTATGAACTCTATCTGATGAATAACGAAGCCATTGCACAGGGGCTTTTCGTAGGTGGATGCGTTGGCGCTTTAATTGGAGCAATATGCGGAATCAGAATTCACCTCAAGACTCAACGTCAATACCAGGATATCATCGATCAGATAGAGGATCTTACAGCAGAACAGTAGAAGGCGTCCAAAGGTAACGTTTCATATCTACAAATCCATTAGCCTTGAAACAAACGCCTTCTTCTTCAAGCAAAGGCCGCTGACGGCTCCACCCAGGAGCTGTGCGGCCTTCTTTATTTACCACACGATGACAAGGGAGTTTTTCTGCACCTGGAGAATATCGCAAGGTTCTACCAACCATTCGAGAGTGACTTGGCCATCCTGCTAAAGCAGCAATATCGCCATAGGTCATAACTCGTCCACGAGGTATCTGACTAACGATATTAAGCACATCATCACAGAAAGTCCGTGCTTGTTCGGGAGTCATTCTATCCGGATAATCCTTCATCTAATACAGTGTATTTTGCAATTAATAGTCGAATTAATCATGCGCTCTGCAAGGCGCTCGTTTCTTAGTTCTTTTGGAGTCATATCACATTTTTATTAGTAAGTCGGTGCAAAAATACAAAATTATTCGTATCTTTGCAACCGTAATAATAAAAAAAAGAGATTTATATGAAGAAACTGTTTTTAATCTTGATGCTCGCTTCCTCAATTACCATTGGTTGGGCACAGAGTGGAAGCAACGATGCATTTATGACGATCGAGGTTGATGGTTTCCATCACACACTTGAAAACAGCGGCGATGATTGTGTGCTTGTAGATGTCCGCACACCAGAAGAATTTAAAGAGGGGCATCTTAAAGGAGCAATAAACATCGATGTAAAGGACAGTATTAATTTTATGAAGAATGCCATTGAGCAACTGCCTAAGAATAAGACAGTTATGGTTTATTGCCGAAGTGGACGCCGCAGTGCGATGGCAGCTGGTAAGCTGGCAGCAGAGGGATACTTTGTTTTCAACCTCGAAGGCGGCTACAAGGCTTGGACTGAAGCAGGAAAGGAGACTGAGAAGTGATATTAAAGTACGATGTCATCGTCATAGGCGGTGGCCATGCTGGTTGCGAGGCGGCTTGTGCTTCGGCCAACATGGGCGCCAAGACTTGTTTGGTGACGATGGATATGAACAAAATTGCACAAATGTCGTGCAATCCTGCTATAGGCGGAATCGCTAAAGGCCAGATAGTCAGAGAGATAGATGCACTCGGCGGTCAGATGGGACTGGTGACAGATGCTACATCCATACAGTTCCGAATGCTAAACGTTGGCAAGGGACCAGCCGTATGGAGTCCTCGTGCACAATGCGATCGTGGCAAATTCATTTGGGAATGGCGCAAACATATCGATGAAACCGAAAATTTGGATGTTTGGCAAGATCAAGCTGACGAGCTTATTGTAGAAGACAAGAAGGCTGTTGGCGTTAGAACTATTTGGGGTACCGAGATTTATGCAAAGAGCGTAGTCATCACCGCAGGTACATTCCTTAATGGCTTAATGCACATCGGTAGAAAAATGGTTCCTGGTGGTCGAATAGCCGAACCTGCAGTTGCCCATTTCACCGAGAGTATCACGCGTCACGGCGTTGTGGCTGCTCGCATGAAGACAGGAACACCTGTGCGTATCGATAAACGATCGGTTCATTTTGAAGACCTTGAAGAACAGCCAGGCGAGTCTCGTCCATACCAGTTCTCATATATGAATAAAGGTGGCGCACTGAAACAATTGCCTTGTTGGACGGTGAACACAAATGCCGAAGTTCATGAGATTCTGAAGAGCGGATTGGCGGATTCACCGCTATATAATGGCCAGATTCAATCGATTGGTCCGCGTTATTGTCCTTCTATCGAGACAAAGCTTGTAACCTTCCCTGATAGAGATAAGCACCCGCTGTTTCTTGAACCAGAAGGTGAGGACACCAATGAGATGTATCTTAATGGATTCTCTTCGTCGCTGCCAATGGATGTGCAGATAGAAGCCCTGAAGAAAATGCCAGCTTTCCGCGATGTAAAGGTTTACCGCCCTGGTTATGCAATAGAATACGATTTCTTCGATCCTACCCAACTGAATCATTCGTTGGAATCGAAGATTATCGAAGGCTTGTTTATGGCCGGACAGGTTAACGGCACAACAGGTTATGAGGAAGCCGGAGGTCAGGGAACCTTGGCAGGAATCAATGCAGCACTTAAAGCTGGTAGTGCTGGTAGCGATATTGATGATGCTAACAAGCAATTCATTTTGCATCGCGATGAAGCATATATTGGCGTATTAATCGATGATTTGGTGACAAAAGGCGTGGATGAGCCTTATCGTATGTTCACTTCAAGAGCCGAATATCGCATTCTGCTGCGACAGGATGATGCAGATGCACGCTTGACTGAGAAGGGATATGAGTTAGGTATAGTAAAGAAAGACCGTTATGACTGGTGGATGCAAAAGAAGCAGGCTATCGAAGAAATCGAGAACTTCTGCCAGAATTTTGCGATAAAACCCAAGCTGATAAATCCATCGCTCGAAGCACTTGGGACTACCCCACTCCAGTTTGGATGCAAACTTATCGATCTGGTTAATCGTCCGCAGCTGAACCTCAAAAATCTCTCAGAGGTGATTCCATCACTGAAAGAAGTACTTAACCGCCCATCTAATCGTGTTGAGGAAATTGCAGAAGCAGCAGAGATAAGAATGAAATATAAAGGATATATCGAGCGTGAAAGATTGGTTGCCGACAAAATGCACCGCTTGGAGAATATCCGAATACGAGGAAAGTTTAACTACGAAGAACTTCAGGGTCTCTCGACGGAATGCCGACAGAAGCTGATGAAGATTCAACCCGAGACTTTAGCACAAGCAAGTCGCATTCCAGGAGTATCTCCTAGCGACATCAACGTGCTGTTGGTTCTTATGGGAAGATGATGTTCCACGTGAAACATTAGACAAGTAACAAACATTATAACTCACTGATTATGAACAACAAAACACTGTTAGACAATCTGCGTTGCATACCAGATTTCCCAAAGAAGGGCATCAACTTTCGTGATGTAACTACACTCTACAAAAGCGGCGAGTGTATGAAAATCATGACCGACGAACTGTATGAGCTCTACAAAGACAAAGGTATCACTAAGATCGTTGGAATCGAAAGTCGTGGATTCATCATGGCTGCCGCATTGGCATCAAAACTGGGTTGCGGTATGGTGATGGCACGTAAACCAGGAAAACTCCCCTACACTACCATCAAGGAATCGTTCTCAAAAGAATATGGAGTAGATACCATCGAGATGCACCTTGACTCTATCGATGAAAACGACGTGGTTCTTATCCACGACGATTTGTTGGCTACAGGTGGTACTGCCAAAGCTGCCTACAAACTGGTTCAGCACTTCAAACCTAAGAAGGTGTACATGAACTTCATCATTGAGATAACAGACGAGGGACTGCATGGGCGCGACGAGTTTAAAGACATCGACCTCACCACGTTACTCACTATCTAAAGAATGTTCCACGTGAAACATAATCTCGCGAAACACCCATAAACAAAGGGTATTCGCGAGATTTACATTTAAAATAGACAAAAGATGACGAAGGAAGAAAACGAGAAAAGATTAGAGTATCTCAAGAGTATTGTAAGAAGACTGCCAGACAAACCTGGCAGCTATCAGTTCTATGATGAGGAAAAAACTATCATCTATGTGGGAAAAGCCAAAAACTTAAAAAACAGGGTTTCGAGCTATTTCCATACGGAGGTCGACAGATTCAAAACCAAAGTTCTGGTCAGCAAGATATTCGATATAAGCTACACCGTAGTAAATACCGAAGAGGACGCCCTACTCCTCGAGAACTCACTAATTAAAAAATACAACCCTCGTTATAATGTTCTGTTGAAAGACGGTAAGACCTACCCTTCTATCTGCATCACCAACGAATTCTTCCCTCGCATTTTCAAAACCCGTACCATCAACAAGAAATGGGGCAGTTATTACGGTCCGTATGCCAAGGTAAGCGCCATGTACGATGTACTGAACCTGATTAAAGAATTATATAGTCCAAGAACCTGCCGACAGCCTATCACAAAAGAGGGCATAAAAAGCGGAAAATATCGCGTTTGTCTCGACTATCATATTAAGAAATGTCTGGGTCCATGCGTAGGAAAACAATCGTACGAGGACTACCAGAAGAACATCGCTCAGGCACGAGAGATTCTGAAAGGAAATACCCGCGATGTTCTCAGAGATCTGAAGGAAGAAATGCTTCGTCTTTCAGAAGAGTTAAGATTCGAGGAAGCAGAGGAAGTTAAGCGTAAATATCTTGCCCTGGATGGATTCGTTAGCAAGAGTCAGGTAGTAAGTCAGACTATCGATAAAGTGGATGTTTTCTCGATTACATCTGACGAAAAGATGGCCTTTATAAACTACATTCACGTATCAAACGGCAGCATCAACCAGAGTTTTACCATCGAATATAAGAAGAAGCTAAATGAGACAGACGAGGAGCTGTTGCAACTTGGAATTATTGAACTAAGAGAGCGATTCAAGAGCGATTCTAAAGAGATAATAGTTCAAGAAGAAGTAGACGTAGAGTTAGAAGGCGTTAAGTTTACCGTACCAAAACTGGGCGATAAAAAGAAGCTGCTCGACCTATCGATAATGAACTGCAAAGAATACAAGTTTGATCGATTAAAACAAGCCGAAAAGCTGAACCCGGAGCAGAAACAAACCCGACTGATGAAAGAGTTGCAAGACAAACTGCATCTACCTAAACTACCCTACCAGATTGAGTGCTTCGATAACTCAAATATTTCTGGTACTGATGCGGTTGCCGCATGCATCGTTTTCAAGAAGATGAAGCCCTCGAAAAGCGACTATAAGCGATACAATATCAAGACCGTTGTGGGTCCTGATGATTATGCTTCGATGAAAGAAGTTGTGCATCGCCGATATACCCGATTGATTGAAGAAGAACAACCCCTACCCGACCTTATTATTGCCGATGGTGGTAAGGGTCAGATGGAGATAATTCGTCAGGTGATTCAAGACGAATTGAACCTTGATATTCCCATCGCAGGATTGGCTAAAGACGATCGCCATCGCACCAACGAACTGCTTTACGGATTCCCTCCAATGAAGATAGCACTCAAGGTAGAATCAGAGTTATTCCATGTGCTCACTCAGATACAGGACGAGGTGCATCGCTTTGCCATCACATTCCATCGTGACAAGCGTTCTAAGCGTGCTTTACACTCTGAGATGGACGATATTAAGGGAATAGGTCCGAAAACGCGTGACGAGCTTTTAAACGCCCTCAAATCGGTTAAAAAGATACGCGAGGCCGAACTCTCTACCCTATCCAATCTGATAGGACCTACCAAAGCCAAGATCGTTTATCAGCACTTCCACCCTGAGAGTTTGTCGTAAAGAAACTACCTGAAAGCCGTAATCAAACTACCTGAAAGCCGTAATCTCTTGTGGATCGAAATTACGGCTCATTTGCGGTCACGTGAGGAAAATATTTTTCCCACGTGAGGGAATTAGTTTTTCCTAACGTGAGAGCAAAACACAATGTGGCACATGTGGCGTGGCATTTGTGGCAATAAGGACTATAACACCACTTAAGAAGAATATATATCCGATATATATTAGAATATTATGATAAATAGAAATAAAATAAAAACAGTTATTATACTCCTTCATGCCACATTTGCCACGCCACATTGGCCACGTTTCAGAAATAATATTTGGTCAATTCAAAATAAGTTTGTAACTTTGCGGCAAAATAAGCAACAATGAGAGCAGTCATACAACGAGTTACCCACGCCTGCGTTACCATCGAGGGCAGCGTTCACGGCCAGATTGGTCAGGGATACCTGATACTATTAGGCGTTTGCGATGAAGACACGATGGAAGATGTAGAATGGTTGGTAAAGAAGATAGCCAATCTGCGTGTGTTTGGCGACGAAAACGATGTGATGAATCGCTCGATACTCGATGTTGACGGCAACTGCCTGGTAGTCAGTCAGTTCACGCTATATGCAAGCTATAAAAAAGGTAATCGTCCATCGTGGTTCCGTGCTGGTTCGCACGAGCACTCTATCCCACTCTACAAAGCCTTCTGCGCACAGCTTTCTGAAGCAATCGGCAAGCAAGTAGCCACTGGTGAATTCGGCGCCGATATGAAAGTAGAACTGCTGAACGATGGTCCCGTAACCATATGTATGGACACAAAAAACAAAGAATAAAAACGATGAAGAAATATCTGAAAGAACTAGAACTCGCAAGCGCCCTACTCCTGGTAATCGGCGTAGTGCTTTCGATGGTAAAAAGCTACGCCATCGGCGCATGGCCATGTGGCGTTGGATTGCTGATATTCCTCACCGTTTTCCTCTACAAAGCATTCCATTGGAAGGAATACGAGCGCGATAACAAGCAGTATATCGTGATACTGCTGATTTGTATATTCATACTTATCACCCAAATGATAATACATAAATGAATGCATTGAGGTGGCTTACAAAAGAAATAAAGGAAGAATGGTCGGATATTGCCAGCAAACGAATGAAAAGATTCATTCTTGTCATCTCGGGATGCTTAATACTGACCTATATTTTAACCTTATTTCATCTGCTTATCATTGCAATTCCCTTCATAGCAATAATAATAAGTTGGGGAGGATATGAAATTAGAGAGTTAGGAGGACTAGAGAGATGGATTGCTATAATAATCTATCTCGCTTGTTTACCGATGTTGTTACTATTAGAAAAGATTCAATACATCATAAAATGACCATAAAAGAAGCACAAGAAGCGGTTGACCGCTGGATAAAAGAATATGGCGTACGATACTTTTCGGAGCTGACAAATATGGCAGTTCTGACTGAAGAAGTAGGCGAACTGGCCCGCGTTATGGCCCGCAAATACGGCGATCAGAGCTTTAAGCCAGGCGAGAAAGACAACCTGGGCGAAGAGATGGCCGATATCCTCTGGGTATTACTCTGCTTGGCCAATCAAACTGGCATTGATCTGACTGCAGAACTCGAGAAATCTATCGAGAAAAAGACCCAGCGAGACTCTCTGAGACACATCCAGAATAAGAAACTTATGGCATAACAGTTTTAACAATATAACAACAAGCAATTATGGCAGAACACAATCACGAACACGAGCATCATCACCACTTTGAGATGCCACAGAAGAGCCGAATGGAAGAGGCTCTAAGTAAGTACAACCTCAACATCACAGACGAGGAAGTAAAGGAGGCAGTAAAAGATATTATTGCCAACAAAGTAGCCGAGAACGATACGCTCGAGGTTAAGAAATTCCTGATGGGTAGCGTTGAGCTTACTACCCTGAAAACCACCGATAGCGACGAAAGCGTACTGGCCTTTACAGAGCGTGTAAACCAGTTTGAAGAGAACTACCCTCACCTACCCCATGTAGCTACCATCTGCGTATATCCACGCTTTGCAAAAGTTGTTTCAGAAACTCTTGAGATCGAAGGCGTTGAAGTAGCTTGCGTATCAGGCTCATTCCCTTCTTCTCAGGCCCTTATCGAGGTTAAGACTATCGAGACAGGCTTGGCTGTAAAGGATGGTGCTACAGAGATTGATATGGTGCTCTCAGTAGGTGCATTCCTCTCAGGCGATTACGAAACTTGCATCGATGAAATCCAGCAGATTAAAGAGGCATGCGGCGATGCTAAACTTAAGGTTATCCTGGAGACTGGTTGCCTTAAGACAGCTCAGAACATCAAGACCGCTTCAATCCTCGCAATGTATGCAGGAGCCGACTATATCAAGACTTCTACAGGTAAGCTTGAGCCTGCTGCTACACCAGAGGCAGCATACGTAATGTGCCAGGCCATTAAGGAATACTACGATGAAACGGGCATTATGATTGGTTTTAAGCCCGCTGGAGGCCTTAACAGTGTGATGGACGCATTGATATACTACACCATCGTAAAAGAGGTTCTGGGCGAAAAATGGCTCACTAACCAGATGTTCCGCATGGGAACAAGTCGCTTAGCAAACCTGCTACTCAGCGAGGTTATCGGCGAAGAAGTAAAATTCTTCTGATTACAGAAACAAAAAACCCCTCCAAATCCGGAGGGGTTTTAATTTATTTATCACGCTGTATCACATATTCAAGATAAGCCTTGAAAGAGTCTTTCAACTCAGGTTTCACGCATTCATCGATGAAACTCTGGCACTCTTTCGCAAACTCCTCCATCTTCTTCTCAGCATATTTGATACCACCATACTGCTTGGCAAACTCAATCAAAATGGCGATTTCATCATTATTAATCGTACCATTCTTAACCTTCTTGGCAAGATTTAATACTGCCGCATTCTCATAATGAGTAAGCGAATATATGATTGGAAGAGTCAATTTGCCTTCGAGCATATCATTACCAGTAGGCTTACCTATTTCAGCAGAATCGTAATAATCAAAAATATCATCACGAATCTGGAAAATCATACCGATATTATGTCCGAATTTTGCAGCCTTTTCGATAACATCGCGAGGTGCACCAACAGATATAGCTCCAAGCTTACAACAAGCCTCGAAAAGTACAGCTGTTTTCTTGTCAATTACCTGATAATAAACATCTTCCGAGATTTCCTGATTAGAAATATTCGAGAGCTGCAGAATCTCACCAGCTGCCAAAGTACGGCCAAGTTCGGCCAACTCTTGTACGATTTCGTGATTATCAGATAAGGCCACACGCAGCAATGCCGTAGAAAGGATATAATCGCCCACAAGAACGGCCACCTTATTATTATACTCAGCATTAACTGATGGCTGACCACGACGCTGATCGCTCTCATCAACCACGTCATCGTGCACCAAACTTGCAGTATGCAGCAGCTCCAGACCCAGAGCGGCATTCTGCGTTACACTCGAAACTTCACCATAATTCTTGGCTGTAAGCAAGATAAGCATTGGGCGCATACGCTTTCCTCCACGCTGGCGGATGTGAGAAAGAACACTCTCAAGCATGCCGTCGCCTTGCGAAAGACTCTGTTTGAACAACTCAACAAAGTTGTTCATTTCGCCCTCAATTGGTTTTCTTATCGTTGATAAATAATCCATAGCAAGCGGAATTTTGGCACAAAAATAAGAAATAATTCTCTTATTAGGAAATAATTTGGTAATTTTGAGCCGAAAATTAAGAAAGTTATGCAGAAATTGTTTCTTTTAGACGCTTATGCGCTCATTTATCGCAGCTATTACGCGTTCATCAAAAACCCACGAATCAACTCGAAAGGACTGAACACGAGTGCCATTATGGGCTTCTTGAACACTCTGAACGAGGTACTGACAAAAGAGAAGCCTACTCACATCGGAGTGGCTTTCGATCCGCATGGACCAACCTTCCGTAGTGAGGCTTTCCCAGAATACAAAGCACAACGCGAGGAGACACCCGAGGATATCCGCAAGGCAGTTCCTATCATCAAGGATCTGCTTAAGGCCTATCGCATACCCATCTTACAGGCAGACGGTTACGAGGCTGATGACGTTATAGGAACATTAGCAGAAAAAGCCGGTTCCATCGGAGTTGAGACCTATATGCTTACCCCCGATAAAGACTACGGACAGCTGGTACGCGACAATGTTTTCATCTATCGTCCTCGTCATGGAGGCGGCTACGAAACGATGGGTCCTAAGGAAGTATGTGAGAAATATGGTATCCCCTCCCCTATGGCCGTTATCGATCTTCTGGCACTTATGGGCGACTCTGCTGATAACTTCCCAGGTTGTCCTGGTGTTGGCGAGAAGACAGCCGTGAAACTTATCGATGAATTCGGAAGTATTGAACAACTGCTGGCACGTTCGAGCGAAATCAAAGGCAAACTTCGTGAGAAAGTTGAAGAACATGTCGACGATATAAAGATGAGTTACTTTCTGGCAACCATCAAAACCGATGTGCCCATCGAGCTCGATATGGAAAGTTTGAAACTCGTTGAGCCAAACGAGGACGAACTTGGCAAACTGCTACTCGAACTGGAGATGAAGAGCTTCGCCGACAGAGTTCTTAAGAAAAGTCAAAAACCGCAAAAAGTTGTAAACCAACAACTCGATCTCTTTGCAGAATTTGCGGCCGACGGGGCAGAAACAAACGAAAATTCAAGTTTTGAGACGTTAAAAACTACGCCTCATAATTACAAACTCGTTGATAATCAGGAAGATTTGAAAAATCTGCGTGATTATTTCTTGACAAACAAAATTCTCAGTCTAGACACAGAAACAACTTCGACGAGCGCAATCGACGCAGAATTGGTAGGATTGAGCTTCGCCGTGAAGGAATTCGAGGCATTTTACGTGCCCGTTCCTGCCGATCGTGAAGAAGCGTTGCAAATTGTTAATATCTTTAAACCCGTATACGAAAGCGACGAAATTCTGAAAGTTGGTCAGAATTTGAAGTACGACCTTGAAGTTCTTCGCAACTATGGCATCGAACTCAAAGGTAAGATGTGGGACACTATGATTGCCCATTATCTCATCCAACCCGAACTTCATCACAACATGGACTACATGGCTGAGATCTATCTCAACTATCAGACCATCCACATTGATGAACTCATCGGACCAAAAGGTAAGAATCAGAAATCAATGCGTTCTCTCCTACCCTCACAAGTTTATGAATATGCCGCAGAGGATGCCGACATTACACTCCGACTGAAAAACAAACTCGAACCAGAGTTGAAGAAGGCCGAGTGCGAAGACCTATTCTATAACATAGAAATGCCATTGATGCCTGTATTGGCTGAAATGGAGATGAATGGCGTTTGTCTGGACACAGCATCGCTGGCCGAAACGTCAAAACAATTCACCAACCGCATGAACGAGATTGAAGCACGTATCTACGAACTTGCAGGCGAACAATTCAACATTGCATCGCCTAAGCAGGTTGGTGAGATTCTCTTCGACAAACTCAAGATAATAGAGAAAGCCAAAAAGACCAAAACGGGCCAGTACGTCACATCAGAAGAAGTACTACAACAGCTAAAAAACAAGCACGAGATAGTAGCTGACATATTGGAACACAGAGGCTTAAAGAAGCTGATAGGCACCTATATCGATGCCCTACCAAAGCTTATTAATCCCAAAACTGGTCATATCCATACCTCGTTTAATCAAACGATAACAGCCACAGGTCGTCTATCGTCAAGCGATCCAAACTTGCAGAACATCCCCATACGTGGTGAAGATGGAAAAGAAATCCGCAAGGCATTTATTCCAGAACCAGGATGTCTATTCTTTTCAGCAGACTACAGTCAGATAGAATTGCGCGTGATGGCCCATCTGTCACAGGATACAGAGATGATAAAAGTGTTTAGCGAGGGCAAGGATCTGCACGCTGCCACAGCTGCCAACATCTATAAAAAGCCCATTGAAGAGGTTACTCGCGATGAGCGCACCAAGTCAAAACGCGCCAACTTCGGTATCATCTACGGCATCACCGTATTTGGACTTGCTGAGCGCCTGGACATCCCTCGCGACGAGGCCAAGATGCTGATAGACGGATACTTCGCAACCTTCCCACAGGTTCACGACTATATGGAGAAATCAAAGGAAGTAGCTCGCCAGCAGGGTTACGTCACTACCCTATTCGGCCGTCGCCGCTATCTGCCTGATATCAACTCGCACAATGCTACCGTTCGCGGCTTTGCTGAGCGTAACGCCATCAATGCCCCGATTCAAGGCACTGCTGCCGATATCATTAAGGTGGCAATGATTCACATCTATAACCGCTTCAAAGCCGAAGGAATACGTTCTAAGATGATTCTGCAGGTACACGACGAATTGAACTTCTCTGTCTACCCAGAAGAGAAGGAAAAAGTAGAGGGCATCGTGCTCGAAGAGATGCAGAATGCCCTCAACCTAAGTGTGCCTTTAGTAGCCGATTCCGGCTTCGGCCAGAACTGGCTCGAGGCTCACTAATCAATAGTTGAACGATGAGCCGCCAAGGAACTCGCGAAGGAGGGATGTTGGCGGAATCTGAGTATCAGGAATGGGACGGATATATCGAAGGAATTTCAGCAGGCGATAGGCCTCTGCATATTCCTTCGAATTTTCTGGTACCTGCGCCAACAATGGCTCTGCCTGACTCTTAATAACAGCCAACTCGAAAAGCATAGCGGTGTTGAACATCGCATCGGCATTCTCCTGGAAGGGGAATATCCACTTATTCTCCCCTGCCCTAACGCTTGGCCAGCGACGGATAGTCTCCTGAGCACTAACACCACGATACTTGTAATCGCGGATAATACGGCGCAACAAGCGGTTATCAGTGGTTGGAATATAGTTATGATTATCGAGCAGAATAGTAGTCAAAGCCGAAGCATAAACACGGAAAATCTGGTCGTTTGGTATCTCTGAAGTAAGCTCAGGATTCAAGGCATGAATACCCTCAACCACCAGCACTTCGTTACCCTTAAGCTGCAACTTCTTTCCACTCCACTCGCTCTTGCCTTTCTGGAAGTTATAGCGTGGCAATTCTACCTCATCGCCCCTGAACAGAGCCGACAGCTGCTCGTTGAGCAGCGGCAGATTCAAGGCATGCAGATGCTCGAAATCGTAATCGCCCTTCTCATCACGAGGCGTTTTTTCGCGATCTAAGAAATAGTCATCAAGCGAGATGCCAATTGGATGGATTCCATTAACAGCCAGCTGAACACTCAGACGCTTGCAAGTAGTTGTTTTTCCTGAAGACGAAGGACCAGCAATCAACACCAGCTTGATACCCTTTCGCTGCGTTATCTCATCAGCAATCTTGGCAATTTTCTTCTCCTGTAGCGCCTCACTAATCTGAATCAACGACGATGAGTCGCCCTTCATAATAACCTCGTTCAGATCGCCAATGGTACGAAGTCCGAGGATATCCTGCCACTGGTGGTGCTCCTTGAAGATACCGAACATCTTGTCCTGATGCGTCATCTCACCAAGCTCTGCAGGATGCTCGCGCGAAGGAATACGAAGCAGCAATCCATCGAAGTATTTCTCTACGCCAAAGAGATAAATCTGCGATGTGTTTGTGAGCAGAGAACCGTAGTAGTAATCTACGTAACCATCTATGTCATAATAAGTTGTAAAGAGTCGGCCTGTACTCTTCAGCAGCTTCACCTTCGAACGATTGTGCAAGCTATCGAACATTTCAATAGCCTCTTTGGTGGTAGTCTCGTGGCGATGTATAGGGTAAGCAGCATCTATTATCTCCTGCATTTTACGACGTATAGCTCCAGCATCGTCCAAAGTAACAGGGCGACCAATGTTAAGATTAACGTAGTAACCGTTACTAACTGGGATATCTATCGACACTTTGCAGCGCTCAAAAATATCGTGCACAGCCTTGCAGAGTATAAAGAAAAGACTGCGGGTATAAGCACGCGAACCACTGGCAGAAGTAACATCCAGAAACTCTACCTGCTTCTGCTTATACAAGCGGTAATGCATACCCTCCACCTTATTATTTACATGAGCCGAAAATGGGCCATATTCCATCTTGAAACCCGATTTCTCGTAAACCTCTTCAAGGTTTGAACCGATGGGAACCTCAATAGTTGCATCGTTATTTAATACGTGAACTTTCACTAATTTCTCCATATGCAATATTTATTGTTTAAGCTAAATTTTTCTGCAAAGATAATATTTTTCTGAAATCTTAACTGATAATTCTGAGTTTTTTTATAACTTTGTAGCCGAATTACTAAATATAGATACGATTTTTATGTCTATTGGAATTATTTTAAAACTCCTGGGATCGCTTGCTCTGTTGATGTTCGGTATGAAGTCGATGAGTGAAGCTTTGCAGAAGATGGCGGGTCCACAATTGCGACACGTTCTTGGTGCTATGACCACCAATCGTTTTACTGGTATGCTTACAGGTATGCTTGTTACAGCCTCCGTTCAGTCATCAACAGCCACTACTGTGATGACTGTTTCGTTTGTTAATGCAGGCTTGCTTACCTTGGCACAAGCCATTTCAGTTATCATGGGTGCCAACATCGGAACCACACTCACCGCATGGATCATGTCGGCAGGTATGTCGTTCGACATTACCAGCGCCGTCTATCCGGCATTCTTCCTGGGTATCATTCTGATATACCTGAAGAAGTACCGATATATTGGCGATTTCCTGTTTGGACTCTCGTTCCTGCTCTTAGGATTGGGAACACTTAGAATGACGGGCACAGAGATGCATCTGGGTGAGAATCAGGCCCTACTCGACTTCTTCGCCTCGTTCGATTCCGACTCATTCCTCACCACGCTGATATTCCTGTTCCTTGGAGGCGTTATGACCTTCTGCGTTCAGTCGTCAGCAGCCGTTATGGCCATCACCATGATACTCTGCTCAAGCGGAGCACTACCTATATATCAAGGTATAGCACTGGTTATGGGTGAGAACATCGGAACCACCGTTACCTCAAACCTTGCAGCCCTATCTGCCAACACTCAGGCCCGCAGAGCTGCACTCGCCCACATGTTCTTCAACGTGTTTGGTGTAATATGGATACTGTTTGTGTTCCGCCCGTTCATCGATATGGTTTGTGGTTGGGTAGGTTTTGATGTAACGATGGAGAAGGGAGCTGTTGAGACCAGCGTATTCTTGGCTAACTCAGCTAAGTTGAGCTTCGTGCTTGCTGCCTTCCACACAGCTTTCAATGTGGCAAATACGATGATCCTGATATGGTTCATTCCTCAGATAGAGCGCTTTGTATGTTGGGTGATCAAGTCCAAGAGTGTGGACGAGGAAGAGGATTTCCGTCTGCATTTCATTACGGCAGGCTTCATGAAGACCCCAGAGCTATCTGTGCTTGAGGCGCAGAAAGAGATACAGTCGTTCTCAGAGCGTATGCAGCGTATGTTTGGTATGGTGCGTGAGCTGCTGACGCTCTCAAGCAGTGCGTCGAACAAGAAGGACAACAAGGCTGGTGACTTCAACAAGCTCTTCACGCGCATTGAGAAATATGAGGGTATCAGTGATAATATGGAGTTGGAGATTGCCAAGTATCTTGACTCAGTGAGTGACGCACACCTCTCTGACGACACAAAGGCCAAGATCCGTGCGATGCTCCGCGAGATTTCCGAACTGGAGTCGATAGGTGATGCCTGCTATAATATGGCGCGTACCATCTCCCGTAAATATAATGGTAAGGAAGATCACTTCATTGAGAAGCAGTATGACCATATCCACCAGATGATGGAACTCACGGATCAGTCGCTCACACAGATGAACCGTCTGATGAAAGGTCGCAAGGAGACGTTTGATGTCAACCGCTCGTTTAATATTGAGCACGAAATCAACAACTACCGCAACCAGCTGAAGTCGCAGAACATCACCGATGTGAACAACCATGAATATACCTATGCCGTAGGTACCATCTACATGGACCTCATCAACGAGTGCGAGAAGCTTGGCGACTATGTGGTGAATGTCATCGAGGCCCGCATGGGACTGAGATAACTCCCCTACTCTACGCAAAAATATTCCCACCTTGGGAACATTATATTCCCAACGTGGGAATGTTTTGTTCCCAAGGTGGGAATAATTCTTTTTCAGCAGAAAGTTTGGTTGTTTCGATATTAATGCTTAACTTTGCAGCCGATTATCAAGGGGTGCCTACGGGTGTAGGCTGAGATGATACCCTAAAACCTGATCTGGATTATGCCAGCGTAGGGATGGATAGCAGACTTATATCCCCTTTCATTTATAAAGGTACAAAGAAGTATGAAAAGATTAGTTTTAGAAACTGCTGCATTGGCGTGTGCAGTAAGCATGAATGCACAGAACAAAGCAGCACTCTACGATTCTACACAGGTAGAAGCGCTTCAGGAGATTGTGGTAAAAGGTGTTAGAGCACAGAAAAACGCCCCCTTTGCCATCGCAAACATCAAGAAACAGGAACTTAATGCCTTCTCAAAAACAGGAAAGGAGCTGCCTTTCCTATTCTCGCAGACCCCAGGCGTTGTTGCCTGGAGTGAGAACGGACTTGGCACAGGTACCACATATATGCGCATTCGTGGTGCTGGCGACTCTCGTATAAACGTAACTTTAGATGGTGTGCCCCTTAACTCGCCTGAAGACCAGTGCGTGTTTTGGGCCAATATGAACTCGTATGGTTCGCTGTTGGGCTCTGTACAGATTCAGCGTGGCGTAGGCTCATCAACCAACGGCGATGGTGCTTTTGGTGGAACAATAACCCTTTCATCAGCCACTCCAAGTCAGAA
This sequence comes from Prevotella sp. UBA2809, assembly GCA_002351725.1. GTDB lineage: Bacteria > Bacteroidota > Bacteroidia > Bacteroidales > Bacteroidaceae > Prevotella. Next base: position 81,986 of record DEHD01000033.1, read on the forward strand.
GGCTGGGGGAGAGGTATCTGCTTCATATGGCTCGTTTAACACATTTAATGTAGGAGGAAAGTTCTCAACAGGTTTGTTGTGGAATCATCTTATCTTCGATGGTGCTTATCATGAGACAAATACTGATGGATTTATCCACGGAACCAGCGGACGCAGTGGTTCTTACTATGGCGGACTGACCTGGATTGACAACAAGTTCCAGATTCGTTACAAGAACATCGGAAACTTTGAAAAAACCGGTCAGGCTTGGAATGGCGTAACAGCTGGAAACGGCGACCTGAGTCTGATGGACGGCACCTATGGAGCTTCAACTGGCATTAAGACCTACGAGGACATGTGGAATGCAGGTCTGGGCAAATACAACACGCTTTACGAGGTGATGGAAAACGCTTCCTGGGATACCTTCAAACAGGATGCCAACGGCAACTACGTTACATCACGCTATCAGATGGCCGACGGCAGCTATTGGGGCAAGACTACCGATAACTTCTGGCAGAACCACAACATCCTCTCGGCCGTTTATGATATCAACGACCATTGGAGCACCACAGCATCGCTGCATTACACCTATGGTTACGGCTATTACAACGAATTCCGTTATAATAACAAACTTAAGAAATTCGGACTTAGCTATGATGGCGTAAAAAAGACCGACTTTGTACGCAAAAAAGGTCTGTCGCAGAACACCTACGGCTTTATCTGGAACGCCAATTACAAAGACGAGCTTTGGGATGTAATCGGAGGTTTCTCGCTTCAGGAGTTCGACGGTAACCACTTTGGCTATCTTACATACATCGCCAATGAGGACGTACGCAAGAAATATATGTCGAATGGCGACTACAAATACTACGACTCTGACGCTACCAAGTTCGATGGCAACGCATTCATTAAGGCAGCCTACCACTTTAATGAGCATTGGGATGTGTTTGGCGACTTGCAGTATCGCTATGTTCAGTACGAGACAAACGGTATCAACGACAAGTTCTATGAAGAGAAAAGTATTTACTACAATCAGAAGCTTGACATTGACGAGAAGTACCGTTTCCTTAATCCAAAGGCTGGTTTCTCTTGGACTCTTGGTGGTCATCGCGTTTATGGTTCTTTGGCACTCAGCCATCGTGAGCCAGAGCGAAATAACTTTACTGACAACTACAATTACCCATATCCTAAGTCTGAAAGCCTTTTAGACTATGAATTGGGCTATACCTTCAATAGCGACATCTTCCGCTTTGGTATCAACGGATACTATATGGATTACAACAACCAGTTTGTACAGACAGGTCAGGAGACAGAAATAGGCGAGAAGGTTACCACAAACATCAAGGATTCATACCGCATGGGTATCGAAATCCAGGCAGCTGTTGATCCTTTCTCTTGGCTCACCATAGAGGGAAATGCAGCTCTGAGCAAGAACAAGATTAAGGATTTCGACGAAGTGGCCAGCGTAAACTGGGAAGATGATTTCCGCACTATCCACTACGACAATTCTACACTTGCTTTCTCGCCATCAACCATACTCAATGGTTTCGTAAACTTCCATTGGAAAGGTTTGCAGGCTGTTTGGCACACCAACTTCGTAAGTCGTCAGTATCTCGATAATACAGAGAATACAGATCGCTCACTGCCTTGCTATTCAGCTTCTGATGCCACCGTTAGCTACACTTGGAAGCCCAACAAGGCCATCAAGGAGTGCATTTTCGGACTGAACTTCAACAACATCTTCAATCGTCGCTATGCTGCCAATGGTTGGGTATATTCAAGTATCGTTGAGGATTATGGTCATCCTAACGAGAACCGCTACTACCAGATAGGTTTCATCCCTATGGCTGGCTTTACGATGATGGGTAATGTAACACTTCGCTTCTAATGACAGAATTTATCATAGCACACTGGTTAGACATAACAACCACGATACTCGGACTACTTTACATCTGGTTCGAGTATCGTGCCAGTGCTTGGCTCTGGGCCGTTGGATTCCTGATGCAGACACTTGGCATTGTGCTATACTACCAAAAAGGGCTCTATGCCGATTGCGGCATGGAGTTCTATTACCTTTCGATGACCATCTATGGTTATTGGAAGTGGGTTAGGGGAGCAGCCAGCAAGAAAGCCCTACCCATAACAAGATTCCCACGCAAACTTATCATCCCCTGGTGCGCATTGATTCTCGCCGTATGGGGAATTATCTACTGGCTGTTGATAACATTCACTAATAGCAACGTGCCACTCATCGACAGCTTTACCACAGCACTTAGCATCGTAGGCATCTGGGCCTTGGCTCATAAGTATTTGGAACAGTGGTTCATATGGATTGTTGTCGACGTTGTTACATGTGGTCTTTACTTCTACAAAGACATTCCCTTTAAGGGCGGACTTTACGCTTTATACATCATTATAGCCGTTTTTGGCTATAGAAAATGGAAACAGATGATAGATAATCGCGCTATTTGAGCGGTTTTTTGCCATATAATTTGGCTATCTGCAGTATTTTACGTACTTTTGCAGCGAATTTATAAATTCAAAATGCTTATGCAGACGAACAGTCATTTATCGCGATTAATTCATGACCAGGCTAAGAAGTACGGCGATCGAGAGGCTTTGATCTACAAGGACTTCGGTGGGTCAGAATGGAAATCATATTCGTGGAACCAGTTCTCGGATATGGTAAAGAAAGTATCTAATGCCTTATTAAACCTGGGTGTAAAGGTACAGGAGAATCTGGGAGTATTCGCTCAGAACTCTGTTCAGTACCTATTCTGCGACTTTGGCGCATGGGGAGTGCGTGCAGTAACCATCCCATTCTATGCAACAAGCTCAGAGCAGCAAATCCAGTTTATGATTAGCGACGCCAAGATTCGTTTCCTCTTTGTTGGCGAACAGGATCAGTACGACAAGGCACGTCGCATTTTCTCAACATGTCCAACACTCGAACGTATCATCGTTTTCGACAAGAATGTACATATTTCATCGCTCGACCTCAGCTCGATGTATTTCGACGACTTCCTGAAGCTGGGCGATAATTATCCACGTCAGACAGAAGTTGAGTCGCTTCAGGCTCAGGCTTCTATGGACGATATTGCCAACATACTGTACACAAGTGGTACTACAGGCGATTCCAAGGGTGTTATCCTTACCTGCGGACAGTATCATGCCGCTATGATTGCCAATGACAAGTGTGTGCCTGTTGGCGAGAACGACAGAGTACTTAACTTCTTGCCATTCACTCATATCTTTGAGAAGGGTTGGAAGATTCTGTGCCTTACCGAGGGCGCTACACTCATTGTAAACACCTATCCACAAGAGGTTCAGCAGTCGATGAAGGAGACACACCCCACATGTATGTCATCCGTTCCTCGTTTCTGGGAGAAGGTATATATGGGTGTTCAGGAGCAGATCGAGAAAGCCAGCGCACCAAAACGCAAGTTCTTTATGCACGCTCTCAATGTTGGTAAGAAGCACAACATCGACTACTTGTCAAAGGGTAAGCGTCCTCCATTGCCTCTACATATGGAGTACGAGTTGCTGAACAAGACAGTATTCTCGTTGGTACGCAAGGAGCTTGGACTTGAGAATGCCCATTTCTTCCCAACAGCAGGTGCAACAGTAAACCCAAAGGTAGAGGAGTTTGTACACTCTATAGGCATCAACATGATTGTAGGTTATGGCTTGACTGAGAGTCTTGCCACCGTTAGCTGTAACCATCTTGGCAAGCCTTACACTGTTGGTGGAGTAGGTATCCCCATCGAAGGCATCGACATAAAGATAAGCGAAGAGGGTGAGGTACTGCTTAAGGGCCCAACCATCACTAAGGGTTACTACAATCGGGAGGATCTTACAAAGGCAGCCTTTACTGCCGATGGCTACTTCAAGACAGGAGACTCTGGTTATCTTGAGGGCAACGAGTTGTTCCTTAAGGAGCGCATCAAGGACCTCTTCAAGACATCAAACGGAAAATATATTGCTCCACAGATGATTGAATCAAAGCTGCTGGTTGATAAGTATATCGACCAGATAGCAATTATTGCTGATCAGCGTAAGTTTGTTTCGGCCTTGATTATCCCTGTTTATCCTCTGCTTGAGGAGTATGCTCGCGAAAACAAGATTCCATTCGAGAACAGAGAGCAGCTTTGCAAGAATCCACAGATAAACCAGATGATGAAGGAACGGATAGACACTCTGCAGCAGCAACTGGCTCATTATGAGCAGATTAAGCGATTCACACTGCTCCCTCAGAACTTCACAATGGAAAAGGGAGAACTTACAAATACTTTAAAAATAAAGCGTCGCGTACTGAACGAGAACTACAAGAAGGAGATAGACGCGATGTACGCAGAATAAGATATGATTACTCAGGATCAACTGAAAGATGTTTTAGAGAGAGCGGAAGCACTTCACCGCTACTTGGAGATAGATAAGAAGAAAATAGAATACGAGGAGGAAGATCTTCGTACGCAGGCTCCTGACTTCTGGGAAGACCGTAAGCGTGCTGAAGAACAGATGAAGAAGGTAAAGAGCATTAAGAAGTGGCTTGATGGCTATAAAGAGGTTCGTACTCTGGCTGACGAGTTGCAACTGGCATTCGACTTCTTTAAAGACGAGATGGTAACTGAAGAAGAGGTTGACGAGACTTATTCTAAGGCCATCACAGCTATCGAAGACCTTGAGCTAAAGAATATGCTCCGCCAGAAGGAAGACCCAATGGAGGCTGTTCTTAAAATCAACTCTGGTGCAGGTGGTACCGAGGCTCAAGACTGGGCTTCAATGCTTATGCGAATGTATATGCGCTGGGCCGAAGCTCATGGATATAAGGTAACTATTTCTAATATTCTTGAGGGCGATGACGCTGGTATCAAAAGTGTAACCATGCAGCTTGAGGGTGGCGAATATGCTTATGGCTATCTGAAGAGCGAGAATGGTGTTCACCGCCTGGTTCGTGTATCGCCTTTCAACGCCCAAGGTAAGCGTATGACATCATTCGCCTCTGTATTCGTATCACCGTTGGTAGACGATACTATCGAGGTATATGTTGACCCAGCAAAACTCTCTTGGGATACCTTCCGAAGCAGTGGTGCTGGTGGTCAGAACGTTAACAAGGTAGAATCAGGTGTACGTCTGCGCTATTGGTATACCGACCCTGATACTGGCGAGGAAGAAGAAATCCTCATTGAGAATACTGAAACCCGCGACCAGCCAAAGAATAAGGAGCGCGCTATGACTCTGCTTAAGTCACAGCTCTACGATCGCGCAATGAAGAAGCGCCTGGAGGCTCAGGCTAAGATCGAGGCTGGAAAGAAGAAGATAGAGTGGGGTAGTCAGATACGAAGCTATGTCTTCGATGACCGTCGCGTCAAAGACCATCGTACCAACTATCAGACAACGGATGTTGATGGTGTTATGGATGGTAAGATCGACGATTTCATCAAAGCTTATCTGATGGAGTTCCCTGTAAATGACGAAGAACAATAACGAATAACAAATAAAATCATTAAAACTATGGCTCAAATTGCAAAATCAACAAAGTCTACTCAGAAGAAGGAGGCTTATCAGAAGAAACAAGAAGAAGGTGGAAAGAAAGTGCTGGAGTATATCTTTGGTGCATTGATTATTCTGGCAATACTCTTTGTAGTTTATTCTATCTTTGTAGTTTCTTAATGAGTGGACTTGAGATAGAACGTAAGTTCCTGGTCCGAAACAACGACTATAAACGACTTGCCACAAGCAGCAGTCGTATATGTCAAGGCTATATCTGCAGCAGTCGCGGACGTACCGTTAGGGTACGCATCCGTGATGGCCGCGGATATCTTACCATTAAAGGCCCCTCTGGTATTGACGGGCTTACTCGATACGAATTCGAGAAAGAGATTTCGCTTGATGAAGCACAACACCTGATGGACATCTGCGAGCCTGGCAAGATAGACAAGACGCGCTATCTGGTGCCTTGTGGCAAACATACCTTCGAAGTCGATGAATTCTATGGCGAAAACGAAGGGCTGGTTATGGCAGAGGTTGAGTTGGAATCAGAAGACGAGGCCTATGAGAAACCAGATTTTATTGGCATTGAGGTAACAGGCGATCGAAGATACTACAACTCGTGCCTACTTAAGAATCCCTTTACTTCTTGGGACGAGAACACCAAAACAACACCCCAAGAACAGCAGCAAGGGTAACACCTGCAGCATTGGCTGCTAAGTCAAGCCAATCACCACTACGCTGACCCCAAGTACAATATTCCTGAATCAGCTCTATAACTCCACTCATTATGATTGGAGCAAGCCAAGCCCAGAAAAACAGTTTCCCATAATCTGCCTGCTTGTGATTACAAGTGTACTCAATCCACAAAACCAGGAAAGTACATCCATACATAAGTATGTGCACCCACTTATCTACAAACTCTACGTCATCCAGCGGTGTCTCTGGGAAATAGGGGATAAGCGAAAGTATCCATATCAGCGCGATACAGATCATCGAGAATGGATATTTCCTAATAAAATGAAACAAAAAACTCATATTTACTTGCAATTTTGGTGCAAAATTAAGAAATTATTTATACTTTTGCAACCAAATTTAAAGAAAAGTTGATATGACAAAACTTGAAAGGGCAAGTTTCGGTAGTAAATTAGGAGTTATTCTGGCCACAGCAGGCTCTGCTGTAGGCTTAGGCAACATATGGCGTTTCCCTTATATGACGGGTCAGAATGGTGGTGCCATTTTTATCGTTATATATGTATTCTGTGTATTGTTGCTTGGCATCCCATGCATGATAAGCGAGTTTATCATTGGTCGCCATGGTCAGGCAAACACTGCTCGAGCTTTCCGCATCATGTCGGGCGATACAATCTGGTCGCTGATAGGATATATGGGAGTAATTACAGGATTCCTTATTTCAGGCTATTATGCCGTTGTATCAGGATGGTGCCTTGAGTATGTCTGGGCATCAATAGCAGGCAAGATACAGGGAGATCCTGAGCAGATAAAGAACTATTTTACCACTTTCTCGCAGGATCCCGTAAGACCAGTATTCTGGACATTCATGATTCTCGTGGCAACATATATTATAATAGAAAATGGCGTACGTAATGGTATTGAGCGAGCATCTAAGTTGCTTATGCCGATACTGTTTATACTATTGCTTATAATAGTAGTTGCATCGTGCATGCTGCCAAATGCTGATAAAGGTATAGAATTCCTGTTTAAGCCCGATATATCGAAACTAAATAGCGATGTGTTCTTGGCTGCTCTAGGACAAGCGTTCTACTCTCTTAGTATCGCTATGGGATGCATTTGCACCTATGCCAGCTATTTCTCAAAGCAAACCAACCTTACATCGTCTGCTATCAACATAAGTGTAATCGACTTTGTGGTTGCGCTTCTGGCTGGTCTTATCATCTTCCCTGCAGCATTCTCTGTTGGTGTACAACCTGATAGCGGTCCTTCTTTGATATTCATCACATTACCTAATGTGTTCTATCAGGCTTTTGGCAACATTGCCAGCTTGGGATATATTATTTCTATTCTTTTCTATGCTTTGCTCTCAATGGCAGCTCTCACATCGCTTATGTCGCTGCATGAAGTTAGCACAGCATTCCTTGAAGAAGAACTTGGCACCACTCGTAAACGTGCAGCAATGATGGTAACTATAGGATGTATCGTTATTGGCATTATCTGTTCGTTATCACTTGGTACCTGGGAAGGTTTTAAGCTTTTCGGAATGACAATCTTCGACCTGTTCGACTTTGTTACTGGTCAGCTTTTCCTGCCTACAGTTGGATTCCTAACATGTATCTTTATCGGATGGTATGTGCCACACAAGATAGTTCGCGACGAATTTACAAATATGGGGACATTGCGAAACGGACGATTGTTCCACTTCTACATTTTCCTTGTAAAATACGTGTGTCCCATCTGTATCCTGTTTATATTCCTTCACCAATTCGGACTTATTTAAATGGAAAAAAGAGGTACATTTGGAAGTAAACTGGCTATTATCCTGACAACTGCAGGATCGGCTGTAGGCTTAGGAAATATATGGCGTTTCCCATTTATGACTGGTCAGAATGGTGGAGCAGCCTTTATACTTATTTATCTGGGATGTGTGCTGATATTAGGCATACCAGGTATGATTAGCGAATTTGTAGTAGGCCGATACTCACAATCCAACGCAGCCAGAGCTTATGGCAACGTAGGATTCAGGCGCGCAAAATATATTGGCTACTTAGGTATTCTTACATCTACCATCATCCTTGGATTCTATGCCGTAGTGGCTGGCTGGTGTTTACAATACCTATATGCCTCGATAACTGGTAAGCTGGTTGGTGATACCAGCTATATCATCGAATACTTTAAAAACTTCTCGAGCGACCCTATCCGCCCTTGCTTGTGGGGAGTTGGCTTTGTGCTGATTACACACTATGTGGTAGCCAAAGGCGTTAACGATGGTATAGAACGAGCATCTAAGCTGCTCATGCCGCTTTTGCTTATGCTATTGGTTATTATCGTTATTGCATCGTGCCTGCTTCCAGGTGCTTCGAAGGGTATAGAATTCCTGCTGAGACCTGATTTCTCGAAAGTAAGCAGCAATGTATTCCTTGAAGCATTAGGTCAGGCCTTCTTCTCGTTGAGTTTGGGTACAGCATGCTTGTGTACTTACGCTTCGTACTTTAAGAAAGATACCAACCTTGTTAAATCTGCCACTCAGATAGCATTGCTCGACTCGATGATAGCCATCTTAGCAGGATTGATGATATTCCCTGCCGCCTTCTCGGTTGGTGTACAGCCCGATAGTGGTCCTTCGCTAATATTTATCACGTTGCCAAATGTGTTCCGTCAGGCTTTTGTTAGCATGCCTGCCGTTGGATTCATTATCGCAATCCTGTTCTATGCTCTGCTGGTATTTGCTGCCCTAACTTCTACCATCTCCATGCACGAGATTGGTACAGCATTCTTCCACGAAGAGCTACATCTGCCAAGAAACAAGGCTGCTTGGATTCTCACTACCGTTTGTGGCTTGATAACAATCTTCTGCTCGCTATCCGTAGGCGCTTACAGTCAGATTCAGGTATTTGGAATGTCACTGATGGACTTCTGCGATTCACTTACAGCACAAATCATGCTGCCAACTGGCGCGTTCTTTACCAGCATACTTATCGGATGGTTTGTTGAGCGCAAACTGGTACTCAATGAGTTTACTAATAATGGATCGCTAAAGGCCACCTTCTTTAGTGCCTATCTGTTCTCTGTAAAGTTCATTGTTCCTCTCTGTATCCTATTAATATTCCTGCATCAGTTCCACATAATATGATTCGCGAATTCTTCTATATACAAAAGTCCGACCGCAAAGTTTTACTCACCTTACTAGTTGTAATAGTATCTGTGTTCACAATGATATTCCTTACTGGAGGAGATAGCACAGAAACTACCACACAACAAAAAGATAGCAGCAAATCGCGAACCAATAAAGGCAACTATTACTCAAGCTATACACCAAAGAAAGTAGAACGATTTACTTTCGACCCGAATACAGCCGATAGCACCCAACTGCTTCGCTTAGGTCTCCAGCCTTGGCAGGTAAGGAATATCTATAAATACAGGGCAGCCGGGGGGATTTATCGTAAACCTCTAGACTTTGCAAAGCTATACGGACTCACAGTAAAACAATATCGCGAACTTGAGCCCTATATCCGCATATCAAGCGATTATATGCCTGCATCTACGTTGGCAAACGATAAAGAGAGCTTTACACGAAAAGAGCCAAAAGACTCTGTCACATATCAACGCCCCGTAAAGATAAAAGAGACAGAACACATTGTCCTGAATACAGCTGACACTACATCGCTGATAACCATCCCGGGCATTGGTCCTTACTATGCCCGCAAAATCGTTCAGTATGGCAATCGCCTTGGGGGATATGTTAGTGTCGACCAACTCGACGAGATAGACGATTTCCCAACAGAGGCTAAGAAATATCTGGTAATCAACAATCCCTCGCCAAAGAAACTAAACATTAACCAGCTTTCGCTAAACGAACTTAAGCGTCATCCCTATATCAACTTCTATCAGGCAAAGGCTATCACCGATTATCGCAGACTGCATGGAGCCATCAAGTCGCTCAACGATCTGCGACTGCTAAAAGACTTCACACCAGAGGTCATAAAGCGCCTCACTCCTTATGTTACGTACTGATTTGTTAATAAATCATAGCGAATGATTGCTTGTTCGTGGAAATGTTGTATATTTGCAGAATAAACTAAAAAACTTTAGAAATATGTTTGGATTAGGATTCCAGGAGATACTGGTTATTGCACTGATAGTATTGCTGCTTTGGGGCGGCAAGAAGATTCCTGAACTGATGCATGGCCTTGGCAAAGGCGTAAAAAGCTTCAAGGACGGAATGAACGAAGTTACTAACTTAGAAGAAGTAAAAAAGGAAGAACCCGAGAAGAAAGATGAGTGATACGCCCAACCTTACGTTTTGGGATCATCTCGACGAACTCCGTTCTGTCATCATCCGCATCATCGTCATTTCAGTTCTGGCTGCATTGGTGGCTTTCTTCCTGAAAGACGAGTTGTTTGCCATTGTACTAGCACCACGCAGTAGCGATTTCATCTCTTTCCGTCTGATGGGCGTAGAACCATTCTCCATCCATCTGATGAACACAGGACTAACGGAACAGTTCATGATCCACATGAAAACGGCTCTTTATGCAGGCATCGTTGTGGCATCGCCTTACATTATCTACCAGCTATTCCGTTTTGTCTCGCCAGCACTCTATGACAACGAAAGGAAATATGCCACAGCATTGGTGTCGAGTGGTTATCTGATGTTTATGTTGGGCACACTGCTCAATTACTTCTTGATATTCCCACTTACAGTAAAGTTCCTTGGAACCTATCAGGTAAGCGAAGATGTGGCTAACATGCTCACCCTCCAATCGTATATGGACACACTCATTATGATGAGTCTGGTGATGGGCATAGTGTTCGAACTGCCAGTAGTTAGTTGGCTGCTAGGAAAGATGGGACTTATCAATGCTGGCATGATGCAAACCTGGCGCAAGCACGCTGTAGTAGCGATACTAGTTGTTTCGGCCATCATAACCCCAACTACTGACGCATTTACGCTCTTTGTGGTGGCTCTACCCATATGGTTGCTTTATGAGTTCAGCATACTTATAGTAAGATTAACGAAATAGAACAAATACTTATATAATATTAAACTTATGCTTCGCAAAATCAGAACTATCCTTGCAGCGGTGTTCTTTGTACTTATCACCCTGCTGTTCCTAGACTTTACTGGGACGCTTCACCATTGGTTATCATGGATGGCGAAGATTCAGTTCCTACCTGCTGTAATGGCTCTCAACGTTGTAGTCGTTGTAGCACTCGTGTTACTAACACTCGTCTTCGGACGAATCTATTGCTCTGTAATCTGTCCTCTTGGAGTATTCCAGGATATTCTGGCCAGATTGCGCAGAAAGAAGAATAAGTACAGCTATTCTAAAGAGGTACGATGGTTGCGATACCCCATGCTGGTTGTGTTCATCATAGCTGGTGTTGCAGGCATTGGCTCGCTGTTCCAACTACTTGCTCCTTATAGCAGCTACGGACGCATTGCCACCATGCTCTTCCAACCCATTTGGAAGATGGGTAACAACCTGCTGGCTGTATTGGCCGAGCGTGCTGACAGCTATGCATTCTATACCGTAGATACATGGATGCGCTCACTGCCTGTATTCATAATCGCAGCAGTTACCTTGGTGATTCTTGTTGTATTGGCTTGGCGAGGTGGCAGAACATATTGCAATACCATCTGTCCTGTAGGAACCATACTGAGTTTCTTCGCTCGATTCTCATTCCTGAAAATCCACTTCAACGAGGATAAGTGCAAAAACTGCTCACTCTGTTCTAAGAACTGTAAGGCAGCTTGCATCGATTTCAAAACCCACACCGTAGATTACAGCCGTTGTGTGGTTTGCGGTAATTGTATCGATAGTTGTAAGTTTGGTGCATTGTCATATTCAAAGCCATCAGGCAAGGCAAGCAAGACCAGCGATGGCAACAAAATCGACACATCAAAACGCTCATTCCTCTTGGCATCAGCGTTGGTATCTACAGCAGCTTTAGCCCAGAAGAAAGAGAAACTGATGGATGGTGGATTGGCAGAACTTGAGGACAAGGTAGCCCCAGAGCGCCAGACTCCATTAACGCCTCCAGGATCGCTTTCATTCCAGAATCTCTCTACTCACTGCACGGGTTGTCAGCTCTGTGTATCAGAGTGTCCTAATCAGGTGCTTCGCCCATCAAACGATTTAATGCACCTGATGCAGCCCACCATGTCGTACGAGCATGGATATTGTCGCCCAGAGTGTAATCGATGCTCTCAGGTTTGTCCTGCTGGTGCTATCAAACCTGTTGATAAGGACGAGAAGACATCTATCCAGATTGGTCATGCAGTATGGATAAAGAAGAACTGCGTACCTATTACCGATGGGGTAGAGTGTGGCAACTGTGCCCGCCATTGTCCTTCTGGAGCTATCGAGATGGTTCCACTCGATGAGAACAATGAGGAATCACCAATGGTTCCCGCTATCAACGAGGCTGCATGTATTGGTTGTGGAGCTTGCGAGTATGTTTGTCCGTCTCGCCCATTCTCAGCCATCTATGTTGAGGGCCACGAAGTACACCGCAAGATTTGACAATTTACAATTTGACGATTTATGAAAAAGAATATATCACGCCGTTCGTTCCTTAAGCTCTTTGGAGCAGGATCAGTAGCTACTGCAGCAACCCTTGCAGGATGTAAGGATGCCAACAAGGCTGGTAGTCAGGCTAAAGAAGAATATAAAAACCAGGTTGAACCTCCTGTAGGTCAGATGACCTATCGTATAAATCCCAAAAACAAGGACAAGGTTTCTATCCTTGGCTATGGTATGATGCGCCTTCCATCAAAAGTGGATAACAGCGATGAGTTCGATCAGGATATGATTAACAAGCAGATAGACTATGCCTTGGAGCATGGCCTGAACTACATCGATACATCTCCTGTATATTGTCAGGGAAAGTCGGAGCGTTGCACAGGTATTGCCCTTAGTCGCCACAAGCGTAGCGAATATTATGTTGCTACCAAGCTCTCTAACTTCAACCACGATTTCTGGACATTCGAGAAGTCGAAGGGAATGTATCTTAACTCTATGAAGGAGCTGCAGGTTGACTACATCGACTACTATCTTCTGCACGCCATTGGCGGCAGCATGGAGGAGTTTAACGGTCGTTATGTGGATAATGGCATAATGGACTATCTGCTGAAGGAGCGCGAGGCTGGTCGCATTCGTAACCTTGGTTTCTCGTTCCACGGCAAACAGGAAGTGTTCGATGAGGTTTTGGCACTCGACGAAAAGTACCATTGGGACTTTGTACAGATAGAGCTTAACTATCTCGACTGGGATTACGCCAACGAGATTAGCAAGAGTAACGTAGATGCCAGCTATCTGTATGCCGAACTGCAGAAAAAGGGAATTCCCGCTGTAATTATGGAACCGCTGTTGGGAGGCCGATTGGCCAACCTGCCTCAGTATCTTATGACAGAGTTGAAGAGTCGCGACCCTGAGCGCTCTGTTGCATCATGGGCATTCCGCTATGCAGGCACCAACGAAGGTGTACTTACCGTACTATCAGGAATGACCTATATGGAGCACCTTAAGGATAATCTGCTCTCATATTGTCCGCTGAAGCCACTTTCTGAAGAGGAGATGCGATTCCTCGATAAGGACATCGCTGAGAAGATTGTGGGACTCGAAAACATCCCTTGTAACGATTGTAAATACTGTATGCCTTGTCCTTATGGCGTTGATATCCCAGCCATCTTCGTACACTACAACAAGTGCAAGAACGAGGGTTCGCTGCCAACGGGTACAGGCGATGCAGACTATCGCAAACATCGTCGCCAGTATCTTATTTCTCTCGATAGGGTAGTGCCTCGCGATCGCCAGCCCGATCATTGCATCCAGTGTGGCCAATGTGAGCCTCATTGCCCTCAGAGCATTCATATCCCTCGCGAGTTGAGCAAGATAGACGAGATGATCGAAAGTCTGAAGCGCTATCCAGATGGAGAGATGAAAAATGGGTAAAAATTTGGTTAATTGCCTAATTTACAGTACCTTTGCACCCGAAATAAACGTTTATAGAAGAAAATGGCATTAAAATGTGGTATTGT
>DEHD01000037.1 GCA_002351725.1 Prevotella sp. UBA2809
GTAAGAGTGTGAAGATTGATGGTTTGGGAACCTTCTATACCACCCTCGAGAATGAGCCAGGTGGTGCTGACAAAGAGGAGGATTTCAATGTGCAGAAGAACCTGAAGGCTCTGCATATTCGATTCATCCCTGAGCAGGAGCAAGAGCTGAACATCAGCTCGCGCGAGTTCATCAAGAAGGCCGAGTTTGTTAATGTCGACTCAATGAAGAGCGGCGAAAAGAAAACAGGCTCTGGCAACGGTAGTGACTCAGGCGGCGGCAATGGTGGTGGAGGTGGAACCACACAGCCATCAGGCGACGTCCCAGGCGAGGGAGATTAAACTAACGGAGGGGTAGCACCCCTACCCCTCCAAGTTATTAACCTAATAATTTAAAGTACCATGACTAAGAAAGAAACATTTAAGTTCATTATACAGATCATCGCATCTGTAGCAACAGCAATCGTAACAGCGCTTGGCGCAACGAGTTGCATGGGCGCATAGAAACACTCTTTCGGGACTGAGAAGCCCTGCATTAAAGCCAAAGACCTGCACTTGAGGGGTGCGCCCCTCATACTGCAGCGAGGCGCTTTCAAATAGAAGTTCTTTTTTCCGTTCAATAAAAATTGTATCATATCGCATCCCCCCTTAGGCCAGCAGTGAATGCTCGCTTAAGGGATTTTTATTGGGGTAAGCTGCGCGGCTGGGGCTTGGCCCCATTGAGCGGGGCGGTGGGAGAAATGCGAAGCGAGCGGGGGATATTATTTATCTTCAGTCAGCATTTCTGCAGTTAACTCAAAATCGTCAATAACAGCTTTTGCCAATGGGTTACGGTTTTCTACTATGATGGCAGCATATATACCCTGACCCTCTACCACAGCACTTGCCGTTTTGATAGTAAAGCGTCCTGGCTCTGCGTATTCTTAACATCTGGGTCGTAAGAAGCATGTTTTTTATTCTGATTATGCTGTTGTATAAAGGTTGGTTACATCAGCATATTTCGCATCGAACTTCTCTTCCCAAGCTTTTTTGCGATTCATAGCGTTTTTAAAACGCTTCAATGCTTCTTCCTTTGTCAGTTTCATAACACTATTATTTTTTTTCACGCTGCAAAGATAAGCACTATTTCAATAACTTCCAAACATTTTCGCAAAAAAGTTGTACCTTTGAGTTTCACTCGAAGGTACTCACGTTCGAAAATAACCAAATAAATTTGGTATTTTGCTCGCTTATTCGTACCTTTGCAGCGCAATTTTAATTATGGGAAAAGGTAAGTTAGCTAAATTTGCGGACATGGAGACATATGAGAATGTGTTCCAGTATCCGTTTTCAGTAATCGAGAATGTGCCATTCGACATGAAAGGGCACTGGCATGAGCAGTACTTCCACAACCAGAACCCAATAGTGCTGGAACTGGGTTGCGGAAAAGGAGAATATACGGTGGAGCTGGCAAAGCTCTACCCAAACATGAACTTTATTGGTGTAGACATTAAGGGTGCACGTATGTGGACTGGCGCTACTCAGGCTCTGAACGAGGGACTGAAGAACGTGGCGTTTCTGCGTACAAACATCGAGATAATAGAACGCTTCTTCGCAGAAGACGAGGTGCAGGAGATATGGCTGACTTTCAGCGACCCTCAGATGAAGAACCCACGCAAACGACTGACATCAACTTTCTTCATGAACCGCTATCGTAAGTTCTTGGTGGATGGCGGAACAATACACCTGAAGACTGACTCGAACTTCCTGTTTACTTACACAAAGTATATGGTGGAGAAGAACAGTCTACCTGTGTTGTTCTGTACTGACGACCTGTATCACGATGAGCGCATAGATGAGGATACAAAGAAGATATTGGCTATCCAGACATACTACGAGAGCATGTGGATAGCACGAGGACTGAACATAAAATATATGAAGTGGAACCTGCCACGAACAGGCGAGCTGGAAGAGCCTGAGGTGGAGATAGAGCTGGATGACTATCGAAGCTACTCGCGCTCGAAGCGCAGTTCGCTGGAAAAAAGTAAATAATTTAGCAACGGACTACAGGACATAAGGACTTTGAAAATGGAAAATGTAATATACCCAAAGATGGTGATGGATGCCTTGGCTACGGTTACGTATGCTGGCACCAAGAAGAATGTAGTAGAGAGCGGAATGGTGGCTGACACGCCTGCTGTGGCTGCTCCACAAAAGGACGGTGAGCCTTGGAAGGTGACTGTGGTGCTGGAGTTTCCACGCGACACTGACCCATTCCTGAAATCGACCGTCAAGGCTGCAGAGGCTGCAATCCTCTATCATATCAAGCAACTAACACCCAACACCCAACACCCAACACCCGTAGAGGTTGAGATAAAGACTGAGTTTAAGAGTGCTCCACGCCCTGAGGTTGGCCAGATGCTGCCTGGGGTGAAGAACATCATTGCAGTGAGCAGCGGTAAGGGTGGTGTTGGTAAGAGCACAGTATCTGCCAATCTTGCCATAGCTCTGGCACGACTGGGATATAAGGTGGGACTGCTGGATACTGATATCTTCGGTCCTTCGATGCCAAAGATGTTTGACGTTGAGGACGAGCGTCCATACGCTGTGAAGAAGGATGGCAGAGACCTGATAGTACCTATCGAGAAGTATGGCGTTAAGCTGCTGAGTATAGGTTTCTTTGTATCGCCCACAACGGCTACTCTGTGGCGTGGCGGTATGGCTACAAGCGCACTGAAACAGCTGATAGCTGATGCCGACTGGGGCGAGCTTGACTACTTTATACTTGACACTCCTCCAGGCACAAGCGATATTCACCTGACACTGCTGCAGACTCTGCCTATTACTGGTGCTGTGATAGTATCTACACCACAGCAGGTGGCTCTGGCTGACGCGCGCAAGGGTATAGACATGTATCGCAACGAGAAGGTGAACGTGCCCATCTTAGGACTGATTGAGAACATGGCATGGTTTACTCCTGCTGAGCTGCCTGAGAACAAGTACTACATATTTGGTAAGGAGGGATGCAAGCAGCTTGCTGAGGAGATGCAGGTGCCTCTGTTGGCACAGATACCACTGGTGCAGAGCATATGCGACAACGGCGATGCAGGAACACCTGCTGCACTGAGCAGCGAGACAGCCACAGGACTGGCGTTTATAAACTTAGCGCAATCGGTGGTTACGGTGGTGAACCGCAGAAACAAAGAGAAGCCAGCTACAAAGATTGTTGGAATGAACAAATAAAAAAAGTCCCGTTCAATCGAACGGGATTTTTTTATGTATCAGCTACTGCTGCAAGGGCCTCGGCTGCATGGCGTCGAGCCTCGCGCAACTGATGGCCATATACCAGGCAGGTAACTCCGAAATAGAAGGCGGCCTGAATCCATAGCGCACGCACCTCAGTGGTTACATCGCCAAGGGTGGCGCCCATTGTGTTCATGCGCACATAGGCACGGGCTCCAAACGTGCTGGGGAACAGCCAAGAAACGCCCTGCCATACGCCTGGGATGGCGCTCTGTGGCCAAGAGATGCCCACCATGAAGAGCAGTGGCAGCGAGATGAACACCATAAGCAGCATTACATTCTCACGATAGCGCACAAGGCACGAAACGGTCATGCCAAAGAACACGCATGCCAACAGATATGGAATCATGAGGCAGAGCAGATCCATGCCCTTAACCATAGCCACAAACGAGAATATGCGCGGAACAACCAGAGTGAGATAAGCACCCATAACGGCATAGATCATGATGTAGCACAGCGCCTTTCCGAACACTATGCGATAGATGCCACCATAGGCTGGATGGATGGGCACAAGGTCGCCATAATGACTCTTCTCACGAACAGTACCTGCTGCAAGACCAATGCCAAGAACCAACGTCTGCTGGAAGATGAGCATGAGCACTGCGGGGATGACAAACGTGCCATAGCCGCCCTGAGGGTTGAAGATAGGAACATCCTGGAAATCGAGCGGACGGGCCAGTATCTGTTCCTCGTGCACGGTGTACTTGCCTGAGAGCTTCTTCTGCATCTCAGCGCCCATATACTGGGTTACGTTAACTGCTGTCTGATAGATGGCCTTATACGTCAGCATGAGCGACATGTCGCAATAAACGCTGAGCGTGGCCTGCTCCAAACGATTAAGGCGGGTGGCAAAATCGCTTGGGATGTAATAGATGCCCTTGGCCAACTGGCGCGATACGAGCGAGCGGGCCTCGTCCATATCAGCTGCATGGCACAGCACCTTGACATCAGCAGAGGCATCGAGCTTGCGAACGAGCTCGCGAGAGAGACCGCTGTGGCAATCGTCGACCACAACTACTGGCACCTCGTGTACCATCTCGTTATTATAGATCCAAGAATAGAGCAGCGGATAGATAAGTGGCACGATGATGAAGAAGATGAGTACGCCCTCGTCCTTGAAGGCCTGCTTCATCTCCTGGCGCCAAATATAGGCCGCATCCTGGATACCTGATATGATTCTATGGAATATAGACATAAGTAAGCATTGCGTTTTTAATCTTGCTGATAACGAACCAAGGCAGCAGCATGAAGCCTACCATGGCTACGAAGTGGAACCAAGCCTCGAGCAAGGGGAATCCGTTGAAAACACAAATCTGATAGACCATGTAGTAATGGCGCAGGGGGAACAGCCACGAGAGCGACTGCAATGCACCATCCATGCCCATTACAGGGAAAGCTGAACCTGCCATCGACATAGACAGCACTGCCCACAGCGAACATACACTGAGCGACATGCGCAGCGATGGCGTGAGTCCGAAGGCGAAAATGCCAAAGCCCTGGGCAGCAAACACCTCGAGAACGGCCAGAAGAATAAGCATGGCCACACTGCCTTGATGGGGGAACCCGAGGATGCTGAACACGTAGAACTCGTAGAAGAATATCAACGCCAACCAGATGAGTGCCTGGGTAAGGAACTTACCAATGATGGCAACTACAATGCGGTTATCGGCCATGGCAAGCCACTCCTTACCAGTATCGAACTTCAGCTCCATACCAAGTGAATAGGCAGAGATCATGAAGATGAACAGCATCATGATACCTGGCACAAACACAGTAGAGAGGTAGGAATTGTAGTTGGTATAGGGGTTGCCCACCTGATGCAGGTCGATACGTATGGGCTGCAGGAACGCCATAATCTGCTCCTGAGTGTAGCCCTTGGCACGCATGGTGGCCTGCCCTACTCCTGCTGAACCTAAGGTTGAGATGGTCTTGAGGTCCTTCATGAGCAGCGAACCTGACATGATGGACGCAAGATTGTAATAATATGATATCTTGGGCTGGCGACTGGCCAGAAGATCATCGGTGGTGCCCTTAGGGATATAGAGGAAGGCGTAGATCTGGTTCTCCTGAATAGCCCTGCGAGCCTCGGCCACACTGGTATAGTGAGCCACTACCTTTGAGCTCTGGAAGCCATCAAGACGGCGGATAAGCGAGCGCGAGGTGGTGGTATTGTCGAGGTCGACCACACCTACGGGCATATCCTCTGGCAGACCTTCGTCCATAAGCGATGTGAAGAATATCATCGCCAAGATGGGGAAGACTACCATACAGCATCCGTACATGGGGTTATGAAGCATAATCCTAACCTCACGCAAGGCCATCTGCCATATCTGAACTAAGTATTTCACTCTTAATTCTAAAATCTAAATTCTTACTTAATTATCAAGCTCATTCCAGGACGCAGTCCATCAAGCTTATCAACTGGCTTTGCCTTAACCTCGAAGGTCTTGAGGTCGTACTGACCATTGGCCTTGGTGGCCTTCCATACAGCATACGAACCCTGATCCTTAAGGTAGTAAACCTTCATCTTGATGGTCTTATCGAATGCAGGTACAAAGGCATTGATCTCTGAACCTACCTGAATGCCGTTGAGCTTATCCTCGCGAACATTGAAGGTGCCCCACATATCCTGCATAACAGCAATCGACATGATGGGCGAACCTGTACCTACAAGCTCACCTACCTTTGGATAGACATCGCTTACCTCACCCTCCATCTGGGCAATCTGCACTGTCTCGTGGATGTAAGAGTTAACCTCGTTGACAGCACCCTTGGCACGACCTACCTGAGCTGCTGCAGCCAACTTATCCTCACGACGAGCTCCGTTAACAGCCATGTCGTACTGGCTCTGAGCGGCCTTAACCTGTGCCTCCATAGCCTTGTAGCTGGCAAAGGCCTCATCGCGCTTCTGAGCACTCATAACACCCTCGTCGAACAGGCGCTGAACACGATTGTATGACTTCTCAGCAATCTCAAGACCAGCCTTGGCCTGCTGTAATACTGAGAAAGCACCCTGAATCTGCTCCTTGCGGGCTCCGTTCTGAGCCTTGAGCTCGAGAGCTGCTGCAGCATCCTCAGCACTCTGGGCCTGCTCCATTTTAGCACGAACCTCGGGGGCATCGAGGATGGCGAGGGTATCGCCCACCTTTACATAGTCGCCCTCCTTAACTCGGAGCTCGAGAATACGACCAGGCACCTTGCTCGACACGCGATACTCGGTAACCTCTACCTGACCCTGGATAATCTCTGGGTCGCGACCCAGTGTGAAGAATCCGATAAGCGCCACGATAATAACAACTGCTACGAAACCTATGATGGCGAGCAGGATGTTGTTATGCTGAATTTTACCTTGATTTGACATAATATAATGTATAATCTTTAATGTTTAATCTTTAATATTTAATCTATTCGAGGGTTCCGAGGGCTTTCTGCAGGTCAACCTGTGAGAGCTTAACATCAATCTCGGCATCAATCTTCTGCGACTGGGCCTTCATCCAGGCAGTCTGTGCCTCCATCACTACGGTAGGACTGATCACGCCCTCCTGAAATCCAAGATTGGCAGTACGCAGATTCTCGTCGGCACTCTTAATGTTAGTCTTAGCCATAGCGAGTTTCTTATTGGCCTCATCAACCTTAAAGGTCATCTGATTAACCTGAAGCTCAATCTTTTCACGAGCCTCTTCGAGTTCGAGGTTGGCGATGGCTGTGGCACCCTTTGATGCGCGCACCTTGTACATTACGTCGCCCCAGTTCCAGATGGGCACACGAACGAGTACGCCTACATGCCAGAAACCTGCGAACTTCTTCTCGAAGCCGTTAAATACATTCGGGTTGCTTACTGCATATCCACCCATCAATGCTACCTGAGGCAGATTGCCAGCCTTCAGTACATTTGTGGTCTGCTTGGTGATATCAACGATATTCTGCAGCATCTTGAGCTCTGGACGGTAAGCCACAGCAGTCTCAACATCGAGTGCTGGACGAACCTCCATCACTGGGATGTTCTCCTTCTGCTCGTCAGCAAGCACTACTGGCTCGCCAAGAGGCAGACCGCAAAGCTGGTTGAGCAGCATGCGCGACAGAACCAGTCCGTCGTTAACCTTGCTGAGGGTCATCTCGGCCTCGTTAACCTTCACGTCAACGCTCAGTCCGTCGCTACGTGTAGCAACGCCCTCGTCTATCATCTTATGAACATCGCTGTCGAACTTCTTTACCAGCTCCAGATAGCTCTCTGCCAACTTCTTCTTGTGGTGAAGCGATACCACCTGCCAGTAGGCTTGATCAATCTGATAAAGAGTGGCATGGCGGCTGGCATTCATCTTGTTTTGAGCCATCTGGGTGTTGATATCAGCAATCTTGTTAAGCGCCACAATGCTACCACCCATAAACACTGGCTGGGTAACAATGATGGAGCCTGCAAAGATATCGCGGGTATCAGTGCGGAAGGCATCAACGATGCGCTGTCCTCCGTCGTTAAGCATACCAACCGACTCACCCAGCACCTGACCTATGAGCTGCTGTGTCTGAGGCTGCAACTGCGCAATGGCAGGTCCGAATTTCTGCTGAGCTGTTTGTCCAAAGGCTGTGCCCAGATTCTGCAGTGCTGTCTTCTGGCCATCATTAAGAATAGATACTTCTTCGCTAGTGTGCTCGTAGGTACCTATAGCACTCACGTGGGGCAGGTACTTAGTGCGGGCCGATTTGCGAAGATTCTCGGCCACATCTTGTTTCAGTTTTGAAACACCTAACTGCTTGTTGTTGCGCAGTGCCATCTGGCGACAGCTGTCGAGGGTCAACACACGCTGGCCCGAAGCTGGCACTATGGCTGCACTAAGCAGAAATATTCCAAAAAACTTCTTCATAATTATTTATTTAAATGCAAATGTTTTAGTTCCAATCATGTTTCCATCTACAAAGATGCTGACGCGATAATCGCCTGCTTCCAACATCTGAGTCATATTCCAATATACGGTTACAGGTGTCTCCTCACCTGTGTATTCTATCACTTTCTTAGCCGAGCACTCCAGCTGGCGGTTCTCGTAGGCAAAGGTGCCACCACCACTCAGGGTGTTACCACCAGGATTCTGTATGCGCACATAAACGGTGCGACTGCCATTAGCGGCAGTAACGTTCTTGGTGATGCGGAAGTTAACACACAGCTGCTTGCAGTCCTTCAGCTTCTTGGCATTCTTGCCACGTTTGTTGAGCATCTGCATCTGTATGCCTGTAGCATCGAGCTGGGCTGCGATGGCAACCTTCTCGCTGAGCGATGCCTTCTCGCTGCTCAGTCCAGCCACCTGTGCATTGCGCTCGCTGAGTTCTGCACTAACACGGGTGTTCTCGGCTCTAAGATTCTCGTTCAATCGATTAAGCGAGTCAATCTGCATCACATAGTCGCGCAGCACCTCGCGCACAGTAGCAAGCTCCTTCTTAAGGCGTGCTATCTCGCGTGCATCGCTGGCCTTTACCTGTTTCAGTTCCTCGAGCAGCTTCTGTGTCTTCATCTGCTCCTGAGTGAGCTGGGCAATGATAGAGTCGTTGTTAATCTGAGTCTTCATCTCGCTGTACTGCAGGGTGAATCGCTCGTACTCGTTCTCCATCTCCTGCTTGTCGAGCTCTGCCAGCTCCTCCATATCCTGCACCACCTGCTTCTGCTCCTGCAGACTGGTGAAAAGCCAAACTGCAGTACCTACAAGTGCCAGAATAATTACTATTAAAGGTATTAAAATCTTCTTACTCATATTATACGTGAATCTAATTCGGGTGCAAATTTAAAAACTTTAGTTGAAATAACAAAAGAAATTGCGAATCAAACAATTAAGCGACCTTAAATTTAAGAAAAATAGCGAATTTTAGAACAATTTTTGCAGTTTTACCCCCCTAATATTTGGTGGATATTAATAAAAAATGTATATTTGCCCACAGAAAAGTTTATTTTCCGCATGACTAAGAACAACATTCTATATAAAATTTACCACCTTTATTACGATGGTTTCCGCTCGATGAAGCTGGGGCGCACGCTCTGGACCATCATACTGATAAAGCTGTTTGTGATATTCGTGGTGCTGAAGCTGTTCTTCTTCCCCAACTTCCTTAAACAGCACGCTGAGGAGGGGCACGAGGCGGAATATGTAGCAACGCAGTTGCTGGACGTTGAACATTAAACATTAAAGATTAAACATTAAAGATTAAACATTAAACATTAAACATTTACAATATGCTACAAAACCTACTATTAAACATTGATGCCGGAACGATCGACTGGTCGAGAGCGCAGTTTGCTCTCACGGCAATCTACCATTGGCTCTTTGTACCCCTTACACTGGGTCTTGCAGTGATTATGGGTATCGCAGAGACCAAGTACTATCGTACTAAAGATGAGTTTTGGAAGACTACTGCCAAGTTCTGGCAGAGGCTCTTCGGTATTAACTTTGCCATGGGCGTGGCCACTGGTATCATTCTTGAGTTTGAGTTTGGTACCAACTGGAGCAACTACTCATGGTTTGTGGGCGACATCTTCGGAGCACCACTTGCTGTTGAGGGCATTGTGGCTTTCTTTATGGAGAGCACCTTTGTGGCTGTGATGTTCTTTGGCTGGAAGAAGGTTTCAGCTGGATTCCACCTTGCTTCTACCTGGCTCACAGGCTTAGGCGCAACTATCTCAGCGTGGTGGATTCTGGTGGCCAACGCGTGGATGCAGTATCCCGTGGGCTGCGAGTTCAATCCCGACACCATGCGCAACGAGATGATATCGTTTGCTGAAGTAGCCCTTTCGCCATTCGCCATCTCAAAGTTCTGTCACACCGTAACATCAGCATGGATCATCGGAGCCATCTTCTGCGTGGGCGTTTGCTGCTGGTATCTGCTTAAGAAACAGCACACACGTTTGGCCATCGAGAGCATGAAGATAGGTGCAGCCGTGGGGCTTGTGGCAGCATTGTTGGCAGGAGCAACAGGTCACAAGAGTGGTATGGACGTGGCCAAGGTTCAGCCCATGAAGCTGGCTGCCATGGAGGCTCTGTACGATGGAGGAACAGAGGTTGGCTTGAAGCTTATTGAGGGCATCGAGGTGCCTTACGGTCTGTCGATTATGGCCACCAACGATCCTAAGGGATATGTTCCTGGCATCAACGATATTCTTAATGGCTATACAGATAACGAGGGCAAGGTAGAGCCATCAGTTGAGGAGAAGATGGAGCGAGGTCGCAAAGCCATCGAGGCCCTTGCAGCCTATCGCAAAGCCAAGAAGGAAGGTGCCGACGAGACTACTCTCGCCACTTACCTATCACTTCTTAATGATAACATGAAGTACTTTGGCTACGGATATGTGAAGGACAAGAATCAGGTTGTACCACCAGTGGCAGTGAACTTCTGGGCATTCCGCGTGATGGTGGGTGTGGGCTGCCTGTTCATACTGTTCTTTGCAGTGATACTGGCCGTAGTCTATCGCTGGCCAAAGTTCCTGTTTGGCAAGCGCGACATCACTGCCCTACCCGCTTGGCACTATTGGGTGGCAATACTGCTCATCCCGCTTGGCTACATCGGCTCTGAGTGCGGATGGCTGGTAGCTGAGTTCGGACGCCAGCCCTGGACCATTCAGGACATGCTGCCCACATGGGCCTCTGTCAGTGATATCCAGGCATCTAACGTTGCTATAACGTTCTTCCTATTCCTCGTACTCTTTACAACCATGCTGGCTGTAGAGATTAACATCTTACTGAAACAAATAAAGAAAGGACCTGAGTTATGAGTTATACATTTTTGCAACATTATTGGTGGTTTATCGTATCACTGCTTGGTGCGATACTGGTGTTCCTGCTCTTTGTTCAGGGAGCCAACTCAGTGGCCCGCTCGTTGGGATACACTGAAGAGGGTCGTCGCATAGTCTACAACTCTACAGGCCGCAAGTGGGAGTTCACCTTCACCACACTGGTAACCTTTGGCGGAGCCTTCTTCGCATCGTTCCCACTGTTCTACAGCACATCGTTCGGAGGTGCCTACTGGCTGTGGATGATCATCCTGTTCACGTTTGTGCTACAGGCTGTGAGCTATGAGTTCCAGAATAAGATAGGAAATATCCTTGGTCCTAAGACGTTCCAGTTCTTCCTCACGCTCAACGGTATCGTTGGCCCACTGCTGCTTGGTGGTGCTGTTGCCACATTCTTCGAGGGTTCAAACTTCATCATCGCCAAGGATAATATGGTTGATGCAGCTGCCATCACACCTATCATCAGTCGTTGGGCAAACGCCTCTCACGGACTCGATGCCCTGCTCAACCCATGGGTACTGGTGTTCGGCTTTGCTGTGGTGTTTCTGGCTCGCGTGCTTGGCATTCTCTATATTATAAATAATGTAGACGATGAGAATATCCGTTCGCGTGCCAGCGTACGCCTGATTGGTGCAGCAGTGCCTTTCGTAGTGCTGTTTGTGGCCTATCTGGTTCATCTGCTGGTAAAAGAAGGCTATGCCATCAATGCCGCAGGCTTGGTTTACATGGAGCCATACAAATACCTTCACAACATGATTGAGATGTGGGGGCTGTTGGTACTGTTGCTATCCGGAGTGATTATGGTGCTCTTTGGCATCATCTACACCATCATCTCAAAGCGTTTCATTGCAGGCATCTGGCAGGCAGGTTTAGGCACTATCTTCACCGTGCTGGCACTGCTGCTGTTAGCAGGTTGGAACGATACAGCCTACTATCCCTCAACAGCCGACCTCCAGTCGTCGCTCACCTTGGCCAACTCGTGCTCAAGTGAGTTCACGCTGCGCACCATGTTCTATGTATCGCTGTTGGTACCATTTGTACTGGCATATATCTTCTACGCCTGGCGCGCCATCGACAAAAAGAAAATCACCAAGGAGGAAATCGCCTCCGATGACCACGCGTATTGATTATTAGGCACGGATTAACACGGCTTTTAATAAATTAAAAGACACGGATTTTTTATACCGTGTCTTTTTTTTGTTATATAGGCAGTGTCTCTTTTTTTAAAAAAAGAGCCGTGTTAATCCGTGCCTGAAAAAATACTATCGAGGTAGGTGTAGAAGGTGGGATCCTCGCCTATTGACGTTTTAACTATCTTGCCATTAGGATCAACAAGAACCTTGGTTGGGAAACCCTGCACGCCATACTTCGATCCAAGCTTGCGCAGGTTAGCATCGTCGCAGTAAACCTGTGGCCAAGGCAACTGGTACTCGTCAACAGCAGCACGCCACTTATCCTCAGAGTCGCGACAGTCAACACCTAATATTTCCATTTTATCCTTATACTTTGTGTAGTAGCTCTTAAGCTGAGGGAAACCCTTAATGCACCAGATGCACCACGAGCCCCAGAAGTCAATCACTACATACTTGCCACGCAGGCTCGACAGCTTTGTGGTTGCTCCCTGCAGGTTGGGCAGTTCAAAATCAGGCGCCATATCAGCATCATCCTCAACTGCAGCAGCCTCTGTATTCTGGGCATTTTCTGCAGGTGCTACGGGTTTTGCCTTATTACCGCAGGCAGTAAATAATGTTATAGCTAGCGAAAGTAAAGTAAGGGTTAAAACGGACTTTTTCATATACGAAGTTGAGAAAAATTTAATTTGTTGTTTTATTTATTATAACATTCAAAAATTCTGTCTACAGTATCCTCAGGCAGCTTCTTGGTGAACAGACTAACTATCCACACCACTGGGAATCCACCCACCATGGCTATAGCACCACAGTTGATTGGGTTGATAGGATTGCCTGCCAGCATGTTAACTACGGTAAGACCCACACCCCAGATGAAGCATGCCCATACAGCGGCTGTGGTGATGTTGCGCTGATACAGTCCCAGCATGAATGGAGCCAGGAATGCTCCAGCCAGAGCTCCCCACGAGATACCCATCAGCTGGGCGATGAACGTAGGAGGATTAAGAGCTATCAGCAGCGAGATGGCGATGAAGAACATAATCAGCACGCGCATCACAACCACCTTACGACGCTCAATCTTCTCTGATACGATATCGTTTATCTCACCATCCTCAACCTCGCCTGGCAGCGATTTCTTGTCGCGATAGATAAGGTCGAGAGTCATGGTAGAGCTCGATGTGAGCACCAGCGAAGCCAGTGTCGACATTGATGCACTGAGCACCAGCAGCACTACCAGCGCGATAAGGATATCAGGCAGATTTACCAGCATAGATGGCACGATAGAGTCGAATGCCAGCTTGCCATTTGGCAGCATAGGAGGAGTTCCGAACAGGCGTCCGAAACCACCAAGGAAGTAGCATCCGCCAGCCACGATAAATGCAAACACTGTTGATATTACTGTTCCGCGCTTGATGGCGCTCTCGTCAGTAATCGAGTAGAACTTACCCACCATCTGTGGCAGTCCCATGGTTCCAAGAGATGTCAGGATAACCACGCCCAGCAGTCCCCAAGGATCAGGCCCGAACCACGAAGCAAAGCCTCCGTTTACCATTGGGTCGGTATCAGATGGTATAGCAGCCAACTTGTCGACAGCAGCAGTCAGTCCGCCCTGCAGATTGAGCACAGCCACGATAACAGCCACGATACCAAACAGCATGATGATGCCCTGTATAAAGTCGTTCATAGCAGTAGCCTTGTATCCGCCAAGGATTACGTACACTGCAGTAAGTATCGACATGATGATTACGCAGTACTCGTAAGGAATGCTGAATCCCATCTCAAACAGTCGTGAGATTCCGCTATACACGCCAGCGGTATAAGGGATAAGGAATACGAATGCTATTATCGAAGCAGCCACGCGCAGACCCTGATCGCCAAAGCGGGTTCCAAAGAAATCAGGCATTGTGCGACTCTCTATATGCTGAGTCATCAGCTTGGTTCTGCGACCAAGGATTATCCATGCCAACAGCGATCCGATGATGGCGTTACCAATACCGATCCATGCACTCGACAGTCCGTATTTCCATCCGAACTGACCAGCGTAGCCCACGAATACTACAGCTGAGAAATAACTTGTTCCAAAGGCGAAAGCCGTAAGCCAAGGACCTACAGCACGTCCACCCAACACGAAACCTTCAACACTACTGGCCTGCTTGCGGGTATACAGTCCTACCCCAATCATCACCGCCAGAAATATAATCGTAAATGCTATCTTAATTATCATCTTTAATTCTTACATTTTATAATTTTTACATTTTTAAATTTTTACATTTTTAAATTTTAAAACGCCACCTGCATCTGTGCCTGCAGCCAATTATAATCCTTTCCTATCATATCACCACACATGCAGCGTGTGTATTGCAGCTGCATACGGCACTTCTTGTAGAACCAGTACTGCAGTCCCACGGTAAGGTTTGTCTGGTCCCAGCCATCCACCTTAGTGTTGCGGTCGAAGGTCTCACCACTTGCCACAATGTCGAGAGCGTCAACCACGGGAATTGCTGTAGTAACATATCCACCACGGCTACCAACGTTTCCGTCTTGTCCGCCCAGCCACTCAGCACGTATCGATGCAGGGCGAGCCTCCTTATATTTGCTGCCAGTGTAAGGCTGAGTCTTGTACTCGGCACCCACGCTGTAGCGGTTGCGCTTATAGTTGTCGCCCACGTTTATCTCTGGGTTCCAAGCAGCAGTGCCCACAGCACATCCAGTGCCAAGATATCCTGATGCCACCACGCGGAATCCGTCCACGGGTCGCAGTTCGAGCTTTGCAATAAAGTCCTTCTGGTTGTTAAGGTCCTTACGGTTTACACCCTGTCCACTCATCAGCGCCAGTTCGTAGTGTACCAAGCCCTTTGCCAGGTCGCCATACACCTCAAGACCCATGTCACGTCCGTAGTTCACGCCATTCAGCGGGTCAGGTCCCTCGCCAGCCAGGTAGAGCACAGCCTGCGAGTAAACATCCACCAGCTCAAGCTGAGTTGGGCTCATTGGGTTCTCCATTGTGTACGAATGTTTGAACTGTCCTAAGCGCACTGTAAGCTCGTTACCTTTCGACAGGCGATAGTCAGTGTAATACTCCTGCACCACACTCGAGAAGTCGTGCATAAACATAAACGACCATCTGTCAGTAATTCTGGCCTTGGCCCACAGCAGTGTTCGTTTCAGGTTGTAAGCATTCTGCGGTTTGTCGTTAGGGTTCTGATAGCTCCATCCCCCCTGGGCATAACCGTTCAGAGTAATACGACTGGTAAAATCCTTTGTCCAGTCAATCTCACTGCTCTTCTGCTGTGCTGATGCCATAAGGCTCGAGCCTGCCATCATCATCACAGCCAGCAGTTTCATTTTGCAAGTTTTACGTTTCATTTAGTCATTAAATTTTGATTATTTAGTTCCATGCGGCAGCAAAAGTACTACTTTTCCGCCAAATAGACAAAATTTTCTGCATATTTCTTTCAATATTCGAGCGAAATGCAGTACCTTTGCTGCAGAATAATTAAAACTATAAGAATTATGAATGAGAATAATAACAACAACAAGCAGCAGGGACTGCAGATAGAGATGCCACAGGAGGTGGCTCAGGGGGAGTATTCGAACTTTGCGGTGATTACGCATGGATCGGGCGACTTTGTGATTGACTTTGCACGTGTGTTGCCTGGTGTGCCAAAGGCACAGGCCTGCAGCAGAATAATAATGGCTCCTGAGCATGTGAAGCGATTGCTGCTTGCGCTGAACGAGAACGTGATGCGTTATGAGGCTGAGTTCGGACAGATAAAGTTGCCAAACAAAGAAACAGGTGGAATAAAACTTGACGCTTTCGACCCATCGAAGGGTGAGGCATAAAAGAAAAAGATAAAGGATAGCCGAGGGGGCTATCCTTTATTTATTTAGTCTTGGAAGTAAACTCGTTTTACTCGATTACTGATGCCCGTGAGCACCTCGTAAGGGATGGTTTCGAGAACATCGCTCAATACGGTAACAGGCAGGTGCTCGCCAAAGATCTCTACCTGGTCGCCCTCCTTACAAGGAATATCGGTGACATCAATCAGGGCTACGTCCATACAGATATTTCCTACGTACTCGGCCTTCTGACCATTGACGAGGCAATAGCAGTGACGATTGCCAAGGTGACGATTCAAACCATCGGCATAGCCAATAGGAATAGCAGCGATAACAGAGTTGCGATCGAGCTTGCCCTTGCGACTGTAGCCCACAGTCTCGCTCTTGGGCACATCGCGCATCTGCAGAATGGTGGTCTTAAGGGTGCTTACGGTGTTGAGGATGCGGTTGTCGCGAGGATCAACACCATAGAGGCCGAGACCTAAGCGACACATATCCATCTGGCGATCGGGGAAGTGCTCGATGCCAGCAGAGTTGTCCATGTGGCGCAGAATCTTATGCGAGAAGGCTGCCTGAAGTTTCTGACTGCCAGCCTCGAAACGCTTGAACTGCAGGCGAGAGAAGTTGTCGAAGTCGTCGCTATCAGAGCCTACGAAGTGGCTGAATACTGAACGTGGGATGACGGCCTGCTGATGGGTGAGGCGATCGATAAGCTCGTCCATATCGCGCTCTGGGTCGAAGCCCAGGCGATGCATACCTGTATCGAGTTTGATGTGAACAGGCCAGCCAGTGATACCCTCCTTGCGGGCTGCCTTGATGAGTGCATCGAGCAGACGGAAGCTGTAGACCTCAGGTTCCAAGTCGTAATCGAACATGGTCTTGAAGGCAGTCATCTCTGGGTTCATAATCATAATGTTGGCGGTGATGCCAGCCTTACGCAGGGTGACACCCTCATCGGCCACTGCCACAGCAAGATAATCAACACGATGATCCTGCAGGGTCTTGGCTATCTCAACGGCTCCTGCACCATAGGCATCGGCCTTAATCATGCACACCATCTTAGTCTCAGGCTTCATGAACGAGCGGTAGTAATTAAGATTCTCGACAACGGCGTTGAGGTTTACCTCGAGGATAGTCTCGTGAACCTTCTGCTCGAGCTGCTCAGTGATGAGGTCGAAACCAAAAGGACGGGCTCCCTTGAGCAGAATCATCTCATCGCGCAGAGAGGTGAAGGCATCGCTCGAAAGGAAATGCTTTACATCAGCAAAGAACTGCTTATCAGCAATCTGAATTTTATCGGCCTGAGCGGTGAGCTCCGGACCAATACCAATGAACTTGGTGATGCCACGCTTGGTGGCCAGCTCGCTTACCTGAGCGTAGAGCTCGGCAGATGATACGCCAGTCTGGAAGATGTCGCTGAGAACGAGCGTCTTCTTCTTAGCCTCACGACGCGACATGAAGTCGAGGGCGATGTCGAGCGAGTTGATATCTGAGTTATAAGAGTCGTTGATAAGGATGCATCCGCGCTGACCCTCTTTCACCTCAAGGCGCATGGCAACTGGTTCGAGATGTGGCATGCGATCAGCCAAGTCGGATGGAGTGAGTCCAAGGTACAGGGCGATGGCAGCACAGGTGATAGAGTTCTCGATAGAGGCCTCGTCGATGAATGGGATGGTATAGCAGTTCTCCTCACCCTGCCAGATATATGTGATGCGAGAATTCTCGACACTCTTAATGAAAAGGGTGGCCTGCTCGTCGCATGTTGACCATGATATCTTCTGGCCTTTGTATGCCATACGACGGATGCAACGACTGATGATATCGTTATCAGAGCAGTAAACCATAGCCTCGGTATCGTGCATCAGCTCGAGCTTCTCCATGCACTTCTCTTCCATAGAGCGGAAGTTCTCCTGATGGGCTGCGCCAAGAGTGGTGAGCACACCAATGGTGGGTTGGATGATGTCGCGAAGGGCCATCATCTCGCCTGGCTGCGAGATTCCTGCCTCGAAGATTCCTATCTCAGTCTGCTCGTTGAGCAACCACACTGAGAGGGGGACACCTATCTGAGAGTTGTAGCTGCGAGGCGAACGCACAATGCGCTGCGATGGAAGCAGAAGCTGATAGAGCCACTCCTTAACCATGGTCTTACCATTTGAGCCCGTGATACCCACGATGGGGATATCGAACTCGTCGCGATGGCGCTCGGCCAAACGCTGAAGGGCAGCAAGGGTGTGGGGAACACGCAGGAAATTAGCCTCTGGATAGAGGGTTTCGTAATTCTCGGGCACCTGTTCTACTACAAACTGACGTACACCGCGGTTATAAAGGTCCTGAATGTAGCGATGGCCATCGTTACGCTGGGTTTTCAGGGCAAAAAACAAAGTCTCTTCAGGGAAGCAGAGGCTACGACTATCTGTTAGCAACCAACTAACCTGTGCCTCAGTGTTTCCATATCTTCGCGCACCAATAAGCGTGGTGACTTTTTCGATACTGTATTTCATCTCACTATTTTACTATTTCACTATTTCACGATATCAAACTGCAAAGTTAGGGTATTTTTTTTGCAACTCTGCTATTTTTAACATAGTTTTATCCATGAATATGCGATATTCTTGCGATTCGGGGTTGAAAGGCTTATGATTAAGTGCAGCTTTAAGGGGTTGCCACTCTTTGATGAACTGCTTGGCAGCATCGCTGAGATAGACTTCGGAAAGTCGCTGCCAGATGTATTCCACAGCCTGTGATGAGGGATGGAGCATATCCTCAGCATAGAAACGATAATCGCGCAACTCATCGTTTATGATTTCGTAGGCAGGGAAGTAGCTTGCGCCCGCCACCTGGCGGGTGGCAAGCAAAAGCGTAGCTTTCGATAGCTGCGAGCCGTGGTAGCCGTATTTGCGATAGCGGATGGGGCTTACCGTTAGGACTACGTGGATATCTGGATTGGCTGCGCGAAGGATATCGATGGCCTTCTGGAGGTAGCTGGCACACTCGTCGACAGTGAGCTCCTCTTCAGTGAAAAGCGATTGTGGGCGCTTT
Organism: Prevotella sp. UBA2809; assembly: GCA_002351725.1. Classification (GTDB taxonomy): domain Bacteria; phylum Bacteroidota; class Bacteroidia; order Bacteroidales; family Bacteroidaceae; genus Prevotella. Next base: position 19,038 of record DEHD01000037.1, read on the forward strand.
TGGCAATTATCAACTATCTCGCCTGTTTCCTTTAGGCGATAGATGTGGTTGGTGCCAAGGGTGAAGAAGGCGGTTCGCAAGCTCCCTAATATAGAGGGCTCAGCGAGAGACAAACGCTCGACGGTGTGGAGGATAGAGGCGGGATTATACATCACGCCAAAGGGATTGACTGTGGCGCGGAACTTTTCTTCCTTGAATCGCGCGCCAATATTATCAGCAAAGCACGATCCTACGAAGAGCATCTCCTCGCATGGCTCAATCCTAAACCCAGGGTCGTTTATATCAACAATAGTTCTAAACTCCATCAGCTTCTACTTATTTGCAGGCCCTTTGTCGAGAGGTCCATCTCTACGAAGCGGGCGTTCTTGCGAGGGCTATTGTCTGTCAGAATCTGCTTTATGCGAGCTGCAGCCTCAGGATCCTTGGCTATCATGTAGAGGTAGCCTCCGCCACCTGCTCCTGGCAGTTTGTAGCCTAAACAGAGATCGTCGATAAGGCGTGTGAGAGCCTCAACAGACTCAGGATTGGTGCCAGAATCAAGCAGTTGGTTCTGAGTCCATGTTTTGCGCACAAGCTGTCCCATACGCACAAAGTCGTTCTGCTGGATAGCCTCGTACATATCGAGGGTGTGAGCCTTCATCTGCCTGAGCAGGCGCAACTCATCGCCATGGTTCAAGAACATACGGCGCACAATCTCAGCCAGAATACTCTTGGCTGTACGCGTGATGCCTGTATAATATAATAGGTGGCATGGGCGATACTCGGGCTGAGTCCAGAGGTCGGTGGGCAACCAGCGCACCTGTGGATTCTGAGCAAAGCCCCTACCCGTTTGCAGCAGTTTTACGCCACCAAGCACACCACCAAACTGATCCTGCCAACCACCTCCTGTGGTGAGCATCTGTTCGAGCATAAGTGTGCGATGGCCTATCTCGTTCTTATCCCATCCCAGTCCGCAGAAATCGTTGAGCGCACCAAGCACTGTGGCAGCAAGAATACTGCTGGTGCCAAGTCCGCTACCTGCTGGGATAGCAGAGAGAAGGGTTATTTCTATTCCAGAGCCGAAGGCCTCTAACTCGCCTTTCAAAACACCATTACCAAAGCCTGCCAATACAAGAGCAGCCTTGGGGATTGAGAAGGGCGAACCAACGTGCATAAAGTCCTTTAGTTGCTCGCTTGTCTCAACAGCCTCCATTGCACCAAGGTCGATGCTACGAAGCACTATTCTAAGCTCCTTTGATGGGCGGATATATGCCTGCAATGGTGGCTGACCATTAAGCTCGATGGCAAGATTTATGACGTTTCCACCCTCCATAAGGCAATACGGAGGTGTGTCAGTCCATCCACCAGCGATATCGATACGGACAGGCGAACGGCCCCATACTATCTGGTCTTCAGCTACGCTCAGGCTTGGCACCTGAGGCTTGGCATCAGTGTCGAGCAATCCCTCGCGGAGGAGGGAGAATGCCTTGTCGCTCTCGCCACGGAACATGGCATCGTGTATGCGAGTCATGAGTGGTGCATCATCGTCGAGTGGAGCGGGCATTGGTATGTTCTGCTCGTCGAACTCGCGCTTGGCATCAGCCAGGTCGAGCTGATAGAACACACTGTGGGTCCAGTTCTCAGCCAGCGCGCTCCAGTTGAGTTTGCGGAAAGCCTTGCGCTGGTTGAAGAGACGATGCAGATTGGCCTCAGTCGAGATTTCCTCAGCAGAGATCATGCGCACAGCATTCTGCACATCGCGAGGCGACGTGATACCATCGAGGGTATCGACAACAGGGAACTGCTGTTTCTGCTGCTCTGCGCCAGCAAAGCGATCGTCGATATGATAGCAGCGGATGGCGTACTCCTTATCGCCAATGGGCACCACATCGATGCACTCGCCTGGAGCCAGTTGGAGCTTCCAATCGTTCTCAGGGACTCCTGTTATAATGTTGTCGTGAGTAAGGGTCCACCCCTCGCCCACGTAGCTGTTTTCAATCCAGAGATTTGTATTCTCCTCAGTAAAGCGGAAGTTGCAGATGGCATTCTGCACAAAGATGCTTGGATGAGGTTTACGACCATGGTGCATAATCTCACGCTGGTCGTTAACCAAGTTCTGAATGCGGAGGGTAGAAGAAATCATCTCGCGCGAAGTTCCGAAATGGTAGAACTCGCCACCCTGCAGAGGTACTATGGCCACAGAGAGCTGCGAGAGCTCATCGTCAGGCGATGAAGGGTTGGTGCCAAGCGCACATCCGAACTCGGAATACATATCATATTCGATGAACTCATCGCCTTTCTTCGACTTCTTGGCGAGCAGCTCTACGGCTTTATCGCTAAGGAGCCAGATGCCAATATCTGTAAGATAGTAATGATCCTTCTGTATCTCGTTTAGTGTCTCGATGCTTGGTTTCTGCAGCATGTGCTTCAATACTGAAGGCGACTTGCGCGAGCTTACAAACACTCCGTGGTTCTTGGCCACAGAGGCATCGAGCCAGAGTCCGTAGCACACCACATCAGCATCAGGTATGGGCTGCAGGGGCTGCGAAGTGCGCACCAGAACATCGCCACTAACCACCATGGTGTGGATGCGCTCAGGAGCCATCTGCATCATCTGCTCGTAGAGGGGCAGTTGCAGACTGAGCAAATCCTGAGAAAGACGCTGACCACGCTCCCAACGGAACACAGGTACAGGGGTGAGTATCTTGCCAGAAGGGGCGTAAGATGGCAGGCGACGACTCTGTCCGCCAGCGTGCAGAAGTATGCGCTTTTCGCGTGGCAACCACTCGCTGAGCGACTCGCCATTCTCTACCGTCATGCAGGCCTGAAGCAACCAAGTGGTGCCTCCGCCACTACCCAACTTATGACCAACAGGGTCGTTGGTACAGAAGTACTCCTCGCGACTGAGTCCTGTTACATCGTGAAAACTATCCACCAAGTTTGGTGGGAGGGAAAGGAGTTTTTTCATAATTCTTATTTTTGCAACGGACTACAGGACTTAAAGACTCATTTTTTGCCTGCGGCGATAGGCCATAAAGGCGGCTCCTGCGAGAACCAGTATCAAAATGCCGTAAGCCAGATAGGCGATGGTCTCAGTGGTGTCAACCGACTTGGGGAAGAAGCTGAGAACCACCTCGTGTTTACCAGGCTTTACGTTGAGGGCACGCAGGATATAGTCTACCCTACCCAACTCAGCTGGCTCGCCATCGATGGTGGCTGTCCAACCAGGATAATAAATCTCAGAGAACACCACTACGCCACCTTTACCAGAATTAACATCGTAGGTAAGCTGGTTGGGCTCGTAGGACTTGATGGTAACCATGCTCAGTGTGTCCTGAGCAACACCATCGCCAAGCTGAGCCTTGAACTTCTCATCAGCTACAGCCTCGTGGCGCAGATTAATCTTGCCAACAGCCAGAATCTCCTCGTTAGCATTCTTGGCATAGCTAACCTTATCAACAAACCAGGCGTTTCCGAATGCGTATGGGTTCTGCAGAGGAACGGTCTGGCCACCCTGAAGCGGGAAGATAAAGTATCGTGTGTTGAGCATGTTGAGCACAGGACAGATGCTGTCGCCCTTAACCTGAGTCATGTCGCCACCAGCCTCAGCCACAGCAGTCATAGTGGCCTGCATCTCTGGTGAGATATACTGCTCAATCATCTCCTGATAGCGGCGCAGCTTGGCAGCGTGATAGCCTCCGATGCTCTTATGATAGTAAGATGTCTCGTTCTCGTTGAAGGTGTTTGATGCCAGATTCAGCACGCGATAATCAAGTGTCTTGTCGCGCAGAATCAGCTCGTCAGTCTGCGACATCTGCTGGGGAGCCTCGCGCTCGCTCTGTGGCACAAACATGGCATCGTTCAGATAGCGCTTGTTAACCGTCCAGAGGTCTACCAGACAGAGCACCAGAATAAGTCCCACGCCATACTCCTTCTTCAGTTTTCCGAAGGTCATGGCCAGCAGGATACCTGTACCCACCAGAATGATATAGAACGAGCGCATGGCGTCGCTGGTGAACACGGCCTTACGCATCTCAATAAGATTGTTTGTTAGTGGGGCGATATGCTCCTGAGGCAGAGAGCTAAGCGCACGCATCTCGCTTGAAGAGATGAAGCTGTCGAAGAACAGAGATGGCATCATAAAGAACAACAGGGCGATACCACCAGTAAGCAAGAAGCTAATGCCCACGAACTTCATTCGGGGTTTCATAAGCTCTGGCTCGTCGAGGAACTTCTTCAGAGCCATCATTGCCAACAGAGGTATTGTGAACTCAGCGATCACCAATATCGATGCCACTGTACGGAACTTAGAATACATGGGAACATAGTCGAGGAAGAAATCGGTGAATCCCATGAAATTACGTCCCCACGAAAGGAGTATCGACAGAATGGTGGCTGCAAGCAGAGCCCACTTCATTGGGCCCTTTACGATGAACAAGCCCAGGATGAAGAGCATCATGACGAATGCTCCAACATATACAGGACCGCTGGTTCCAGGCTGCTCGCCCCAATACTGACCTATCTGCTGATAGATGCTCTCATAGTTAGGATCGGCCTTCTCCATGGCAATCTTACTCTCCGACATAGGCACTGATGCACCACCCTTGGTGTTTGGAACAAGCAGTGTCCAGGTCTCGTCGATGCCATAGCTCCACTGAGTGATATAGTCGCGCTCCAGACCACTGTTGGTCTGATTGGCAGAATTCTTCTTAACAAGCTCGCTCTTGCCACGCATCGACTCCTGACCATACTGCCATGTGTGGTAGATGGTACTCAGGTTGATGCACACACCAATGGCAGCACCTGCGATACTTACGCCAGTGGCCTTGGCAAAATGAACATACTGCTTATTGCGGATGGCATCTACCAGCCAAGCTATCACCATCGCAAGGATGATGAACAGATAGTAGTAGGTCATCTGCACGTGGTTGGCGTTAATCTCGAATGCAGTGAAAATGGCTGTGAGCAGGAATCCCCACAGATATTTGCCTCGATAGGCCAGCACAAGTCCTGCTATCAGTGGTGGCAGATAGGCCAAAGCCCACACCTTCCAGATGTGTCCTGCAGCGATGATGATAAGGAAATAGGTGCTGAACGCCCAGATGATGGAACCCAGTGCTGCCAGATGCTGACGGAAGTCGAACGCACGCAGCAGGATGTAGAATCCTAGCAGGTAGGCAAACACATACCACACATTCTCAGGCAAGAACAGATGGTATATCTTTATCATCGAGCCAAGCTTATCGGTTGATTTGTATGATGGTGCCATCTGGTAGGTAGGCATACCTCCGAACAGGGCGTTAGTCCAACGACTGCGCTCGCCCGTCTTCTGCAGATACTCAACACTCTCCTGTCCTGCACCGCGTCCAGCAGATGCATCGTGACGATAAAGAATGCGCCCCTCGATATCAGCGGGGAAGAAATAAGCGAAGGCCAGAACGGCAAATAACAACACTGCCAACATATCGGGCAGCCATTTTTTCAGTAATGTCATAACTTGCAAATTATTTAATTTGCCTGCAAAATTAAAAAAAATCCGTGTAATGAGCGTAATCCGTGCCTAAAAATTTGTATCTTTGCAGCAAAAATATGGAAGAAACGATAATTACAAGCGTACAGAACGCCAAAATAAAGCACGTTGTAGCCCTCCAGCAGAAGTCATCGCTCCGCCGCGAGGAGGGACTTTTCGTGGTAGAAGGTCAGCGCGAGATAGAGCACTGCAAGGCCTGTGGATACGAGGTGGTTGAGGAGTATATCCGCGACGTAAACGTTACGCCACAGGTTTACGAGAAGATGGCCTATCGTGGCAGCACTGAGGGTCACATAGCCGTGGTGCGATGCCAAGAGCACACATTGGCCAAGCTGCAATTAAAGGAGAATCCATTGATAGTGGTACTTGAGAGTGTTGAGAAGCCTGGCAACTTAGGAGCTATCCTGCGTAGTGCAGAGGCTGCTGGCATCGATGCGCTGATAGTGTGCGACCCGCTTACTGACATGTACAATCCCAACGTGATTCGTGCCAGCATAGGTGGCGTGTTCTGCGTGCCCACAGCAGTGTGTACATCGCAGGAGTGTATCGCTTTCCTCAAGCAGCATGGCATAAAGATTCTTACAGCCCAGCTGCAGGACTCTTACGAGTATTACGACTACGACATGACTCAGGGCACAGCCATCGTGATGGGTACAGAGAGCACTGGACTCACCAATCAGTGGCGCGAGGCTGCTGATGCTCACATCCGCATACCAATGCTGGGCCGTTTAGACTCGCTGAACGTAAGCGTCTCAGCTGCCATTCTGATGTACGAGGCAGTGCGCCAGCGCAATAGCAAAAAAAATGTTTAATGTTTAATGTTTAACGTATGAAAGTTGGAATGATAGTAGCGATGGATAAGGAGTTGAAGCAGCTCCGTCCATTGTTCCCAGAAGATAAAGTGATCCTGCAGAAGAGTGGTATCGCCACAGTAAATGCCGCCATCCAGGCAGTAGAGATGATTCGCCAATATAAGCCCGATGTGATTATCTCGAGTGGTTGCGCTGGTGGTAATGGCGACGACATCAACCTGCAGGACGTGGTGGTAAGCTCAGAGCTCACTTACCACGATGTGTATTGTGGCTATGCCATCGACGAGAACACCATCTATGGTCAGGTGCAGGGTTTGCCAGCACGTTATAAGGCCGACCCATATCTGCTGGAGAAAGCCCAGCTGACAGGTGCCAAGCCAGGACTGATTGTGACAGGCGACTGGTTTGTGGATTCGAAAGACAAGATGCGCGAGATTGTAGGCCACTTCCCTGAGGCCAAGGCGGTAGATATGGAGAGCTGTGCCATCGCGCAGGTGTGCCACATCTACAAGGTGCCATTCATCTCGTTCCGCGTAATCAGCGATATCCCTCTGCGCGACACTGATGCTTCACAGTACCACAATTTCTGGGATACGGTAGCAGAGAAGTCATTCCAAACCACAAAGACTTTCATCGAAAGCCTGTAGGAAAATTTAAAAATTAAAAAATTAAAAATGGAGGTTATTCAGAGTTTTACGATTGATCATACCCACCTCAAGCCAGGCATTTATGTTTCGCGCGAGGATAAGGGTTTCACCACATTCGATTTGCGTATCACAGAGCCCAATCAGGAGCCAGCTGTTGCCCCTGCAGCCATGCATAGTTTGGAGCACCTAATGGCCACTTGGTTCCGTAACAGCGAGGCAAAAGACGATGTGGTATATGTTGGCCCAATGGGCTGTCTCACAGGCATGTACATAATCATGACTGGCACATACACCGTTGAGGATATGCGCCGCCTGACTATCAAGTGTCTGGAATGGATTCTCACTCAGGATGAGGTGCCTGCCACTCGCCCTGAGGCTTGCGGAAACTATCTGCTGCACGACCTGCCCATGTGTAAGTGGGAAAGTGCACGCTATCTGGATCGCCTGAAGAACGATTTCCACTCAGAATACACAAAACTGCAGATTACCCTCGAGGATGGTAAGGTCTTTGCAGACGCATAACCATCCACTATAAGGGATATCAATAGATAGTCACAGTTCCACCATCGCTCTGAGCATAATCCACGAGCAGGTTCTGTATATATTCGGCATTGGCTATGACGCGCTCCTTGCAGCCGTCGTAGCCATTTATCAATACTACCAGATGAGTTGTTCCAAGGGTAATCTTTGTGCGCTCGTTGTCGCTGGTGGGAGTGCCCACACCGCCTTGTGCATCACGATATACGGGCAGTCCGGCTATGTTCAGCGAACCACGACCAATACCCTCGTAGGGCTCGCCCTCCTTACCTACTCCAAGCACCAGCTCATCGCCCACAAACTTATCGGCATCGAAACCGCCAATGCTGTAGCCATAGGCTATCGAGGCAAGGTTCACAAGGTCAACAAGCGTGTCGATCTGATACAACTCCTTGCCCTGAAGCATGCGACGTATAAGCTGCTCGCTGGCAGGGCGATAGCGCGAGGGATCCTTACCACATAACTTATATACCGCGCGCGTAGCTGCGATGGATGGCAGGGCTTTTACGCTCTCGAAGGTAAGCTCCCCGCGGAGGCGCTGTTCTACCTCGTGGATGGCATTCCACAGGCGGTCGTTATACGAGGTGTTCACCACCATTGCATCAACACATGCCCCAACAAACGTGGGGCACACTGATGATATCTCGTCTGAAACTCTAACCTTTATCATTTCTGCATGTTCTGTATGGCGTCGCGGCACTGCTCCATCAGCCAGCGTGGCGTGCTGGTGGCTCCACAGATGCCTACACTCTGGATACCTTCGAGCCAAGCCGACTCAATCTCCTGAGGGTCCTCTACCAGGTGAGTATTAGGATTCACGCGCAGGCACTCGTTGTAGAGCACCTTTCCGTTAGAACTCTTCCTTCCGCACACAAACAGGATAAGGTCGTGCTTGGCAGCAAACTGCGATATGTTTGGCATGCGGTTGGCTACCGAACGACAGATGGTGTCGAAGCTCTTAAAGGTGGCATCAGGCGATATGTGCGTCTGGATGTAATCGATGATGCGGTTAAACTCGTCGAGCGACTTGGTGGTCTGCGAATAGAGGTAGATGTCGCGTGTAAAATCGAGTTTTGTAACCTCGTCGCTACTCTCGATGACAATGGCGTTGCTCTGTGTCTGGCCTACAAGACCAAGCACCTCTGCGTGACCTTTTTTACCAAATATCACAATCTGCGACTCCTCCCCTTTGGGGAGGTTGGGAGAGGTTTCGTACTGCTCCTTGATACGCTTCTGAAGTTTAAGCACCACAGGACATGTGGCATCGATAATCTCGATGTTGTTCTTGCGTGCCAACTCGTAGGTCTCAGGTGGCTCACCATGAGCACGCAACAGCACCTTGGCATCATGCAACTGCTCCATCTCCTCGTGGTTGATAGTGATAAGACCCATCTCGCGCAGGCGGTCGCACTCTCTACCGTTATGCACAATATCGCCAAGGCAATATAGTTTCTCGCCTTTGGCAAGCTCTTCTTCAGCTTTCTTGATGGCGGTGGTTACTCCGAAGCAGAATCCACTACCTTCGTCTATCTCAATTTGAATCATAGTTGTATTCCTTTCTGGCAACGGACTACAGGACTTTAGGACTTTTTAATCAGTCGTTTTAGTCGTGTTGTCCGTTGCTAATAAATCAAAGTATTCATCTAATAGGTCTTGGGCGGCGACGAACGATGTCTTGTGGCCCTCGAGCACCGTCTGCTCTGCAGCAGAAAGCTGTGCCTTTATCGCTGGGTTGTTGTAGAAGTTTAGGCGCAGATGCTCGTTTATACTCTCGTACATCCAGTATTTGGCTTGTTCGTTGCGGCGATAGGCAAAATAGCCATTTGCCTTCACAAAGTCCATATACTCGTAAATCATATCGAATATCTCCTTTACGCCCGTGCCGTAGAATCCGCTGTAGCACAGTACCTTAGGACTCCAGCCGCTCTCGGGCATGGGGAAGAAGTGCAGCGCATTGCGGAAGTTGGTGGCAGCCATATGGCAGCGGTCCACATTGTCGCCATCGCACTTGCTTATCACAATGCCATCGCTAATCTCCATGATACCGCGCTTGATGCCCTGAAGCTCATCGCCCGTGCCTGCCACCTGAATCAACAGGAAGAAGTCAACCATCGAGTGACAGGCCGTCTCACTCTGACCCACGCCCACGGTCTCTACGAAAATCTTATCGAATCCAGCAGCCTCGCACAGGATGATGGTCTCGCGCGTCTTGCGGGCCACACCACCCAGCGAGCCTGCCGACGGACTAGGACGTATGAACGACGACGGATGCTGAGCCAGCTTCTCCATTCGGGTTTTATCGCCAAGGATTGAGCCCTTGGTGCGCTCGCTACTGGGGTCGATGGCAAGCACAGCCAGCTTGCCGCCTTTCTCCTTCAGCACGTGCATTCCAAACTCATCTATCGAGGTACTCTTACCAGCTCCTGGCACACCACTGATACCAATGCGGATAGAGTTGCCGCTATAAGGCAGACACTTGTTGATAACCTCTTGCGCCTTGGCCTGATGGTCGGGGTTGACACTCTCGATAAGTGTTACGGCCTGCGACAGTATGGTTACATCGCCCTTGATGATACCCTCAACCATTTCGGCCACTGAGAGTTCACGACGACGGAATCGGCCTCGCTTAAGGTAGGGGTTAATGATAGAGGGCTGCTCTACCCCACTATTCACCTGCAAGCCTGCATATTCTGAGCTATTCTCGGGATGTTCCATAATATATTGAACATTGAAGATTGAACATTATTTTAACTTGATGTTTACAACCACTTTGGCGTGGTCGGGATCGTTTGTAATCATCAGGATACGTGGACGAGTGCGAAGCTTCTGCAACTCTACTGCTGTACCTGTAATCTTAAGATGAGTGCTCTGGCCTGGCTGGATCTGACTCTTCGAGAGGGTCACCTTCAAACCTGCAGTAAACAGCTGGAGCGATGTAATCTTAAGTGTCGACTTACCGTCGTTTCTCAGTGTAACGGTAGCCGTCTTCTTGAGCTTTCCGCCGAAGTCGGTAAAGTCGACATCCGTCTCCGATATATTGAGCACAGGTGCCATCTCCTTGTTCGACTTCTGGAACTGTTTCATATCGGGCAGCAATACCGTAGCCACATCGATGCCATAGTCCTGACGCACCTTATCGCCTGGGTTGTGAGCCACATAAAGCATGGTCTTGGTCAGTCCGTAATCGCGCAACTTCTCTGAGAGCAGCTTAACGGTGATAGTGGCCGTGCGCCCTGGCAGCAGAAGGTCGGGACTGGTGATGGCCTGCAGATATGGAGGCAGATGCATCAGGTTAGGATGCATGGCCTTCTTGCCGTTATTAAAGATATGTATCTCCGCCTCAGGCACATCGCCCTTGTTCACATCGTCAAACTCGATAGCATCCGTATCCAGCAGCAGGTCGCCCATGGCCACAGGATACTCGCCTGAGTAGTCGCGCATATCCTTCTTCACCACACCCTTCATCGTCAGGTAGAAGGGTTTCTTGGTACCGTTACTCTTCACCTGACACATCTTCTGGAAGTGTCCCAGCTGGCGTGCATCGTAGGTCATACGGATAATGAATTTCTCACCCATTCCCACCTCCTTGGGGTACTCTATCTTTGTACAACCGCAATCGGGCTTTACACTCTCGATGACCAGTCGGCGCAACCCCTTATTACGCAGTTCGAACGTAGCAGTAACAGGCTGCTCGTAGCCCGTTGCCCCCACATCGATGGTGGTGTTCTTAACCGTTAAACGCTGCGCGTTAACAGTGAATAGTGAACAGTGAATAGTGAATAGTATTAATAGAATTTTCTTCATCAATATTATAATTTTTACATTATTACATTTTTAAATTATTTAATTTCCAAAGTCTCCGACTTCGTCACCGCTCTGAACTCTGGCGAGTAAGCGCACTCTACTGTGGCAGTACCCGTCTCGTAGGTTCCAGCGCGGTCGATGTAATACTCAGTCTCTATAACGTGAGTGCCCTTCGACAGCATGTCGTAGAAGTAGCATGTGGTATTGTCGCGAGGAGTGATATAACCTCCACGATGATATCCACTAAGCTGCTTAACAGGCTCCATACAAGCCGCACGCTTATCAACCACCTGAACAAAGTCGTAGTCTCTATCAGCAGTGATGGTGATACGGACGGTTAGGCGCTGGCCGGGTGTTAGGTGTTGGGTGATGGGTGTTAGCTTATTACCATCTTTTACAAGCAATTCGCGCTTGATGGTCAGCCCTGAGCCTTGGTCGGCGATGTTCTTTGTTGCCTGGAAGAACTGAGCATAAACGGCTCCCCACGATGTGCCATCGCTGGTCTTGCGGATGGTGAGGCGCTTACCCTTTGGCAGCTCTGTCTTCACGTATCCGATAGCGGCACTTGCCTTGGGCACGGCTACTGTCTTAACATCCAGATTGATGGCAGGCATCTTCTGGTTTTGAACCAAGCGGAACTCCTGACCCTTCAGGAATGCATACACCGCATTCACGCTGTTTATAGGAGTATCCCACGCCTGAGTGCGCTTCTGCTGCAACAGCCAGCGCTGCATCTCGTCGATGGTCTGGAAGTCGTTTGGTGTAATCATCTGCAGAGCCTCTATGGCGATGCTCTGAGTTGGAATCTTATAGTCGAACCAAGAGTAACCAGCACGTGGAGTGTCATAATAGCGACCCATATCCTCGCGGAACACAGTGTACTCCTTCAACGACTGGGCGTACTCCTGAGCGCGCTGGGCGTCAATCTTCGAGAAGATTACTGCCGAGAGGGCCTTGTCGTAGATGCTCTGGTTCTTGATATCCTTCTTCAACAACTCTATCAGGTAGCTGTTGGCTGCCATCACATCAGCAGGCAGTGCCCTACCATCGAGCATTACAAGATACAGCCACTGCAGAGCCTTATAGCTTGGGAATCTCACTGCCTCGCCCTTCTTCTCGGCCTTCTTTAGCTCCTTCACAAGGTCAACCACCTCGCTACCCATAAAGCTGAATGCGCTGTTAAGCATAACCTTGGTGTCGGCCTGATTGGTGGTAAGAGCGTTCAGGCGCACCAGCATCTCGCTCACGGCTACGGTCATATAGAACGAGCCTGGCATACCAGGATACCACGTCCAAGCGCCATCGCTCAACTGCAATTTCTGCAACTTCTCTAAGCACTTATCCAGACGGTTGTTCATCAGGTTCTCGTCAAAGAAGTCAGCCAATCGGTGCTTCTGCTCTGTCTCATTATCAGCATCCATCACCCAAGGAGTCTCAGAAAGAACAAGCTCCTTCAGCTCCTGATTCTTCTCCAGCTGCGATGTCAACGATGCATCGTTTTTCTCCTGCATCCACTGCTCAAATACGGGCTTTATCTGTGGATTCTGGTCGATGATGTATTTACCTATTCCGTTGGCGTAGTACGATGCAGCCAGCGAGATGGCGTTATCCTCGTTAGGCGAGCCCACTGAAGGCAGAGCCTGAACCATCAGCCATACAGGATTATTGGTATACTCCAGAGTGAGTTTAGCATTCTTGGCATCAGCAGGCACTAACTTTGTCAGGTCGATAGCCTCAGTGCCAGGCTTATGCTGGGTGATAGGCAGTGCGATAGTAACACGCTCGCTTGCTGGCAGAACAGGCAGATAGTGCTGCTCGCCATCAGAATAGCCGTTTCCGGCTATGCTCATTTTGGCAATGAGCATATCAGGTGTTGGGTGTTGGGTGATGGGTGTTAGCGTGAATGTTACGGCTGTGGTTTCGCCAGCCTTCAGCGATACCTTCTGAGTCTTCTCGTATACCACTGCGTTTGTCTCTGCGTTTATCAGCTTCAGGGTTGCCTTACCCTGAACGTTCTTTTCGCCTGTATTAAATATTCGTCCAGAGATTGTGGCCTTGTCGCCTTCGCGCACAAAGCGAGGAACATTAGGCTGTATCATTACATCCTTCTTGGCCACTGCCTCGGCCTCGATATTTCCATAATAAAGTTCGCGGGTGTGGGCAAAGCCAAGCAACTGCCATGTGGTAAGACTCTCAGGCAGCGTGAACTTAATGGCCACACGTCCGTTCATATCCGTAGTAAGCTGTGTATAGAAGAATGCCGTCTCGTTCAGGTTCTCACGCACCTGCACATCCTCTGTTTGATTTTCATCTGAATCAGCACTACCAACGCTCGAAGTCTCGACAGCCTCCTTGGCTTCTTCCATATCATATTTAACTACAGGAGCAGCAAACTCCACCGCATTTTTAGCCATCGCAGGAGCAGCCTCCATCATCACCATTCCGTCCTCTATGTCGCGGGCACGTGCACCAAGCTTCATATTAGATGCTCGATAGCCTAATGTGCGGAAGTATTGTGGATAAACACTATGGTCGAAATGACTGAAGTTTATTGCATCGTAGTCGAGCGATTTCCACGAGCGAGTGCATAAGCGCGAGTAGCCGTAAACACCTGCTGACTGCCAACGGGTGCTTGGCAGCGGTATCCACAGGTAAGGCGAGAAGCTCCATCTGTGCTTAATCAGCTGATCAAGACTCTGGTCGTAGAGTGTAGCCATCAGGTTGGCATCCACAGGCTTGCCCTCGGCATCCTTTATGGTAAGAGTCCACTCCTCCTTCTGGCCGGGAGTCAAGCGGTCGCGGAATGTAGCCCACTCCAACTTAAGTTTCTTGTCAGGCATTGGGCGCTGAATCTGGGCTATATGCGTGTAGCACTTGCCGTTCTTCACCCATGCATAGGTCAGCAGCAGACCGTTTTCGTATTCATCTTTATAGGTAAACTTGCGGTTTATCAGCTGGTTGCTGCGGTCCACTGCCCCCTGCTCTATCAGCTTTTTGCCCGAGAAGACGCTATAGACTATATGCACATCCTTATCCGATGAGCCCACCTGTATTGTTACAGGAGTACCATCGTATGCGAACTGTCCAGCCGACTGGTAGAACCAGTCATCCGCCTCAGCAGCAGGCTTCTCATCGTCGAGCGAGAACACCACAACATCCTTGCTTTCTGTCTGCTCCTCATACTTCACCTCGATGCTATGCTTGCCCGAAGCTAATTTAGCCAGTGCTATCTTATTATTTGTCTTTACGCTAATCCACTCGCCACCGTCTATACGATACATCACCTCAGCATCTATATCCTTACCTGCAGCGTTGCGCACGTGGAATGTTGCCACGGGGTTATCCTCTACCAGCACCTTGTCGGCGATGTCGATGCTCAGGGCAGTCTTGCGATTGCCAAGCGGCAGCGATGTCTGTCCGCTGTGCGTCTCGCCAGCCCCGTCAGTCACATCAGCCTCCACCACAAAGTTGTAGAACATCGCATACTTCGTCTCAGGCATCGTCAGTGGCATCTTTACAGTAAAGTGTCCGTCGGCATCAGTGGTTGCCTCGCCACTATACACCTCTGTGCCATTATTGCTGTAGCCCAATGTAGCCTCGTCGTAATATCTGCTGTAACTCATCCACCAGAATGCAGCGCGGCGCATCACCTTGTAGCTCACCCTGGCATCCTGTACAGGCACACCAGCATAGCTCATTGCCGTGCCCTTCACGTCGATTGTATCGCCAGCCTTGTAGGCCTCCTTGTACTCGTCAAAGTCTACGTGGAATGTGGGGCGCTTGTACTCCTCTACGCGTATCCGCTGCGAGTTGTTGTTCACCATTACGTAGAACTCGCCCGTTAGTCCGCTCGATGGCAGCGTGAAGTCAACTGCAGCCACACCAAACTCGTCGGTCTCGACCTTCTTCTCGCCCACCACTTTATAGTTCGCATCGCGCAGCACAAACGTCACCGCCTGCTTGGCGCACACCGTCTGCTCTATGCCGTGCACCACCTGATACACCATGGCCGAAGCATGAACCTGCTGACCAGGGCGATATATCCTGCGATCGGAAAATATCGCGGTCTGCTTTATCACGCGGTCGGCATAGTAGAACTCGTATCTGCCTGAGCCGCTAAGCACTGCTGCTGCCTTGTCGTCGTCGGTATAGGCAAACACGCTGCGCTGTCGTGTCACGTCCTTTGTGGCGAACATATACTCGCCCTTGGCATCAGTGGTGCCAGTGTATGTCTTCTCCTCGCGATAGCTAACCCTCTCCTTTATCTTCAGATGCGCCCCGGCTATCGGCAGTCCTGTTGTGGCGTTCACCACCACGTAGCGTATCTTTTCGTTTGGCTGGGTCTCGGCTATGGTGTACACGTTTGTAACATGATACAGCGTGCGCACCACCTCAGTCTCAGGGTTGCTCTTAAACTCCACCATATACATGCCCACGGGCAGCCCCTTCAGTTCCATAGAGTCGTCAAACAGCTCGTAGTCCTTGCGCGCGTCAAACTGCTTTGTCTCGCTTATCACAGGCTGCCCCAGCAGTGGTTTAATCTTAGCCCAGCCCTTCTCTGTCGATGGCGAGTGCTCAAAGTCGCCCTCGCACTTCACGGGATACACCGTCATTGTCAGCTGCTGTAGATTGCGCAGTGTCTTCAGCTCCACCTTCTGCGATTGCATTGGGCGAGCCACAGTCAGACCGTATGATAGTCTGAACTGTGGGTTAGTAAGCTGCTGTCGCTCGTTGCGCAGCTCGTTCATTATTGCCCACTTGCCCCATTTTGCCACCGCATTGTCTATGTAGGCTATGCGCTCGGCTGTAGGCGTGGTGTATGGCATGTTGTGATAATCCTGAATAGCCAGGTTGGCGTCCAGCAGACTCACTGCCTTCTGGTTTCCCGCCTTGCTGTAATAGTCGCGCAGGGTCTTTATCTCCCCTAACTCGCCACCTATCACGCTCAGCATGTCGTTGCCAAATACCGATGCATCAGCACCCATCACCACAAACGGCTGGAAACTGCGCTCCTTGGTCTTTGCAAGCAACTTGCACACCTCTGGTGTTAGCTGCGGTTTCTTTATGTCAAGCTTCAGGCTGTACTGGTCGCTGGCAATCTGGTACAGCACCGTCTGGTACACCAGTCTTAGCACCTCGTCGTTAGCGTTGTTATATCGAGCCACTATGCGGTCCACCTCAGGTTTCAGCGAGTCGGGCGCTATTGCCGCCATCGCCTGCGCTCCCATCAGCTCTGCCTTCAGCAGCTGTCCGTATTGCGCCTCCTTAGTGGCTTTTTTCACTATCTGCTGCAGCACCTCATACTGAGTCTTGGGCAGATCCTTCTCTTCAGCCTCCTGGACCTTCTTCCAGAGAGCCGAATACGATTGTCCAAACATGAACATAGGCATGATCAAAGCTATAGTAATTAATACAAATTTCTTCATAAAGCCCATTTTTTATCGTTTTAACTTGGCAAAGGTAACTAATTATTTTCAATTTCCTTTGGAAATTATGAATTATTATATCTTTTAGGCGTTTATGAACATCACCTTTCTGCGATTATCCTTCGCCCTTACTGCAAAGTGCAGCCATATAGCCCCATACCGATTCTTTTCAATCAGCAATTCATCAAAGTCATGATTCGATTCCTCAGAGTAGTTGATAAGAATGGCTGCATAGCAGATGGCCTGCTCCATCCCCGATGTGCGGATATCCACCGCACACCCCGTAAGATGATTCGAATTCGGCGCCCCGCCAATCTTCCTATTCAATTGAGGTGATCTATAACCACTATTTATAATTATCGGAACTCCAGCGCGCTCGCGCAACACCTCCAACCATTTTGAGAGGTTTGTGAGGTTGGTTATTGCTTCGTGTGATGGGATATTATACACTTCAGGATGACTCCCGCTCTTTGTCAACTCCCCGAGAGTGAAATGTTCACTCAACTTCATTTTACTATTCAATTGTACTATTTCATTCATATTGCTAATTATTAAAAATCCTAATGCCGCGCCGCCGCGCTGCCGCAGTGCCACGGCATCAGGGGGTTGATGGTTATAGCATGATGGAACCTGTTTTGTGAAACACAGCCTTCTCGCCACCCTTATCCTCGCTAACCTTCTCTATTAGATGATCGCGACACAGGCGCGTTACCTTCTTGCGAGCAGAAGCCGCACTACCCAGATTGAAACAGTGAACCACGTCCTCGATAGTAAACTCATCAGGCAGACGGCCAAACGCCTCAAGAGTCTTCTGCTTGCGCTGAATGTTCACAGAGGCATCCTTCAGTTTGTTGTCAAAATAGTTCTCGGCCATTGCTCCAAAGTAGTGTCGCTGACAGGCATACTGGATATTGACTATCAACTCTGCAAGTTTCCAATCCACCTCATCTGTCTCGAACTCGCCACACCAGTACTGTCCATCCTGCTTCATCTTATCCCAATGGCGCATAACTATAAACGGAGCAGAGAAATTCAGACCATGATAAGCGCAACGTTTCAACAACATTTCATCAGCCTTGCTGTCATTCTCCTTGGCATCCTCCATGCGGCGAGCCGTCCAGTCGTAGAGTTCATCCACGATTTTCTGCACGCTAAGTTCGCCCTTCATCTTGTCCAGTTTCCCAGCCCATTCCTTCAGACGGTTGTCGCTATCGTAGTCTACAAAACTCTCGCGACTCATCATCTCAAAATTGGTGGCTGGCAGGGGAATACAGGTCAAACGGGTTGCCAATCCAGAACCAAAGTTCTGCTCGTTCACCATTCTCTTCAGCGCGATAGGCGTGCCTGTATAGATGTAGTTCCAAATCACGTAGAACTCCTGGAATACGCTGTCTACATTCGAGTATGCCTGACCATCCTCCTCGTTGTGGAAAGCTTTCAACTGCAACGCCTGCTTGTCGATGTACGAGCCACCTTTTTGCAGCGACAACGTATTGTCGAGCTCTGTGTCGAAGGTCAACATGTGTAGCTGCATCGGCTCGCCGTTTACCTCTTCTACAGCATTCACCATATCCTGAATAAACTGGGCATTAGATGTTCGCGCTGGGTGGATGCGAACCACCACCTTGGGCTTCTTAGGCTTCTCCTTGTTAGCGCCCTTGGTGCGCATCTGCTCACGATAGGCATTGATGGCATCCTTGCCAATCTTATCTGCCTCAACAATGGGCGAAGCAAGCAATTTAAAGAGCCTTGTTGCGAACGATTTTCCACTTGCAGGATCGCCAATAATCAACGTAGAATTGTTCAGCCTGCGCAGTTCCTCAGGACGATGATAGAAGCGATAAGTGCAGCGCGTCATCAGCGTCATCATCAGGCCACCTGCCACAAAGAGAGCAGCTGGATATTGGTTACGTTTCAGGCCTTTGCAGATGTCCTTCAATAGCGGAAAGTCCTCAGCCATAGCCTCAATCTGTTCGCCCCACTCCCAGAGCCAACGGTTAATATCCTCCTCGGCCAGAGTTACCGTCCTCGGCGTTTGCGTCTTCGTAATCTCTTGGAATGTGCGCCCTGTGGCTTTCTGTATCGCTTCCAGCATCGCCTTGCTGGGCAGACTGCTGGCATACTTCTTCTCCTTTTGCGCCACACACTCAGCGGCACTGGCCACTGTCTGACTAACGTTCTCGTTTCGTTCGTCGATGATCTCCTTGACCCACGATTGACTCTCCACCATGCGCTGTACTGCGGTTTTGTCGCCATCGAGCATAAGCAGCAGGTCGGTTGCCAGCTTGAGCGATTCTGTATGACGGTTGCTGTCGGCCGCGCATGGCAACTTGCCAGCGTAACGGCAATCAATGATAGACTGAACATCATACCCTCTCCATTTTAATGACACTTCTGTGACTGGTGTGACTGGGGACTGGTCCCTGTCACAGTATGTGACTGGGCCCTGTACCCTGTCACGCTCCTGCCACTTGTCACGCCCCTGTACCCTGTCATGCGGGTTCGTAGCCTGTGAATGACCGTCTCGATATAGAGCATTATATCGCTCAGCAAATTCCTTGTTCTCATACGTAAAAAGTTCTTTGTCAATATACAAAATGTCAGATTCTTTACAAATATAACTCATCCTCGACGAGTCCTTCCCCGATTCATCAATAACCACATCGTCACCAAGCACCTTAGCCATAGAGTGCTGGTTATCCACCAGGTTTCCCCAATCAAGTCGCGCCTTGAAAATTATCTTCAATCCTTTGCCACTGGGACTGATATAGATTAGAACTATACCAAGTGCCTTTAGGTCGAGCCCCTTTTCTATCCAACCCTGATAGAGTGTGAGAGGATTGTCGATGTGGTCCAGATCCATAACCACAAGTCCCGTCAGTCGTGTAGCCTTCTGCTTGCGCCATGCACCAAGTTTTCCATTGGCCGACTCGGTCTCATCGAATGTTGCCTGAAAGATAAATGCAGGCAACTTGCGCTTCAACGAGGCATCGCCTGTTTCGCGAAACTTATCAATGTTCTCGTTCCATTTAGCTGCCTTGACGAGGGCCCAAAACTG
>DEHD01000014.1 GCA_002351725.1 Prevotella sp. UBA2809
TGAAGTACGATACCGCTCAGGGTGGTTTCTGCGGCAAGATTGGTGAGAACAAGCACACTGTAGAGGCTGGTGAGGATTACATCGTTGTTGATGGTCAGAAGATCACTATCTATGCTATTCCTAACGCTGCTGAGCTGCCTTGGGGTAAGCTGGATGTAGACGTTGTTCTGGAGTGCACAGGTTTCTACACATCTAAGGAGAAGGCTTCTGCTCACCTCACTGCTGGTGCTAAGAAGGTTGTTATCTCTGCTCCTGCTGGTAACGATCTGCCTACTATCGTTTACAATGTAAACCACAAGACTCTGACTCCTGCTGACACTGTTATCAGCGCTGCTTCTTGTACAACAAACTGCCTTGCTCCAATGACAAAGGCTCTGAACGACCTCGCTCCAATCCAGAGCGGTATCATGACAACTGTTCACGCTTACACAGGTGACCAGATGATCCTCGATGGTCCTCAGCGCAAGGGTGATGTTCAGCGCGCTCGTGCTGGTGCTCAGAACATCGTTCCTAACTCAACTGGTGCTGCTAAGGCTATCGGTCTTGTAATTCCTGAGCTCAACGGTAAGCTCATCGGTGCTGCTCAGCGCGTTCCAACTCCAACTGGTTCTACCACTATCCTGCACGCTGTTGTTAAGGGTGAGGTNNACTGTTGAGAGCATCAACGCTGCTATGAAGGCTGCTGCTAACGAGAGCTTCGGTTACACTGAGGAGAAGCTCGTTTCAAGCGATATCATCGGTATGAAGTTCGGTTCACTCTTCGACGCTAACCAGACCATGGTAAGCAAGATGGAGGACGGCAACTCACTCGTACAGGTTGTTTCTTGGTACGACAACGAGAACTCTTACACTTCTCAGATGGTTCGTACTATCAAGTACCTCGCAGAGCTCAAATAATATTGCTCAAATATAAAAAAATGCCACTCGATTTTGTCGGGTGGCTTTTTTTTTATATATTTGCACCCGAATATATTGCAAATAGTGTAATGGAGACATTGATAGATTTTTCAACAATAGTATTCGGCTTCAGCATTTACGCATGGATCACCATGCTCACTATCTTCAGCATTTTTGCGTTCATGGCCCGTACGCGTGTGCCAGCCGAGGTTACTTTTCTTGGTGCGCTTACGGTGCTGTTAGTCACAGGTGTAGTTACCGAGGAAGAGGGAATGTCAGGTTTCGGTAGCGAGCCGGTAGTTATTCATGCCGCTTTCTTTGTGATTATAGCAGGCCTCATGCAGTCGGGTGTACTCTATTGGCTCACCAAGAATGTGCTGGGCGAGCCCGGCAACTATCAGCGGGCCTTAATCCGCCTGATGATTCCCACGGCCGTTCTTAGCGCCTTGCTTAATTCGGTCAATGTGGTGGCCCTGTTCATCGATGCCGTAAAGATTTGGGCTCGCAAGCTTAATATAGCTCCCTCAAAGTTGCTGCTGCCTCTGAGCTATGCAGCCACGCTTGGCGGTATGTGCACCCTGTTGGGCAACTCGTCAAATCTGGTCGTAGCCGGTCTCTATATGCAGCAAACGGGGCAGTCTATGAATCTGTTTGCCCCCCTGTTGCCAGGATTGTTGCTCACCATTGTTGGTATGGCCATGGTCATAGCGCTGCAGCAGTTCATCCCCTCGCGTGAGTCGGGCGAGAACTCGTTCGAAACCACCAGCGACTATACCGTAGAGCTGCTTGTTCCTACCGATAATCCCGCCGTGGGCAGTACCGTAGAGGAGGCTGGACTATATAACGTCAAGGGAGGTTCGCTGGTTGAGATTGTGCGTTTCGACCGCGAAATCATCATGCCAGTACCAAAAGACGAGTGGGTGATGGGTGGCGACCGCCTGATATATGCTGGTCAGATCAACGATATCCTTGAGATTAAGAATACCCACGGCCTTGCCGCCGCCGACCGCCATGTGTGGAGTATCAACGATATCGACACCAAGCGCAAGATGCGTACCGCCTATGTCAACTTCGGTAGTGCGCTCATTGGTCGCTCTATGGCGCAAACCCATTTCGAGCAGAATCATGATGTGGCCCTTATCGCTGTAGCTCGTGCTGGTCATCGTGTCGAAGGCCAACCCCGTGAGATTATTATTCAGGCAGGTGATACCTTGCTGTTGGAGTGCCCCCCAAAGGGCGATCGCCACTTGGAAGAGGAAACGCGTGGTAAACTCACCTTCTTCGATAGCCATTTCGTGCCCCAGCTGGGCCCCAAAACGGTCACCTCAGCCATCATCCTTGTGCTGATGTTCATCATGTCGTCGTTCCATGTGTTCCCCCTCATGGCCGTTACCATGATGGCTGCAGGACTCATGATGCTGTTTGGCTGTTGCCGCATGACGGGCGTTACCAAATATATCGATTGGGAGTTGCTGCTCATACTTGGAGTCACCGTGGTGTTCTCCGTGGCCATCACCAAGACCGGTATTGCCCACACCATGGCCCATTCTATACTCGATCTGTGTCAGGGCCACCCCTATATCGTTATGGCCGTCATGTGTATTTTCGCATCTATCGTCAGCGAGTTCGTCAGCGATGTAGGTTCCGCCGCTGTGTTCTTTCCCATCATGTATCAGCAGGCCGAGCTGATGGGTTGTAGCCCCATGCCGTTTGTCATGTCGCTCATGCTCAGCGTCACCATCAGCTTCGCATCGCCAATAGGAAGTAGCACACACATGCTTGTATACGGTCCAGGTTCGTTCCATTTCAACGACTTTGCCCGCCTTGGCATCTGTATGCACGTAGTGCTTCTTGCCCTCATGCTCGTGCTGGTAAACCTTATCTATCCGCTATATCCATAGAAGAAACTTTCTTCTCACAGAACGTATAAAAGAGTAAAATAATAATCCCCGCCAGACTTAACTGAGCGGGGATTACTTTTAAACTCTTATTAATATTACATCGTAACCTCAACGGTGTGCTTGCCTGCAGAGTAGGGGATTACTGTGCCATCAATCTTGGCGCCATCCAGAGTGATGCTCTTAACACCCTTCTGTGAGCCGTTTGGATGGATGGTTATCTCGTACTCAGCATCGCGGAACTTACGCTGAACAGTGTAGTCGGATGCTGTCTCTGGCAGACATGGGTCGATACGGATACCATCGTAGTCAGGCTTGATACCCAGGATGAACTCTGATACAGTGTACCACATCCATGCTGCAGTACCAGTAAGCCATGAGTTCTTTCCCTCACCTGGTTTGAATGCGTCCTTACCAGCCACCATCTGGCAGTTTACGTAAGGCTCAACCTTGTGCAGAGTCTGATACTTCTCCTCTACGTACGATGGCAGAATCTTAGCGTAGTGGCTCCAGGCATCGTTACCACGACCTGCGATACACTCGCCGATGATGACCCAAGGATTGTTGTGGCAGAAGATACCTGCGTTCTCCTTGTAGCCCTCTGGGTATGAAGAAATCTCACCATACTCATAGATATATTTTGTGAAAGCTGGGTTGTTGAGCACCATACCATGCTCGCACTCGAGGTATTTCTTACAGCTGTCGAGACTCTTGGCTACCATACCTTCCTCGGCGCCGATCTCGGCCATCGTACACCAACCCTGACTCTCGATGAATATCTTGGCCTCCTCGCACTCGTTACTACCTATCTTGCGGCCGTAGAAATCGTAGGCACGGAGATACCACTCGCCGTCCCAACCGTGCTTCTTAACAGCCTCGATCATAGCGTCGATAGCCTTCTGCATGCGCTCTGCCTCGGCATCCTTACCAATCTTCTTGCACAGAGCTACGTAGTCTTTTCCTGTTACTACGAAGAGACCTGCAATCATCAAGCTCTCAGCCTTTGTTCCCTCTGATACGTTCTCTGTAGTCTGGAAGCTCTCGTTTGGATCCCATGAGAAGCAGTTCAGGTTCAAGCAGTCGTTCCAGTCGGCACGGCCGATGAGTGGCAACATGTGCGGACCGAGGTTGTTGATGACGTGGTCCATAGAAATCTTGAGGTGCTCGAAGAGTGTTACCTCAGAGCCGGGCTGATTGTCGAATGGCACCATCTCGTCGAGGATTGAGAAGTCGCCTGTCTCCTTGATGTAAGCCACAGTTCCGAAGATGAGCCAGCATGGGTCGTCGTTGAATCCACCGCCGATATCATTGTTGCCTCGCTTGGTAAGAGGCTGATACTGGTGATAGCATCCGCCATCGGGGAACTGTGTCGAGGCGATATCGATGATGCGCTGACGGGCGCGTGATGGTATCTGGTGAACAAAGCCCACAAGGTCCTGATTACTATCGCGGAAACCCATGCCGCGACCGATGCCGCTCTCGAAGAACGATGCCGAACGCGAGAAGTTGAAGGTAACCATACACTGATACTGGTTCCAGATGTTCACCATGCGGTCGAGCTTATCGTTACCTGTGCGTACATTATATATATTAAGCAGAGCATCCCAATAAGCATTGAGCTCAGCAAATGCCTTATCTACCTTGGCAGTGGTGTCGAGCTCTGCAATGAGTGCGTGAGCCTTATCCTTGTTGATAACCTGAGGAGCTGAGAATTTCTTGTCTTGTTCGTTCTCGATATAGCCGAGGAGGAACACAAAGTCCTTACTCTCACCAGGAGCGAGTGTCACCTCGATATAGTGAGATGCGATTGGGCTCCAGCCGTGAGCATGGCTGTTGCGTGGCTTGCCCTCCATAACAACCTGTGGATCGGCAAACTCGTTGTAGAGTCCAACGAATGTCTCGCGGTCGGTATCAAAGCCCTGAATAGGAGCGTTTACGTGATAGAATGCGTAGTGATTGCGACGCTCGCGATACTCTGTCTTGTGATATATGGTGCTTCCCTCAATCTCAACCTCACCTGTTGAGAAGTTACGCTGGAAGTTCTCCATATCGGTAGCTGCATTCCAAAGGCACCACTCCTCGAAGCTGAAGAGCTTAAGAGTCTTGGCCTCCTTAGAATCGTTCTTAAGAGTAAGCTTCTGTACCTCAGCCCATTTCTTCAGTGGAACAAAGAACAGCACGCTGGCCTCTACGCCATTCTTACGACCAGTGATGCGTGTGTAGCTCATGCCGTGGCGGCACTCGTAGAAGTCGAGTGGAGTCTTGCAAGGCTTCCATCCAGGATTCCAAACGGTATCGCCGTCTTTGATATAAAAGTATCGACCGCCGTTGTCCATTGGTACATTATTGTAACGATAGCGTGTAATGCGGCGGAACTTGGCATCCTTATAGAAAGAATAGCCACCAGCGGTATTAGAGATTAGTGAGAAGAAATCCTCGTTGCCCAGATAGTTGATCCAAGGCCACGGCGTCTGCGGGTCGGTAATGACGTACTCGCGATTCTGGTCGTCGAAATGACCGTAACGTTTCTGCTGTTCCATTGTTATGTGAATTTAAAGATTGTTCCTAATGTTTTTAATTAAATGTGCCTGCAAAGATAATAAAAAGATTGATACAAAACAAGGCTTATGTTATCAAAAGGTTAAAAAAGAGCATAAAAGCATTACTTTTTGATAATTTTTATTTGATTTTTGAAATTACAACCGCATCTGGCGAGGAGTAATCTTTCAGGTGTAAAATATATCAGAATGGCTGGCTCTTTCTTGAGCTAGCTATTTTTTTAAGCATATTAATTAAATATTTATTAATTATTCTTTGGTAGTTTCAAAATATCTTAGTAATTTTGCAGCCCGTTTCGTGAGGAATGGTAAATTGATTTCAGAGATAAAAAGAATTTAGTTTGTTTAAGTATTTAAGTAATTACTAATATATTATTAATTTTTTAAGTTTTCAATGAAAAAACTCAGTATGATGTTGGCTGGGCTATTCCTTAGTGTGGGAATATCGCTGGCACAAACAAAGGTTACTGGTACCGTGGTTAGTTATGAGGATAACGAGCCAATTATCGGAGCTACAATCCAGGTAGTTGGAAATGCAGGCATTGGTACCATTACCGATTATGATGGAAACTTCACCCTCGACGTTCCTGAGGGCATGAAGACTCTTCGAATCACCTATGTGGGAATGGAACCACTTGAGGTAGCAGTAAGCACAAAAACTCTGAAGATTCAGTTACGTAGCGATGTACACACCCTCGATGAGGTGGTGGTTGTGGCCTATGGTACACAGAAGAAGACATCGCTCACAGGTTCTATCCAGGAGGTTAAGAGCGAGGCTATCGAGCTGCGCCCAACCTCATCAGTAGCTTCGGCTCTGGAAGGAACAGTTACAGGTGTACGTGTAAACAGTAGCGTAGGTGCTCCTGGTCAGGATCCCTCTATCCGCATCCGCGGTGTGGGAACCGTTAATGGTAACACCAACCCTCTGTATATTCTCGATGGTGTGCCATATAGTGGTAACATCAGCGACCTGAACCCTCAGGACATCGAGTCGATGTCGGTTCTTAAGGATGCTGCATCAGCTGCTCTTTATGGTAACCGCGCCAGCAACGGTGTAATCCTGATTACCACCAAGAAGGGTAAGCAGGGCAAGCTGAACGTTAATCTCGACATAAAGCAGGGTACATACAGCCGTGGTATTGCTGAGTACGATCGTCTGGGCGCCCGCGAGTGGATGGAGGCCCAGTGGATGAACATGAAGAACAATCAGATGACTGCAGGCGCAAGTGCTGCCGCAGCTGCTGCATACGCATCAGAGCATCTGATTGAGGACCGTGTGCTGCTCAACATATTCAATAAGGCCGACAACGCTCTGTTTGATGCTAATGGCAAGATGGTTAGCGATGCACAGATGCTGGGTACATACGGCGAGGACCTCGACTGGTACGACCAGACCATCCGCAGCGGTTATCGTCAGGAGTACAACTTCAACGCCAACGGTGCTAACGAGAAGAGCGATTATCTTATCTCACTTGGATATCTCGACGAGCAGGGCTATCTTAAGACTTCAGGTTTCAACCGTCTGTCAGCCCGCCTGTCTACCAATATCAATCCAACCCCTTGGCTCAAGGCTGGTCTTAATATCAATGCCACTCATCAGAACTTCGATTCAAGCTATGGCACTGGTAACACCAACAATAACCCATTCAACTACTGTCGAAAGATTTCGCCCGTATATCCTGTTCACACTCACGATGTGAACACAGGTGAGTATCTGCTCGACAAGCAGGGCTATCGCCAGTACGACAGCGGTTCGTATACCGATGCTAACGGTCAGGTGGTTGTAACACGCAACCAGTATAACGACCGTCATGTCATCTGGGAGAACGAGCTGAACCAGGACAAGACCATCCGCAACACCGTCAATGGTATTGCTTATGCCAACATCCTGTTGCCATATAACTTCACCTTCACACTGAAGGGTAACCTGAACCTTCGCAACAACGAGGAGAGCATCTACGAGAGCTCTGTAATCGGCGATGGTAAGGGTAACAACGGTCGTGGCCGTCGTCGCGACTACCGATACAAGAACTACGCATTCCAGCAGCAGCTGCACTGGAACCACGAGTATGGTGTACACTCTATCGATGCCCTGCTGGCTCACGAGAACTACGACTATACCGTTAACGAGCTCTACGTTACAAAGAACATCGAGATAGAGCCTGGACTTAACAACCTGATTAACTTTGCTGAGCCTGTTACATCGCAGGACTACAGCGAGACTTATCATACTGAGTCATATCTTGGCCGCGTACGCTATGGCTACGACAGCCGCTACAACATAGAGTTCTCATTCCGTCGCGACGGTTCATCACGCTTCTCTAAGAAGGCCCGTTGGGGTAACTTCTGGAGCACAGGTGCCAGCTGGGTAATCAGCAACGAGAAGTGGATGAAGAAGTACGACTGGGTGAACTTCCTGAAACTTCGTGCCGACTATGGTGAGGTTGGTAACGACTCTGGCTCTGGCCTGTATGGCTATATGGCCCTTTACAACCCCACCATCAACGACCACAAGGGTGCATTCTACAACGCACAGCTGCCTAACGAGGACCTTAAGTGGGAGACAGGCCAGTCGTGGGGTGTAGCTCTCGAGGGCCGCTTGTTCAACAAGCTCAACTTCAGCTTCGAGTACTTCGACAAGCGCAACAAGGACCTTATCTTCGACGTTTATAATCCTCTGTCGGCTGGTGCTACAAGCACTACCGTTGCCGAGAGCGTTATCACCAAGAACCTTGGTACAATCTCTAACCACGGTATCGAGCTCTCAGCCGATATGGACGTGCTGAAGACCAAGAACTGGAAGGTTAACGTTGGTGCAAGCTTCACTGTCGAGAAGAACAAGATTGTTAAGCTGCCTGAGCAGAACAAGGGCGGTATCATCGATGGTACCAAGAAGATTGTCGAGGGCATGGACCGCTATCAGTTCTACACCTACACATGGGAGGGTATCAACACCAAGAACGGTTTCTCGCTCTATAAGTTCAATAACGACGATTACTTCTTCACACTCGACGGCACTACCTATGGTAACGCCGCTGGTAAGGAGATTAAGGGTAACGATCTGAATGCCCTTGTTGTAATCGACGGTGTACCTTATTCATATCTCACTACCTATGGTAAGCGCGAGTTCCACGGTTCGGCTCTGCCTTCATGCTTTGGTAGCTTCAACTTCAGCGTAAGCTACAAGGACTTCACTCTGTTCACACTGTTCACCTATCAGCTGGGTGGCAAGATTATGGACAGCAACTATCAGACGTTGATGTCATCATCAGGCACACCAACATCTCTGCACAAGGACGTGCTGAAGGGTTGGACCAGCGATCAGGCTACCGCTGTCGATGCCATCGACCGCAACGGTGTGCCCATGCTGAGCGATGTGCCTACGCTCGTTACAGGTATGGAGGCCGACCTCAACTCTACCTCTTCACGTTGGCTCACCAGCGCCAGCTATCTCATTCTGAAGAATGTAAACCTCTCGTATCGTCTGCCTAAGGAACTGGTGCGCAAGGCAGGACTTGAGAACGTTATGCTGACCCTTACCTGCGAGAACCTGTACACACTCACAGCTCGCAAGGGTATGAGTCCACAGATGTCGTTCAACGGCACTCAGTCGGCTGCTTTCGTAACACCACGCGTGTTCTCAGCAGGAGTGAACATTAAGTTTTAAAGGTGAAAAAGTGAAAAAGTGAAAATTATGAAAAAGTATTTATATATATTGAGTATCGCTGCACTGGGACTTAGCTCTTGCGCCAGCGATTATCTGGACACTAAGCCAGAGGCTCAGATGGACAAGGCCAGAGTGATGAGCACCACAGAGAAGGCTGAGTTGGCTGTGAACGGTCTGTGCAAGGCTATGTCATCGCAGTATATGTCTACACAGGGTCTGAACGGCGAGGGAACCATCCTTAACTGGTATGGCACCTTCACTGGCAACGATGCCCAGAAGTGTAACAACACTGGTTGGGCTGGTGTGTGGAACTCTACCTATCACCTGCGTCCTACCGCAACCTATACAGTATATCCTTGGTTCTACTATTATAAACTGGTGAGCAATGCCAACGCTATCATCAGCCATATCGATGAAGCTGATGGAACCGAGAGCGACAAGATGTTCCTGAAGGCTCAGGCACTTACTTTCCGTGCTTATTCATTCTTCCGTCTGGTGCAGCTCTACACCTATCGCTGGAGCGACCATCAGGGCGATACCGAGGGTATCATACTGCGTACCGACGAGAGTCTGGGCGACCAAGCCCTGAGCACTCAGGCCGAGGCTTATGCACAGATTTATAAGGATCTGGACGATGCTATCAGTCTGTATGAGAGAAGTGGACGCGATCGTGAGAAATTCTATCAGCCAGGTCTGGATGTGGCTTATGCCATCTATGCCAAGGCCGCACTCACACGCGAGGATTGGCAGAATGCTGCCAAGTATGCCGCTATGGCTCGCGAGGGTCACGCCATGATGACTGTCAATGATTATATCAACGGTGGCTTCCATACTGAGAATTCAGAGTGGATCTGGGGTGTGTTCGAAGAGGAGATTCAGACCATCAGTTACTATAGCTTCTTTGCTTACATCGGTTGTAACTCTAGTGCAAACAACTGCCGTAACTATCCTGTAGCTATCAGCAAGGAACTGATTGACCAGATTCCTGAGACCGACGAGCGCAGATATCTCTATCTGGTTCCTTCAGATGAGGAGTATGCCGAGTGTAATGCCGCTGGCCGTAGCACCAAAAAACTGTATCAGCGTGCACGTAGGGATTATCCTGATTGTCTGTACAGCACATCGCTGGTGTATGCATATATGCAGTTTAAGTTTATGGTAGGCTTCTATCCCGGTGGTGGTTCGTTCCCACTTATCCGCTATGCCGAGATGCTTTACACCGAGGCCGAGGCTGATATGCACCTGGGTAAGGAGGCTGAGGCTAAGGACCTGCTGTTTGAGGCTGTAAGTCAGTACGACGCTGCTTACACCAAGAGCGAGAAGGCTGGTGACGAGCTGATGGACGAAATCAAGTTGTATCGCCGTTTCGACCTTTGGGGCGAGGGCAACGACTGGTTCGACTACAAGCGTTGGGGTCAGTCAATCGTTCGCAAGACCAGAGAGCAGGGTGGTAACTTCAAGTCAGACTTTGCCGTAACCATCAATCCTGAGGACGGCAACGCCTGGACTTGGGTCATCCCTCAGAAGGAGACCGACTACAACCAGCTTGTTGATTAATAGCCATGGAAACAACATAAGCGGTGGTCCAGGCGGCTTGGAAATTAAATCCGCCTGTGATGCCATCTACATCGAGCACTTCTCCAGCAAAATAAAGCTGGGGGAGTGTTTTTGATTCTAAGGTGTTTGTGTTTACAGCTGCAAGGTCAACACCGCCACAAGTCACAAACTCATCCTTGAAAGCCGCCCTACCGGCTATCTGGTATTGATCGTTGCATAGTGCGTTAGTAAGGCGGTTCAGCTCCTTCTGGTTCAGGTTCTGCCAACGGTTCTGGGCGCGCTCGCCAAGAGTCTTTGCCACAAGGTAGTCCCACAGTCGGCTTGGCAGCCCTAATGGGCGTATCGTGGCTATCTGCTTCTGCGGATGGTGTATTATTATCTCGTGCAGCTCCTGCTGTATCTCAGGCTCCTTCAGCGATGTCCAGTTCACAGCCAGTGGCATCTGGTAGTTGTGCTCATGCAGCTCGCGCGCAGCATGGCTGCTCAGCTTCAGTATCGCAGGTCCGCTCATTCCCCAGTGGGTAATCAGCAGCGGCCCACAGCTTTTAAACTTTGTGCCAGGTATCGATGCCGTTGCATCCTCAACCACTGTTCCCATCAGCGCCCTCAGCGCTTCGTCCTCAATGCTGAATGTAAACAGCGATGGCACAGCCTCGATAGTAGGAACTCCTGCCATTGATGCCGTGCCACCACCTGTGGTTATAACCTTAAAATCGTAGTCTTTCAGCTCATCCAGACTCTCTATCTTGCATTGCGTGCGTATCTCTATCCCATGGCGTTTTGCCTCGGCCAGGAACATGTTTATTATGGTGTGCGAATCCTGCGACATGGGGAACACGCAGTGGTCCTCCTGGGTTACAAGACGCACCCCGTGGCTTTCGAACCACTCGTACGCGTCGCGATAGTCAAAGGTCTTGAATAGCCTTTTCAGCAGTCGGTGGCCTCGTGGGTACACCTGTTGCAGATCCGTCACTGCCTCAAACGAGTTTGTGCAGTTACATCTTCCGCCACCCGATACCTCAACCTTAGCAAGCACCTTCTTCGATTTCTCGAATATCGTCACCTGCATCTCAGGGCACATCTCCTTCAGGTTTATCGCCGCAAAGAATCCTGCCGCCCCACCACCAACAATCGCTGTCTTCATCTCTCGATGAGTATGCGGGCATCTACGGCCACTACGTCATTTTCGTCGGCCAGCAGCGGGTTGATATCCATTTCCTTTATCTCCGTGGCAAAGCGCAGTAGGGTAGAGAGGCGTACTATTATCTCAGCAAACTTCTGCTCGTTTATACCCTTCTGTCCGCGCGTACCTTTCAGTATCTTGTAGCCACGCAGCGAGTGTATCATCGAGTAAGCCTCGCCATAGCTCAGCGGAGCCAGTCCGCTCGACACATCCTTCAGCACCTCAACAAATATACCGCCCAGTCCGCATAGTATTACGTGTCCAAAACGAGTCTCGTATTTCGCTCCAATAAACAGTTCAGTGCCCTTCATCATCTTCTGCACCATCACCCCTGTGGCATCCTTTATCTTCATCATGCGGTCAAACTCCAGTGCCAGGTGTTCAGGTGTGCGTATGTTCAGTGTCACTCCGCCCACGTCGCTCTTGTGTATCGGTCCCACCACCTTTGCTACTACTGGGAATCCCACCTGCTCTGCAAAGGCCGTAAGCTCCTCTTTCGATGTCGATACCATCTCAGGTACCAGTGGTATGCCAGCGCACGATAGTATCTCGCGAACTATCTGTGGCGATACGTAGCCATTCTCATATACACCGCTTATTATCTTGTGCAGTCGTGGCAGGTCTATGCCGTATAACTGTATCTCAGGTGGTGCAGGCTGTGGTGTACGCATTATCTGACTCAATGCTGTGGCCAGCGTCACCTCATCGCTGAAGTTCACGTGCCCCTTACTCAAGAACTCCGCCACCTCAGGGCCTGCAGTGTGCAGACTTGGCAGCACTGGGAATATTGGCTTCTTGCACTCGCGTATCTTCTTATCCAGCACGTCATACGCCTCGTACAGCTGCGTCAGTCCAGGCGTTCCGTAGATAACGGCTATGGCGTCGATGTTGTCGAACTTGTTCTCGCAGTAGTCAATCACTGTGCCAAGCTGCTCGGCCGTACCAGTAGCAAGAAAATCTATTGGGTTGGCCACCGATGAGCCAGGGAACAGCTTTGCCTTCAGCTCCTCAGCCTCAGGCCCTTCTATCTTGGGCACGTTCAGTCCACCTTTCGACAGCGCATCTGTAAGCATCACTCCAGGCCCACCAGCGTGCGTCACAATCGCAAAATTCTTTCCTTTCAGCTCGGGCAGGGTGAAAATGCAGCCCACGGTGGTGAGCTCCTCGCGCGAGAAGCAGCGCACTATTCCTGCCTTGCGGAACAGAGCCTCTACGGCCGAGTCGCTCGATGCGATGGCACCCGTGTGGCTCGATGCTGCGCGACTTCCGCTCTCGCTCGATCCTGCCTTGATGGCTGCTATGCGGCATCCCTTGCGTATCAGGTTACTTGCGTGATACAGCAGCTTGTCGGGGTTGCTTATGTTTTCGATATACAGCAGTTTCACCTTCGAGTCGGTCTGGGCGTCAAAGTGCTCGTCCATATACTGCAGCACGTCCTCAATGCCTATCTGCTTACCGTTACCGATGCTCCACACGCTGTTGAACTGCAGCCCTTTTATCACGGCACTCTCGAGGATGAACACCGCTGTGGCGCCCGATCCCGATACAAAGTCAACGCCCTGTGGGTTCAGGTTAGGTATGGGCAGTGTGAACACGCTGTGGTGATGGCGGTTCAGCAGTCCGATGCAGTTCGGTCCGATGAGTGCTGCCCCGTATTTCTTACAGGTGTCGAGTATGCGCTGTTCCAGTTGTGCACCCGCCTTTGTCTCCTCGCCAAATCCAGCTGAGATAATCACAAAAGCCTTTGTGCCCTTTTCGCTGCACAGATAGTCCACATAGTCCGGACAGAACTTCGCTGCCACTACCAGCACCGCCAGTTCCGTCGGTGGTATATCCTTCACGTCGTGATAGGCTTTTATTCCCTGCACCTCGTCCTCTTTGGGGTTTACGATGTGCAGGTCGCCACCGAAACCACCATTCTTAATATTACGCACGATAGAGCCTCCGGGCTTATGCACGTTGTTAGAGCCGCCGATGACGACGATGCTCTTCGGATTCAATAATTGCTGGTTAATCATGAGTGCAAAGATAGTGAAAACCGAATAAAATACAAAATAAAATGCATTTTATTTTTATTTTTACTTCAGTTGCCCGCCTCCGCCGCACTCTGGGTTGCTTTTGAGCGATTGTTCGTTGGTGTTGAGCCAGTTGCCCCAGCCTGTCAGCTTGTGGAAGTCGCACTTCTCGTAGCCCTCGTTGAAGTTGTTCTCTGGAACAGGGTTCAATACCGACTTATAGTCGGCTGTGTAGTATCCACGGTGCATCAGACATACGCTCAGCGTGTAGTGATCCAGATGCTGCACGCTGTTGTTCACGTCGCGATAGTGAACAAATGCCTCCTTGAAGGCTTCGTCCATCGCGGCCGAAATGTCCTTCAGCTGGGCATCGTCGGTCTCCTTGGCCAGCAGCTGGGCATAGTTGGCTATATCGAAGAAAGGATATACCCATTGTGGTCTCGCCGTTTCGCCATCGTTGATAGCAAAGTAGCGGTACACGCTCTTTGAGGCACGGTCGATGGCCTCCTTCTGCGTAGGATAGAGCGCCAGGATGCGGTCGCACAGTTGCTTCGAGGCATCGATGATGGGCTGGAACTTATCAGTGCGAATCATCTTGTAGTCGCCGTTAGGGAATTTTCCTGGTTTCTCATTCAGATAACCATCCTGCCAGTCTGGTGTAGAGCGTTCGAACATCAGTCCGCCAGCCTTCTCGGGGTCGCCTGTTTCTATCAGTCCGCGCACAAACTCCGTCATCAGTAAGCCGTCGCTGTTCAGTATGTGGCCCGATGCAATGATGTAATCGGCCAGCGAGCGTGCCTGCGTGAGCGACTCGATATTACCCATGAAGCAGTTGTGGAACATCAGCGTGTTGAAGTGGTCGATACCCGCAGCCTTCATGGCATCGTACATCTCGTACATATCCATCCACTCGTTGTTTACCCACTCGTCGACCATCACGCCGCGTGTCAGGGCTTTCAATTCATACTTTCCGGGCACGTCGTTCATAGCGTCGAAACCCGAGCCGTGGCCCCAGATGGCCAGAACATAGTCCTTGGCGGGGCATTGCAGACTGCTGAACTCCAGGAACATGCGCATGGTGTTAGGGTCGCATATCTTCAGCTGTTTTGTTTTCTCGCCCATGCCGTTGGCCTGCATGCCATTTTCTTTGATTTTGTCGAGGTCGGTCTTGTCGTTCAGCTCAAACCACACGATGTCGCCTGGCTCGGCATATTTGCCACTAAACGGTTTGCCATCTTCGGGCAGATGCTTACCATATTTATACATGCATACCACGCGCACGTTGGTTGAGTCGGTCAGATACTGCTGTATTCTCTCCCAGAATCCGGACTCGATGATTTCGTCCATCCAACCGCCTGCGTTGCCATATACAAATACGGTGTACTTGGCGGGCTGAGGCACATCGAACACATTTTCGGCCTTGCTCCATTTGTCGAACTTAGCGGCCATGTCGGCAGGTGTTGGCTTGAAGTACAAATACGTCTCGTCGGCGGTTTCGTCGCCTAATCGCAGTTCATTGCCTACCAGCTTCCACTTGGTGTCCTTGGCGCCCCTTTGGGTTGATGTCATCACCAGCGTACCGTCGTCGGCTGCTTTGTAGGTAAAGTCTATCTTCTCGCATCCTATTATTTCGCCCTGTAGTGTGTAGTAAATGCGGGTAAACCCTGTTCCGTCATCGTTAAACACGGTGTTCCGCCACGTGTCGCCATAGTTCCACTTGGCATAGGTCTTGCCCGAAACGTTCGAGCACCAGTTGCCCACAATCGAGCCTTCATCAACAGTTGCCGGGTCGTCGGCATTGTCGCTTGTACATGCAGTCATCACTGCCATCATCATCGCGCAGCCCAGTATCGCTGCCAGTCTCATGAAAGTTTTTTTCGTCATCATGTTAATATATTAAAGATTGTTTTGGTTGCAAATATAAACATTTTTTTCAATATAACCCCAATTTGCACGAAAAAATATTGCTCAACAAAAAAAGCCACCCGAAGGTGACTTTTTCTTTAGTTTTTTCTACATACCCATGCAACTTGTTGCTCCTAGGGCTGTAACAATCGCGGTTGCGATTGACGCAATCATCTGTACGATGAATTTAATGGTTTCTCTCTTAGTCATAATCTTTAATTTTTTACCTTTTTACCTTTTCAACTTTTTACCTTTAAGCGTTGGGGCTTTTGCCCCAATCGCTTAATCTCCTTCTCCAGGTACGTCACCTGATGGCTGGGTGTTCTGGTTACCGCCATTGCTTGGCTGGGTGTTCTCAGGATCTTCGATGTCACCGCTGTCGCCACTGGTCACGCGCTTCAGCACGTTTCCGTCCTCATCCAGACAGGTAATCTGAATAGAGGTGTTCTTCAACTCATCCTTCACCTCCACGTTTGGAGTAAAGATGATACGGCGCACTGTAATCAACCCCGTCTTCACGTCCTCCAGATTCTCTACTGCCTTACTACGAACTCCGAATCGCATGGTTCCCAGTCCTGGCAGTGGGATAGAGTGGCCCTCAGTGGCCCATGTGCGAATTACCTCGCCTGCAGCATCCCAAGCTGCTTTGATTACACCTGCAGATATTCCGCTGTGGGTAGCAGCCTCTGCAAATACCTTCTTCTCCTGAATTGGTGAATACAAATCTGGACGAATCACGAACTTCTTTCCAGGATTCTTACCAAGTTTTACTTCACGTCGCTGTGCAATTACTTTAATAGCCATAATTTTAATGTTTAATGTTAATGGATGATGTTTAATAATTTCATGGTTCTCTCTTTGTCGCCTGTTTATCACTTCTGCGGTCACTATTAATGTTTGCAATTGCTAGATTTAACTTGCGCAATTTCTAGATTTAATCCTCGCAATTTTTATCATTAAAGGCCCGCCTCTGCGATTCTCATTTTGACAATGCAAAGGTACGAATTTTTCTGGAGATATGCAAGGCTTTTTGTGTTTTATTTCTGACTTATTTTCAAATGTTAAAAGGCATGCGGCAGTGCGGCAACGCGGCA
>DEHD01000039.1:0-7929 GCA_002351725.1 Prevotella sp. UBA2809
TCACTTGCGAAAGTTCAGTTAAATTTAGTACCCAAAACCTTAACGCATACATTCTCCGACACAACGCTAAGAGGCAATTTCTCGTTGTGGGCTACCTCAAAGTAGCCTTCACCCACTAAATTAACTAGTCTGTCTATGTATCCAAATCCTTGTGAGTACGAAATACTAGAACCCGCATTAAGCCACACCTTCGATCCATCGGGCAATGACAATTGTGTACGCGAGCCTTGCGGAGTGGCTATAACGATATCGCCAAATGATGACTGAATCTCATTCTGTCCTCCTTTATACGAAAGATAGCCTACCGTTACCACCATCAGTAATACTGCTGCTGCATATTTTATCCATCCAAGTCGGAAGGTCTTTGCTTTGGGCTGTGCACCAGCCTCAGCCACACGTTTCTTGAAGGCTGCATATGCTGCATCCTTATCGTACTTGGCCAGGCTTTCTTTACTAACCGATGAGAACCAAATCTCTTTTTCGTTATAGTCCTTATTATCTATCATTATTCTTGTTTGTTATATGGTTGACGATAAAAAAAGTTCTGAGGGTAGTCAGAACTCAATATTTTTTAGGCCATGCTCTCAATAAGTATCATCATAGCCATTGTAAGATACTTTCCAAGATCTTCATGCAACAGAGCCAGCGCATGCTTAATATGATACTTTACAGTGTTAACCGATATCTTAAGTTCCTGCGCAATCTCCTCGTACTTCCTATTTTCAAACCTGCTCATATTAAATACCCTACGACACTCATCAGGCAATCTATTTATGGCATTCATTATTTCATCCTCCAACTCTTTCTCTAACAATTTACCAAGAGGGTAGTCATCATCTTTCACATACTGCAAAACAGGAAAATCTCTTAATCCTGTATCACTATGAGCCACCTCGCGCTTATGATACTGCGACTTCAAATAATCGATACAGCGATTGCGTACGCATGTCATCAGATAGCTGCGCACACTCGTGTTTATCTCTATAGTCTCTCGTACCTCCCATAAATGGAATATCACATCGCCAACAATAGTCTCGGCCAGAAAGTCGTCTTTCACATATTGTGCCGCCACATGACACAATATCTGATAATGCTGGTCATACAGATATTTGTATGCCGCATCAACGCCATTTTTCAGCTGTTGCACCAATAACGCTTCTGTAGATTCCATTGATTAATTTATAGTTTGGGTGCAAAGTTAATAATTTTATTCAAAAAACAATTGGTTATATCGGGAAAATATTCTATTTTTGCACCCGAAATGTCAATATTATCCCGAAAATACCCGTTTCCAATTAGCAGTCACTGGCTTAGAGACTGCATTATGTATTGTATCATCGTGTTTCTGATACTTTATTTACTGCAACCATTTGGGTTCAGCATGTATCAGGGAAACAAGCTTTTGGTGTCACTACTGTTCGGATTTGTTACATTCTGCAGCTGTTTGGTTTTCGGACTTGCCGAACGCCCATTACACAAGAATATCACCCCTTGGCGTATATGGCACGAGTCGTTGTCTATTCTCTGTCTGATACTTTTTATAGGCATTTGCAACTTTCTGGTGTTTTCGGTAGTATTTTCATTCCCAATCACACTCGATTTGTTACTACTGTTCCTATACTGGACACTTATTATCGGTGTGTTTGTAACCATCTGTTCTGTAAGCCTAAGCTACTACCGCTACCTGCGCAACCAACTCGAAGCCCTTCTCGACAAAACAACCGATCAGCAGACCGACATAACTATCACCATACACGATACAAACGTTAGGGGAAACGATCTGCTAATCCCTATCAACAACCTGCTATATATCGAGGCGCAGAAAAATAATGTATCTGTATGTTATATAAATAATGATAAGATAGCTACTGCCGAGATACACACCACACTTGCAGCCGTACTTGACGACCTGCAGACTTACCAGAACATCTTCCAATGCCACCGCTCATTTGTGGTAAATCTTAACAATATCACCTCAGCCCAAGGTAACTCAAATGGCTATCAGCTTAAGCTTGGCACGTGCCCCACAATAGTGCCGGTTTCGCGTACATACGTGCCAAAACTTAAGTCTTTTATCGCTTAGTCATTCGTCCTTTTTTCTAGTCATTCGTCTGGCGGGTTAGTTATCTGTCAGCCTTTCTAGCCGTCTGTCCCGCAAATTTGGAAGTATCGTATTACCTTTCTATCTTTGCGGCATGAAACAACAATTCGCACATATCATCATCTTGCTGCTCGTAGCCTTGAGTGCTAAGAGTCAGACCACCGTTTCGGGTGTTGTAACCAACGGGCACGAACCGCTCGCAGGTGCTAATGTATTTATAGTAGGTACCATCGACGGTTGCCTAACCGACTCACTTGGCCGTTTTTCGTTCAAAACAACAATAAAAGACGAAGCAACCCTACGCGTTACCTATATGGGATTTAATGACTACACGCAATCCATCACCCTCTCATCTTCTACCCATCTTGCCATCCGCCTTCACGAACGTGCCACAGCCATAGATGAAGTCGTTGTTACAGCCAGCACATACAGCTTTGGTAAGAGCGATAACTTCAAGACTATGAACGCCCTCGATGTTGTTATGAGCGGCAATTCATGTGGCGACATTGTGGCCTCACTGCAGTCGTTGCCCGGCACACAGAAGGTGGGCGAAGACGGGAAACTATATGTACGCGGTGGTGAAAGTGAAGAATGCCAGACATTTGTAAACGGCATGCACGTGCTTGTACCATACTCCACCAATACAGAGAACACTGCCGTTCGCGGTCGTTTCTCTCCATTTCTGTTCAAAGGCATCAACTTTTCACTTGCCGGCTATAGTGGTGAATATGGTCAGGCACTCTCTGCTGTGCTTCCTATGGAGACTACCGATTTGGCCACAAGCGATAAGTTCGGTGTCAGTGCTTCACTTGTCGACTGGAACATCGGCGGCACCAAGGTTTTTACCAGTAGTGCACTATCATTCAATGCAGCCCTCACCAGTATGGGACTCTACGACCGTCTGTTCGCCCAGCGCCAAGACTTAACTCGCCCATACCGCAAGTTCTCTGGCGAGGCACAATATAAAAAGGAATATAATGGGCGAGGCGTGTTGAAATCATACGTAGGTTACGATTTTACATCCGTGGGACTTCATCAGGACGAGCGCCACATAAGCCTTAAAGAGCATAACGTCTATGCCAACCTCACATATAAAACTCCTATAGGGAGAGGCTATACTCTTTTTGCAGGTTTTGCCAACAGCACCGTATTTAACCATATAGACGATGCCGTTAACGCAGGCGACCATTACCGCAACTTCCGCAACGAGGTTCACCTTAAGGCCGAACTGCGAAAGGTATACAATAGTGTACTTAAGCTACAGGCCGGTGTTGAAGATTATAATCGAAACAGCACATTGCGTTTTGCACCTTACCGATACAACCTTGATTATAACATCCTAGCAACCCATATCGATGCCCAATGGCGTATTATGCCAAAGCTTTTCCTTCATGTAGCGGCCAGAATGGAGATGATGGATCATCATTATCAGCTTATGCCACGAACCACGCTCAGCTATATCCCAAACAAGCGATGGCAGTTCTCATTAGTAGCAGGTCAATACAGCCAGACTGCCGAAGACGATATCTTGGCCCAAAGCAACAAATCACTATGTCAGAGCACAGCCAGCCATATCATTCTTTCGATGCAATACAACTTTGCATCATCACTGCTGCGCATAGAGCCTTATTATAAAAGGTATAGCCATCTGCCATTGCTGCACAACGGCATCTACCAGTCAGATGGCTATGGAAACAGTAAAGGTGTGGATATATATGTCGAGAATCACTCGATTAGTAGCCGACTCACTACAACGCTGGCTTATTCCTTTAACGATTCAGAACGGTTGTATATGGACAATACAGAGCCATGCGCCCCTGGTTTTGCATCTCGCCACAACTTGCGCCTTACTGCAAAATACGCTATTGCCAAGTTTATTATTGGTATTGCCAACAGCTATGCCACTGGCCGCCACTTTGCGAATGGCACAACTCCATATTATAACAGTCTGGATGCCAACATCACCTATCTGCTCAGTCCGAAGGTCATTCTATATTCTTCACTGAACAACATTCTGGGGCGCACCAATATCTTCCGTTATGATGCAGCCGGAAACGGCATCACATCATCACGTGACAGATTCTTTTACATCGGTATTTTTGTTTCACTTAAAAATAATAAAGCTTATGACATCTCAAATTTTTAAGCAGTTCGCTGCTATCGTAGTGTTCATTTTCGCAGGAGTAGTTAACATCAATGCCCAGCAGGCCAATGCCGACGACATGCTTCAACTCATTGCCAAGCTGCAACGCCTTGAGGCCATGCAGCCGGATAGTGTCGGCCCTAAATATCAGCTGGCTTTGCAGAGCCTTAACTATACCATTATGAATCCACATGCGCCACAAACCGAGAACGTTTTGGCGCAAGCTGAAGAGACCATCAGCAAGATGGAAAAAATGAAGGGTGCCGATCAAAGCGACCTATGCACCCTTCGTGGTTTTCTCTATATGGTACGCATTGTTCAGAATCCCGCTCAGAACGGCCAGCGTTACTACATGGATGTAATGCAGAACTACGAAAAGGCTCTTCGCCTTAATCCTAACAATGGCCTTGCTCAACAGCTTCAACAGAAGTTTCTTGAGGGCATGAAGCAGCACACCAATTAAGCATTACTTGTTGCAGCGCTCAGTGTAGAACTTCTTGAAGTCAGTCCATTTATAATATGGATAGCTCGATGTCGGCACAGGCAGAGTTGCCTCTTCGCCGTTCATCAGGCACTTCACTAGGATATCATCAGATGCCTTCTTGCTGCGATAGAAAATGAGCTGAATGTTACTGGCCTTACAGGTTTCCCAGCTTTGGTAACAGTTCTTCACCTCGTTGGGATCCTCCGGATCCTTGTCGGCTCCGTTAATGCCCATCAATACAGTAAGTGGACCGATACAGGTATCGTGACCGAAGCGCAAATCAGCCACACGGTCGCTACTGCCATCAATGGCGGCAGCGGCCTTTTTCAGTATATCCTGCAAAATGGGTATCATCTGATATTGCGGCCCGAACACCCATGAGTACACACCCAGATTGTCACCTTCCCAACGGTCGGCCACTTCCTGATCAGTGATGATGTCACCCATCATTCCCTCATGCTCAATGCTTGGCAACGATGTGTACAAGTTTATCAAGTTGCTCTCTATATGGTGCTTGCCTCCAGGCAGTCCTTCAGTACTTGTAAACACGCGCTGCAGCAGATTTTTGCGCAAGTTATCCTCACCTTTAAAAATATCGCGATTCTTCTCATAGCGAGGTTTCAGGTCTTTCGGATAGTTATGCTTCACAGGATTACGACTATCTGTTGGAACCACCCCGTCGAGTGTAAAACGCGATGACTGCTCTCGTATTTCCAGTTTGGGGTTGCACTGCACCAATTCCTGACAGAACGCTGCCATACTGATAACACATCGGCCAACCAACGATGATATGGCTAATACGTTTCCACCTTTTTCAAACACCTCGGGGAAGTTGTTATACATCGTGCGAGCTATGCCTTGATGCTGTTTCCAACCCACTTCGGTCAGTTCTTCAACACCCGTCATCAATTCATCTTTTGCCGCCATGAACTTCAGGCGGAACTCCTCACCTGCAGGTGTTAGCAGCTGTTTCTGGTGAGCCACTGTGAGCAAGGTGTCAAGCTCCTTATACAAACTGGTACTCCAATAATAGCGCGAACCATGACGTGCATAATGACTGATATAGAAAGGTTTATAACCCTTTGGAGCCTTGGTCAGTTTCACTTCGCCGGTTTGCTTGTACGGATAGTCAGTACCAAAAGCCCTGCGAGGGTCATCCTTCAAACGATCTAATGCAGAAACACCTTGTGCAAAGGCCGATACAACGGTAAGTAGCACAAAAAGTACTGATAGAAAACTCTTCTTCATTTCTTTTCGTAATTTAGTTATTCGGGCGCAAAAATACAACAACTTAGCGAAATAGCCAAACTTTTTTGAAACAAAAATTTTTTTTTTGTTCATTTTGTTGTTTTGTTGTCACCATCGTTGTAAACCATTAATTATCAACCACATACGGGTGGTAACAACAAAATTTCTGGTGACAACAAAATGGCATTATGAGTCATTTTATAGTTGTTTAATTACAACGGCTTTGTAATAGCGTTACAAGGCATAACGGCGTTACAGACACCTTGTAACATTTCATTCTAAGGCATCTTTGGTAGCAGTGGTGGCCGAGTCGATAACGTGACCATATTCGCTGATAGAATAATAGATATAGACAAACACCAGCGCACTAATGATGAGCAAAACGGTGAACGGCCAAGCATCGACTGGGAAAAACGAGGTAAACATAATACTACCTAAACCAAAGGCGATAATGAGATGACAGGATCGGAGCATCCACCGCATAAAACCTTCTACACTACCCAACTTCATCGCTATCAAACGACGACTAACACGGAAATAAGTGGTATAGAAATCAAACGACATCCACACACAATGAATCAGGAAAATGAGTAATGTATAGTGAAGAGTGGAGAGCGGACAACTGGTGGCTGAAATCCAATAAGCAGGGAGCCCGACTGCCAAGAAAACGACATCGCGAGCCACGACCTTACGGCATAGATAGTGGGGATTGAGCAACGGTGTGTGGCTCCATGTGATGGCTACGCCCGCAATATGGAAATACGACACGGAGAGAGCCGTAGCCAATAGCGGATAAGACAAGCGCCACTGGAAGTGATAATGCAGTAACATTCCTATACCGAACACAGCAAAGAACACTGCCGTAAAACAGCGTGAACGACGATAAACAGGATAATTACGATAGGCATGGTTGTTGGCCAACAAGCCCACAGCCATAGCAAGATTAAGAATCCCGACTATCAACAGTGTTAAATCATAAATTTGTAACTCCATAGCGGGTGCAAAGGTACAAAAAAATAAACGATAGATTGATATGTCGGTGTGGCAAAAGTACAATTACGGCATAGTTTTTTAATTTC
This sequence comes from Prevotella sp. UBA2809, assembly GCA_002351725.1. GTDB lineage: Bacteria > Bacteroidota > Bacteroidia > Bacteroidales > Bacteroidaceae > Prevotella. Next base: position 7,056 of record DEHD01000039.1, read on the forward strand.
TTTAACCTAAAAAGAATTGTGGGCGAACAAAAAATTCTTAATTCATAATTATTAATTCTTATTTTATTTGTATCTTTGCCGGCGATTTAGAAAATAACAGAGGATAATATTCACAACTTAAAATAAAGATTAGTAATATGGCAAAGTTAGATTTGACTCAGTATGGCATCACCGGTAGCACCGTGATTGCTCACAATCCATCGTATGAGACTCTGTTCGCAGAGGAGACAAAGGCTGGTCTCGAGGGTTTCGACAAGGGCGTAAACACCGAGCTCAACGCTGTTAACGTAATGACTGGTATCTACACCGGCCGTTCACCTAAGGATAAGTACATCGTTAAGGATGCACAGAGCCAGGACAAGGTATGGTGGACAACTGAGGAGTACAAGAACGATAACCACCCCATGAGCGAGGAGGTTTGGGCCAAGGTTAAGGAAATCGCTATCAAGGAGCTCTGCAACAAGGAGCTTTATGTAGTTGACGCTTTCTGCGGTGCTAACGAGGCTACACGTCTGGCTGTTCGTTTCATCGTTGAGGTTGCTTGGCAGGCTCACTTCGTAAAGAACATGTTTATCCAGCCAACAGCTGAGGAGCTGGAGAAGTTCGAGCCTAACTTCGTTATTTACAATGCCTCTAAGGCAAAGGTTGAGAACTACAAGGAGCTGGGTCTGAACTCAGAGACTTGTGTTGCCTTCAACACAACAAGCCGCGAGCAGGTAATCATCAACACATGGTATGGTGGTGAGATGAAGAAGGGTATGTTCTCTATGCAGAACTACTACCTGCCTCTGCAGGGTATCGCTTCAATGCACTGCTCTGCTAACACCGACATGGAGGGTAAGAACACCGCTATCTTCTTCGGTCTGTCTGGTAC
>DEHD01000039.1:7989-103123 GCA_002351725.1 Prevotella sp. UBA2809
TGGGACGACGAGGGTGTATTCAACCTCGAGGGCGGTTGCTATGCCAAGGTTATCAACCTGAGCAAGGAGAACGAACCTGACATCTACGGCGCTATCAAGCGTAACGCTCTTCTGGAGAACGTTACTGTAGCTGCTGACGGTAAGATCGACTTCGCTGATAAGAGCGTAACCGAGAACACTCGTGTATCATATCCTATCGACCACATCGAGAAGATTGCTAAGAAGGTAAACGGCAAGAGCGCTGGTCCTGATGCTAAGAACGTAATCTTCCTGAGTGCTGACGCATTCGGTGTACTGCCTCCTGTATCTATCCTGACTCCAGAGCAGACAAAGTACTACTTCCTGAGCGGCTTCACAGCTAAGCTGGCTGGTACAGAGCGCGGTATCACAGAGCCAACTCCAACATTCTCTGCTTGCTTCGGCCAGGCATTCCTGGAGCTGCACCCAACAAAGTATGCTGAGGAGCTGGTTAAGAAGATGGAGAAGAGCGGTGCTAAGGCATACCTCGTAAACACTGGTTGGAACGGTACCGGTAAGCGTATCTCTATCCCCGATACACGTGGTATCATCGACGCTATCCTGGACGGAAGCATCCTGAAGGCTCCTACAAAGAAGGTTCCTTTCTTCGACTTCGAGGTTCCAACAGAGCTGCCTAACGTAAATCCTGCTATCCTTGATCCTCGCGACACTTACGCTACTGCTGCTGAGTGGGAGGAGAAGGCTAAGGATCTGGCTGCTCGCTTCATCAAGAACTTCAAGAAGTACGAGGGCAACGAGGCTGGTAAGGCTCTGGTTGCTGCTGGTCCAAAGCTCTAATTCAATTGATAGTTTAAAATCTAATTGATAATTATTGGCTGCGCCGAAAGGTGTGGCCAATTTTTGTTGATATATATCAATAACCGCAAAAAATGGCATATAATTCTCAATAACCGATTCTCGATTCTCAATAAAAAATGTTACCTTTGCACTTGTAATCGCGAGATTACTTGTTTTTCATTAGGTTTTAGTAGTTAGATTTTAAGGTTAAAAAGAATTATGTTATTAGATTTTCAAACAACGGTCATGTTGGCATCGGTTGTTATCTCAGCAGCGCTGAGTATTTTTACACTTATGCATACCAACAGACGTTGAAAGGAGTGCGGAGTGAGAGACTCATACCGCCCTCTTTTTTTGCATCAAAAACCTAAACTAACTTAAAATCGGTCAAATTTAGCCATAATTTCATTAATTATAAAGAGAAATGTGCTCATTTTTGCAGAAATGTGCGTAAATTTGCAGCCAAATTGGAATAAAAGCGATATTTACAAAATGAAAAGATATATTTCTGCACTCTGCACAATGCTGGTTTGCTCTATGCTCGTCACTTCGTGCCTGAAGGATTCCGACGAAAAAAACGTCCAGTATTACAACGACACAGCCATTGCCACATTTAAACTGGCAACGGTGAACCGCTACGTACACACCACATCGTCTACAGGTGCCGACTCTGTTTATAAATCAACACTCTCAGATCCAGTGGTATTTACTATCGACCAACAACAGCACAAAATTTACAACACCGATTCACTGCCATCTGATGTAGACATCAACCATGTTTTGGCAACTATCACAAGCAAGAACAGCGGCACAGTTGTGGTAAACTATCCTGCTTCTGATGGGCAGGATTCACTGCTATACTACAATAGCACCGACTCTATAGACTTTGAGAAGTTGCAAGACCTGCGCGTATATGCACAAGATGGTTCAGGCTATCGCAGTTACAAGGTAACAATAAATATACATAAAGCCCAGACAAACAAGATGATATGGGAACAAAAGTCGATAGCCGACCTTCCCATAGACACAAAAAAGACCATGTGGGAGCAGATAGCCATTAACGCTGGTATGAAACAGCTGATTGGCTATGGTACTGTGGAGACATATGCTTACAACAACGAAGACCAGCTGATGGTTAGCCGCGACAACGGAGAGACATGGACAGCCGACAGTCTGGACGAGGATGCAACATGGCTGCCAACAGAGAACTTTGCTTTTGTATCATGGCCATTTGCTGCTAACGACTCTACAGACTACCAGTTGCTGGTAGGCGTAAACAACAATAACAGCACAGCATGTGTGGTATGGCGCAAAATAGCAGAATACTCAAAGCATAGTATGCCATCAAAGTGGGTACTTATCCCCCCAGCCGATCACGGCAAATATTATCTGCCAAAGATGGATAATCTGAACTTAGTAAGATTCAACAGTGCGGTTCTGGCTATAGGAACCGATAAAAAGATTTACGTGAGCCGTGACCAGGGCATAACCTGGAAGACGAGTTCAAAATACACTCTGCCCGACGAGCTTGGTACAAACAACCTTAGTGCAACAACCGACGATGACGGTTACTTGTGGTTGGTTGGAATAGACACTGGCGAAGTCTGGCGTGGAATGATAATTGAATAGAGTGAAAAGGCTGTTGGCAGTAATCTTCATTATGGCCACAACAGTGGCTGCCAGTGCCCAGGAAGAGCCTGAGTACAAGTTGGAGATAGGTGTCGGAACTGGACTAGTGAGCTATGTAGGTGACTATAATAGCAGTTTGGTGAAAGGATTGCAGCCTTGGTTGGTGCTGATGAGCAAATATAGGATGGATCCAAGAACAGCACTGAGCCTGAACATCGGAACAGGAAAGATAAAAGCCGATGAGTTTAATCACCGAATAACTGAAACCGACCTGCGCTTTGAATACAACTTTTGGGCGTATGGCACGGGCAACGAATACAGAGGTGCAAGGCGCTTAGCACCATTCATAATCGCAGGACTGGGAGCGACCTTCTACGGAGGACCAGAGAAAGGAGCAACAATGAACGCTCCCTTAGGCGCGGGCGTGAAATATAAAATAGGTAAAAGACTGAACCTTACAGTTGAATGGGCAATGCGTTTCACGCTGAGCGACAAACTGGACGGCAGTAAAGATCCACTAGGCATTAAGAGCAGCGGATTATTTAAAAATACCGACTGTTACAGCGCACTGCAATTAGGACTAACCTACGACCTCTGGGAGAAGTGCAAAACGTGTAATAACGATAGATATTAAGATATATGAAGGAACTTTTAGACATGAACAGGATTCCCCAGCACATTGCCATCATTATGGACGGCAACGGACGTTGGGCCATGGAGCGTGGCAAAGATCGCAGTTTTGGTCATCAGGCCGGTGTTGATGCAGTACGCCGCATAACATCAGAGTGTACCCGACTGGGAGTCAAGTTCTTAACCCTATACACATTCTCTACAGAGAACTGGAATCGTCCTGCTGACGAGGTAGCAGCCCTTATGGGACTAGTTCTGACATCGCTTGAGGATGAGATATTCATGAAGAACAACGTACGATTCCGCGTTGTTGGCGACCGTTCACGTATACCTGAGGTTGTGAACAAGAAACTTGCAGAGACCGAAGAGCATACTGCTAAGAACGACGCCATGACAATGGTAGTAGCACTGAGCTATTCTTCAAAGTTAGAACTTACTACTGCTACTAAGCAGATAGCCCAGGAAGTGAAAGAAGGAAAATTGGATGTAAACGACATTACCGAGGATACTATCAACCAGAGATTGTGGACTAACTTTATGCCCGATCCTGAACTGCTGATTCGTACCGGAGGTGAGGTTCGTATATCTAACTATCTGCTTTGGCAGATTGCATACTCAGAACTGTACTTCTGCAATACATACTGGCCTGACTTTATGGAGGAAGACCTTTATAAGGCCATCTACAGCTATCAGAGCCGTCAGCGCAGATTCGGTAAGACTGAGGCTCAAATAGAAGCAGAGGAGAAAAAGTAAAAAAGTGAAAAGTAATTGTGATGCTATATAATATAATAAGGTATATAGGTGTGAGAACAATCAGAATGGTTAGAGTGCTGGTAGCAGTGTTCACCATCAGTTGTTCGATATTCACTGCTACTGCTCAGGATAAGATTGTTAATCCAGACATATCTTACGCTGGTACACCACGTACCTGCGAGATTGGTGGTATCGCCGTTGAGGGCGTAGAGGGATACGAAGATTATGTATTGGCAGGCCTGTCTGGTTTGACCGTTGGACAGGAGATTGAGCTGCCAGGTAGCCAGATAACAGAGGCTGTGAAGCGCTATTGGCGTAACGGACTTTTCTCAAAAGTACAGATAACAGCCGACTCAATCGTAGGCAATAAGGTATACCTGTGTATACACTTAGGCATGCGTCCACGTATCAAGAACATTAACTATAATGGTATCAAGAAAGCCGAGCGAGAGGATATGGAGGCTAAGCTTGGTATGGTTAAAGGTATGAGTCTTACTCGCAACATTCTGGACCGTGCTAAGATTCTTGCTAAGAGATACTTCGACGACAAAGGATATAAAAATGCTGAAATCGATATCGTTCAGCGTGAAGATGCATCAGGACAAGTTACCCTCGATGTGAACATCGACAAGAAGGACAAGATGAAGGTTCATGAGTTGATATTCCAGGGCAACGAGAAACTGTCTTCAAAGAAGATTAAAGGTTCTATGTTCGGCAAAGGTGCTTTCGGAAAGATTCACGAGGCTGGAAAACTCTCTAATTTCTTTAAGGCCAAGAAGTTTACCGAAGAGCGCTATAAGGAAGCAAAGCAGGCTCTTATAGAAAAGTATAACGAACTGGGATTCCGCGATGCTACAATCCTGGAAGATTCAGTATATAGTTACGACGATAAGCACGTAAACGTACTGGTAAAGATTGAAGAGGGCGACAAGTACTATGTACGCGACATTACATGGGTGGGTAACACTGTTGTTACTACCGACTATCTGAATGCCGTACTTGGCATGAAAAAGGGTGACGTGTACAACCAGAAGCATATAGACAAGCGACTGAAAGAAGACGAAGATGCCGCTGGTAACTGGTACTACAACAATGGTTACGTATTCTCAGGCATCGAGCCTGTAGAAGTAAACATTGACGGTGACTCTATCGACATCGAAATGCGTGTAACTGAGGGACCACAGGCAAGATTGAACCATGTTCGTATCTACGGTAACGATCGTCTGTATGAAGAGGTGGTACGCCGCGAGCTGCGCACAAAGCCGGGCGACTTGTTTAACAAAGAGGCTCTGATGCGTTCTGCACGTGATATCGCATCAATGGGATTCTTTGATTCAGAAAAGATTGTACCCGATGTTAAACCAAATCCAGACGATGGTACAGTTGATGTTAACTGGAAATTGGAGCAGAAGAGTAACGACCAGCTGGAGTTCTCACTTGGTTGGGGACAGACCGGTGTTATCGGTAAGGTTGGTATCAAGTTCAACAACTTCTCTATCCGCAATCTGTTCGGCAAGAATAAGCTACACCGCGGAATTCTGCCTTATGGAGATGGTGAGCAGTTGGGATTCAGCTTCCAGACAAATGGTAGCTACTACAGCTCACTGAGTGCCAACTACGGTACAAACTGGTTTGGCGGCAAACGTCCTAACAGCCTGAACGTAGGTGTGTTCTATTCTAAGCAGAGTGATATTTCAAGCTACTACCGTAACAATGCATTCTACAACAACTACGCAATGTATAGTTACGGAATGGGTAGCTACAACCCCTACTACATGAACTACGAATCAATGCTCGACGACGACAAAACAATGACAGTTTGGGGAGCATCGCTGGGTTGGGGTAAGCGTCTACGCTGGCCTGATGACTACTTCCAGTTCTCTGCTCAGCTTGGATACTCACGCTATATGCTGCGCGACTGGAGCTATTTCTATATCCACAACGGAAACTGTAACAACATCAACCTGGGACTGACACTGTCGCGTACATCAACCGACAACCCACTCTTCCCACGTCGTGGATCAGAGTTTATGGCTCAGGTAACAGTTACTCCACCTTGGTCACTGTTTGATAATAAGGACTATGCTAATCTGGCTAAGAACACAAGCTCGGTTACCTATGAAGACGAGCTGCAGCAAGTTTATCGCTGGATTGAATACCATAAATGGAAGTTTAAGAGCCGTACCTTTACATCTCTTACAGGCGGACAGAAGTGCTTTGTGCTGATGACACGCGTAGAGATGGGATTGCTGGGTAGCTACAACAAGGATAAGCGCTCACCATTCGAGACCTTCTATGTGGGAGGTGACGGTATGAGCGGATACTCTTACGGATACTCTGAGGAGACAATCGGTCTGCGTGGATACGACAACGGAGCACTATCATACTCTTCGGCCTACGAGACTATGATGAATGGTGGCACCATATCATCGTATAACTCTTACGCCTACGACCGTTTCACACTCGAGTTGCGCTATCCATTCATGCTGGGTAACACCACTATCTACGGACTTGGATTCATTGAGGGTGGTAACGCTTGGGCTAATGCAAAAGACTTCAACCCATTCAAGATGAAGCGTTCGGCCGGTATCGGTGTTCGTATCTATCTGCCAATGGTAGGACTGATGGGTATCGACTGGGCATACGGATTCGACAACGTTTACACAAACCAGTATGGAGCACAGAAGAAAGGTGGAAGCAACTTCCACTTCATCCTCGGTCAGGAGTTCTAAGCTAATTGATAATTTTGAATTAAGAAATAAGAAAATAGTTAAGAGTTGTTTATCGTTAAAACCATCTGAGACGAAATACGTCAAAGAGGTGTATAACATTAAAAAAGAACGCTTATGAAAAAACTGATTATTTGCGCACTCTGCGCTATCTTTGGATGGACAGCAGCCTCAGCCCAGAAGTATGCTGTAGTAGATATGGAGTATATCCTGAAGAACATCCCTGCCTATGAGCGTGCCAACGAGCAACTGAGTCAGGTATCTAAACAGTGGCAGGGCGAAGTTGACGCACTGAATGCCGAGGCTCAAACACTCTATAAGAATTATCAGAACGAGGTAGTATTCCTATCTAAGGAACAGAAGAAAGCAAAGCAGGATGCCATCGTTGAGAAAGAGAAGCAGGCTGCTGAACTGAAAAAGAAATACTTCGGCCCAGAGGGTGAATTGTTTAAGAAGCGTACCGCTCTTATGTCACCCATCCAGGAAGAGGTTTATAACGCCGTAAAAGACATTGCAGAACTGCGAGGCTATCAGTTGGTACTTGATCGCGCCAGCGATTCCGGTATCATCTTCAGCTCTCCGAAAGTAGATATCTCTTCGGAAGTGCTTCGCAAGCTCGGATATAGTAATTAATAATTTAACCAATAAAGAAATGAAAAAATTGATTATCTGCGCACTATGCGCAATCTGTGGTTTCACAACCGCAAATGCACAGGGTAAGTTCGGACACGTGAACACCCAGGAAGTAATGCAGGCTATGCCTGAATTCACTAAGGCTCAGAACGAGATTAAGGCCCTGCAGGACCAGTATGAGGCTGACCTGAAGAGCATGCAGGACGAGCTGCAGAAGAAGGGTGAAGCTTTCGATAAGGAGCAGGCTAATCTGCCCGAGAACATCAAACAGCGCCGCCAGCAGGAGCTACAGGACATGTATACCAAGATCCAGCAGAGTTACCAGGACAACCAGCAGGCACTGCAGAAGGCTTCTCAGGAAAAAATGCAGGCTATCCAGACCAAGATTCTTGATGCTATTAAGGCCGTAGGTCAGGCTGGACAGTATGTTTACATCATGGAGAACAACTCGCTGCCATACATCAGCACAACTCTCTCTACCGATATAACAGCTCAGGTTAAGGCTAAGCTCGGACTGAAGTAAACGATTATTATTTAACTTCAAAATTCAAACAATATGAAAAGATTCCTCGTACTTCTTGTGGCATTCGTATCTCTCCACGTGTTTGCACAGAATGATGCCACATCATCAAGTTCTGTAAAGTATGGTTATCTTAGCTATCAGGCTGCTATCAAGTCGATGCCCGACTATACTCTGGCTCAACAGAAGCTGACAGACCTGAAGGAACAATATAAGGCTGAAACCAAACGAGTAGAAGACGAATTCAATAGGAAGTACGAGGAGTTTCTTGATGGTCAGCGCGACTTCCCAAAGACTATTCTGCAGAAACGCCAAACAGAACTGCAGGAGTTGATGAAGAAGAACATTGACTTCAAGAATACAAGTCGTGAGCAATTGGCAAAGGACGAGGCAGACATCTTTGCCCCACTCTATGCCAAGCTTAACGAAACTCTGGCAAAAATGTGTGCCGAGAAGGGGTATGCTTTTATCATTGATACAGATGCAAAAGCAGTACCTGTGGTTAATCCCCTAATGTGCGAAGACATTAATCAGGCAGTACAGGATGCTCTCAAGTAATCCAGGACCGATTGGTATCTTCGACAGCGGTTACGGCGGACTTACCATATTGCATGGAATCCGTCAGCTACTTCCCGAATACGATTATCTTTATTTGGGTGACAATGCCCGTGCACCATATGGACCACGTTCGTTCGACGTGGTCTATGAGTTTACACGTCAAGCTGTGGTAAAACTCTTTGAGATGGGATGTCACTTGGTGATATTAGGCTGTAACACTGCTTCAGCCAAAGCCCTGCGCACCATCCAACAGAACGACCTGCCAAAGATTGACCCAGAACGTCGTGTGCTTGGCATCATCCGCCCTACAGCTGAGGTTATTGGCGATCTAACCAAATCTAACCACGTAGGCGTATTAGCCACCGAAGGAACCATCAAGAGCGAGAGTTACGATTTGGAAATCCACAAACTCCACCCCGATATCGAAGTATCAGGCGTGGCTTGTCCTTTCTGGGTTCCATTGGTAGAATACAACGAGGCCGACTCGCCAGGAGCCGACTACTTCGTCAAAAAGCGCATAGACGAAATCATGCGCAAAGACCCAAAGATAGATACCATTATCTTAGGTTGCACCCACTATCCCTTGCTGATGCCCAAGATACTGAAGTATCTGCCAACAGGAGTGCGTGTTGTACCTCAAGGCGAATACGTAGCCGAGAGTCTTAAAAGCTATCTCGAACGTCATCCCAACATCGAGACACATTGTTCTAAAGGAGCCAACGTACACTACCTGACAACCGAAAATCCTCAGAAGTTCAAGGAACAAGCCCAAATCTTCCTCCACGAACCCGTAGAGGTCGACAACATCACATTAGGATAGGTTTTCACTATCAAAATAAACTTTCAATTTGCGTATAGGCGCACAATTGTTTGCGTATAGCCACACAATCGTTTGGGTATAGGCAAACGATTGGTTTGTACAGGGATTGTACCTTTTTTCCTTAAGTTTTGTACTCGCAAACCTTAACGATTACACTATAAAACTATAGCTGCGTGACAATTCTAGTTCCTTTTCAAATTTCTTGGGTGATGCTCAAGAATCTCCTGTCGTAGGGTTGAGGTATCAATATGGGTATAGATTTCGGTTGTACCGATGTCTTCGTGCCCAAGCAAGGCTTGGATGAAACGGAGGTCGGCACCACCCTCAAGCAGGGCTGTGGCAAAGGAATGGCGCAGGGTGTGGGGCGAGATGGTTTTCTGGATGCCAGCCTCTTTGGCCTGAGCCTTAATCATGATAAGTATCATGGTACGAGTGAGGTGGGCCCCACGGCGGTTAAGGAACACATAGTCCTCTTCGCCAGGTTTAATCTTCATCAGGTTGCGATCGTAAAACCAATTCTTTAGCTCATCTATCGCCTTACGTGATATAGGTACTAAGCGTTCCTTTGAACCTTTACCCATCACGCGAACATACTCTTCATCGATATAGAGATCGGATAACTTCAAGTTTACAAGTTCGCTAACTCGTAGCCCACAAGAGAAAAGTACCTCGATGATGGCACGATTACGGTGGCCCTCCCATTTAGATAAGTCAATGCTTGCTTCTAAACGATCAACTTCCTCAGTAGTGAGTACCTCTGGCAGATGATCGCCTATCTGTGGTGACTCGAGTAATTCTGTTGGATCATCGTCACGATATCCATCAAGTTGGACAAACCTAAAGAAACTACGAATACCACTAAGGATGCGACACTGAGAACGAGGATGTATACCAATATCATGCAAACCAGCAGAGAAGTGTTCAAGGTCATGAAGTGTAACATCACGAATATCTTTCTGCTCGCGTTCAAGATAATCGAGCAATTTGCGAAGGTCACGCTGATAAGCATCGAGAGTATTACCCGACATGTTACGTTGCAGCTTTAGATAGCGCACATAAGCCTTTACAATGCCCTTTTGGTCAATCATTTGCATAAATTTGGTGCAAAGTTACTAAAAATTTTCTATAAATAGAAAAATATTCGTACCTTTGCAGCCGTATTAATACAAAGTTACAAAAAATGAAGATTCTGATTATCAATGGTCCGAACCTGAACTTGTTGGGCCAGAGAGAGCCAGGCATCTATGGTTCGTCGTCGTTCGACACGTACCTGCCTGAGTTGCGTAAGCGCTTTGCCGACATAGACATCGAGTACTATCAGAGCAACGTTGAGGGTGAACTGATTAACAAGATGCAAGAGGTTGGCTTTAGCTACGATGGTATTGTGCTGAATGCTGGTGCATACACCCACACCTCCGTCGCTCTCCAGGACTGCATCCGTTCGCTCAAGACACCTGTAATCGAGGTACACATCTCGAATGTACATCAGCGCGAGGAGTTCCGTCATAAGTCGATGATATCATGCGCCTGCAAGGGCGTTATCTTAGGCTTTGGACTCGACTCATACCGTTTGGCCATTGAAGCTCTGAAAGGATGACGCTCGACGAATACATCCTGCAGCATACAGAGCCAGAGCCCGACTATCTGTATAGGTTGTGGCGAGCCACCTACATACATACCATCCACGGGCGTATGTCGAGCGGCCACTTGCAAGGCCGACTGCTCAAGATGCTGGTAAAGATGATTCGTCCCAAGAACATCCTTGAGATAGGCACATTCAGCGGATATAGTGCCATATCGATGGCAGAGGGACTGGATGAAGGCGGACGCCTGTACACCTTTGAGATAAACGACGAGATGGAGGACTTTACCCGTCCGTGGATAGAAGGTTCGAGTGTGGCTGATAAGATAGAGTTCATCATCGGTGACGCACTTGAGGAAGCTCCAAAGCTTGGTATTGAGTTTGACATGGCTTTTATGGATGGCGACAAACGTACCTATCGCGACTGCTACGAGATGGTGATGAGTATACTTAAGCCTGGAGGATTCATTCTGGCAGACAACACTCTCTGGGACGGACATGTGGTGGATAGCGCTTACGACAAGGATCGTCAGACTCAGGGAATTGAGACTTTCAACGACTACATTGCCCGCGATACTCGTGTGGAACAAGTGATACTCCCACTGAGAGACGGGCTTACACTGATAAGAAAAAAGAAAATAAAGAATTAAGATCTAAGAGATGCAAGAAACAAGACAAAACAAAATTGCGAGATTACTTCAGAAAGAGCTCTCGCTGATATTCCAACAGCAGACACGCGCCACTCATGGTGTGATGATATCTGTTACCCGTACCAAGATATCACCAGACTTAAGCATCTGCACTGCATATCTGAGCGTTTTCCCAAGTGAAAAAGGCGAAGAGATTCTTTCAAACATCAATGCCAACAGCAAGCAGATAAGATATGAGCTTGGCACTCGTGTAAGAAACCAGATGCGTATAATCCCAGAACTGCGATTCTTTATCGACGACTCGCTCGACTATATCGAGCATATCGATGAACTGCTGAAGAAATGAATTTCCCCTTCTTCATAGCCCGCAGGTATCTATTCTCAAAGAAATCCACTCATGCCATAAACGTCATAAGTGGAATTTCTGTCATAGGTGTTGCCGTAGCCACAATGGCTCTGGTAGTTACGCTGTCGGTATTCAATGGATTCCACGACCTTGTGGCATCGTTCTTTACAAGCTTCGACCCACAACTAAAGGTGATGCCTGCAGAAGGAAAGACAATTGCTGCTGACGACCCAATACTTACAGAAATAAAGAAACTGCCCCAGATAGAGGTAGCAACGGAGACTGTTGAGGATATGGCATTAGCCATATATCGCGGACGTCAGGCAATGGTGGTAATAAAGGGAGTTGACGACAATTTCGACAAACTCACCCACATAAACGAGATACTGGTGGGTGATGGCGAATTCAGTCTGCATGCAGCTGATATGGACTACGGTACACTAGGCATACGCTTGGCAGAGACACTTGGTACAGGCTATACATACGAAGAGCCAATACACATATATGCTCCAAAGCGAGAAGGACAGTTGGATATGACCAATCCGGATGAAGCCTTCGAAGAAGACGAGCTTTATTCGCCTGGTGTACTCTTCAATATGAAGCAGTCGCGCTACGACAAGAACTACATACTTACCAGCATAGCCTTTGCACGCAGATTATTCGGACAGCAGGGCATGTTATCGTCGCTTGAACTGAGACTGAAACCTGGGAGCAACTTCGAAAGTGTGAAAGGACAGATAAAGGAACTATGTGGCGAGAAGTTCGTTGTTAAAGACCGCTTTGAGCAGCAAGATGACACCTTCAAGATTATGAAGATAGAGAAGCTGATAGCATATATCTTCCTGACTTTCATACTTATGGTGGCATGCTTTAACATTATTGGATCGCTATCAATGCTTATTATCGACAAGAAAGACGATGTGGTAACGCTACGCAATCTTGGAGCTTCAGACAAGCAGATAGTACGTGTATTCCTGTTCGAGGGCCGTATGATTTCTGCAATAGGAGCCATAATTGGCATTATTATCGGACTTGTTCTGTGCTGGGTTCAACAGCGATATGGCATAGTAGCCTTAGGCTCATCGAGCGGCACATTTGTAATAAACGCTTACCCTGTGAGTGTACATCCCGAGGATATTATTCTCGTATTTGTAACAGTACTCATAGTAGGTTTTCTCTCAGTATGGTATCCAGTGCGCTACTTCGCAAAGCGATTATTAGTGTAGAATGATAAGTTTAACGTAGCTTTAACGTAGAATTTGCTGCAAATATGAAAAAAAGGTGTAACTTTGCACCCGATTATTACAATTATGTAGCAACCAAAACTCAAATGATGAAGAAAAAAATCTTATCTACCATTATGCTGACAATGTTCGGCGTAGTAGCAATGATGGCTCAGATGCAGATGCCATCAATTCCAAATGATCCCGATGTTCGCATCGGCAAACTCGACAACGGATTAACTTATTACATCCGTCACAACAATTGGCCTGAGAACCGCGCTGAGTTCTATATCGCTCAGAAGGTGGGTTCTATTCAGGAGGACGACGATCAGCGCGGTCTGGCTCACTTCCTTGAGCACATGGCCTTCAACGGATCAAAACACTTTAAGGGAAATGAGCTGCTACGCTGGTGCGAAAGCATTGGTGTAAAGTTTGGTACCGATCTGAATGCTTACACATCAATCGACCAGACTGTTTACAACATCAGTAACGTTCCCACAACTCGTGAGGGTATCGTTGACTCATGTCTGCTGATTCTCTTCGACTGGGCAGACGGACTGCTGCTGGAACAGGAAGAGATAGAGAAAGAGCGTGGCGTTATCCACGAAGAATGGCGTCTTCGCACAAGTGCTAACCAGCGTATGCTGGAGCGCGATCTGCCTAAGCTCTATCCAGGTTCTAAGTACGGTCATCGCATGCCTATAGGACTTATGGAGATTATCGATAACTTCGAGCGTCCATTCCTGCAGGCTTACTACGAGAAGTGGTATCGTCCTGACAATCAGGGTATCATCGTAGTTGGTGACGTAGACGTTGACAAGGTAGAAAAGAAGATCAAGGAGATGTTCAGTAGCATTGTACTGCCAGAGAACCGTGCATTGGTTACAGCCTATCCTGTTCCAGATAATGCAGAGCCTATCTTCGTTATCGACAAGGACAAGGAGCAGCAGTACAACATCGTAGAGGTTCTGATGAAGCACGAGGCATTCCCCGACACACTGAAGGGCACCATGGCTTACCTGATAACCGACTACATGAAGGATGCAACTCTTTCAATGCTGAGAGATCGTCTGAAAGAGTATGCTGAGAAGCCAGAGAGTCCATTCCTGCAGGCATTTGCAAGCGATGGCGAGTATCTGCTCTCTAAAACAGTTGACGCATTCGAGCTTGGTTTCCTTCCAAAGGACGGACAGGCAGAAGCTGCTCTTACAGCTGTACTTACAGAGGCTCGTAGAGCTGCTGAGTTCGGTTTCACTCCAACAGAGTACAACCGCTTTAAGGCCGACTTCCTGAGCAACCTCGACAAGCAGTATTCAAATAAGGACAAGCGCTTTAACCGCCAGTTTGTGAACCAGTACGTTCAGCATTTCTTGGCTAACGAGCCTATTCCAAGCATCGACTACACATACGAGACAATGAAGCAGGTTGTTCCCGTTATCCCCATCGAGGCAATCAATGCTCTTGCTAAGGAGCTGATTTCTCAGAAGGATACTAACCTCGTTGTATTAAACTTCAACAACGAGAAAGAGGGAACCGTTTATCCTACAGAGGAAGGCTTTAAGAAGGCTATCGCAGCTGCTCGCAGTGCACAGATTGAAGCATACGTTGACAACGTAAAGGATGAGCCTCTGATGACAACTCTTCCTAAAAAGGGTTCAATCAAGAAGGAGACCAAGAATGACAAGTTCGGTTATACAGAGCTCGTTCTCTCTAATGGCGTAAAGGTTGTATTGAAGAAGACCGATCTGAAAAAAGATCAGGTTATCCTTAATGGTGAGGGATTCGGAGGTTCTGCTCTTTATGGCGAGAAGGATTTTGCTAACTTAAAGATGTTCGACGACGTTATCGAAGCAAGCGGACTTGGAAACTTCTCACACACAGAACTTGAGAAAGCTTTGGCTGGTAAGATCGCCAGTGCATCGCTCTCAATGAGTTCAAATCGCGAGAATATCAGCGGTAGCTCTACTCCAAAGGATGTTGAGACTATGCTCCAGTTGGTTTATCTCTATTTCACAAACATCAACAAGGACCAGAAGTCATACGACAACCTGATGCAGACCACAGAGGTTAGTCTGAAGAATCGTCTGCTGCAGCCCGAGAACGTATTCAACGACTCGCTGAGCGCAACACTTGATTGCCGCAACCCTCGTAGCACTCCACTGAAGGTTGAGGATCTTAAGAACGTGAACTACGACCGCATTCTGCAGATTGCTAAGGAGCGTACTGCTAATGCAGCAGCTTACGAGTTCACAATCATCGGTAACTACGATGAGGAAACAATCCGTCCTCTCATCGAACAGTACATAGGTTCGCTGCCAACACAGAAGAAGGTTGAGAAGGGTAAGGACGTATCTACCGACTTCAAGGGCAAGGTTATCAACAACTTTAAGCACAAGGCAGAAACACCAAAGGCTATTGCTGTGATGTATTGGTACTCAAAGGCTATTCCTTATACCCTTGAGAACAGCGTAAAGGCAACCATCGCTGGTCAGATTCTGAGCATGGAGTATCTGAAGAAGATTCGTGAGGATGCAAGTGCTGCTTATACCGTAGGAGCCGGATCAAGCGTAAGTCGTGATGATTTTGGAACCAATGCATATATCTTTGTTCAGTGCCCAATGAAGCCTGAGAAGGGTGACATTGCCTGCCAGATTATGCGCGATGAAGTTAACAACATGACAAAGACATGTGATGCCGACAAGCTGCAGAAGGTCAAGGAATATCTGCTGAAGAATCTGGGCGACCAGCGCAAGCAGAATGGCTATTGGCTTGGACGCATCAACACATGGCGCAAGTATGGTTTGGACTTCGACACCGACTATGAGAAGGTGGTTAACGCCCAGACTACTGAGTCCATCAGTGCTTTTGTAGCCGAACTGCTTAAGGCAGGTAATGCTGCAGAGGTAATAATGATGCCCGCAGAATAATATTAATTTAAATATAAAGAATGAGTTATCTATTTTCGTCAGAATCAGTATCTGAGGGCCACCCAGACAAGGTGGCCGATCAGATATCTGATACAATACTAGACCAGTTCCTGGCATACGACCCGAAGGCGCGCTGCGCCATCGAGTCGTTTGTCACTACAGGTCAGGTAGTAATCATGGGTGAGGTTCGCAGTGATGTATATATCGATTTGCAGACCTTGGCCCGCAATACCATCAAACGCATTGGCTATACCAAGGCAGAGTATCAGTTCGACGGTGATTCGTGTGGAATCCTGAGTGCCATTCACGAGCAGAGTGCCGACATCAACCGCGGTGTTGATAATGGCAACGAGGATGAACAGGGAGCCGGAGACCAGGGTATGATGTTTGGTTATGCTACAAATGAGACTGAGAGCTATATGCCCGTAAGTCTAGACTTGGCACACCTGATTATGCGCACTCTTGCCGATATCCGTAAAGAGGGTAAGGAGATGACATATCTTCGCCCAGATTCCAAGAGTCAGGTAACAGTACAATACTCAGACGAGGGTATCCCCGAGCGCATCGACACAATCGTTGTATCTACACAGCATGACGAATTCGACGAGGACGAGAAGATGCTTGCCAAGATTAAGGACGACGTAATCAACATCCTGATTCCAAGAGTTAAGAAACAGATTAACTCACAGAAGGTGTTGGATTTGTTCGGACTCGACATCAAGTATTACGTAAACCCAACTGGTAAATTTGTTATCGGTGGTCCTCACGGAGATACAGGTCTTACAGGTCGTAAGATTATCGTAGACACTTACGGAGGCAAAGGTGCTCACGGAGGTGGAGCATTCTCTGGTAAAGATTCATCAAAAGTTGACCGTAGTGCAGCCTATGCCGCTCGTCATATCGCTAAGAATATGGTTGCAGCAGGTATTGCTGATGAGATGTTAGTACAGATCAGCTATGCCATCGGTGTAGCTAAACCTATGAACATATATGTTAATACATATGGTCGTAGCAACGTACAGATGAGCGATAGCGAAATTGCCAAGAAGATTGAGAAGCTATTCGACCTTCGCCCAAAAGCAATCGAGCGCACATTGAAGCTTCGTCAACCCATGTATAGTGAAACAGCTGCTTACGGACATATGGGACGTAAGTGTGAAGTAGTGAAGAAGACATTTACCAGTCACTATCATGAAACAAAGACAATTGATGTTGAGCTGTTTACATGGGAGAAGCTTGATCGTGTTGATGACATCCGTAAAGAGTTCGGACTATAAACAGATATGCTGGCAAACGATAGCATCCTAACTACTACTATAGCCACTGCAAATACAGACACTGTGGCAGTACATACGGCAAAACCGCAGACACCCTACGAGGTGCTGCGGTTATTGCCTAAAGATGCTACGCCTGCCCAACAAGACTCAGCCATACAGGAGTGGTTCGAGCCGCAAGAGATTCACTATAGCAGTCGTCCTGATACGCTGCACCTTCCTGGCCAGGAAATACCTCGAGATCTGAAAGAGGTAAACCTGCCACATTATTACCGAGAGAATTTTTTCTCGAACAACACCATGTATCATCCTGAGCTGAGTACAGAACGAGTTGGTACATCAGGTGACCCTATACCCTATTCCTTCAAAAACGACAGTTTTGTAACAGGAATTCTAATTCTCTGCTTCCTTCTTATTACGTTCACATTATCACGTATATCAGAGTTCCTTCTACGACAAACCAAACAATTCTTTTCAACACAGAAGTCTGAGCAGTCGATTACAGAAACAGGAAGTGAGATTAAATTCCAGTTCTTGTTTTTGTTCATAACATGTCTGCTATATGGTCTACTCTACTACTTTTATACCACCCATTTCATAGCCAATACATTTATATTATCATCAGAATACATTCTACTTGCAATCTTTGGAGGAACAATTCTAGGATACTTCGCTATAAGGATAGTGTTATACTCAATAGTAAACAATATATTCTTCAATAATAAGAAAAATTTACATTTCCTAGGTTCACAGCTACTTATATCCTCTCTTGAGGGGGTAGCATTGTTCCCATTAGTATTACTAGTGGCATATTTCCAATTTTCACTTCAAAATGCCATCTATTACGCCGTAACTATACTAATTTTAGCCAAAATACTAACATTTTATAAGTCTTATGCTATCTTTTTTAATCAAAAAGGTGGTTTTCTGCAAATATTTTTGTACTTTTGTGCCCTCGAAATGATACCTTTAATGATGCTTTGGAGCGGATTATTGGTAATCACTGAAAATTTAAAAGTAAATATTTAGGACACAATATGATCAAAAAGATTCTGGTTTCACAACCTAAGCCATCTAGTGAAAAGTCGCCTTATTTTGATATCGCGAACAAATTTGGTGTAGAATTGGTATTTCGTCCATTTATCAAGGTGGAGGGAATCAGTTCTAAGGATTTCCGTGCACAGAAGGTGAACATTCTGGATCACACAGCTGTTGTATTCACTTCACGTCATGCTATTGACCATTTCTTCAATATGGCCAAGGAGCTCAGAGTCAACATTCCTGAGGACATGAAGTATTTCTGTGTTACCGAGACCATCGCACTGTATATTCAGAAGTATGTACAGTATAGAAAGCGTAAGATTTTCTTCGGTGAAACTGGTCGTATTGACGATCTGATTCCAACGATGGTAAAGCACAAGACCGAGAAGTATCTCATTCCATTGAGCGATGTACATACCGACAGTCTTGCAAATCTGCTTGACTCAAAGAAGTTGCAGCACACTGAGTGCATCATGTACAAGACAGTTAGCAACGACTTTACAGAGGAAGAGGTAAAGAACTTCGACTACGACATGCTGATTTTCTTCAGCCCAGCCGGAATCGAATCACTGACCAAGAACTTCCCCAACTTCAAGCAGGACAATATTGCGATAGCCACCTTCGGCCCAGCAACAGCCAAGGCTGCAAAGGAAGCAGGTCTACGTCTGGATATCGAAGCTCCCAACGAGAAATACCCATCAATGACTGGTGCTCTTCAGCACTATCTGTTTGAAATACAAGATTAAGGATTGATGACGACGGCTCCTACATTTAAGAAAGAGGAGCGCATCGTCAGCAACCTGCTGATTGAAACGCTCTTTGAGAAAGGCAATAGTCAGTCGCTGTCGGCCTATCCTCTTAGAGCGGTATATCTAAGAACCGAGCATCGCAAAGGATGCGCACCCGTACAATTACTGATCAGCGTTCCTAAGAAAAAGTTTAAGCATGCTGTAGACAGGAATAGGGTAAAGCGCCAGATTCGTGAGGCCTATCGCAAGAACAAGGCATTACTCGAGGGCACAGTAGATGAGGGTCAGATGCTGCTGATAGCGATAATATGGCTAAGTGACAAGCATTATGCCACTAACGAAGTTGAAAAGAGAGTGATAAATCTTCTGAAACAAATGGCAAAATAAACCATGAAGAAGCTATCACACTACATATCTATATTATTGGTATTACCTATACGTTTTTACCAAATATGTATTTCTCCACTTCTAGGTCCTTCATGCCGATTCACTCCCACATGCAGCGAATATGCCAAACAGGCAATAATCAAGCACGGCCCCATAAAGGGTTTAGGACTTGCCATCTGGCGAATACTTAGATGTAACCCTTGGGGAGGATCTGGTTATGACCCAGTTCCCTAAATACTAGAAATAAAAAGAAGAAAGATATATGAAGAAGAACTTTGTAGAAGAACTGAAATGGCGCGGTATGCTGGCACAGATGATGCCAGGAACAGAAGAACTGCTCCAGAAAGAGATGGTAACAGCATATCTGGGTACCGATCCTACAGCTGATTCGCTGCACATTGGACATCTTTGTGGTATTATGATGCTCCGTCACCTTCAGCGTTGCGGACATCGCCCTGTAATCCTTGTTGGTGGTGCCACAGGTATGATTGGCGACCCCTCTGGTAAAAGCCAGGAGCGCAATTTGCTTAACGACGAGACACTTCGTCACAACCAGGAGTGCATCAAGAAGCAGGTAGCTAAGTTCCTTGATTTCGAGTCAAAGGAGCCTAATGCAGCAGTAATGGTAAACAACTATGATTGGATGAAGGACTTTACTTTCCTTGATTTCGCTCGTGAGGTCGGTAAACATATTACAGTAAACTATATGATGGCCAAGGAGAGCGTACAACAGCGTCTTAATGGTACTGCTCGCGATGGTCTGTCATTCACAGAGTTCACATACCAGTTGCTTCAGGGTTACGACTTCCTGTACCTTTATCAGCACCTTGGTGTAAAACTCCAGCTTGGAGGTAACGACCAGTGGGGCAATATGACAACAGGTACTGAGCTTATCCGTCGAACTCTGGGCAATGATGTTGAGACATTCGCACTAACCTGCCCTCTTATCACTAAGAGCGATGGTAAGAAGTTCGGTAAGACAGAAAGCGGAAACATCTGGCTTGATCCAGTCCGCACCACCCCATATAAGTTCTACCAGTTCTGGCTCAACGTAAGCGATGACGATGCAGAACGCTACATCAAAATCTTCACATCTCTTGAGAAGGACGTTATTGATGCTCTTGTAGAAGAGCATAAGCAGGATCCTGGTCGCCGTGTGCTGCAGAAGCGTCTGGCCGAGGAGGTTACCGTTATGGTTCACTCACAGGAGGCTCTTGACACAGCAATTGAGGCATCAAACATCCTATTTGGTAAAGCAACCAAAGAAGGACTCGAGAAACTTGATGAACAGACTCTGCTTGATGTATTCGATGGTGTTCCTCAGTTCGAGATTTCTAAGGACCAGCTTGGCCAACCAGCAATTGAGCTGCTTACTACCGTTGCACCCGTATTCCCATCAAAGGGCGAGATGCGCAAGATGGTTCAGGGCGGAGGAGTTTCGCTTAACAAAGAAAAGGTAACCGATCAGAACCGCGCTATTACAGCCGAGGACCTGATTGACGGCAAGTATCTTTTGGCTCAAAAGGGTAAGAAGAATTACTACTTGCTGATAGTAAAGTAAAATATTTGGCTGCAAATTTTGGTACTTCAAAAAAAAAATCGTACCTTTGCAGCCACATATTCTTGGACGATGGTGTAATGGTAACACTACAGGTTTTGGTTCTGTCATTCCCGGTTCGAATCCGAGTCGTCCAACAATAAAATAAAAATGGGGACCCTGAAAAGGATCCCCATAATTATTTTTTACATTATATAATTAAAGAGCAGCAGCAAGCTCAGCACCAGCCTTGAACTTAGCAACCTTCTTAGCAGCGATCTTAATCTTCTGCTTTGTCAGAGGATTGATACCCTCACGAGCAGGACGCTCGCTTACGCTGAATGTACCGAAACCTACAAGAGCAATCTTGTCACCCTTTGCCAGAGCGTCCTTAATAGCTACTACTGTTGCGTCAAGAGCCTTCTTAGCGTCAACCTTTGAGATGCCAGCACCTGCTGCGATCTTCTCTACCAATTCTGTTTTGTTCATAATCTTTAAAATTTTAATGAATTATTAATAGTAATAACTGTTGTATAGTCGAATCATGTCGCAAATATAAAGCAAAGTATTCAAACAAACAACAAAAAAAGAGAAAAATTTCATTTTTTGATAAAAAATAGTTGTATTCGGGCATATTTTGGCCTTAAAAACAGATATTTTTAGTAATTTTGCCGCCAAAAGAATACAAAAGGCACTTTTTGCCTCATGTTGAATTATTAACTAGTAAAAGATATGATGTTCCGCATACCAACAGTTACAAAGAATCTGCTAATCATTAACCTGATAGCATTCCTGGCAACCGTAGTTCTTCAACTGCGAGGTGTAGACTTAGCTGACATTGGAGGTCTGCATTTCTTCATGGCCAACGATTTCCACTTATATCAGTTCATCACTTATTTATTCCTTCATGCCAATTTCATGCATATCCTCAGCAATATGTTTGGCTTGTGGATGTTTGGCTGTGTGATAGAAAATGTATGGGGCCCCAAGAAATTCCTTTTTTATTACATTTCTTGTGGAATAGGTGCTGGACTTTTGCAGGAGATAGCCCAGTTAGGACAGTTCTACATGACCATAACATCTCAGGATCCAAGCGTGACCTTCGGCGAGATATTTGCTATAGGCGAGCAACTCAGCGGACAACTCAATGCCTGGACCACCATCGGCGCCTCGGGTGCAGTCTATGCTGTCATCTTAGCTTTTGGTATGACCTTCCCCAACGAACGCCTGTTCATCATACCATTCCCCTTCCCCATCAAGGCAAAGTGGTTTGTACTTGGATATGTGGCCATTGAGTTCTTCTCAGCTCTTGGTTCAAGTGGCGATGGTGTGGCCCACACAGCTCACCTTGGTGGTATGCTATTCGGATTCCTGATGATTCGCTATTGGAATCGTCATCCCAACTCCGGGTTCGATCGTGGTCGAGGACAGCAGTTCTTCGAGAATCTTAAACGCAACTTCGAACAGCGCAGCAAAAATCAAGGCAGCGGATATAATAATCCTAATATGCACGCCAATCATGGTGGGAGTGCTACAAAAGAGGATGACATGGAGTATAATGCCCGTAAGCGCCAGAATCAGGCAGAGATTGATGCTATCCTTGATAAGATTCGCAAGAGTGGTTACGATAGTCTTACCAAGGAAGAGAAAAAACGTCTATTCGACGCAAGCAACCAGTCATGATCAAGCAACTGAAGTCATTTACCATAAATATGATAGCAGGAGCCAATGTGGCCACAATCCTGCTTATGGTTTTGGCAGGATATGCAGACCGCATAAACCCTGTTGAACACCCATTGCTATCATGCATGGGCATGACTTTCCCCATTTTCCTTATCGCAAATCTGCTATTCGTATTCTTCTGGCTCACGTTTAAGTGGCGCAAGTTATGGATTCCTGTTGTGGGCTATATCATTGTCTATGGCCCCCTGACGCTCTACATGCCCTTACATCTTAATCAAGAAGAGCCCAAAGAGGGTACAATTAAAATAATATCCTACAACGTGTGCACATACGGCGGCAACTATAAGTATGAACAGGGATTTGAAACTGTTTACGACTACCTGAAGCTTCAGGATGCCGATATCGTTTGTCTGCAGGAAGATGTAGATACCTGGCGTAGATATGTTATGCAGCGATACAAGAAGATATACGAGTATAACGACACCGTCATCTTTAATCCACAGGACGCAAGCATTAATGGCGTGGGTATACACACACGATTCCCAATAATAAAGAAAGAGCGTATACTTTACGATTCACATGCCAATGGTTCTGTAGCCTATTATCTAAAGGTTAACAAAGACACTATCATTGTGATTAACAACCACTTAGAGGGCACGCACCTAAGCAATGAAGAGCGCGACAGATACAAACAGATTATCGCAGGAAAAATGGAGAAAGATACGGCCAAAGCCGAGACTATCTACCTGTTTGAGAAACTGGGCAAATATGCAGCGAAACGTGCCCCTGAGGCAGAGGCTGTTCATAAGTATGTAGAGGCTCACAAAAAATACCCCATTATAGTTTGCGGCGACTTCAACGACAATCCCATTTCGTACTCTCATCGCACTATCGCGAAGGGGTTAACAGACTGCTATGAGGCCACTGGAAAAGGCATCGGTTTGTCATATAATCAGAAAGGTTTTTATGTGCGTATAGACAACATTTTGGTGTCAAGTCACTTTGAGCCATATAACTGCCGAATTGACAATAAAATGGACGCAAGTGACCATTATCCCATCATTTGTACCCTAAAAATGAAAGATAATCCTTAAAATTCTAACGAATTTTGCCAATAAATTTTTCCTTGTGAAAAAAAAAGCCTATATTTGCACGCTATTTTATACGCGAACAAAATAAATTATAAATATACAACAATTAAAATCAAAATGCAAAACAAAGGAATTGTAAAATTTATCGCAGTGCTTTTGGTTCTCGTGTGCTGCTTCTACCTTTCCTTCTCGTTCGTAACACGCCATTACGAAAGTAAGGCTGCTGCTATGGGCGAAGAGGCAGGTGCGGAGTACCTCGATTCAATCAACAACGAGAAGGTGTACATGGGCATCTATTCTCTTAAGCAGTGCCGTGAGATGGAGATTGGCCTGGGTCTTGACCTGAAAGGCGGTATGAACGTAATTCTTGAGGTATCAGTACCTGATGTGGTTGACGTACTTGCTGACCACAAGACCGATGCCGCCTACAAGAAGGCAATGGAGCTGGCCAAGAAAGAAGAGGAGACAAGTCAGAACGACTTCATTTCACTTTTCGTTAAGTATTGGAAACAGGAGGGTAACGGACGTCCTCTGGCTGCAATCTTTGCTACTCAGCAGATGAAGGGCAAGGTTAGCACATCATCAAGCGACTCAGAGGTTGAGAACGCTTTGCGTGCTGAGGTTCAGAGTGCCGTTGACAACTCATTCAATGTAGTTCGTAACCGTATCGATAAGTTCGGCGTTGTTCAGCCAAACATCCAGAAGCTTGAGGGCCAGAGCGGCCGTATCATGGTAGAGATGCCTGGTATCAAGGAGCCTGAGCGTGTTCGTAAGCTCCTCCAGGGTTCTGCTAACCTCGAGTTCTGGGAGACCTACAACTCACAGGAGGTTACTCCTCTGCTCTCTCAGCTCAACCAGCGTTGGGCAGCTCAGGGCGGCGAGGTTGTTGCTGACACTGCTGCTGTTGACAGCGTAGCTACCGCAGAGGTTGCTGATACAGCTAAGGCTGCTACTGGCGATCTGGCTGCTAAACTGGCTAAGAAGGACGGTGCTAAGGACAACAAGGCTCTCGAGCAGGCTAAGAAGCAGAACCCTCTGTTCTCTATCTTCCAGCCTACACAGGGCAACTCGCTGGCTGTAGTTGGTTATGCTAACGCTCGCGATACTGCCGAAATCAACAAGATGATCTATTCTGAGTTGGCAAGCCGCATCTTCCCTGCAGAGTTGAAGCTCCGTTGGGGTGCTCAGCCTGAGGACTTCGGTGGTCAGAATACTAAGGGCGACATCTTCGAGCTCTATGCTCTGAAGGTTACAGAGCCATCAGGTCGTGCTCCACTGGAGGGTGATGTTATCACCAGCGCTAAGGACGACTTTGACCAGATGGGTCACCCCTCTGTATCAATGCAGATGAACTCTGACGGTGCACGTCGTTGGAGCCAGATTACAAAGCAGAACATCGGCAAGGCTGTAGCTATCGTGCTCGACGATGCCGTTTACTCTGCTCCACGTATCCTCACTCAGATTGACGGTGGTAACTCTCAGATTACTGGTAACTTCACTATCGAGGCTACTAAGGACCTTGCTAACACTCTGAACTCTGGTAAGATGCCAGCTCCTACACGTATCGTTCAGGAGGAGGTTGTTGGTCCTTCACTCGGTGCTCAGTCTATCCAGCAGGGTATCATTTCGTTCATCGTTGCTTTCGTGCTGCTGATGATCTACATGATTATGCTTTACGGCTTCGTTCCTGGTATCCTTTCAGATATCGCACTTCTGTTCAACCTGTTCTTCACTCTGGGTATTCTTACATCGTTCCAGGCTGCGCTTACAATGCCTGGTATCGCCGGTATCGTACTTACTCTGGGTACTGCAGTTGATGCTAACGTGCTTATCTACGAGCGTATTAAGGAAGAGCTGAAGAAGGGTCTTGGTGTTAAGGAGGCTCTGAACAAGGGTTACTCTAACGCTTTCAGCGCTATCTTCGACTCTAACTTCACTTCATTGATTACTGGTATCATTCTGCTCTACTTCGGTACAGGTCCTGTTAAGGGCTTCGCCACCACATGGATCATCGGTATCGTTATCTCGTTCTTCACAGCCGTTTACCTCACTCGTGTGGTTTACGATGCTATGCTGTCAAAGGATAAGTGGACTAACCTCACCTTCGTAACAGGTTACTCTAAGAACCTGATGCAGAACGCTAAGTACAACTTCATGGGCGCTTATAAGAAGACCTATGCTATCTGGGCTACAATTGCTGTTGTATGCATTGGTTCGTTCTTTGTTCGTGGTTTGAGCCAGAGCATCGACTTCACTGGTGGTCGTAACTACGTTGTAACACTCGACAAACAGACTCCTGTTGAGGAGGTTCGTAAGGCTATGGCAGGTGCCTTCATCAACACCATCGGCGATAAGGCTAATCAGGAGGCTAACACCTCTGTAATCGCCCTGGGTACCGATGGCAAGACTGTTCGTATCTCTACCAACTGGGATATCGAGAGCAACAATCCTGAGGTTGACGACAAGGCAGAGACCATTCTGTTCCAGGCTCTGAAAAAGGCTGGTCTCGTAAGTCAGGAGAATGTTGAGGCATTCAAGAATCCTGATGTTCGCGAGGGTGGTTCAATCATCAGCTCTGCTAAGGTTGGTCCTTCAGTAGCTAAGGATATCACACATGGAGCTATCATCAGCGTATGTATCGCTCTTATCGCTATCTTCCTCTACATCCTGCTGCGTTTCCGCAACCTCGCATTCTCTGTAGGTGCTGTTGTAGCTCTGGCTCTCGACGCCCTGCTCGTAATCGGTGTTTACTCACTGTGCTGGGGTTGGGTTCCAATGTCGCTCGAGATCGACCAGGTATTCATCGGTGCCATCCTTACCGTTATCGGTTACTCTATCAACGATAAGGTGGTTGTATTCGACCGTATCCGTGAGAACCTTGGTCTCTACGCTAAGCGCGACCGTCAGCAGTTGTTCAACGACTCACTGAACCAGACACTGGCTCGTACCATCAACACCTCTGTAACCACTCTGATCGTACTGTTGGCTATCTTCATCCTTGGTGGTGATAGCATCCGTTCGTTCTCTCTGGCTATGATCCTTGGTGTTGTATTCGGAACTCTCAGTTCACTGTTCATCGCTGCTCCTACAGCATTCCTGTGGATGGGCCGCACCATCAAGGACGATGACGTAGTAGCCGAGACTCCTGCAAAGTAATATCTTTAGTATAGTAATAGAATCAGGGGCTTGCACGTAAAAATGCAAGCCCCTGAATTATTACCCATTTAGTTTTCTTTAATAGCAGTCCACGATAATCTCGCGCCCCATGAAGTGCCACCTCACTAATAGATACATTACTTCAATCCCATAGATTGCTTACGACAATCTCCAACGGCAACAACCGATAGAGGGTCGGAGAAAGAGATCGTTTTTTCAGTATCACAGAATCACAGTTATTTTCTACATTATTGAAAGCAGGGAGAGAAATACCGATAAAATACAAAAGAATAGAGTAAGAGCGTCGTTAGGCAGGAATAAGGGCAAAAACAGCAGAGTGGGAATTGAAAGACATAGCGCAATATTTTCTTTCGATTTGTAGTGTTTCCTAAAACTTCCCATTACTACGACTATACATATAGTTAGCTTAAAGCAAAAGGTTATGGGATAATCCAGTATATCGTATAGACTGCCTACAATGTAGCTTTGATATTTGCCAAGCACAACCTGCTGGGATAGAAAGATTATGCAGAATGTGACAGAGTTTAACACAGCTATAAGTTGTAAGGAATTGTTTCTATTCTGCTTTCTGCAGAAAAGAAAGTACACAAGAAATCCGCTGCATTGAACACAATACAACAATACTGCTTTGCTCAATGTCTCTGATTCGTGAAACATAGAGGCAAGGCACGCAAGCGGCAACAGGCATATCATAATCGTGCCTATCTGCAATATCAGCTTTTGGTGTGATTTCTTTTTCATGCTTACTTAAGTATATTATAAAGCAATGATGTTAGCGATATGAGTATACTGGTTGCGCTGAACCAGAGCGTAGTCGTGCTTCCTACACTTGAATTCTGAGCTTTAACCTTGTTGGGCTCTACATATACAACATCGTTCTGTTGCAGATAGTAGTATGGCGAGTTTACGATATTGGCGTCGTTTAGATTCAGAGTGTGAATCTCTTTGCTTCCTTGCGCATTTTTGCGAATCAGTTTTACCTTGTCGCGAACACCATATATTGTCAGATCGCCAGCTTGTGCCAAAGCTTCAAGAATTGTTATTTCTTCACGCGACACCATGAATGTACCAGGACGGGCCACCTCGCCAAGTACAGATATTGAGTAGCTCGACATTTGAACTGTTACTACGGGGTTCTCGCTCTCAGAAAGGTATGGGCGTATCTTGTCTTCTATCAGTTTTTCGCATTGTCGCTTTGTTAGTCCCATTACCTTGAGGCTTCCCAGCACAGGAAACTTGATATAGCCTTCGTTATCCACCAGATATGGCATAACGGTTCCACCGCCAGAGCTTACCGTCTTGCCTTGAGTATAGGCATTCTGCAGGAGCAGATTGAAGGGTATGGAGACATCGGGATCTGTGGTGTTTACGGTAATTGTGAGCTGATCCTTTGGCATTATCTTGGCATCGTAGAGATACTGCGACTTGCTAAAATCCACACTGTCGCTGTTCTTGAAATAAGCTACGTTTTTTGTGCTTCCACACGATGAAATAATCATGGCTGCGGCCAATACAATGAAAAGAGAATTTAAACACTTCATATCTTCAATTTTTTTATTTTAACTGCCACCAATGCTTTTTCTTTGGCATCGGGTGGTTTGCTGGTTTGTTAGTAATCATTTGGTAGATCGTTCCCCAATCTGGCAGCCCGCCTATGTTGCGGTCATCAATAAACAAATCGGCCTTCAGCTTTCTGGAATATGCAGGATTGTTGTCGATAGTCTCTTCTGGATAGTCGCGATTAACGGCATAGAACTCCAATCCGCGTTTTCTGCACCACACCAAGGCTTCTTCCAGTAGTCTGCCTTCGCGACAAGTCCATAAAATCAGCCGATGACGCTCGTTGATAAGTATTTTCAGCGTGTCGGTAGCAAAATCCCTTTCTTTGCCAATTTCAGGATACCGGTTTTCTACTATAGTTCCGTCAAAATCTACTGCTATTGTCATTTCTTGATGCTGTTATCTTTTGCATTACTGTATCGTGAGTCGGCATAGTTGCCATAGGCACCGTAACGTCCATATCTGCCATAGCCGTAACGTCCATATCTGCCATACTTGCCATAGGTGCCATAACCGTAGTAGTAGCCGTACTTTTTCTTCGACATATCTACGCCATTCAGAATAAGGCACGGATTAATCAGCTTGTGCTCATTTGCTAATGTGTTAACAATACCAATGTCTGATTTCGCTGTATAGTCAGCTCTTGTAACGTAGCAGCATATATTAGCAAACTTTGCTACTTGCAGCGTATCTGTAACAAGACCAACGGGTGCAGTGTCAAGAATCACGTAATCGTACTGGTTTCTTAGGAAATAGTGAATCTCTGATAGGTTCTTTCTGGCCAGCAGTTCGGTAGGATTAGGGGGAACTGGTCCTGCCAACAGCAAGTCAAGATTATCGTTAACTCCCGATTTAATTATTTGATTCTGAATCTCATCGTATGTAACCTTATCTGTTGCCAATAGCTTTGAAATGCCAACAGAACGTTCGGTCTTTATATCAAACAGCTTTCCTAGTGCAGGTTTGCGGATATCAAGTCCGCAGAGTATCACTCTCTTTCCCAGTAGGGCAAATGAAACAGCAAGGTTGGCAGCCAGAAATGTTTTGCCTTCGCCGCTGGTCGACGAGGTGAAGAGAATTGTTTTTTCATTCTCTTTAATCATGAACTGGATATTTGTACGCAATGAACGGAAAACCTCATCCATCTGGTTATTCTGATTCTCGCGGACAACGATACCCGCAGCACTCTTTGCATGTTCGCTAGCCACAGGCACGTCGGCAATAATGGGCAGTTTGGTAAGCTTTTCCAAGTCATCGTGCCCTTCCAACTGATACTGGAGCAGTTTTAGTAATAAGAATATAGCAAGCGGAAGTCCTAATCCAAGTATAAGGGAGACTATCATAATGATGGCGCTCTTGGGCTTAACTTTACCAACCAGCTGTGGTTCGTCTATCAGCTTACCCTTATCGGCGGTAGCTGCAAGTGAAATACTATTTTCCTCGCGTTTTTGTAGAAGCATCAAATACAACCCCGAACGCACTTCCTGTTGGCGTCCGATTTCAGTAAGCACACGTTCCTGTTCTGGCGTACTACCCAGCCGTCCCTGATACTTGGCGTACTGTTTCTGGATGCCTTGACGCTGAATATCGGCCGAACGGCGAGCTTGCATCAAAGCAGTACGGATAGAACTCTGGAGTTCGTCTAGCGTTGAAGTCAAAGCTACCACCTGAGGCGCTTGCTCGCTAGCCACTTTGAGTAGTCTATTCCTGTCTTGTACAACTTGATTATAATTACTAATCAAAGTAGTTGAGGCTTGGTCGGTCATACCAACATTCGAAGGTATAATTTTATATTGGTTTGCAGGATTGTCGACAAACTCGCGCAAGTAATCCAGTAGCAGAATCTGCGAATTAGCTTCCGACAGTTTTGAACTGTATTCGCTCGACATTTGTAGAGACTGGGTAGCATCCATCTCCAGCTGGGTTACTGTGTTCTGCTTTTTATATTTTTCGAGTGTACCTTCTGTGTTGCCCAACTCCTCGTTTATCTTGTTAATGCGTTCATTTATAAACTCCTCTGTTTTTAGAGCAATCTCGTTTTTATCTGCATTTGCCTGATGATTATAGCTGATTGCAAGCTGATTGAGGAAATCCAACCCCCTGCGTACGTTGGCATCGTTAAGGGTAATCTCTGCAATAGATGTTAGCTTAGATGTTGATGCCACATCCATATTGGCAAGATACCCCCGAGCCACCTGCATGGGAGGCCTTATTACAGCTTTCCACTCATGTTCCCCTTCTGTTCCTGGCAGGTGACTTTTGGGGGGTCTAGTAAAAGTTAGGATGCCATATTGAGTCTTATAAGTGGAGGGCAACTGTTTCGGCTCGAAATTAAACACAGATAACACTTTACCATTTTTCAGAAGTTTACCCTCCACTTTGATCGTATTCTCATTTTGTGAGATATCCATTTCAATACTACGTGATTCTTCAAGTAGCACCAAGTCCATACTGTCAAGGCTCAGCTCGTCTATATCTACAGTAAAAGGCTGTGACCCGTAAATAATCTGTTCCTTTATTGTGCCTTTACTGAAATAATCTGTATACAACTTAAGTTCTTTTACTGCATCACGTAAAAGTACACGCGACTGAAGAATTTCCATCTCGTTCTCGAAACCAGATGAATTAGTCATAATACCCAAGTCTTGCATATTGGCTAGCATGTTATTGCCATTCCGTCTGTTTTGCTTGTCATCCTTAATCAGCATTTTGGCAGATACGGAATAAATGGGGGTTGTATATCTGAGATACAAAACCGCTCCAGCCATAAAAACTACTAGCGAAAGTGCAAACCACTTCCAATTTAAGATAAAAATGGTAAAGATGTTTTGGAAATTCAGCCACGATTCCTCTTCAACATCACCAATAAATTGATCTTCAATTTGAGCTAAACTCAACTTCTTTTCTTCAGACATATACCTTATTATATATAAAAAGCGTGATGTCTGCTCCTGCCTGTCGATTCTTTAGGTCCTGAGAAAACCCGTTAAGCAAACAGACAGAATTGACACTCACGCCAATGGTATATACCTAAAGCTCCACTAAGTGTGCAGGAGACGATGCTCCTGACACACCAGCTGGAGATAGCTAAACCACTCCCGTAGCGCCTACTCTGCAATGCTTTTGAACTTAACTATTGAGTTTCTCAGGTTCAAAGAATCCAAAAACAAAGCGTTGCAAGACACTTCTACCATTAAAGTTGGCCCCCACCTTCACCTGTTTCAGGAACAAGTTGTGGCGGAGAGTCGGCTGCAAAGTTAATACATTTTTTTTAATTATAGCTTCTTTTTTGATATTATTTTTGCCAAATCATTGTATATTCAGAAAATTATCGTAACTTTGCAGCAGAAATATAATTAGATAGAATTATGGCATTAGCAATCAAGGCAATACCCACACTCTACGGCGACGAAGCACGTCGTTTCCGTGAGATGGCAGATGAGACCGAGCGCAAGTTTGACCTGCGCCCCAAGCGAGATTTGACAAAAGACCCTCGCTTTAAGGCTATGCGTACGATTTTAAAGAGGTCGAAAATCAACTATTAAACGACAAAATGGCGTTTCTTGAAGACAATTGTATACTCGATATACTGACAGATGACATCCTCAACGGGTGTCATCCTTTTGTGTGTGGCGATGATGATATGGATGAGTTCTTCCAGAAGGATGCACTCGACTATACTCGTTACAAAATGGGTAAGTCATACTGCTTCCGTATGAAAGACGATATGGAAACCATTGTTGCATGTTTTACTGTTTCAAATGATAGTATCCGCATCTACGACTTGCCAAGCAGCCGACGTAATGCTATGTGGGGAATAACCAATCGCGAGAAGATGTTGACTCGCTATCCAGGAGTACTCGTTGGCCGTTTGGCCGTAGCTTCTCAGTTTGCAGGAAGAGGAGTTGGCTCTGAGGTGTTGGATTTCATTAGAATGTGGTTCCTCGACGAATCGAACAAGACGGGGTGCAGATTTGCAATCGTCGACGCCAAGAACGAAAGCAAAATACTGAACTTCTATGAAAGGAATGGATTCAAAACTCTCTTTCCTCGTGAGATAGACGAGGATTTCTACACTCGTCCGCCAAAAGACAATGAGGAACGGGAAGAGCGAACTGCGAATCCAAGGAAACTCAGAACCCGCCTGATGTTCTGTGACTTGCTGGATGAATAAAAAGAAGAAGGTGGACTAAGTTACGGGATCGATGGGTCAGAGAATGTGATTGTTTTCGAGAATCTAGTAGATAAAATAGTACCCCGACCGCGAATCGAACGCGGAACTAAGTCTTAGGAGGACCTTGTTATATCCATTTAACTATCAGGGCAGCTTGTATTTCTGGGTGCAAAGATACGAGTTTTATAGCAATCAGCCAAAAGTTTGTATCAAATTCTTTAATCTGTGTTGCAAACTAACATAACAAGCCCAACAAAAAGCAGCATTATAGTTGTTTTTTTGCTATCTTTGCAAACAGAATTCTAAAAATTAAACCAAATTACCCTTTTTATGAAGAAACTTTTTATCTTACCTCTGATGCTTTTAGCCGCACTTACGGCCAATGCTCAGAACCCCTATCTCCCACTC
Organism: Prevotella sp. UBA2809; assembly: GCA_002351725.1. Lineage (GTDB taxonomy): Bacteria > Bacteroidota > Bacteroidia > Bacteroidales > Bacteroidaceae > Prevotella. The sequence continues at coordinate 40,887 of DEHD01000039.1, forward strand.
TGGGAGCATCTGCCTGATGGTGAACCACGTGTATTCGAGGATCCTGATCAGCCAGGAAAGTATCGTGCTTATATAATAGGTTCGCACGACGTAAACTATTCTGCTTACTGCGGTCCTGACATCCGCATGTGGTCAGCTCCAGTTGAAGACCTCACTAAATGGCGCGACGAGGGTCCTATCTTCTCTTGGTATGTAGACGGACAGTGGGACACAATGTTCGCACCTGACCTCGTTGAAATTAAGGATAAGACTACAGGCAAGAAGACCTACTATCTCTATCCTCATTCTCGTGGATGGCAGCGCGTACCAACTGTATGTAAGGGCGATCGCCCCAACGGCCCATTCACACCAATCAACCTTACTGAGGATGGACGCCGTTGTCTGCCTGGCTCACTCATCGACTTCGATCCCTCTGTGTTCGTAGAGAATATAACAAATAAGAAAGACCCTGACTATGCAAAGGGTTTCCGCGCTTACGTATTCTATGGTTTCCAGCACTCTACAGCCTGCGAGTTGGATCAGAACACGATGTACTCAAAGCGCGAAGGAACAGAGTTGATAGACCCGTTCATTCCTGCCAGCAGTGCCGATGGCCGTTTGCTTGACAAGCCAGGTTCAGAGTATAAGGCACTCTATCAAGGTCAGAACCCACTCGATTTTAACTTCTTCGAGGCTTCATCAATCCGTCAGGTTGGCAATAAGTACGTGATGGTATTCTCAGGCTACTCTGGTAAGGAGTACGGCCTTGGAAATACAAATAGTGCCCTGCGCTATGCCTACGGCGATTCTCCACTCGGCCCTTGGCGTTCAGGTGGCGTATTGGTAGATTCTCGTGGTGTGGTGCTTAACGAAGACGGTTCTAAGCTCATCACCACCAATGCAGCCCACAACACTCACGGCTCGCTGCAGGAAATCAACGGCCAGTGGTACGTGTTCTACCACCGTCCTCCACGTGGCTTCGGCAATGCCCGTCAGGCTATGGTTGCCCCTGTTAAGATTACCTGGGACAAGAAGCCTGTAGCCAAGGGAGGCGTAGTAAAGATTACTGGTTACGATCCATACGCAAAGAACAACGAGTGGACAGCTGCTGCATCAGACGGCAACACATATACTGGTGCAGAGGTAACCTCTGAGGGCTTCCAGATCTTTGGTCTGCCCCCATATCAGTACTACACTGCTGGTTATGCTTGTTTCATGACTGGCAACGATTGGATGCAGGACAACCACGACATTTGGAACAACTCGATGGATTTGGCTGGTATTACCAATAAAGGTATCGTAGGCTTTAAGTACTTCGGCTTTGGCGGTCTTGCAACAGCCACAAAGGGTCTGCCCGCATTTGCTGGTATACAGAAGGGCGACAAGGCAATGATCAACCTCAACCTTACCTCAGGTGGACGTGGAGCATTCAAAATCCATGTGATGCTCGATGATCCTTGGAAGGGCAAGGAGATTGCCACATTCAACATCCCTGCTGATGCTCCAAAGGCAGCCATGATGTATCAGGCAGCAGTACCTGAGGTAGAAGGCCTTACAGGAAAGCACGCCATCTATCTCGTAGCCGAAGGTCCTGAGGTAAAGGCTCCAGAGCGTCCTCGTTGGGGTGCTCCACGTGGTCCTCAGCGCCCACAGGGATTGTTCGATCTTCACGGAATCGGATTCTCAAAGGCTGGCGAGCAGTTCAATGCACCTGTGGTACCTCAGGTTACCATCACTGTAAATGGTCAGCCACTGGTTATCCCACAGAATCCTGTATTCTTTACCAACCTCAATGGCTATGCCGAGTGCAACCGATATCAGGTTTATGGCAAACTCGACAAGAACTCTACACTGAAAGCCACAGCCAATGATCCCGCTGTGAAATTCGAGATAAGCTCTATCGTAGATGGCCGCGCCACCATCAAGGCCACCTACAATGGTAAAACAAAGATTTACTTGATCAATTAAAATCTATAATATTCTAATGGTACACAGGTTTGCAGTCCACAAACTTGTGTACCATTGTTTTTGCTACTACGTGAGGGCGCAATAATTCCCACGTGTGGGAAATATTTTTTCTACGTGTAGCCGTAAGCAAACTAGGAGATAGATTACGGATATCGGGTAGTTTGATTACGGATATCTAAATGAAAGCTTACTGCAGACTTTTTTTGAAATGGAGAAACAGGGAAACAGGGAAAACGGGAATCGGGGTGGTTTTAGTTTATAACAGGGAAAGCTGATAAATAGATAAATGATACGATTATTAATTTTATTATTTATATACTTATCTATTAGCTTCCACCGTTCTCAAACCATACTGATTCCCTGTTTCCACGTTTCCCTGTTTCTATGGCAACCTATGCCCTACTCTGAGTTCATTGATTACTTAAAGAACTTTCTTTATCCTCTCCAAAGCCTCAATCAGACGGCTGCGCTGAGTTGCCAGATTAATGCGGATATATCCCTCGCCCGATTGTGGTCCGTACATTGTGCCAGGATTAAGCCATACCTTTGCCTCTTTCAACAGGCGATCGCAAAGAGATTGAGCTGTAACACCCATCTCGCTTATATCTACCCAAGGAAGATAGGTGCCTTCGAGCTTGCACACATGCCATTGGGGCAGATTTTTCTCGATGAAATCGCACAAAAACTGATAATTACCATAGATATACTCGTTAAGTGCATCTATCCAATCCTCGCTGTCGTTATAAGCAGCTTTCAAAGCTACAGGGCCGAATGGATTCAAGTCGCACACCTCATTGATATTGATGGCACGATCCAATCTACGGCGCCATTCTGGCTGTGAGCAGACAATATTGGCAGTCTGCAATCCTGCGATATTAAACGACTTTGAAGGCGAGTTAAGTATCACGCTATTCTGTCGGCAAGCATCGTTAACTGCTGCAAAAGGTGTGAATTTGTAACCAGGCATAACCAACTCGCAGTGAATCTCATCGCTAACCACCTTAACATTATATTTAAGGCAGATGTCATTCATTTTTGCCAATTCATCGCGTGTCCAAACACGACCTGTTGGGTTATGAGGGTTGCATAGCAAGAAAACAGTTGTCTTCTCATCAGCACACTTTGCCTCGAAATCAGCCCAATTTACTTCAAAGCTGTCGTCCTTTCGTACCAGAACAGTCTCCAAAACTTCGCAGCCATTGTTCTTAACTGACGAGAAGAAGCAATTGTAATCTGGCGATAGAATCAGTACTTTCTCGCCTGGCATTGTCAGAGCCTTAATGGCTACTGACATTGCAGGTACCACACCAGTGGTATAGAGAATCTCATCGCGATGAATAGTCCAGTCGTGGCGACGCTGGAACCACGAGATGACAGCATCGTAATAGCTCTCGTCTACATGGGTATAGCCAAAAACACCATGTTCGGCACGTTTACGCACAGCCTCCTGTATGGCAGGAGCTGCCTTAAAGTCCATGTCTGCCACCCAGAGTGGGATGACTTCATCATTAGGGCATTCGTCCCATTTAACGCAGCCAGTACCACGCCTCTCAACTAATTCATCGAAATCGTACTTCATATCTCTAACCTCTAACCTCTATCTTACAATTATTTGGTTCGCGTACGTTTTCATCGATAGTTATACTACCGATGGAATCGGCAATAATATGGCCAGTTGTGGGGTTCTTGATGTTCTCAATATGTCCCTTGATGTCAGCCTCAACCTCAGCATACTCGAATACTCGATCGCATGCTGCATCAAAAGTACAATTCTCAAGTACCAGGTTCTTTGCATAGCAGAGAAGTTGTTCACCAGCCAGATGGCAGTTCACCAGTCGCACATTCTTTGAGTGCCAAGCCAGATACTCGCCATCGAGCGTAGAATCGTAGATGGTGATATTCTCACACTCCCAGAATGAGTCCTTAGTTACAATGTTAGCATTGTGAATCTCTACATTCTTGCAGTACTGGAAAACGTATTTGGCATCGCTCTCCAATCCATCTACATAGATGTTCTTACTGAACATGAAGGGATAAGTACCCTCGTGAAGCTTTACGTTCTTAAGTTTCAAACCGTCAATCTTCCAGAAGGTTTCATCAGCATCGTTAATAACTACATTCTCAAGTTCCACATTCTTCATCTCACGGAAGAACTTTGGGCCATCGATGGTACAATCCCTCATCACAAGGTCGTTAGTATACCAAATGGCAGAACGGGAACCTGGGGCAAAATAGCAGCGCTCTATACGTGCTCCGTCAACATGCCACCAAGGATACTTTCCATAAAACTTACTGTCATAACACTCCATGCGCTGGCACTGTTTGATGCCAGATTCGCCATCGACAATCACGATGTCTTCCAGTCGAAGATCGTGAGTCGCAAAAAGGGGACGCTCTCCCCCAAACTCTTTTCCTTTAATTAATTCCATGGTTTTTGTATATTAACGGGTGCAAAGGTACAAATAAAAATCCGTAATAAGGATACCCAAATTACGGATTCTAATACCCATTTAAGGGTTTTTATAATTTAAAGAGAGAGAATTCTACTTAACAGCGAGGAGATTGCCATCTAGAGGCTCCATAATAACCATACGCGAGGCGAGATACATATTATCGTGTGTCTCATTCATCTTGTAGGTCTTAACCGTTGTTAGGTTTGGAGCCTGAGAGCGGTAGAGAGTAACCTCTGAGGGCAGATCGTAACCCTGCTTTTCAGCATTCCAAGAGCTAACCTCTACGTTGTAACCGTTCTTATAGTACTTATAAGTAAGGCGGGTGCTCTTCTGCCACTGCTTGGTGGCCTCATCCCAGCTCAGCATCTCCTTGTTAGAGAGTCTTCCCTGCTCATCATACTCGTAGCGATATTCCATCTTCTGAGCCATTGGATGCTCAGCGTTCTGCTCGTAGACCTCAATCTTGTTCACTACGCCATCCTCCATGTCAGCATTGTACATGTAGTTAGCATCGTTGCTATTTACGGCGTTGAAGTACATTGTGAGTACCGTTGCTGCTGTGATGATTGCTTCCATACCTCTATAGTTTTAATTGTTATTTTTATCTGTTTGACGTTGCAAAGGTACGAAAAGTTGCACGAGCGTTGAGTTATCGCAATGTTATCTTTAGGTTAAATCTGTTTTGCCTCTGAAAAATAGTACTTTCTCAGCGGCATTTTAACAGCCTCGCCTGTAAGATTTATCTGCTGTTGCAGCTTAATATCCTGCGACGATGCACCTATCTTAATAATAAACTGTCCGGCCTTGATATTCCACTGACGCTGGCCTTCGTTACTATAGTAGCCAAGCTGCTCAGTAAACATCTTCACGCTAATCTTCTTACTCTCGCCTGGTTTAAGAGATACACGAGCAAAGCCTTGCAGCTGTATTGGACGGATGTTCTTATTACCATCAGCTGGAGACAGATAAATCTGAGCCACCTCATCAGCTGCCATCTTACCAGTGTTCTTAACATCAAAGGTAATGTTGAAGCTCTCATCCTTAGTAGTAACCTCTGGAGTTGCCTCAAGGTTAGAGTACTCAAAAGTTGTATAGCTCAAACCATAACCGAATGGCCACTGAACACGTGGATCCTTTTCAGCAGAATAGTTGTAGCAGATTGGCTCATTGATCTCAACATTTGGATAGCTTACAGAAAGTTTGGCTGATGGAGATACCTTTCCATAAAGGATATCAGCTACAGCATTACCACCTTCCTCGCCAGGATACCAGGCCTGGATTACAGCAGCACACTTCTCTGCGATTCCAGAGATAACCTGAGCACGACCACCAAACATTACCAATACAACAGGCTTACCTGTGTTGATGAGTTCCTGAACATATTCCTCCTGCTTTCCTGGTAAGCGGAGTCCCTGTCGATCGCGATTCTCACCACAAAGCATAACGTTCTCACCCACAGCTGCAATAATTACATCACAGTCCTTAGCCATACGCAAAGCCTCAGCCTTATCAGTACGCTCACCAGTATCGACCTTTCGATGCAGGAGTTCGTATTCCCAAGCACGTGCATCACCAAGTTCACTAAACTTTGTTTCAATCTCTTCTGTCCAATCGCATCCACGAGAATACAAAACGTTCATGCCCTCTGGCTTGCGAGCGGCCATTGCCTCAAGCAGCTTAACAATGTGAGGATTCTCTGACTTATAGTCAACCATCTTCCAAAAGTAAGACATTGCAGGATAAGTATAGTCGCCACACATAGCCCAGATAGAGTTAGCGTTTGGACCAGTAATCAGCACATTCTTAACATCCTTAAGAGGCAGTACGCCATTGTTCTCTAGCAATACGATTGACTGACTTGCGATATCGTATGCAGTCTGGCGCTCCTCTGGGGTGTCGAGCTTGATATCTTCCTTGGAATACAGATAGGCGTCCTTATCAAAGAGTCCTGCACGGAATTTGATACGCAGCACATTCTTAACAGCACGCTCCAGAACCTCAGGCTTTACAAGGCCTTTATTGATTGCCTCCTGCAGATACTGATAGTTAGCACCAAAGGGGAAGTCTACATCGTTGCCAGCATTGATAGCTGCAGCAGCCTTTTCGAGTGCTGTTTCGATATTAGGAATCTGGTCAATAGCAGTATAATCGCTAACCACCATACCATCGAAACCCACATATCCACGAAGGATATCCTGCAGAATCTCACTATTTGCCACACATCTGATGCCATGAACATCGTGATAACCAGGCATAACAGCAACGCTACCAGTAAGACGAATCATCGTCTCATGTGGCAACAGAATCTCTTCCATCATCTCCTTCTCGTCAGCATCGCCTCCGCCACCATAGCCAAGATAATGCTTTGAGCAGGCCCCTACTCCTTTCTTCATATCACCCTGCTGAAGACCCTTAACAAAGGCTGTACCCATGACAGCAGAGAGATAGCCATCCTCACCATACGACTCCTCAAGTCGATTAAAACTTGGTGTACGGCAGACATCAACCATTGGCGAAAGAGCCAATATACCTCCCATCTTGCGCAGTTGGGTACTTGTCTGACGGGTTTTAAGTTCAGCCAACTCTGGGTTGAACGATCCTGCCTGACCAATCTGCTGAGGATAGATAGTCGACCCCAAAGTATTGATTCCAGAGAGCACCTCTTCGTGCAATAGAGCTGGGATACCGTTGGGGGTATTGTGCATCAGCCAGTCCTGAATGGCAATAGCACGATCGCGAAGCACATGCGGATCGCGAGGCTGCTGCATGCAGAACTGCGAGAAGTGTCCGATACCATAGGGGATGAGTTCGCGACACTTTGCTGTGTCGAGTTTTCCCTGTTCATCGAAGAGTTCGTCCATATACATACTCTTCAACTGTGCGATGCGCTCCTCTTGGGGCATCTTCTGGTAGAGTTCGTCAATTTGTTGTTCCATGCTTGTTGTTTGAGTGTTACAACTAACCACTAGTGCAGTAAAACTCATCATAGCCCAACTGCCAATAGTTTTTAGATTTTTCTTCATTGGATTGTATACATTATTTATTATTACTTGCTTTCATACCACTTTTTCAGCACATAGAAGGCTTTCTTCTTTTCACCCTTATCGCTGAACAATCCTTTGCGATTGTAGTAATCCTGAACATCAGGTAACACACGACGAGGTGAGCGGAAGTCCTTCAGAATCCAAGGTGTGGTTCCAGCCAGACCTTCAATCTTGTCGAGCATAGCCGTATTCTCGATATAGAGATTCTCTTGGAACTCCTCTGTCCATCGCTGGTTCTTGGGGCCATGATAGCCATACTTGGCTCCGCCACCAAACTCGCTGATGATGACTGGCTTGTTGTAAGGTATCTCCCACTTCATCTTCGACGCATCGTTAACATCGCGATACCAGCCAATATACTGATTAAAGCTTACCACATCAACATACTGATTCATATTGTCGTTCAGACGATTAACATAGTTTGCAGCTCCTGTTACCTCCATAGCCATCGAGATAAGACGGGTGTTGTCAAGGCTTCGAGCATGTTTGGCCAAAGGTCCAAGGAAGTTATCACGCTCAGCAGAATGAGGAGTCTCGTTGGCAATACTCCAGATGACGACATTGGCACGATTGTGGTCGCGAGCAATCATATCAGAAAGTTGCTGCTTAGCATTTTCGAATGTCTTGGGATTGGTCCATGCGATAGTCCAGTAGCAAGGAATCTCCGACCACACCATCAATCCCATACGTTCTGCCTCACGCACCATATTCTCATTATGAGGATAGTGAGCCAGACGGACATAGTTGCATCCCAGCTCCTTAGCCCAACCAAGCAGGGTGCGAGCATCCTCTACCGAATGAGCGCGGCCTCCACCATTTGGTTTCTCTTCGTGTATAGAGATTCCCTTCAGGAAGATTGGTTTGCCATTAAGCAGAATCTGCTTGTCGCGAGTCTCTATAGTACGGAAACCTATCTCGTCTGTATAGGTTGAATTATCCAGCGAAAGATGAACCTGATAGAGTTTATGATTATCTGGGCTCCAAAGCTGTAGTTTCTTTGCTGCTATCTTAAGCTTTGAAATAACCTTTCCCTCTGCATCAGTAGTCAGCTGCTGTTCAAGCTTAAGCTCTGGAATATATACACGAACCTTGTGTCCTGCTTCCTTGGCATTCAGCTTGGCTGAGAAAGATATCTCTCTAACCTTAGCTTTATCAGCAGCTTTCTGTAGTTGCAAACTATAATCCTCCAGATAAACCTGTGGCACCTTTACCAACTTTACATCGCGAGTGATGCCACCATAGTTCCACCAATCAAATATCTGAGTGGGCACGTCTTCAGCGTGACGTTTGTTGTCAACCTTTACGATGACCACATTCTCGCCATCCTTCAGCAGACTGCTGATATCGTAATTGAATGGGGTAAAACCGCCCACATGATGACCTGCCTTCTTGCCATTTACCCAAACATGACTATCGTAGTTTACTGCCCCAAAATATAATAAGGTGCGATAATCATTTGAAGGCTTAGCCTGGAAACTCTTCTTGAACCAGACTGTTCCTTCGTAGAAGAACAAGCGCTCATCCTGCGTATTCCAGTCAGAAGGAATCTTCATGGTTGGCGACTTATCGAAGTCGTACTCAATCAGGTCTTCTGGCTTCTGAGGCTTGGCATTCTGAAAGAATCCCCATTGTGTTGGATTCATACGATAATCGTAGTAGCCTTCTTCCTGAACGTCAACAATATAGTTCCACTCGCCATTAAGAGAATAGCTCTCATACGCATTGATATTCTGTATCAAAGGCAATGCCAAATCATCTGCTGAAGCTGTGAGCACAGAGCCCACAGCCAGCATCATAGTAGTTAGTAGTTTTTTCATTGTCTGTTGTTTTGTATTGTTTATTTAATTATCAATCCTCCATTTGGCTGGATAGTAACCTTAGCTACGCCCTTCTTGTCGACCTTAACGATGGTCTTTGTGGGTTCGCCTTTCTGGTTGTCTACATAAAGAGTAGCAGTCTTTCCTGCAAACATGGGCAACTGAAGGTTCAGCTTAATGGCCTCTTTCTGAGCATTCAAACCAGCAATATACCAATCAGCTCCATGACGGCGAGCCAGAACAACATACTTACCAGGATAGCCATCGATGAACTTTGTCTCATCCCAAGTAGTAGGAAGCTGGCGCAGGAAATCAAGCTCGAACTGTGGCAACTCCTCAAGATTGTTAGGATACATAGCCACACACTGGATAGAGGTCTGGTTTGTTATACCAGAAGCTATCTCAAAGATATCAGTAGTCTTACGAGAATGGCGGCTCTTATTGTCGCGACTCATGTACTTATTCATAATAACACCACCCCAGTCCATAGAGGCAACAGCGTTACGACAGAATGGATGCAGACACAGATCGAATGGCTCATGGATAGCAGCTCCCTCGCCAAAGAAAACATTCTCGCTGGCAAGTACAGCCTCAGATGCTACGTAGTTGGGGAACATACGCTCCCAACCGCGAGGCAGAGTACAACCATGGAAGATTACCTGAACATCATAGCGATTGGCATCAACCATGATATCCTCGTAGAGACGCAGAGTTTCCTGCTTGTCGCCACCAAAGAAATCTACCTTAATGCCCTTTACGCCAATCTTCTGCAACCAAGCGAACTCGCGATTGCGTGCAAGCGATGAGTTAAGGCAGTTGCGTGGTCCTTGAGGAGCATCGTTCCATGCACCATTAGAGTTGTACCAAAGCATCAGCGAAACACCTTTGCTCTGGGCATACTTTGAGAGTTCCGCCATACGATCGCGACCAATCTGTGTATCCCACAGGGCATCAACCAAGCAGTACTCGTAGCCCATAGTAGAAGCCAAGTCGATGAGCTTTACCTGATCATCGTAGTTAGTAGCACCATCCTGCCAGATAAGCCAGCTCCATGTGTAGCGACCAGCCTTGTAATCGTAAGCAGGCTCGTAAAGAGGATCTACAACATCATAGCTAACTGTGGTCTCTACAATAGGCTTCAAGGTTTTACCAACAGTAATAGTACGCCAAGGCGTCTCTGCGGGTAATGACATGGCTACAAACTCAGAGCCGAATCCACCATTCTCTCCCTTATCAGGGAACGCGATAGTATAACCGCTTTCTGGCTGATAGTCAGACAGATGGGTTCCGCAGTAGGTTCCAGTAGTTCCTGTCTCGCTTACCAGAGCCCATCCATCAGAAAGGTGGAACAAACATGGGAAAGTATAGCCACGACCATAATGCGACTTAACGTTCATCTGTCCATCTACGCTGTAGCCCTCTTCATAGCTTGGCTTTGTCTGAGCCCAACCTGTTTCAGGACCAATCTGTGGAGAAATGAATGTTGTGGTTCCATCAGGGAAGTTAAAGCTTGTAGCCTCACCAAATATCAAGGTACGCTGTTTATCGCGAGGACCTTTTGCGATACCATATCTGAAGGCTACATCGTTATCAGATACCATAAATGTGATGGTCATCTGGAGTTTCTTCTGATTCTCAAGAGTAAGAACAAGCTTATTTGCTTTATAGTCAACATGCGATGTCTTGATATTGCGGATATCATATTGCTTCTCAACAGTCTCTGTCTTGCTGCCAAGAATCTTCAATCCGTTAGTAAGGTCGCCAATGCTGGTGTTAAGTCCAAGATTTGATTTTGTTACCATCTGCTTTCCATCAAGTGACACTTGATATGTGGCCTTACCGCCTTCGTCGCTAACAACAACCTCAAGATTTCCACTTGGTGACTTCACTTTCACCTCTTCTGCCTGACAAAGGCCTGCAGCCATCAAGGCTGCCACAAATAATACTTTTCTAGTCATTCTGTTTTTTTATATTATTATGGTTTTTATAAAGTACTTTTAAGCTTCTACTATTAATTGAAGGCCTATGCCTCGCACAGTTTTTAGAGTAATCTTGGGTTCATCTGCTAACACCTTGCGAAGTTTATTGATGAATACATCGAGCGAACGACTTGCAAAGTAATCATCTTCAGTATTCCAGAATCTACTTAATATGGCCTCCCTCCGAACCACATTGTTCTTGTTTTCTGCAAGAAGCTGTAGTATCTGCGCTTCTCGCTGAGTGATGGTTTGAGAATCGCCAGTATCATCATTCCGCAGTGTGGCATGACTGGCATCCAATGTATATTTGCCAAGCTTATAATGGTTGGTCTCGTTCTGAGTCTTGGCTCCACCACGCATCTTCATAAGTGCTTGTATATGAGCATCAAGCTCTTCTGGAACAAATGGTTTCTTTACATAGTTGTTGATGCCTAAGCGATAGCCAGCCTTGACGTCGTTTGGCGAGGTAAGGGCCGAAGTAAAGATAATGATTACGTCGCCATCAGTCTCACGAATACGTTCCACCATCTCAAAACCATTCATTACTGGCATATCGATATCCGAGATGATAACGTCAGGATGAATCTCTTCCCAAGCTTTCACACCTTCCTTACCATTCTTGGCTGTTGATACTTCGTAGCCACCAATAATGTCTTCCAGACCCGTCTTCTCGATGTATGCGAGCGATTCGTCGTCTTCAACTAGCAATAACTTGATCATACGTTTTTAGGGATATAAAGAGTAAATTCCGAATATTTGTCTTTCTCACTTGATACAGTAACCTTTCCGCCATGTGCCTGCATCACTTGGTCTACATAGTTAAGTCCTAGGCCAAAGCCTGATACACCACCTTTACGATTCTTCTCGTGGATAGCAGCACGTCCGAACTTGTCAAAGATAATCTGCTGTTCTTCTTTAGTGATTCCTATACCATTGTCGCGTACCTTCAGAAGTACGTTTTTGTCTGTATCTATCGTTGAAATCTTTATTTTTATCTCATCCTTTGAGTATTTTATGGCATTATCCAGCAGATTGGCTATAGCCTCAGTAAGGTATTGCTCATCAGCAAAAACATTCTTCACCTTAAGGTCTGTTACTACCTCGAGCGGCTTGGTAGCTTTAGCCTTAGTTTTATCGATTAAATCGTCAATTATTGGTTCAAGATAGATGTCCCACTTGTTCAAAATCAGCTTTCTGTTTTCCAACTTTGATATGGTGAGAAGCTTGTTAACAAGAGCCAAAAGGTGTTCAGCCTCATCTTCGATAATTGTGTAGTACTTTTCTTTTATCTGAGGTTTGTCGTCAACCTTACCGCTATGAAGGAAGTGAGCACCCATAATTATCGATGAAAGCGGCGATTTCATATCGTGAACCATAGCATACGAGAAATCGTTGCGTAGTTCTGTCATCTGCTCTTGTTCTGTGATAAATCTAAGCAGCTGGACAATGATTATTGCGAAGAAGCCAAGGATAATTGCACTAATAAGGAAGAGTGGACTAAGCTTTTGTGCCAACTCCGGATAGGGGTTGTTAAGTGCTATCTGTATCGCCTTTGACTGGTCTCTGCGAATGCTTACTGGATGAGTCAGGAGCGAAAAAGATGTGTTTCTATCGTTGTTTCGCCTCAAAACATTTCTCGATGCATCAACCTCAAGTATAGTTACATCGCGATTAATCTCTGCCACGCTAAGAAGTGAGTCAACAAATATAGCAACAGTATCCAGAGATATCTCAGAGTGATACTTAGTGCTCAATGCATCGTTCATTCCCTCAACTGACGAAGCTAACGAAAGATTATTACGAGCAGCAGGCAGACTGAGTGTATCGCCTTTGGTAACATGGTCAGCACGATTATAGCTCTCGTAGAACATGGCCCAAGTTAGCTGATTACCAGCACGCTCTGTAATATCTTTAGTCACAGAGCGATATGTCATCCACATATAAATGGCCAGCAGTAACAATACAGCTACTGCGCTGATGATTGATACATATTTATATTTGCCAGTATGCATAACTGCCTGCAAAGATACGACAATTTTTGCAATAAACAATAAGGAAAATGATAAAAAAGCACCACGTGCTTATATTAATCGATAGGTTTGGTTGGTTCCAGGGCCTTGATGGCGTATAGCCAAACAGGTATAGTCACAACAAAAGGAAGGAAAGCTAACCATCCCCACGACGTTCCTATCATACTAAGTACAATTATCCAATATACTACATCACCTATTATTACAGGAATTACGCTTCGAGAATACTCATAGATCCAACCCTCAACCCACGCAACAAGGAAACCAATAGCTACAAATGGCGATGGAGTTACTATTACCGAGAAAAGTCCCATAATAGCAGCATAAACAGGGATCACTACAAATGGGCGATGCTTCCAGTCAAGAATCTCGCGAAGCACAGCACCATAAATAATAAGGTTTCCTGTAGCCTCGACAATAGCAATAATCACTATCGAGAAAAGGAAGTGAGATCTCATCCAATCATATGATTCCTGCACGGAATAGCCTAATTCGAGTTCCTGTGAAGGCATCGCATTATTCAGAATCGCCAAGCAAGCAAAAACAGGAATCACACAAGCATAAACCTTCCAACGAGCTATTTTGGGCGCACGACCTATGGTATAACTTGCGAAACCAAGTTTCAGGAACACCCAGTTAAGAATGATACACAACAATAAGATAGAAACAGATCCAGCATAAACAATCACACTCATCGAAGTGGTGGTTCCTACCTGATTTCCGCTAAAACCATCGATGAAACCGGCAATTAATCCTACCATAGCACCACAAATGAACATCACAACGAGTGTGATGCCCAATGCCAAAAGTAGATACATCATTGCCTTCTTCATCGCCTTTGTATTATTATATCCGAGTGCAAAGGTACGATGAATTTCTTATAATAATATAAAAAGGTATGTTATCTTTACGTTAAATCTTTTAACTTACTTTTCTTTATAGATAACTTTGTTTGCTCCACTGGTAATCTTCAGAGCCTCAGGATGTTCCTTGATAAACGAGTCGATGTGGCGCACACGTTTCTCCTCAAGAATCTCATCAACAGCAATAAGTATACCAGTCTCCTCAACATCGCCAAAGCCGTAGTTGATAGCTGTACCAAACAGTTTCATTGTTGGCGAGAGACTCATATAAGCATTAACCAATGGGGGGATGTTATAACCCAGCTTGCGGATTTCGCCATTAAGAACTTTATAATCATCTTTGAAAGACTTTCCTGCAAAAAGATGTTCAAGTTCCTTTGGATCTGTATCCATTTCCAGCGGTTTCATCGGTATAATCAGCTTCTCTTTGTCATCAAAATGCTTCTTAAGGAAGTACAGAATCATATCGCGACCCTTGCGGATATAAGAAGGATACATAGTCATCTTACCAAAGAAATACTTTACGTTTGGCTTGATAACAGTAAGAGCTCCAAGTCCATCCCAAAGATTATCCAATGCAAACAAGCTCTTAGCACCCATACGAGAACTCTGATAAGGAAGAGAGACAAATGAACGTCCGAGTTCTATGGTCCAAGGTGCATAATCCTTAATAAACTTCTCTGAGAAATGGAACATATGACTTGTAGCCAGAATAGGCTGACCCTTTTCATCATAATCCCAGTCAGTACCAAGCAGATATCTATAGCCACCAATAATCTCCTCAGCCTCAGGATTCCATACAATAAGCTGCTTGTAACAATTGTCACAAGTATCGAATTCATCGATATCCATATCCTTTCCCGTGCCTCCACCAGCTTCGCGGAATGCAATCTCACGAAGTCGGCCTATCTCCTTCATCACATTAGGAGCATTGTGAGCTGTGATTACATATATCTCATTATGACTCTTGTTTGTCATACGGAGCTGACGCTCAGGAGTAAGCTCACTCTTGAGAATCTCTTTGGCTATAGGCTGGATAATTTCCTGTTCCATTCTCTCTTTCTTAAGTTGTTTATAGTTTATAGACTTGTTCTCTTACAAATTCTGCCCATTCCATCGGCGTTTTCGACTTATCGAATGTTTGCCAGGGAATAGGTTTTCCTATCTTTACTTCAAAGCTTTTGTGAACGTTTTTGTACATTTCATCGACAAGAAACAACATAGCCAGATTAAATGGCAGATGCTTGTCGCTGAAGTTGGCCAAGCGATAGAAGAACTTACTATTCTCGCCACTGAAGTGGATGGGCACAACATCACGCTGATATTCCACACTCTTTGAAATAAAGGTTTTCTTCCAAGGAATATCCTGAATAATGCCGTTCTTCTTGCGAGAACAGATTCCTGCAGGGAACATCAGCATGTGATGATCGCTCTTGAATCCAGCCTCAACCATAGCAGGGAAGTTGCGACTCTGATTGCCCGTCTTGTTGATTGGAATACACAATGGCGCAAGGCCAGGAAGATTCATCAACAGATCATTAACCAGATAGCGGAAGCGTCCATTATAGAATCTGCCAATAATTGCCCCAAGAGCCACTCCGTCTTCACCGCCCAATGGGTGATTGCTCACAAAAGTATATAGTTTGCCATCGTTAGGATCAGGAAGATTCTCCTTTCCAACGACGTTCAGAGTCATATCGAGGTATTTTACACATTCCTCCAACCACTCTACGCCAACCTTATCGCGACTCTCCCAAAGGAATGCATTTACCTGGTCCTGATGGGCTATTTTCTTAAGCCAACTAACCAATGGACGAGGCACAAACTTAGCCTTTGTGCCCATCTTCCCTTTGAGGATCTGATCAATGTCGATCGTTTGCTCTGTTACTGTTGTCATTTCTCTCTTGCACTAACGCGATGCAAAAATAGCACATTTCTTTGAATAATGAGCAAAAATTGAAGAAAAAACTTTGTTTTTAAATGTATTTAGGACTGAACAAGGGTTTTGATTAACAAAAAAAGGTTAAATTCAAAAAAAAGTGGGGAATTGTGGTGTAAAGTGGGGAAAAATGAGTATCTTTGCGCCAAATTTATTATTAAATAGGTACGTATGCGATTTATAGGTAATATAGAAGCCAAGATGGACGCTAAGGGTAGAGCCTTCCTGCCAGCCGTTTTCCGTAAGGTGCTACAGGCATCTGGCGAGGAAGGACTGGTACTGAGAAAGGACGTCTTCCAGAACTGTCTGGTTCTATATCCTGAAAGCGTATGGAACGAGCGACTCGACCTTTTGAAATCACAGCTCCGTCCATGGAAGCAGGCGCACCAGCAGATTTTCCGCCAGTTTGTATCCGAGGCGGAAGTAGTGTCACTTGATGGCAATGGACGATTCTTGATCTCAAAGCGACTGATGAAAGTGGCAGAAATAGAGCAGGATCTCCAGTTTATCGGAATGGACAATACCATCGAGATTTGGGCACCAGAGAAACTTAAAGAAACATTGAAGAGCGAAGAGGAATTCGGAATCGAATTTGAGAACATCATGAACGTCAGCGACAATCTATGATTATTACTGCCGAAACATATCACGTACCAGTGCTACTCAACGAGAGCATAGACGGACTTGCCATCAAGCCCGATGGTATCTATGTTGACGTCACATTCGGAGGTGGCGGACATAGCAAAGAGATACTGCGCAGACTTGGTAAAAAGGGGCATTTATATAGTTTCGATCAAGACCCTGATGCAGAAAAGAACATCGTAAACGACGATCGTTTCACCTTTGTAAGAAGCAACTTCAGATATCTAAAGAACTGGATGCGCTATTATGGTGTTGATCATATCGATGGCCTCTTAGCTGACCTTGGAGTATCAAGCCACCACTTTGATGACGAAACACGCGGATTCTCATTCCGTTTCGACGCCCCTTTAGACATGCGAATGAACAAGCGCGCAGGAACTACTGCAGCTGAGATTCTAAACAACTACAACGAAGAGCAACTGGCTGACATATTCTATATATATGGAGAACTGAAAAATGCCAGAAAGATTGCAGCGGCCATTACGAAGGCCCGCAACGAGAAGAGAATAGAGACCACAGATGATTTTCTACACGTGACAGAAAAACTTTTCCAACGTGAGAGAGAAAAAAAGGAGATGGCAAAAATGTTCCAAGCATTGAGAATAGAGGTGAACCACGAGATGGACGCCCTAAAAGAGATGCTGAACGGAGCCATGGAGACACTCTGTGAAGGCGGACGACTCTCTGTAATAACCTATCACTCACTTGAAGACCGCATCGTAAAGAACATGATGAAGGCAGGTAATGTGGAAGGTAAGGTAAAGCAGGACTTCTTTGGACGAATCGAGGCACCATTCCGCTTAGTAAATAATAAGGTAATAGTGCCAAGCGACGAGGAACAACAACAGAACCCACGAAGCAGAAGTGCAAAGTTGAGAGTTGCTGAGAAAATTTAAGATGAGAGAACAGATGGAGAATAAAGACGACATAGAGCTGGAGATGCAGGAAATCATAGAGGAAAAACCCGCTACTCAGGAGAAAGTGAGCCTGAAGGAAGAAGCCTCTGAGATGAAAGAGCATGCCAAGAAGACTATCCAGAAGATTAAAGAGAAGGTTAAGGAGGAGGATACTCGTCCAACATCATCTTTGAATCTCAGAACCATTCTTGGTGGCGATTTCCTTACTGCAGAGATGGTGCGCAAGCAGATTTGGCTGGTTGTGCTCATGGTGTTCTTTACCATCATATACGTAGCCTCAAGATATCAGTGTCAGCAAGACCTGATAGCTATCGACAAGCTGGAGAAGGAACTGCTTGATGCAAAATACAAGGCACTTTCAAGTTCAAGCACCCTTACAGAAATGTGTCGCGAGAGTCATGTGCTGGATGCATTGAAGCAGAATAACGATAGTCTGCTCCATATTTCAGATCAGCCACCATATATAGTTAATGTACCAGAATAAAAGAGAAAGATGAGTAAGTTCAATAACGATAAGGTCATGCCACGCTACTTCGCCATCGCAGTAGTACTAACACTTATTGGTATTGCCGTTGTAGGCAAGGCCATGTATATCATGACTGCCAAAAAGGATTATTGGACTCAGGTTGCCTCTCGTCTGAAGCGCGACAGCGTTGTTGTGAAGCCTAATCGCGGAAACATTCTGAGTTGCGACGGTCAGCTGATGGCAAGCAGTATTCCCGAATACAAACTTTACATGGATTTCCAGGCTGGTGCAGAAGACTCTATAGGAAAACATAAGCGCGACTCTATCTGGGAGGCCAACATCGACACTATCTGCTACGAACTGAACCAAATATTTCCACAAAGATCAGCAGCGGAGTTTAAAGCAAACCTGTTGGAAGGAAAACATAAGGTACAGAAGAACGGAACCGTTGGTGCACGCCACTGGGATATATGGCCAAGACGCGTAGACTACAATACCTTCTGCGAAGTTCACAATCTCCCAATTTTCAAAGAGCGCACCTACAAAGGAGGATTCCATTGGGAAACATACAACTCTCGTCGCAGACCTTTCGGAACATTGGCACGACGCACCATCGGAGAGATGTTTGGAGCCAAAGACAGTGCGAAAAACGGTCTGGAGTTATCGCTTGACACCCTGCTACGAGGCAAGAACGGCTTGATGCATCGCCGTAAGATTCTTAGCAAGTATCTTGACATTCCTGTTCTATCGCCTGAAGACGGTGTTGATGTAGTAACAACCATCGATGTTGGCATGCAGGATTTGGCAGAACGCGCCCTTGTTGACGAGCTTAAGGAAATCAATGGCGAAATGGGTGTAGCCATTCTGATGGAAGTAAAGACAGGCGACGTTAAGGCCATAGTAAATATGACACGAGGCCAGGACGGCAACTACTATGAGATGGTGAACAACGCCATAAGCTATCGTTGTGAGCCAGGATCAGTATTCAAGGTCGCTTCGTTCCTTGTTGCACTCGACGACGGAGTCATCGATACCACCATGACTATCCCAACAGGATGTGGAGTTATGGAAATGCATGGGCGTCCAATGAAGGACCACAACTGGCGTCGTGGAGGATATGGAACAATCAACGTGGCTCGAGCACTTGAGGTTAGTTCAAATATCGGAGTGAGCTACCTTATAGATAAGTATTATGGTCACAACCCAAAGAAATATGTTGAGGGACTATACCGTATAGGTATCCACGAAGACCTGAAGCTCCCATTGGTGGGTTACCACACACCAATGATCCGTATGCCTGACACCAAGACTACCGATAGAGCTAAATACTGGAGTAAGACAACCCTACCCTGGATGAGTATTGGTTACGAGACCCAGATTGCGCCTATTAATACCGTAGCATTCTATAATGCGATTGCCAACGATGGTAAGATGATGCAGCCACGCTTCATAAAGCAGTTGGTTAAGAATGGTGAGGTTATCAGGGAGTTCGAGCCTGTAGTTCTGAAGGAACGTATTGCCAAGCCACAGACAATTAAGACCATGCAGACCATTCTGGAACACGTGGTAAGTCAGGGATTGGGCAAGAAGGCTGGTTCAAAATCATTCAAGGTTGCTGGTAAGACAGGAACAGCTCAGGTTGCAGACCAATTCGGAAGCTATCACTCTGGTGTTACACGTTACTGGCTCAGCTTTGCAGGTTTCTTCCCTGCTGACAATCCTCGATACACATGTATCGTTTGTCTGAAGAAGTCAGGCCTGCCCGCTTCTGGTGGTGGTATGAGTGGTGTTGTATTCCATCATATAGCAGAAGGTGTTATGGCTCAGAACCTGAAACGAAGCGTAGATGCCGCACGCGATGCATCATCGATAATGACACCTGACGTAAAGAGAGGTGATAATTCTGCTGCGAACTATGTTCTTGCAAGTCTTAAGACCAAGGCTTCGTCAAATAGCAGCACCAACTATCGCGAGAGCAGTAAGCACACCGTACCTGATGTTACGGGAATGGGTGCAAAAGATGCAGTTTATCAGTTAGAAAGTAGGCACATAAAGGCTCGCGTTAAGGGTAGAGGAAAAGTAAAGTCACAAAGTATCCACGCCGGTACTGCTATCAAACAGGGAATGGTGTGTGAACTAATATTAGATTAATATATATAATAAGGTATAGAGATATGAGATTAAACGAATTGCTCAAGAATGTTGAGACACTTAACATCATTGGTGATGTTGAAGTGGAGATCACGGGTGTCAACATCGACTCACGCAGAATTGAGAAGGGACACCTTTTTGTTGCCATTCCAGGCACTCAGACTGATGGACACAAGTACATCCCAAAAGCAATTGAACTTGGAGCAGCAGCTGTATTGTGCGAAAACATGCCAGAGCAGCAGGTTCCTGGAGTAACATACATCCAGGTAGCCTCAACAGAAGATGCTGTAGGTAAGGTCGCTACCCTATTCTATGGCGACCCTTCGAGAAAACTTAAACTTGTAGGTGTAACAGGAACAAACGGCAAGACCACCATCGCCACCTTATTATATAATATGTTTCGCAAGTTCGGACATAAGTGTGGTCTGCTGTCAACTGTATGTAACTATATCGAAGATGAGGCCATTCCCGCTGATCATACCACCCCTGACCCAATTGAACTGAACCGTCTGCTGGCTCAGATGGTTGATGCCGGTTGTGAGTATGCTTTCATGGAGTGCTCAAGTCACGCCATAGCACAGAAGCGTATCGGAGGTCTGAAGTTTGCTGGTGGATTGTTCACAAATCTTACTCGCGACCATCTTGACTACCATAAGACATTCGAGAACTACCGTGATGCGAAGAAGGCATTCTTCGATGGTCTCGACAAAGACGCCTTTGCTATTACCAATGCTGACGACAAGAACGGACAGATTATGGTACAGAACTGTAAAGCACAGGTTAAGACCTACTCTACCCGCACAATGGCAGATTTCAAGGCAAAGATTATCGAGTGTCACTTTGAGGGAATGTATCTTGACATCAATGGCAAAGAGGTTGGTGTGCAGTTCATAGGTAAATTCAATGTCAGCAACCTGTTGGCTGTATACGGTGCAGCAGTAATGTTGGGCAAGAAGCCAGAGGATATTCTATTGATACTCAGCACACTCAAGAGTGTTAACGGACGTCTGGAGCCCATCCACTCACCAGAAGGATACACAGCAATTGTTGACTATGCTCACACCCCCGATGCACTTGAGAATGTGCTTAACGCCATCCACGAGGTGCTTAACGGCAAGGGAAAAGTCATCACCGTTTGCGGTGCAGGTGGTAATCGCGACAAAGGTAAGCGTCCACTCATGGCTCAGGAAGCTGTAAAGCAGAGCGATAAGGTAATCATCACATCCGACAACCCACGATTCGAAGAGCCTCAGGATATCATCAACGATATGCTGGCAGGTCTCGACCAGAAACAGATGAAGAAGGTTGTAAGCATCGTAGACCGCCGCGAAGCTATACGCACAGCATGTATGCTGGCCGAGAAGGGAGATGTGATTCTTATCGCAGGTAAGGGTCACGAGGACTATCAGGAGATAAAGGGAGTGAAGCATCACTTCGACGATAAAGAAGTTGTAAAGGAGATCTTTAATTCATAATACCATAGCTTATGTTATACTATCTGTTCAGATTCCTCGACCAGTACGATATACCAGGATCACATATGTGGTCTTATATATCGTTCCGTTCTCTGCTCACACTTATCCTTTCATTGCTTATCTCAGCATGGTTTGGTGAGAGATTCATTAAGTGGATGAAACGCAGAAGCATCTTCGAGACAGAACGCGACCCAAGCATCGACCCATTCGGAGTCGAGAAGAAAGGTGTACCAACAATGGGTGGTATCATCATAATAGTAAGTATACTTATTCCTGTATTGCTTTTCGGACGTATACGTAACACCTATCTTATCCTTATGGTTATCACAACCGTTTGGCTTGGATTCCTTGGATTCCTTGATGACTACATCAAAATATTCAAACGCAACAAGGATGGACTGAAAGGTAAATACAAGATTGTAGGTCAGGTAAGTATAGGTTTCATCGTTGGACTAACACTTTGGCTAAGTCCAGATGTAGTAGTTAGAGAGAATGTCAACGTAGCACAGCAGAATCAGGAAGTAGTTGTAAAACACAAGAAGGAAGCTGTGAAGTCATTGCAGACTACTATACCTTTCATTAAGAACCACAACCTCAATTACTCTAATGTAATGTCGTTCTTAGGGAAGAATAAGGTTGCAGCAGGTTGGGTATTGTTTGTATTCATTACTATCTTTGCAGTAACAGCTGTATCAAACGGAGCCAATCTTAACGATGGAATGGACGGAATGTGTGCAGGAAACTCTGCTATTGTAGGAGTTGCGTTGGGTATATTAGCCTACGTATCGTCACATATAGGATATGCTTCTTATTTCGACATCATGTATATCCCCCACTCAGAGGAACTGGTAGTATTCCTATGTGCATTTATAGGAGCTATGATCGGATTCCTTTGGTACAATGCTTATCCTGCACAGGTATTCATGGGTGATACTGGTTCACTTACAATTGGTGGTATCATTGGTGTTGCTGCAGTTATCATACACAAGGAGCTGCTTCTGCCAATCCTTTGTGGAATATTCTTCGTTGAAAGCCTTAGCGTTATCATACAGACACAATGGTTCAAAATACAGAAGCGCAAGGGCAAGAGAGTTCGCGTGTTCCGTGCCACACCTATCCACGACAACTTCCGCAAGCTCGATTCACAGCTCGATGCTACAAGTCAGTATATTTTGAAAGGCTGGCCTCATCGTCCTTTCCACGAGTCGAAGATTACCATCCGATTCTGGATCACTTCAATTATTCTGGCAGCTCTCACACTCATAACATTAAAGATGCGATAATAAAAATATGAAAAGGATTGTAATTTTAGGAGCAGGAGAAAGTGGCGCAGGAGCTGCTGTTCTCGCCAAGAAAGAAGGTTTCGATGTGTTTGTTTCAGACATGTCGAAGATTGCCGACAAGTACAAAAAGCAGTTGGACAACCACCAGATTGAGTGGGAAGAAGGTCAGCACACAGAAGAGAAGATTCTGAATGCAGATGAGATTATCAAGAGTCCTGGTATTCCCGATACCGCTCCTATGATTCAGAAAATCATCGCAAAAGGCATCCATATCATCAGCGAGATTGAGTTTGCTGGTCGTTATACAAACTCTAAGATGATTTGCATCACAGGTTCTAATGGTAAAACTACCACAACCTCTCTTATCTACCACATCTTTAAGGAGGCAGGATACGATGCTGGTCTGGCTGGTAACATCGGTAATTCTCTGGCACTCCAGGTTGCAGAGGATCCACACGAATACTATATCATCGAGTTGAGTTCGTTCCAGCTCGACAATATGTACGATTTCCGTGCTGATATAGCCATATTGCTTAACATCACCCCTGACCATCTTGATCGCTACAATTTCGAGATGCAGAACTATGTTGATGCAAAGATGCGCATTATACAGAATCAGACTCCAAAAGATGCATTCATCTACTGGGCTGACGATCCAATCATTAAGCGCGAATTAGAAAAATATGACATCAAGTCAATCCAATACCCCTTCTCTGAACTGAAAGAGAAAGGTGTAATAGGATATATCGAGGAAGGTCAGTATAAGATTGAAAAGCCCGAGCCATTCAATATGGAGCAGGAAAGCCTCAGTCTTACTGGCAAGCACAACATCTACAATTCTCTGGCTGCAGGTATCGCTGCTGACATTGCAGGTATCAAGAAAGAGGAGATTCGCAAGAGTCTTGGCGACTTCCCTGGAGTTGAGCATCGTCTGGAAAAAGTATGTACCGTACGCGGCGTACAGTATATCAACGATTCCAAGGCCACAAATGTGGATGCATGCTGGTATGCCCTTGAAGCAATGAAGACCAAGGTAATTCTTATTATTGGTGGAAAGGACAAGGGTAACGACTACGATCCCATCAAGCCTCTGGTAAAAGAGAAGTGCTCTGGCATTGTATATCTTGGTGCCGACAACCAGAAACTGCACGACAACTTCGACAGTCTGGGAATCCCCGTTCGCGATACACACTCTATGAAAGAGTGCATGGAGGCTTGCTATGAAATGGCACAGCCTGGTGAGACAGTTTTGCTGAGCCCTTGCTGCGCTTCGTTCGATCTTTTCAAGAATATGGAAGATCGTGGTGAGCAGTTTAAAGCCCTGGCCAGAAGTCTCTAGAGACAACTATTTATGCTGGAAACATTTGATATATGAACAAGAAAATAGGAAACATCTTTAAAGGAGACAAGGTCATCTGGATGGTATTCTTCTTCCTCTGTATGATCAGTATCGTCGAAGTATTCTCTGCTTCGAGTAACCTGACATACAAGAGCCAGAACTATATGGGACCTATCGTTTTCCATACAGTAACCATTATTCTTGGTGCTGTGGTTGCGGTAGTAACACTCAACATCCCATGCCGATACTTCAAACTGATGACGCCTTTCTTGCTCATTATAACAGTGATACTATTGCTATGGGTATTGGCCACAGGCGAGAAGACTGGCGATGCAAGCCGATGGATAAATATCTTCGGACTAACCTTCCAACCCTCTGAGATTGCCAAAGGAACCGTTGTATTGGCAACAGCACAGATACTAAGTGCAATGCAAAGAGAGAATGGAGCTGATAAGAAAGCATTCAAATACATTCTCTGTATCGTAGCACCAATCGCCATGCTGATTATGGTTGAGAACCTGTCTACTGCAGCTTTATTGTGTTCGGTTGTTTTTCTAATGATGTTCATAGGACGCGTTCCGCTTATTCAGTTAGGAAAATTAGCAGGAGCAGTTGTGGGTCTGGCATTGGTAGGATTACTTTTCATTATGGCTGTGGGTAACGATAGTAATGTCGTCGTAGACAAAGCCAAGACAGAACAAGTATCAACTCCAAAGGAGAAAGGAAAACTTGAGAAGATTCTCCACCGTGCAGACACTTGGAAGTCACGTATAAAGAAATTCTCAAATAAAGAGGTTATTACCCCCGATCAGTACGACCTTGATAAAGATGCTCAGGTAGCCCACGCCAATATCGCTATCGTATCAAGTAACATCATCGGTAAAGGCCCTGGACAATCAGTAGAACGCGATTTCCTGTCGCAGGCGTTCTCCGACTTTATCTTTGCAATTATTATTGAGGAGTTAGGTATTATTGGAGCCTCATTTGTTGTTCTGTTATACATTGTGTTACTCTATCGAACAGCACGCATTGCAAGCAGGTGCGAAAACAACTTCCCAGCATTCCTTGCAATGGGATTGGCATTGTTGCTTGTCATCCAAGCAGCCTTCAATATGCTAGTAGCAGTAGGCATTGCACCAGTAACAGGACAACCACTACCGCTCATCAGTAAAGGTGGTACATCAACCATCATCAACTGTGCCTACATTGGTGTTATATTAAGTGTTAGCCGCTCTGCGAAAAAAAGGCAGCCAAAAATAGCAGAATAAGAAATTAAATTTGTAATTTTGCACGCAACAATAAAAAAAGATATGGAAGAACTTAGAGTAATCATCAGTGGAGGAGGTACTGGGGGACATATTTTCCCAGCCATCTCTATAGCAAATGCCGTGAAAGCACTACGTCCCGATGCAAAGATTCTATTTGTTGGAGCACTCGGACGTATGGAAATGCAGCGCGTTCCTGCTGCAGGTTATGAGATAAAAGGTTTGCCTATCTGCGGATTCGATCGTAAGAACCTGTTGAAAAACGTCAAGGTTCTTTTTAAGATATGGAAGAGTCAGCGCATGGCTAAGTCAATCATCAAGGACTTTAAGCCACAGGTAGCTGTTGGAGTTGGCGGATATGCCAGCGGTCCAACACTTAACAAGGCCGCAGCTATGGGTATCCCCTGCCTTATTCAGGAGCAGAACTCATACGCAGGAGTTACTAACAAGCTTCTTGCAAAAAAAGCAGAGAAAATCTGTGTAGCATACGATGGAATGGAGCGATTCTTCCCTGCCGAGAAGATTATTCTTACAGGAAATCCCGTACGTCAGGCTTTGCTCGATACCAAGATTTCGCAAGAAGAGGCTATTAAGACTTTCGGCCTCGACACATCAAAGAAGACCATTCTGTTGGTAGGAGGCAGCCTTGGAGCAAGAACTATCAATGAGAGTGTACTACAGCACCTCGATCTTGTCAAGGCAGCTGATGCTCAGTTCATCTGGCAGACAGGCAAATACTATAGCACAGAAATTGCTGAAAGACTGAAAGGCGAAGACATCCCTAACCTCAAGGTTACTGATTTCATCACCGATATGGGAGCTGCCTACAAGGCTGCCGACCTGGTTATCAGCCGTGCAGGTGCTAGCAGCATATCCGAGTTCTGTCTTATTGGCAAACCTGTTATCCTTGTACCAAGTCCAAATGTGGCCGAGGATCATCAGACAAAGAATGCATTGGCTCTTGCCAATCGCGATGCAGCTATTTACGTAAAAGATGCCGATGCTCCAGCAACCCTTCTTGAGCTTGCTATCAAGACTGTTACTGACGAACAGAAACTTAAGTCGCTTAGCGAGAATGTTTTGAAACTCGCCCTGCCCGATTCAGCCGACATCATTGCAAAAGAAGTCATCAAACTGGCAGAAAAGAAATAACGATTATGGAATTAAAAGATATCAAAGCAGTATATTTTGTAGGAGCCGGTGGTATTGGAATGAGTGCCATCGCTCGCTATTTTATTAAGAAGGGACTTGTTGTAGCTGGTTACGACAAGACACCATCTGACCTTACAAAGAGACTCGAAACCGAGGGAATGCTTATTCATTACGAAGAGAATGTTGATGAGATTCCACACGAGTGCAAGAAGAAAGAGTCATGCCTGGTAATCTACACACCAGCCATACCCGCAGAGCATAAGGAACTTAAGTTCTTCCGTGAGAACGGTTTCGAGATTCAGAAGCGTGCCCAGGTTCTTGGCACACTGACTCAGAGCCACAAAGGTCTCTGTGTAGCAGGAACACATGGAAAGACCACTACTTCAACCATGTGTGCTCACATCATGCATCAGAGTCACCTTGACTGTAATGCATTCCTTGGAGGAATATCTAAGAACTACGGCACCAACTATATCCTGTCTGATTCAGATTACGTCGTCATCGAGGCCGACGAGTTCGATCGTTCTTTCCATTGGCTCCGTCCTTGGATGAGCGTCATAACATCCAGCGACCCCGATCATCTGGATATCTACGGAACAAAAGAGGCTTATCTTGAGAGCTTCCGTCATTACACCGAACTCATCCAGCCAGGTGGTGCCCTTATCATCCATCGCGGTCTTGAGATGAAAGAGAATATACAGTCTGGCGTACGCCGTTATGACTACAGTCTCAACGAAGGCGATTTCCATGCAGAGAATATCGTAATAGAGAATGGCGAAATCACATTTGACTTCATCTCTCCCATCGAGAGTGTAAAAGGCGTACAGCTTGGTCAGCCTGTTCCCATCAATATAGAAAACGGTATTGCTGCTATGGCAATGGCTCAGCTTAACGGTTGTACTGCCGAAGAGCTGAAGTATGGTATGCAGACATACGGAGGTGTTGACCGTCGCTTTGATTTCAAAATCAAAAACGACAAGGTGGTATTCCTTAGCGACTATGCCCATCATCCCAAGGAAATTTATCAGAGCGCCAAGAGCATTCGTGAGCTTTATAAGAACAAGCACATCACTGCAATCTTCCAGCCTCACCTATACACCCGAACTCGCGATTTCTACAAGGATTTTGCCGATGCTCTGAGTCAGCTTGACGAGGTAATACTTACTGAGATCTACCCAGCCCGTGAGTTACCTATCGAAGGAGTTACATCTAAACTCATCTACGATAATCTGAAGCCTGGTGTCAAAAAGGAGATGATACAGAAAGCTGATGTACTCGACTATGTCAAGAATCACGACTTCGAAGTGCTTATAGTACTTGGTGCCGGTGACTTGGACAATCAGGTTCCTCAAATAACAAAGATATTAAACAGCAAATAATAACAGATGACCTTTAACTTCAACTGGAAACAGATCCTCATCGTAGCCTGCAACGTTATCGTTGGCATCTACTTGGTACTAGCCGTCACAGCTTTCAACAATCCTGACGAGGCTATGGCCAAGGAATGCATCGAGGTAAAGATTGACATCGAGAAGGAGTCAATGGAGGGTTTCCTGAATCCTGGTGAAGTCAAGAAGTTACTCTCACAGTATAAACTCTACCCTCTCTCACAGACTATGAGTTCTATATCTCCACGAAAGATTGAAGAGACTCTGATAAAAAGTCCGTTTGTAGAGAAGGTAGAATGTTACAAGACACTGAGCGGACACGTATGCATAAATATCAAGCAGCGTATACCTGTAATCAGAATCATGGCTGTTAATGGCGACAACTACTATCTCGACCATCACGGCAATATAATGCCTGAGTCTGGATATGCCACAGATATACTGGTAGCTACTGGTAACATTACCAAAAGATATGCTCAGAACGTTTTGTCAAAGGTAGCAAACAAAATTGTAAGCAACAGTTTCTGGCGTAACCAGACTGTACAACTTAATGTCCTACCCAATCAGACTCTCGAGATGGTACCACGTGTTGGCGACCACATAGTTTTTCTTGGCAGTCCTAACAATATCGAAAACAAACTCGAACGCCTTCGCAAGTTCTACATTTACGGACTGAACAAGGCTGGTTGGAACAAATATAATTATATTAATGTTGAGTTCAACAACCAGATTATATGTAAAAGAAACAAATGATAATATTATAATAAAAGATGGCAGCAAAGGATTTTATTGTAGCAATTGAACTCGGTTCATCCAAAGTAACCGGAATCGCGGGACAGAAGAATCTCGACGGTAGCATCAACGTGCTTGCTATGGTCAAGGAAGAGTCTTCTTCGTTCATCCGCAAGGGTGTGGTTTACAATATCGACAAAACCGCACAATGCCTTACCAGTATAATAAAAAAACTGGAGAATCAGCTCAAGACACAGATCACACAGGTTTACGTTGGTGTAGGTGGACAGTCTATCCGCAGCGTAAAGAATGTTGTGACTAAAGACCTTCCCGGCGAAACCATCATCACTCAGGATATGGTGATAGAACTGATGGATGCTAACCGCAACATGACCTATCAAGATCAGGAAATCCTAGATGCTGCCGTACAGGAATACAAGGTTGGAACCCAGTTCCAACTTGATCCTGTTGGCATTCAGGCCACACACCTTGAGGGTCACTTCCTGAATATTCTGGAGCGTAAAGCCTTCTATCGTAACCTTAACAAATGCTTCGAAACAGCAGGTATAAATGTTGCTGAGATGTATCTGGCTCCACTTGCACTTGCTGATAGTGTTCTTACTGAGGTTGAGAAGCGTTCGGGATGTGCACTTGTTGATATGGGTTACGACACCACAACTGTATCTGTATATTCTAAGAATATCCTCCGCCATCTTGCAGTCATTCCCCTTGGCAGTAACAATATCACCAAGGACATTGCATCGCTCCAGATGGAAGAGAGTGATGCAGAACGCATGAAACTGAAATACGGTTCGGCTTATACAGAGAACAATGAGATAGACAACGAACTAAAATACTCTATCGACCCAGAGCGTCAGGTAGAGAGCCGCAAGTTCATTGAGATTGTCGAGGGTCGCCTCGAGGAGATTATTGAGAATGTTTGGTATCAGATTCCATCTGAATACTATGACAAGCTGCTTGGTGGTATCATTCTTACCGGTGGCGGCTCGAATATGAAGAATATCGAGAAAGCATTTATCAATCACACTCACGTAGACAAAATTCGCATCGCCAAGTTCGTATCACAAACCATCATCTCTAACAACGAAGAAATCAAAGCACACAACGGTATGCTGAACACGTTGTTAGGTCTGTTGGCCAAAGGCGATATCAACTGCGCAGGCGATGCATTCGATCCAAATGGTGACCTGTTTGCAAGTCTCAAGCCACAGACAATTCACCCCACTAACGACCAGCGCCCAGCACGTCAGACCACTGATCTTCCCGCCGGTGTAATCCGAACCGAAGCTGAGAAACAGAAAGCCGAAGAGGAAAAACGTCGTCAGCAGGAAGAAGAAGAGCGTGCTCGCCAGGAAGAAGAGCGCTTAAAGAAAGAGGAAGAAGCACGTATCCGCAAGGAGAATAGCACTTGGAACAAACTGAAGAAGGGAATCCTTAAGTTTGGTAAGTCGATTGTCGAAGAAGAAGATTAAAAAAGTAGAAGATTATGGAAAACAATATGAATATGGATATCCTTGACTTCGGAGCACCGGAGAAGGAGCACAGCATCATCAAAGTTATCGGTGTTGGCGGTGGCGGCGGTAATGCAGTAAACCACATGTACCGCGAGGGCATTCACGATGTAACATTCGTGCTATGTAACACTGACAACCAGGCCCTTAACGATTCACCCGTGCCCGTACATCTCCAGTTGGGTAAGGAAGGACTTGGTGCTGGTAATAAGCCAGAAAAAGCACGCCAGGCTGCCGAAGAAAGCATAGAGGACATTCGCACAATGCTTAGCGACGGAACCCGCATGGCATTCATCACTGCCGGAATGGGTGGTGGAACAGGAACAGGTGCTGCACCAGTCATCGCTCGTGTCTCTAAAGAGTTAGGAATCCTTACCGTAGGTATCGTTACCATCCCGTTCCGTTTCGAAGGCGATCGCAAGATTGACCAAGCACTGGACGGTGTTGAAGAAATGTCTAAACACGTTGATGCTCTGCTTGTTATCAACAACGAGCGCCTCCGTGAGATATATCCTGAACTTTCTGTTCTTGATGCTTTCGGAAAAGCTGACGATACACTTAGCATTGCTGCAAAGTCTATTGCCGAGATTATCACAGTACACGGCCTTATCAACCTCGACTTCAACGATGTTAAGACCGTGCTCAAGGATGGTGGCGTAGCAATCATGTCAACTGGTTATGGTGAAGGCGAAGGCCGTGTTAAGAAGGCTATTGAGGATGCACTCAACTCACCTCTGCTTAACGACAACGACATCTTTAACTCTAAGAAGATTCTGCTTTCTATCTCGTTTGCAGGTTCTAAGGACGGTCAGGCATCGCTGATGATGGAAGAGATGAATGATGTAAACGACTTCATGGCTAAGTTCGGCAATGATTTTGAAATCAAGTGGGGTCTTGCCACCGATCTCGAACTCGGTAAGAAAGTAAAGGTAACCATTCTGGCCACAGGCTTCGGCATTGAGAATGTTGACGGAATGAACGGTCACCTCAAGAAGCATAGTCAGGAAGACATCAACCGCATAGCAGCCGAACAGGAGAAAGCTGCCGAGCGCCAGGATCGTCGTAACCGCTACTATGGCGGCGAGGGTGCAACAAAGCGTTACAAGCGCCGTCCAAACATCTACTTGTTCCGCCCAGAGGACCTTGATAACGATGATGTTATCTCTGCTGTAGAGCAGACACCTACATACAAGCGTACCCGCGAGATTCTCGACAGCATTAACTCGCAGGCAAGCAACGAGGTGGTAATGATCGACGAACCCGCTCAGGAGCCACAGGAGCCCATACAGGGAACCATTAAGTTTATGTAAAATCTGCTGCCTTACTTATATAAGGCTTGCAATACCTCTATCGACTTCATCTCTGGGAAATCCGGCAGATGGAGTCGATAATATTTTATTGATATTTCAAGAAGTCGGTTCCTGTCATCATGCGACATACGGAACAAATGCATCGTTGGAAAATCCATTCGCATCATAAGCTGCACCTTCTGTGCCTCTTCTGGATGCAGAAAATCACGATGCACAGGCGGATTCCTCATAAACTCGCTTTCACGCAAGTCAAAGTAATCACCATCCTCATAGTCATCCATGTTTGGATAGAAACCAAGAAAGCGCGTAAGCCTCAACAAGAACACAATATGGAAATTAGCGAAGTTTGCTTGCTGACCGTCAAGCCACATTATACTATACTCCAGATAATCATAAAGCAACTCATTCCGCTGTTCCGATCGCAAAGCGTAATATAAGAACTCTGCAACAAAAAGCGATATAGCTAACTTGTCGGGCTCAAAGGGGATTGATGCAAACGGAGTGAGCAGTCTCACATCATTAAGCTTTTGCAACTGCAACTTGGGGCGGATGTCTGTTTCTATCTCCAACAATGTTAGAGGTTGGAAGAACTGCTTTTTTATCTTTCCCTTTGAAGTTTTCGGTATGCTGACGATAAACGACTGTCTACCAAACGTTCTGGTAAACATATCTACAATAAGCCTCGACTCGCCATACTTCAGCGAATGTAGCACAATAGCCTGAGTTTTCGTCAACATAATGGTGCAAAGATACACATTTTATTCATAATATGTTATTTTTTACTAAAAAAATTTGGTAGAATGGAAAAATAGTAGTACTTTTGCACCCGCATTTCGTGGACGGTCCCTTCGTCTATCGGTTAGGACGAGAGATTTTCATTCTCTAAAGAGGAGTTCGACTCTCCTAGGGACTACAAATTTAAATCTTCCATCTGCACAGCCATGTGCTACCAAGCCTGAAGGATTGGGATAAGGTGGTAGAGGGCTCCTCTTGAGAAGCCCGCCCAGGGCAGCCATTACGACGTAAGACCCATAAGCTTTATAATTAACATTTTAAATTTTAAAAAACATGGCAAATCACAAGTCATCAGTGAAGAGAATCCGTCAGGAGAAGAAAAGAGCACTTCACAACCACTACTACGCAAAGACAATGCGTAACGCAGTTCGCAAGCTTCGTGCTACAACAAACAAGGAAGAGGCTGTAGCTCTGTATCCAAAAGTACAGAAGATGCTGGATAAGCTGGCTAAGACCAACATCATCCACAAGAACAAGGCAGCTAACCTGAAGTCAAGCCTTGCACTGCACGTTAATCAGCTGGGATAATATTTCTACCCAATGATAAACTCAAGCCGTAGCCCGATAAGGGTTGCGGCTTTATTTTTTGGGTTTTTTAGCAGATAAACTACGTTTATCTGAACTTTTTTTTGTACCTTTGCAACCAATTAGTGCAATTAATAACAAAATGACAGAAGAACAACTGAACCAAGAACAGAACTACTCCGCGAGTAACATTCAGGTACTCGAGGGTCTGGAAGCCGTACGTAAGCGTCCTGCTATGTACATTGGCGACATCAGCGAGAAGGGTCTCCACCATCTGGTAAACGAAACCGTCGACAACTCTATCGACGAGGCGATGGCTGGTTATTGTACTCACATCGAAGTAACTATCAACGAAGATAATTCTATTACAGTACAGGACAATGGTCGTGGTATCCCTGTAGATGAGCACGAGAAGATGCACAAGAGTGCGCTCGAGGTTGTAATGACCGTGCTCCACGCAGGTGGTAAGTTCGACAAGGGTTCCTATAAGGTGTCAGGAGGTCTGCATGGTGTAGGTGTAAGCTGTGTAAACGCACTCTCTACCCACATGATGTCGCAGGTATTCCGCAATGGCCATATCTACCAGCAGGAATATGAGAAGGGAAAGCCCCTCTACGACGTTAAGATTGTAGGCGATACCGATAAGACAGGTACCCGCCAGCAGTTCTGGCCCGACGGCAGCATCTTTACTACTACCGAGTATAAGTACGACATCATCGCTAAGCGTATGCGCGAGCTGGCATATCTTAATGCCGGTATCACCATCACTCTTACCGACCTGCGTCCCGATGAGGAGGGTAATCTCCGCCAGCCCGAGGTATTCCACGCCAAGGAGGGACTGAAGGAGTTCGTTCGCTACGTCGATCGTCATCGCACCTCAATCATTGGTGATCCTATCTGCTTGAAGACAGAAAAGGACGGTGTGCCCATCGAGGTAGCCCTACTATATAACAGCGATTATTCAGAGAACATTCACTCTTACGTTAATAATATCAACACTATCGAGGGTGGTACCCACCTCACAGGTTTCCGCATCGCTCTGGCTCGTGCTCTTAAGAAGTATGCCGATGAGGACGATCAGCTGCGCAAGCAGATTGAGAAGGCCAAGATTGAGGTAGCACAGGATGACTTCCGCGAGGGTCTCACAGCTATCATCTCTGTTAAGGTAGCCGAGCCTCAGTTCGAGGGTCAGACCAAGACCAAGCTTGGTAACAGCGAGGTAAACGGAGCTGTACAGAAGGCCGTAGGCGAGGCAATGACCAACTATCTGGAGGAACACCCCAAAGAGGCTCACACCATCTGTGAGAAGGTTATTCTGGCCGCCACAGCACGTATTGCAGCCCGCAAGGCCCGTGAGAGTGTACAGCGTAAGAACCCAATGACCGGTGGTGGTCTGCCAGGAAAGCTGGCCGACTGTTCCAATAAGGATCCTAAGGAGTGTGAGATTTTCCTCGTCGAGGGAGACTCAGCCGGTGGTTCTGCAAAGCAGGGTCGCGACCGTCACTTCCAGGCTATCCTGCCTCTGCGTGGTAAGATTCTGAATGTAGAGAAGGTACAGTGGCACCGTGTGTTCGAGGCCGAGTCGGTGATGAACATCATTCAGAGTATCGGCGTACGCTTCGGTGTTGACGGCGAAGACTCTAAGGACGCCAATATCGACAAGCTGCGTTACGATAAGATTATCATCATGACCGACGCCGACGTCGATGGTTCTCACATCGACACACTGATCATGACACTCTTCTATCGCTTCATGCCACAGGTTATTCAGGGCGGTCATCTCTACATCGCTACCCCACCACTCTACAAGTGTACTTACAAGAAGACCTCAGAGTACTGCTACACCGAGCAGCAGCGCCAGGCTTTCATCGATAAGTACGTAGCTGGTAACGGCGACGACAAGGCTCTGCACACTCAGCGCTACAAAGGTCTTGGTGAGATGAACCCCGAGCAGCTCTGGGAGACCACTATGAACCCCGAGAACCGCTTGCTCAAGCAGGTAACCATCGAGAATGCCGCCGAGGCCGACGAGATCTTCTCAATGCTGATGGGCGACGACGTAGAACCACGCCGTGAGTTCATCGAGAAGAACGCCACCTACGCTAACATCGACGCGTAAACTATCGCAATCCCCTCTATATTCGGGCGGAACCCTCCCCTTTTCAACAAGGCAGGTTCCGCCCGTTTTATTTTATAGGTCAATTTTTTCCTAGTTATTAATTTCGTAAGCTTTAACTTGTTTCTAATTGCACTCTAACTACTTTTCAATTGCTCGCTAACTAGTTTTCAATTGCAAAGGTGGTAATATTCAAATTCTTGTAACAAGAATATACATCAAATGTTACATGTCAACCGACCCCATGATCCTCGTATGGTTCTCCATCTAAGCCAGTCCTGTAACCACAGGACTGCAATCCTTTAACCAGAGGCTTGCAGTCCTTTAGTATGAGGACTCCAAGCCTTACTCGCAAGTGCAGAACTTTTGATTAATCTATCCGAATCTCCATTTTATTTATTTTTTGAAAAACATCTCATACACCTCACTTTCGTCCTCCGAAATCCTTTACAGCAAAGGGATTCAAGAGAGTGAGGTGTTTGTCAAACTACTCACTCAACACCTCATCCAATACTCATTAAAATCGGGTGAGCTGTTGAGTGAGTAGTATAGTGAGTAGTTTTCAAAACACCTCACTCACCTCAACCCCTTTGCCACAAAGACTTTCAGCACAAAAAAGTGAGGTATTGAGGTGTTTCGCGAAAAATTCAACGGGGTCGGTTCTACTGATCACTTTTCCGTCTAAGAAATTATCGATGATGAACGTATCATGGGGTCGGTTCTTTGCTGTGATAGCTCTGTCTTTCCGATACGTCTGCGTCGCGACAAGTCAGCATCCACATTTAGTATCTGCAACAGCGATGAGCCTGTAAATGTTATCTCCGCCGTCCTGAGTACAAGTTCCAATCGCGCCACACCAACAACGGCACATTATACCTTATAAAGCGGAGAGTATAGCCTTTAGGCTAGAAGCGGCCTAATTTTATTTAATGTCAATGCGGAGATTATTGCCGTCTATAGTTATATCTCGGCAGAAGTTTCGCAGAATTGTCACGGCCAGATCATCACGTTCAGCATCGAAGGCATCGCTGCCGATGGCCTGCTGACTCTTTATGCTCAATTGCAAAGAGTCGTCACGTTCTGTATACGCCAGTGTGAGAACCGTATTAGGGCTGATGACCCTTCCGCCAGAACCAAGGATTGCAAGTGATTCGTCTATCACATGAAGCACATTGGTAGTCCTCTGGCGCGACAGGTTGTATTGCTGGCAGAACTGTTCCATCTGCGACATCATGGCAAACCAGTCGAAGTACTCACTCTCGATGATAAACGTCGTCTCATGTATCTGCTGGATGAACTGCTTAGTGCGTTCACGCTGCGGATTATCGAAGAGCTGGTCGGGTGTACCGTCCTCGTACACCACACCATCGGCAAAGAACAGTACTCGGCTACTAACCTGACGGGCAAAACGCATCTCATGGGTTACCACAAGCATCGTCATACCTTGGCGTGCCAAACGAGTCATCACACCAAGCACCTCGTTCACCATCGTTGGATCGAGCGCCGAGGTGGGCTCATCAAAGAGTAATATCTCTGGATCCATAGCCAAAGCACGTGCAATGGCAATACGCTGTTTCTGTCCACCAGATAGTTGTTCGGGCAAGGCTTCAGCGCGTTCGGCCATTCCAACCATCTGCAGCAATTCCAAGGCTCGCTTTTCTGCATCCTCACGGCTCTTACCAAGTAGCTGCATGGGTGCCAGACATAAATTATCAAGCACCGTCATGCCGTTGAACAGGTTGAACGACTGGAACACCATGCCCATTCGGCGACGCAGCAAAGGCACATTGGCATCGGGCTTCAGTATATCTTCTCCATCAATAAGAATGCTGCCACTGGTAGGCTGCTCAAGCAGGTTCAGGCATCGCAGGAACGTGCTCTTACCCGTACCCGACGGACCGATGATGGATATCACCTCACCCTTATGCACATCAAGGTTCATGTCGCGCAACACATCAAACGAACCATAACTCTTCTTCATGCCAGAGATGCGGATAATAGGAGAGTCGGCGCTCGGCTTTCTTGCCTTGCAAGCGACCAAAGGTCGAGCGGCCGCTTGGCTTGTCCAAGAAGGTGAGGAGGTGAGAGGGTGAGAAGACTTGCGGCGAATGAACAGCCATACACATCCACCTATAACAATAAGTATAGCCACAATCCATCCCCAAGGAGTGTCAGCCTCAGCAGTATCTGACGACTGCAAAGGATTGGTAAGTATACCTGCTTCGCCTTTTCGCGTAATCATCACTATATGCGAATCCATATATCCATCGGAGAATAGCACCTGTTTCTGTCTTTCTTCTGTACAACTGATGGCTCCCATGGCCATATCAGCTTTACCAGTCTGTACTGCAGGTATCTGCGCAGCAAAGTCCATTACAAGAAACTCCAGTTGCCAGTTACGTCGATTGGCCCACTCCGTCAGAAGATCCGGTTCCATACCTGATAGTTTTCCAGAACAGATGAAATTTAACGGAGGCATAGCCGGATAGGTTGCTACGCGCAGAATACGCCCAGTACCTCGCTGCTGGGGGATGACCATGGCCGCTGGATCCTCGGATTTCTGCCAACGATCATATATCTTCTGATAGGTTCCATCTCGACGTATGTCTGTCAGGAAACTATTGAAGTCCTTTTGCAATTCGGTATTCTCCAATTTGAAACAGGCTCCAATCGGAATAGGCGAGAGTCCCGAGCTAACAGAGTCAACCTTTGCCGTCAGCTCTTTGCAGAATACCAATGTCAGGCTCTCACTGCCTGCTACATCAACCTTACCATTCTCTAAAGCTGCTAACAGATCTGTTTCACTTGTCATTCGCAATATGTTAGCATCAGGAGCCATATCGGTTACAGCAATATCCTGTATACTGCCTATGATTACAGCAACTTTCTTTCCACTAAGCGCCTTGAATACTGGCGGAACAGTTGAATTGTCGCTAACATTTGTATCATCCGTCTCATTGGTCGACAGCATTCCCGCAACTCCAAGCAATGCCAATGCCACAGCAGCAGCGATGGTCTTCATTCGCTTTCGATAAACAAGACTCTGAAGCAACATTCCGATGAGCCACGCCATTAGGAAATATATTATGGCCGTAACAATGAGTGGGAAGAAGGCATCGAATGTTCGCGAGCGTATCAGGTCAGAAGCTCGTGTCATATCAGCCACAGCTATATAGCCCACGATACTCGTACCCTTCAACAGACTTATAATCTCACCCTGATATACAGGCATAACCGACCTGATTACCTGTGGCATAATTATTCTGAAGAATGTCTGCCTCTGCGTGAAGCCTAATGCCAGTCCAGCCTCGGTCTGACCTCGATCTATGCCCTGAATAGCAGTGCGAAGCATCTCACTGATGTAGGCAGCAGTGTTCATGGCAAAAGTAACAATGGCCACCACTATACCCGTAGCATCTACCGGTGCCATCACCACATAATACATAATCATAAGCAACACCAACACTGGTGTGCCACGCATCAGATCGATATACACCTTGGCTATTTGCCGTAACCATGCTCGGTGGTTCATACGCATCCAGCACACCAGACCGCCGAGTATTGTTCCTAATACTGCTGCACACAGAGTAATAATAAGAGTTACCTGTAGACCATCAAGAATCATCTGATATCGATCCTCGGCTATCAAATTATTATAAAAACTCTCTATTATACTATTCATCGTTCCATTTATTTATCGTTTGTGTTTACTAAAAGACCTGGCGATTATAGAGACTGCATATTGTTTTCTACATCAGAAGCGAAACTTATATATCCATTCTAACCTCGATTGTCAGAAGGACGATATAGAGTACTAAAATTAGAGGCTTACCTAACTAAAGTGTAAGTATCTGGTCGGCGTGTTCTTTGGTTTTAACCTGCTTACCAGCGAAAATCTTTTCAATGATACCCTCTTCGTTGATAACGAAAGTTGTGCGGATAGTGCCCATTGTCTTCTTGCCGTACATCGACTTCTCGCCCCATGCACCCATAGCCTCTAGCAAAGTATGGTCTACATCGGCAATCAGAGGGAAAGGCAGCTCGTATTTTTCCTTGAACTTCACGTGTGATGCGGCAGAATCCTTACTAACACCTACCACCTCATAGCCAGCTCCCTGCAATTCGTTGTAACGGTCACGAAGACTGCAAGCCTCGGCAGTACAGCCACTGGTATTGTCCTTTGGATAAAAATACAACACCAGCTTACGTCCCTTAAAATCACTCAGACGTATATCACGTCCCTGCTCGTCCTTGCCCAGAATCTCAGGCGCCTTGTCTCCAATATTCATACCAATATCATATTATTATTTATATTCTTTGGCCTTACGCTTGCCACGCAAAACAGCAAGAGCATTAAGTGCCAGAGCCTCCATCTCGTCCTCACCTGGGAAACAGCGAATAGGAGCAAGGAACCCCACCCTCTTACGGATGCGGCTTACCACATATTCGCTACGTGCCAAACCACCTGTAAGCAGTATGGCATCAATCTGTCCACAGAGTACAGCAGCCTCAGATGCGATAGTCTTTGCCACATGATAAATCATGGCATCGAGAATCAACCGGGCATGTTCGTCACCATAATCCTCTATGCGACGGATAATCTCCTTCACATCATTAGTGCCAAGATGAGCATTAAGACCTGCCTTTCCGGCAATGCGCTTAAGAAGCTGCTTCTCGTTATACTTTCCACTGAAGCAGAGACGAATCAAGTCGGCTGCTGGTAATGAGCCAGCACGCTCTGGCGAGAAAGGCCCCTCACCGTCAAGAGCGTTGTTTGCATCAACAGCACGTCCCTTTTCGTGTGCAGCCACAGAAATACCTCCACCCATGTGGCAGATAATAAGATTCAGATCCTCGTACTCCTTACCTATCTCAGATGCATAGCGACGGGCTATTGCTCGCTGGTTCAAAGCATGCCAGATACAGATACGATTCATGAGTGGTGAGCCTGATATGCGAGCATAGTCATTAAGCTCGTCAACAACACCTGGGTCGGCTATAAATGAACGGCATCCAGGAATGGTGGCGGCTATCTCGTGGGCTATAAGACAACCAAGATTACAAGCATGGTTATGCAGAGCAATACCGCTGTGAGTATCACGAATCATCAGGTCGTTAATCTCATACACACCACCCTCAAGAGGTTTTACCAGTCCGCCACGACCTATCACGGCATCGAAATCCACAGGTATATCAGCCTTCTGCAACTCATCGAGCACTAACTGGCGACGATAATCCTGCTGTTCGATAACATCATCGAAGCCAGCAAGGTCATCGGGCGAGTGTACGATATTACGGACGAGAACGGATGTCTCGTCATCGAACACGGCCATTTTTGTAGAAGTAGAGCCTGGGTTGATAACAAGTATCTTCATATAGCAGCCAGAGCCAGAGAGTAATACTTAGAGTCAGGGCTATCGGCACGCGAAGGCAGCACACAACAACACTGGGTACCCTGAAGCACACCTGCTGTCTTGGCATAGCCAAACAGTGTCAGTGTCTTATAGAACACGTTACCTGCCACTATGTCTGGGAAGATAAGTGCATCGGCTTGTCCGTCGATAACGCTGTGGATACCTTTTTCACGAAGACTTACTGAGTCGAGCGATGTCTTAAGATCCAACGGACCATCAATGATGCAACGTCCGAACTTTCCTGTCTGTGCCTCTGCAATGATTTCAAGATAATCCACGGTATATGGGAATGTCTTGGCACTAACCTTCTCAGCGCAATGGATCAACGAGATGCGCGGTTCATCAATGCCAAGTGCGTGGCATATATAATTTACATAATGTATCTGCTGGCGGCGCTGAGCCTCAGTAGGCACAGGTATAACAGCTGCATCGGTAAAAAACAGCAGTTTTTCGTACTTGGGAATCTCGGCCATTGCCACGTGGGTCAACACATGACCTGGACGCATAATTCCGTTTTCCTTATCTAATATAGCTCGCAACAGTACATCGGTATTGATAAGTCCTTTCATCAGGATGTCACAGTCACCACTCTTACATAGCGCTACCGCTCTGCGGGCACACTCTTCCTTATCGTCGCCATCAACATATACAGGCTCGATAAATCCCATCTCCTTACCCTTTTCAACAGCATATCTGGTCGAAGCATCGTTAGCGCAAACCACCGCTACTCGCTTACGGTCTCCCCTCTGTTGCAGGAAGACAATCATATCATTCAGATTCCTAATTGATTGCATAGGTCATTCATTTTTTTATTGTTTTATGCCGCAAATATACAAACTTTTTCGTATCTTTGCAAACAGAAACCGATAAAATAATAAAAATTATGAGGAATTACCTACTATTATCAGCTTTGCTATGTCAGATGGCAATGGCACAGGAACAGGCTCCAATGGTGCTACAATATGACAAGCCTGCCACTTATTTCGAAGAATCGCTACCTATCGGAAACGGTAAGCTGGGAGCGCTCGTATATGGCGGAACTGATGATAATATTATCTATCTTAACGACATCACGCTGTGGACAGGAAAACCTGTCGACCGCAATCTTGATGCCGATGCCCACAAATGGATACCTGCAATTCGCGAAGCACTGTTCAACGAAGATTACAAGTTGGCCGACTCACTTCAGTTGCACGTTCAGGGCCCTAACTCACAGTACTATCAGCCACTTGGCACTCTACATATCAAGGACTTAGGAATTGGTGAGATTACCAAATACCAGCGAACACTCGATATCGACTCTGCTATAGTACGTGACAGGTATAAACGAAACGGCAAACTGATAACAAGAGAGTACTTCGCATCTAACCCCGACAAGTTGATTGCCATCCGTTTGCGTGGCGACATCAACTGTCAGATAGCTCTTACAGCCCAGGTGCCTCATCAGGTTAAAAGCACACTGGGACAGCTAACCATGACCGGACATGCCACAGGCAATCCACAGGAGAGCACTCACTTCTGCACTATGATAAGTGTAAAGACCGATGGCGAAATGGCTGCCAGCGACTCTTCGCTTACAATCAACAAGGCAAAAGAGGCTATTATCTACATCGTCAACGAGACCAGCTTTAACGGTTTCGACAAGCATCCTGTACGAGAGGGCGCCAACTATCTGGAGATGGTGACCAACGATATATGGCACACTCAGAACATGACATTCGATGAGTTCTATGCCCGCCATCTGGCTGACTACAAGTCAATCTACGATCGTGTAAAGATTTGTCTGAACAAGGAGGGCCGCAATCCTAACGACCTGCCAGGAGCCAAGGAACGCAGACTTACCGACCAGCTGCTGCTCGACTATACCAACGGCAACGACCAGACCCCATATCTTGAGGAGCTGTACTTCCAGTTCGGACGCTATCTGCTCATATCATCATCACGCACCAAGAATGTTCCAGCCAATCTGCAGGGACTTTGGGCACCACAACTTTGGTCGCCTTGGCGCGGAAACTATACGGTAAACATCAATCTTGAAGAGAACTACTGGCCTGCATTCGTAGCAAATATGGCTGAGATGGCAGAGCCTCTCGACGGATTCATTACTGGTCTTGCTGCCAACGGAAAGTACACCGCAAAGAACTATTATAACATTACCGAAGGCTGGTGCTCAAGCCACAACAGCGACATCTGGGCTATGACCAATCCTGTGGGCGAGAAGAACGAGAGTCCAGAGTGGTCAAACTGGAACCTTGGTGGAGCATGGCTTGTAAACACACTTTGGGAGCGCTATCAGTTTACTCAGGACAAGGAGTATCTTAAGAATACTGCTTATCCGCTGATGAAGGGTGCTGCCCAGTTCTGTCTGCGTTGGCTCATCGACAACCCCAAACAGCCAGGCGAGTTGATTACAGCCCCAAGTACATCGCCCGAGAACGAGTATAAGACAGACAAGGGCTATCACGGTACAACATGCTATGGCGGTACTGCCGACTTGGCTATCATACGCGAACTGTTTATCAACACCATCGCTGCTGGTAAGATTCTCGGACAGAAGAATAAAGAGATGGAGCAGGCCTTGGCCAAGCTGCACCCCTACACCATCGGCCATATGGGCGACCTGAACGAGTGGTACTACGACTGGGACGACTGGGATTTCCAGCATCGCCACCAGAGTCACCTCATCGGGCTCTATCCTGGCAATCATCTTACTGATGCCACCTTGCAAAAGGCTGCAGAACGTTCTTTGGAGATAAAGGGCGACAAGACCACTGGTTGGAGCACAGGTTGGCGTATAAACCTCTGGGCTCGTCTGCATAACCCCAAGCAGGCTTATCATATCTACCAGAAACTGCTCACGCCTATCGCTCCTCGCGGTTCAAAGAAACACAACTGGAAGGAGTGGCACAAGGGAGGCGGCACATATCCAAACCTGTTCGATGCTCACCCACCATTCCAGATTGACGGAAACTTTGGTGGCACAGCTGGTGTGTGTGAGATGCTGATGCAGTCGACATTAAAGAACAATCAGGCTGTCATAGAGCTTATGCCAGCAGTACCTGAGGCATGGAAAGAGGGCCACGTGAGCGGACTTTGTGCTCGTGGCGGATACGAGGTAAGCTTTGAATGGAAAGATGGTTATGTGCGCAATTGTACCATCAAAGCC
Source organism: Prevotella sp. UBA2809 (assembly GCA_002351725.1). Lineage (GTDB taxonomy): Bacteria > Bacteroidota > Bacteroidia > Bacteroidales > Bacteroidaceae > Prevotella. Next base: position 84,627 of record DEHD01000039.1, read on the forward strand.
AAGAAGGCAGGAACCATCACCTTATTATATAATGGTCAGCAGAAGACTGTTAAGTTCAAGGCAGGACAAACTCAGAACATTAAGACATGGTAAAGAAACAAAAGACATTGATACTCGATTCCGACCTCTCCAAGGCGCAAGCCTGGGAAGGCTCGGTATCGCTTGATAACGATCTGATGCTGTCAGACTGTATCAACAAGGCTCCCATGCCACAAGACCCGCGAAAGATGACATTCATCCTGATAGGTCTCTGCACCAAAGGCCAGCTACGATACCGCATAGATGGCAAAGAGCTGGTTATTAATGAAGGCGACATACTGATAGTAAGCGAGCACCAGGTGATAGACGAATACAAGCCATCGCCAGACATGGAAGGGCTATGTATAATGATGAGCGTAAACTTCTTCCACGAGATTATCAAGTCTGTTCACGATGTAAGTTCGCTCTTTGTCTTTGCCCGCACTCAACCTGTATTGAAACTTGAGCAGAGAGAGTGTGATGTGTTTAAAGAGTTCTTCTATGTTATCAAGAAGAAGATTAGCGACACGAACAATCACTTCCGCAAGGATCTGGTCCGAACACTGCTGTTGGCAATGTTCTACGATGTTGGTAACATAATCTATAGGGTTAGGAACTTTGACAAGATACAGATTACGTCAGAGAAACTGTTTACTCGATTCTTGCGAATGGTACAGACAAACTGCAAGCGCGAACGTCGCGTCAGCTGGTATGCCCGACAGCTCAGCATATCGCCCAAGTACCTGTCGCTGGTGGTAAAGCAAATAAGCGGACGTACAGCCCTTGAGTGGATTGAGAACTATGTAACTATGGAGTTGCGAGTTGCACTTAAGAACTCAACAAAGTCGATTAAGGAGATAGCTGAGGACATGAACTTCCCCAACCAGAGTTTCTTAGGTAAATACTTTAAGGAACATGTGGGCATGACACCCTCAGAATACAGGAAATCATAGGTAGCCTTGCTTCTTCAGCTCGTCTACCATATCCAACAATTCCTGATACCACGCTTCGCCAAATCTGCGGATAAGCGGATCGCGAAGGAACTGATAAAGTAGGAGATTCTCCTGGATACCTTTAGCGATGGCCATCTTGCATACACTCCAACGGTTGTAGTTAAGTCCAACCAGACCATCGCCAAGTTTCTTTTCGCGAATAGGATATAAAGCACAGCTAATAGGCTTGCAGAAATGGGATTTTCCTGCTCTGTAAGCCTTTTCTAATGCACACAGACAGCAGTTCTTAATTGGCAGATGGGTATTCCAGTCCTCAATGTCGCCATAATATGTAAACACGCAGTCCTTACCACCAACAATACTTGTTACCAAATCGCCTTCTTTATCGGTATATGCAACACCCTGCTTGTCGATAACAGCCTGAGCCGAAGCTGATAGGTCGTCCCATACAGTATCAACACTCTCTTCAATCTCAGCTATTTCCTCCATCGTCACAGGAGCTCCAGCATCGCCTTCAACACAGCATTCGCCTTTGCAAACGCTAAGATCACAACAAAACTTCTCCGTCAGGATTTCCGACGAGAGCAACACATCGCCTACTTGTATGATTGGGGGAATTGTATTCAAATTAGAATTGAGATTTTAGAATTAAGAGATAATTACCACTGGATGGGCGACATACCGTTTTGTTCCAGATAGGCATTACAGCGCGAGAATTGGTGCTGACCGAACCATCCACCACGATTAGCACTTAGTGGCGATGGATGAACCGACTCAAGAACAAGATTACGATTCTTGTCAATCATATATGCTTTGCTACGGGCATATCCTCCCCAAAGCATATATACCAGATGTTCGCGATTGGCTGCAAGAGCCAGGATGGCAGCATCGGTAAACTTCTGCCAACCTAATGCCGAGTGGCTATTAGCCTGATGGGCACGAACGGTGAGCGATGCATTGAGAAGCAGTACACCTTGCTCAGCCCAACGGGTAAGATTGCCCGATGTAGGAATTTCCTTGCCCAAATCAGCCTGTATCTCTTTAAAGATATTCTGTAGCGATGGCGGGAACTGTATGCCGTCCTGTACCGAGAAACTCAGTCCGTGGGCCTGTCCCGGCTCATGATACGGGTCTTGACCAATGATAACAACCTTAACCTTATCAAACGGGCACAGGTTAAAGGCATTGAAAATCAGCTTACCTGGAGGATAGCAGGTTGTAGTCTGATACTCCTGTCGCACAGCAGTAGTGAGTTGCGAAAAGTAAGGTTTATCAAACTCGTTCTGCAAATACTGCTTCCACGATTCTTCTATCTGTACGTTCATAACTGTTTAAAGATCTCGTCAATCATTACTTGCGGAAGAATCTTTCGTGGATCATCACTATGAGGATTAATTGACTCCAGGAAATGAGGAAGCTCGTTCTTATACACTTCCTTCATGTGATTATTTATTCTGTTCGACATCGAACACGAATAGGTGATGTTGGCCAGGCGATCGGCCAGTTTAAGGAACGGAGCGTATGGTGTCTCACGAATGCCTGCATAATAGCGGTCATTGCTTCTTTCTGCACGTGTCCTACCCTTCTCGTTTGTCAGTGCATACACCATCTCAGCAGCCATATAGGCCTGCTCGTCGTTCATAAAGAGAGACGCGCCTTTCTTAACATCATTATATGTCATACGCGCATCCTCGATACTATCGTGATAGAATGCGCCAAATAACAACGGCAGGACATCAGCCTCCTGCTGGCAGACCAGGTGTCCGTATTTCAACACCAAGTCTGCCACCATGTCGAGGTGAACACTATATGGATGATTCTCGTCGTAACGCTGGTTTACACTATCATGAAGCATGTGAGCATGCTCCCTTATCTCTTCGATAGTATCCGAGTATTTCTCCAGATAGTTCTGATAGTCCTGCTGTGTCATAATCTTATTCTTAGTCCTGAATCAGGTTCTCACCAGTCATGTCTGCAGGCTGCTCCAGACCCATAATGTGGAGAATTGAAGGAGCAACGTCAGCCAGACGACCATCCTTAACAGTAGCCGAATTGTTGTTGGTTACATAGATGAATGGAACTGGGTTCAGTGAGTGAGCTGTGTTAGGAGTACCATCTGGGTTGATAGCGTTGTCAGCATTACCATGGTCGGCAATGATGATAGCCTCGTAGTCGTTAGCCTTAGCAGCCTCGATTACATCCTTCACGCAGTTGTCAACAGCCCATACAGCCTTAGCGATAGCGTTGTAGATACCTGTGTGACCTACCATATCACCATTAGCAAAGTTAACTACGATGAAGTCGTACTTAGCCTCGTTGATAGCAGCAACCAGCTTATCCTTAACCTCGAAAGCGCTCATCTCAGGCTTCAGGTCGTAGGTAGCAACCTTCGGACTTGGAACCAGGATACGATCCTCACCCTCGTATGGAGCCTCACGACCACCATTGAAGAAGAATGTTACGTGAGCATACTTCTCAGTCTCAGCAGTGTGCAGCTGCTTCTTGCCCTGCTTGCTCAGATACTCGCCCAGAGTGTTCTCAACGTTCTCCTTAGGGAACAGGATGTTAACACCCTTGAAGTTTGCATCGTATGGAGTCATGCAGTAGTACTGCAGACCAGGGATAGTCTTCATGCCCTGCTCTGGCATATCCTCCTGAGTCAGTGCGATGGTCATCTCCTTAGCACGGTCGTTACGGAAGTTGATGAAGATAACAACATCACCCTCTTCTACGCAACCGTTAACTGCTGCATTGTGGATTGGCTTGATGAACTCATCGGTAACGCCCTCGTCATAGCTCTCCTGCATAGCAGCAACCATATCAGTGCTCTGCTTACCAGTACCGTTTACAATCAGGTCGTACCCCTCTTTTACGCGCTCCCAACGCTTATCGCGGTCCATAGCGTAGAAACGACCTACGATGCTTGCGATAGCAGCCTCATTGTCGGCACATACCTTTGAAACCTGCTCGATGAAGCCCTTACCGCTCTTTGGGTCGGTATCACGACCGTCCATAAAGCAATGAACAAACACCTGATTCTTCAGACCGTAAGCCTTACCAATCTCGATGAGCTTAAAGAGGTGATCGAGTGAAGAGTGTACACCACCGTCAGAAGTCAGACCCATGAGGTGCAGCTTCTTATTGTTCTCCTTAGCGTATGTGTATGCAGCCTTTACCTGAGGATTCTCCATGATAGAGCCGTCCTTGCAGGCGCGGTTAATCTTAACAAGGTCCTGATAAACGATGCGACCAGCACCGATATTGAGGTGACCTACCTCAGAGTTACCCATCTGTCCGTCGGGCAGACCAACATCTTCACCAGATGCCATCAGCTGAGAATGAGCTGAAGTAGCTGTCAACAGATCGAGGTAAGGAGTTGGAGTATTGAAGATAACATCACCCTTACCATGCTTACCGATTCCCCATCCATCGAGAATCATCAAAAGTGCTTTCTTTGCCATAATCTTATTACTAATTTAAACGTACGTTTCTATTTTGCGCTGCAAAGATACAAAAATATTTTGTATCATTCACCAAAATCTATACTTAATTGTCCATCACCCAGCAGATTATAACTTTTTCTGTGATAGGGTGTGATACCAAATTGTTTTATTGCCTCACGATGCTTTTTCGTGGGGTAGCCCTTGTTCGAGAGCCAGTCGTATTGAGGGTATTCCTTGGCTAGCTCGTTCATATAGTCATCACGATAGGTCTTAGCAAGAATGCTGGCAGCAGCTATGGCCAGATATTTGCCATCACCCTTAACTATCGTGGTAGAAGGCAGTGCTTTGCCATCAGCGGGATCCTTGTAGGGCTTAAAACGATTCCCATCTACGATGATAGCCTCTGGACGAACCTTGAGTTGGTCAAGGGCGCGATGCATCGCTAATATCGAGGCGTTCAGAATGTTAATCTTGTCAATTTCTTCAGGTGTAACAATGCCTACAGCCCATGCCACAGCATCTCGCTCGATAATCTCACGCAGCTGATAGCGCTTCTTCTCAGAGAGCTGCTTCGAGTCGTTGAGCAACTCGTTCTGATAACCTTCTGGCAGGATAACAGCGGCAGCATAGACGCTACCTGCCAAGCAGCCACGACCAGCTTCGTCACAGCCTGCTTCTATCTTGCCTTCGTAGTATTTATTGAGTAGCATAACTTAAAACATTTGCGATACTCGGCGGATACCAACCACGAGAGCGTCAATCTCTTCCTTGGTGTTGTAGAGAGCAAACGATGCGCGAACAGTGCCGCTGATACTGAGGCGATCCATCAAAGGCTGAGCACAATGGTGACCAGTACGGACAGCAATACCGAGTCGGTCAAGCAGGGTGCCCATATCCAAGTGGTGGATATTGCCAACATTGAAGCTTACCACTGCGTCCTTTTTCGAAGCATCCATCGGACCGTAGATTTTCATGCCATCTATGGTTTGGAGCTGCTCCATGCAGTATCGGGTAAGCTCTTGCTCGTGCTGCTGGATAGCATTAAAACCAATAGCATCGATGTATTCGATAGCCTTGGCCAGTCCGTGAGTAGCCACGTAATCAGGGGTACCTGCCTCAAACTTGAATGGCAGGCGCTCAAAAGTAGTCTTCTCCCAAGTAACCTTGTCAATCATCTCGCCACCGCCCTGATATGGAGGCAACTTCTCAAGCCACTCTTCCTTACCATAAAGCACGCCAATGCCGGTTGGACCGTACATCTTGTGACCACTGAAAGCAAAGAAGTCGCAATCCATGGCCTGAACGTCCACTTTGAAATGAGGTGCACTCTGGGCTCCATCAACCAGCACGGGGATACCATGGGCATGAGCTATCTTGATGATTTCCTCAACAGGATTAATCGTACCCAGCACGTTGCTCACATGAGCCACGCTGATAATCTTGGTACGAGGAGTAATGAGTGATTCCAGTTGGTCGAGACAGAGGATTCCATCGTCAGTGATAGGAATATGCTTCACCACAATACCGCGCTTCATGGCCTGCAACTGCCACGAAACAATGTTTGAGTGATGCTCCATCTCGGTAACTATCACCTCGTCGCCCTCCTGCATCTGACTCTCGCAGAATGAGCTGGCTACCAGGTTGATAGCCTCGGTGGTACCACGAGTAAAGATAATCTCCTCTATCTTGCGGGCGTTGATAAATCCACGCACTTTCTCTCGTGCTGCCTCATGCAGGTCGGTGGCCTGCTGACTTAGGTAGTGAACGCCACGATGCACGTTGGCATTAACGTTAAGATACTCGTCCCTCATGGCATCAAGCACCATAAGCGGTTTCTGTGTGGTAGCCGCGTTGTCAAGATAAACCAGCGGCTTCTTGTAAACCTCACGAGACAGAATAGGAAAATCTTCCCTGATTTTGTTTATATTAAACATTAAACGTTAAACATTAAACATTATTACTTGCAGAGTTTGCAACCTGAGCATTTGTTCAGCTCGCCACGGAATCGTTTTTCTACCAGATAGTGCAGACGATCGCGGAGTGGTTCAAGCTGCATGTGGTCGATAACCTCGTTGATAAACGCATTCTGCAGCAGTACCTTAGCCTCCTGCAGAGAGATGCCTCGCTGACGCATATAGAACAGGGCTGCATCATTAAGCTGACCAACGGTTGAACCATGCGCACACTTCACGTCGTCAGCATATATCTCAAGCATAGGCTGAGTGTACATACGAGCCTCCTTGGTGGCCGTGAGGTTCTGATTGGTCATCTGCGATGTGGTCTTCTGAGCACCATGCTCTACCAGCACACGACCAGCAAAAGCACCTATGGCCTTATCGTCGAGCACATACTTATATAACTCCTGACTGGTGCAGTGTGGCACCTTGTGAACTATGAGCGTGTTATTATCAACATGCTGCTGCTTGTCGGCAATTACACAGCCGTAGCACTGGCACTCAGCACCTTCACCACTGAAGGTAAGGTCGAGTTTATTACGGGTGATACCGTTGTGCAGAGTGATGACGTTGTGGTTTACACGACTGTTTGCCTGCTGATCGATATATACATTGCTAAGACGCACGTTCTTATTATGTGTCTCCTCCATGCAATAGAGGTCAAGCGATGAATTCTCGCCAACATAAGCCTCAATAACCTGTGTAGCCAGGAAGTTACGATCGTCGGCAGCGTGGTCGCAGAACAGCATTTTTATCTCAGCACACTCTTCGAGCACAATGAGTACACGACGATTTACCATCAGGTCGGGCACTACACGCTGAGCGTTCTGTGGAGTAGCTTTCAGTATGTTTATTACCTGGATAGCACGATCCACCTTTGTATTTTTGGGCACGTAAACCAGCAGTCCATCCTGTGCCAGCATGGTGTTAAGAGCAGTAATTGCATCCTCGCTGGTCTTAGCAAGTTTGGTATAGTATTTTGCCACCAGTTCAGGATAATCACGCATAGAGCCGATAATCACACCCTCAGGCAGATGTCCCTTTGGCTTGTCATCGTGAAAGAACATGTCGTTAACCACGAAATACAGGCTCGTTGAGAGGTTGGGCACGTCGCAACGGAAAGCCTCATAGGGATCCACAGGAATCTGCAGGCGACTTAGGTTTACACCATAATCGGGCTCAAAGAGCTTCTGAATATCGGTGTACTTGTATCGCTCAACCTTTTTCGTTGGGAAGCCTTGCTTGCGGAAGTCCTCGAAAGCCGTATCGCGCACCACGTTCATAGACTCTGGCGCATGATCAAAAATCATCTGCCGAGCCTGCTCGTAGAGTTCAATATATTGTTTTTCGCTACCCATTACTCTTCTCCGATTTCTTCTTTAATCCAATCGTAGCCGTGCTCCTGAATCTGTACAGCCAGCTCTGGGCCACCAGTCTTTACGATGCGACCCTTATAAAGCACATGCACAAACTGAGGCTTGATCATCTCGAGCAGACGGTCGTAGTGAGTGATGACGATGCACGAAGTCTCGGGTGTCTGCAACTTGTTAACACCCTCGGCCACGATACGCATAGCATCAACGTCAAGACCAGAGTCGGTCTCGTCAAGAATGCTCAGTTTTGGCTCCAGCATAGCCATCTGGAATATCTCGTTGCGCTTCTTCTCACCACCGCTAAAACCCTCGTTTACAGAGCGGTTTGCCAGTTTTGAGTCGAGCTCTACAATTTTTCTTTTTTCACGCTGAAGCTTCAGGAACTCTGCAGCGTTCATTGGCTCCAAGCCCTGATACTTGCGCTTCTCGTTGATGGCTGCCTTCATAAAGTTGGTCATCGACACACCAGGAATCTCAACGGGATACTGGAACGAGAGGAACAGTCCCTCGTGGGCACGATCCTCAGGCTTCATCTCCAGCAGGTTCTTGCCATTGAAATAAGCCTCACCCTCGGTAACCTCGTAGAGCGGATTACCAACAAGTACGGCACTCAAGGTTGACTTACCAGAGCCATTGGGTCCCATAATAGCATGTGTCTCGCCATCGTTAATCACGAGGTCGATGCCTTTCAGTATTTCTTTGTCGCCAATCTTGGCGTGTAAGTTCTTTACTTCTAACATTAATTTTCTATTTTACTATTAAAGGAATGCGTAACGGCAAATAAACAGAGCAGCCAAGAGAATGGTACCCCAGTTCATATTGTTACGCTCGTCTGTATCTTTTATTGTTCCTGACAACAGATGTATCAGCACATAAGAAATAACACCCATGAGAATACCGTCAGATATACTGTAGGTAAGTGGCATGAGTACTATACATACAAAACAAGGTATAGCTGTTACATAATTAGAGAAATCAACCTTGCGGATGTCGTGCATCATCATAACACCCACCAGAATCAGCGCAGCAGCTGTGGCCTGTGCAGGGATAGCAAGGAACAGCGGTGCGAAGAGCAGTGCTATGAGAAAGCAGATGGCTGTAGTGAAACTGGTCACACCCGAACGTCCACCTACATTCACACCCGAGGCACTCTCAACGTATGTGGTTACGGTTGATGTACCAAGCATTGCTCCAACGGTTGTACCGATGGCATCAGCCATAAAGGCCTGATTCAGATTCTTCACGTTACCATTGTCGTCAACCATACCAGCACGGTTTGATACACCGATAAGGGTACCGATGGTGTCAAACATATCAATAAACAAGAATGTAAGCACCACAACAACCATATCTACCGATAAGATGTTATGCCATTCAAACTGCCAGAAGATAGGGGCTATTGATGGAGGTGTAGACATGATACCTGTATAATTGGTAACACCAAGAGGTATACCAACGATGGTAGTTACCAGGATACCGATAAGCAATGCGCCTGTAACCTTTCTTACCAACAGGGCTGCAGTCAGAATGATGCCGAAAATACTCAGCAGCACAGCAGGGTTATGCAAATCGCCCAATGTGATAAAAGTTGATTCCGATGAGGTTACGATACCAGCACCCTTCAGTCCTACAAAGGCGATAAACAATCCGATGCCAGGGCTGATGGCTCGACGCATAACCAAAGGTATGGCATTAACAATATGCTTGCGCAGACCTGTAATGGTGAGAAGGATAAATATCAGTCCCTCTATCAACACAGCGGTAAGTGCAAACTGCCATGTATAACCCATAGTAAGCACTACGGTAAATGCAAAGAATGCATTCAATCCCATACCAGGAGCCAGTGCAAATGGCAACTTTGCATAGATAGCCATCACCAGCGTACCTACTACTGCAGCAATACATGTGGTTGTGAACACTGCACCAGCATCCATACCTGTAGCAGAAAGGATGTTGGGGTTAACGGCTAAGATGTAAGCCATCGTCAAGAAAGTGGTGATACCACCAATAACTTCCTTGCGCAAAGTCATCTTTGAGGAATCAAATCCAAATAGTTTCTCTAACATAGTTATTATTGTTTATCCTACAGTTCCTTCTAATGATACACTAAGTAATTTCTGAGCCTCAACGGCAAACTCCATTGGCAGCTTCTGCAGTACCTCCTTGGCGTAGCCGTTTACGATAAGTCCTACGGCCTGCTCTGTTGGTATGCCTCGCTGATTGCAATAGAACAGCTGATCCTCCGAGATTTTCGAGGTGGTAGCCTCATGCTCAAACACGGCTGTGTCGTTGTGCACATCCATATATGGGAATGTGTGTGCGCCACAATCAGAGCCCAAGAGCAGAGAGTCGCACGATGAGTAGTTACGTGCATTGTCGGCAGTTGATGCTGCACGAACCAGTCCGCGGTATGAGTTCTGTGAGTGACCAGCCGATATACCCTTAGAGATGATTGTCGACTTGGTGTTCTTACCAATATGTATCATCTTGGTACCAGTGTCGGCCTCCTGATAGTTGTTGGTAACAGCAACCGAGTAGAACTCAGCCACGCTGTTATCACCACGCAGGATACAAGATGGATACTTCCATGTAATGGCAGAACCCGTCTCAACCTGAGTCCACGACAGCTTTGAGTCAACACCACGCAGATCGCCACGCTTTGTTACCAGATTAAGCACACCACCCTTTCCGTTCTCATCGCCAGGATACCAGTTCTGAACGGTTGAGTACTTCACCTCAGCACGATTCATCACGATAATCTCTACGATAGCAGCATGCAACTGGTTCTCGTCGCGCATCGGGGCTGTACAACCCTCAAGATACGATACATATGCATCGTCGTCGGCAATAATCAAAGTACGTTCAAACTGACCTGTGTTCCTTGCATTGATGCGGAAATAAGAGCTGAGCTCCATTGGACAGCGAACACCTTTGGGGATATATACAAACGAACCATCACTAAACACAGCTGAGTTGAGGGCAGCAAAGAAGTTATCTTTATAGGGAACTACTGTTCCCAGATACTGACGCACCAAATCGCCATGTTCCTTAATAGCCTCGCCGATAGAGCAGAAGATTACTCCCTTCTCGCGCAGTTTCTCCTTGAAGGTGGTCTTTACGCTCACCGAGTCCATGATGGCATCAACGGCAGTATTGCCGCTAAGAGCCAGTCTCTCCTCGAGGGGGATACCCAGCTTGTCGAAAGTCTTCTCCAGCTCAGGGTCAATCTTTCCATCGCCCTCCGGCTTCTTTGCCAGCGGGTCGGCATAGTAGCTAATAGCCTGATAATCAATCTCGGGCACATGCACATGTCCCCATTTTGGCTCCGTCTGCTCTTTCCAGTAACGGAACGCTTTAAGGCGGAACTCGAGCATCCACTCGGGCTCCCCTTTCTTAGCAGAGATGAGCCGAACGATATCCTCGTTCAGCCCCTTCTCTATTATCTCAGTATGTACATCCGTGGTAAAGCCAAACTCGTACTTCTGTTCAGCCACCTGACGTACAAATGCATTTTTTTGTTCTGACATTATTAAAGTTTCTGTTCTACCTCGATCTCTGTGAAGGTCTCGATGATATCACCTACCTGGATATCGTTGAAGTTAACCAGTGAGATACCACACTCCAGTCCGGTAGCCACTTCCTTGGCATCGTCCTTATAGCGCTTCAGGGCATCGATAGGAGCAGTGTGGATAACGATACCATCGCGGATAACGCGGGCCTTGTCCTTGTTGTGTACCTTACCCTCAGTAACCAAACCACCGGCCACGGTACCAACCTTGGAGATCTTGAACACCTGCTTCACCTCGATCTCACCAGAGATGATTTCCTTCTTAACCTTATCAAGCATACCCTGCATGGTCTGCTTCACATCGTCGATAGCATCATAGATGATGGAGTAGGTATTGATCTCAACGCCCTCACGATCGGCAGCCTTACGGGCATCGGCCGACGGACGAACCTGGAATCCGATGATGATAGCCTCAGAAGCTGATGCCAGCATCACATCGTTCTCAGAAATCTGACCTACAGCCTTGTTGATAACGTTAACCTGAACCTTCTCGGTAGAGAGCTTGATGAACGAATCAGAGAGTGCCTCGATAGAACCGTCGGTATCACCCTTCACGATGATGTTCAGCTCATGGAACTCACCCAGAGCAATACGGTGCGACAACTCATCGAGACCAAGCTTCGTAGTGGTACGCAAGCTCTGCTCACGCTGCAGCTGGATACGCTTGTTAGCTATTTCGCGGGCCTCCTGCTCACTCTCCATCACGTGGAACGAGTCGCCAGCAGTTGGAGCACCATTCAAACCAAGAATGATAGCTGGCTCGGCAGGACCTGCCTTTTCGATGCGCTGGTTACGCTCATTGAACATAGCCTTAACCTTACCCCAGGCTGTACCTGCGATAACTACGTCGCCTACCTTCAGTGTACCATTTGATACAAGTACGGTAGAAACATATCCACGACCCTTGTCGAGCGAACTCTCGATGATAGAACCGGTAGCCTTACGGTTAGGATTAGCCTTCAGGTCGAGCATCTCGGCCTCGAGCAGCACCTTCTCAAGCAGCTCGTCAACGCCGATACCCTTCTTAGCACTAATCTCCTGGCACTGGTATTTACCACCCCACTCCTCAACAAGCAGGTTCATGTTTGCCAGGTCCTCACGAATCTTGTCAGGGTTAGCACCTGGCTTATCTATCTTGTTGATAGCGAATACCATTGGAACGTTGGCAGCCTGTGCGTGAGCGATTGCCTCCTTGGTAGTAGGCATCACAGAGTCATCAGCTGCAACGATGATGATGGCGATATCGGTTACCTGAGCACCACGGGCACGCATGGCGGTAAATGCCTCGTGACCTGGGGTATCAAGGAATGTAATCTGTCGGCCATCCTTCAGCTTCACGTTGTAAGCACCGATGTGCTGTGTGATACCACCAGCCTCACCAGCGATAACGTTAGTGTTGCGGATATGGTCGAGCAGCGATGTCTTACCGTGGTCAACATGTCCCATCACTGTTACGATAGGAGCGCGGCTGATCAGATCGTTCTCATCATCCTCCTCCTCGGTAATAGCGTTCTGTACCTCAGCACTTACATATTCTGTTGTGAATCCGAACTCCTCGGCAACGATGTTGATGGTCTCAGCATCCAGACGCTGGTTGATTGACACCATGATACCGATGCTCATACATGTACCGATAACCTGGTTAACACCAACGTTCATCATGGTAGCCAGCTCAGAAACAGTTACGAACTCGGTAAGCTTAAGTACCTTGCTCTGTGCTGCCTCTGCTGCCATCTCCTCGTTCATACGCTCTGCTACTGCATCACGCTTCTCACGACGATACTTGGCACCCTTCTTGTTCTGGTTCTTCGATGTCAGGCGGGCCAGAGTCTCCTTAACCTGGCGTGCTACAGCCTCATCGTCAACCTCAAGTGGCTTCTGGAACGAGCGGTTCTTCTTGTTCTTCTTACCGCCGCCTTGGTTACCACCATCCTGGAAGTTCTGGTTTCCACCCTTGTTCTTCTTATTATTATTGTTGCCGCCCTTGTTGTTATTCTCATTGGCTGCAGCCTCGATGTCAACACGCTCCTTACCACCATGAATACGCTCGCGCTTCTTCTTCTCGCCGTTGTGCATCTGAGCCTGCTTCTCCTCACGCTCCTTACGACGTTCCTCCTTTGACTTCTTCTTAGGACGAGTGCTCTGGTTCAGTGAGTCGAGGTCGATCTTACCAACAACGTTGAAGTTTGGAGCCATCTTTTTCTCGCTCTTCAGAGTGAAGATCGATGAGTCGTCAGCGGGCTTCTGCTCAGCCTTAGGCTGTTCAGCAACAGGCTGTGGTTTTGGCTCGGGCTTTACCTCAGCTTTTGGCTGTGGCTTGGGTTCGGGTTTTACCTCAACCTTTGGCTCGGGTTTTGGGGCAACTGGCTGTGGCTTTGGCTCTGGCTTAACCTCTGGCTTTGGCAGGGGCTTTGGCTCTGGCTGTACAGCTGCAGGTGCCTTGGGCTTTTCTTCCTGAGCCTTGTTAGGCTTACCAACAGTACTCAGGTCAATCTTTCCTAATGGAGTGAAAGTCTGCTTAGCCTCCTCCTTAGTCTGTGCCACTGCTGACTCCGACTTGTGTTCAGGCTTTGCTTTCTTATCCTTTTTGGGGAACATCATACCGGCCTGGGTCTTAACATCCTTGTCGCCCTTGAACTCCTTAACCAGCGCGTTGTACTGCTCGTCACTGATTTTAGTGTTTACGGTGGCGTCGGTAATGTCGCCCAAGTTCTTCTTCTTCAGATAGTCAACTGCTGTCTGAAGTCCGATATTCAGTTCTGTTAATACTTTATTTAATCTTACACCCATCTAATTTACAATTTGACAATTTACAATTTGACAATTACTCAAACTCCGCACGGAGTACATCCATCAGTTGGTCGACGGTCTCTTCCTCGAGGTCGGCCTTTTCAATCAGCATCTCACGTGGAGCGTTGAGCACAGCCTTAGCTGTATCCAGACCGATAGCCTTGATGGCATCGATAACCCACTGGTCGATTTCGTCAGAGAACTCATCCAGGTAGATATCCTCATCGGCCTCACCCTCGTTCAATACACGGAATACGTCGATGGTATACTCAGTAAGCATAGAAGCCAACTTGATGTTCATACCGCCACGACCGATAGCCAGCGATACCTCCTCAGGCTGCAGATAAACCTCGGCCTTGCGGTTCTCGGCATCAATGTTGATGCTTGAGATCTTAGCTGGGCTCAGAGCACGCTGGATGAACAGCTGTGTATTGCTTGAGTAGTTGATAACGTCGATATTCTCGTTGCACAGCTCGCGAACGATACCATGCACACGGCTACCCTTAACACCTACGCAGGCTCCTACTGGGTCGATACGATCATCGTAGCTCTCAACGGCAACCTTAGCACGATCGCCAGGGATACGAGCCACGCGCTTGATGGTAATCAGACCGTCCTGAATCTCAGGAACCTCAGCCTCGAGCAGACGCTCCAGGAACTCTGGGCTTGTACGGCTCAGGATGATGCGTGGGTTGTTGTTCTCGTTCTGTACCTCCTTAACGATGGCACGTACAGTCTCACCCTTGTGATAGTTGTCTGAAGGAATCTGCTCCTGCTTTGGCAAGTGCAGTTCATTACCCTCGTCATCAATCAGCAGCACCTCACGCTTCCAGATCTGGTAAACCTCACCGCTTACAACTGTGTGCACCTTATCCTTATACTTCTGGTAGAGTGAATCGTGCTCCAGCTCAAGAATCTTCGAAGCCAGAGTCTGACGCAGGTTCAGAATAGCACGGCGACCGAACTTCTGGAAGTTAACCTCCTCAGATACTTCCTCGCCAACCTCGTAGTCGGGCTCAATCTTCTGAGCCTCACTCAGCTCTATCTCCTTGTTCTCATCTACCACCTCACCATCGGCTACTACCACACGGTTACGGTGAATCTCAAAGTCGCCCTTGTCGGGGTTAACGATCACGTCAAAATTCTCGTCCGAACCAAAGATCTTAGCGATAACGTTACGGAAGCTTTCTTCCAGCACGCTCACCAAAGTGGTACGATCGATGTTTTTTGTTTCCTTAAATTCCTGAAAGGTCTCAATCATTGAGGGGCCCTTCTCTTCTTTCTTGATAGCCATTGATATATTTTTTTATTTTACTATTTCACTATTATTTGAATGCCAATAGATACTTAGCATACTTCACCTCGTCCATCTGGTATGTCTTGTCAACATCTACCAGCACGGGGCGCTTCTTGCCTTCCTGCTTCTGCTTTTCCTGTACGGTAATAGTAAAGCTTGGAGCGTCAACAGCCTTAAGCACACCCTGCACCTTCTTACCATCGGCCTGCAGCACCTCGAGAGTGTCGCCAATGTGGTTGATGTACTGCTGGGCTACCTTGAATGGCTGACCCAGTCCGGCACTGCCAACTTCCAGTTCATATTCTCCGAGTTCATCACCCAGGCGCTCCTGGAGAAAACGACTCAGTTCTGCACAATCCTCGATCCATACGCCGTCTGCGTGGTCGATTTCGATTACGATACGGTCATCAGCCGCAAAGTTTACGTCTACAAGGAAGTACTCGTTGCCCTGCAACCACTCTTCCGTTAATGTCTGAATAATCTCTTTATTTATCATCTATCAGTTATTAAATATAAGAATGAGAGACTCTTGCGAGCCCCTCATTCCGCTGAACGGGTGCAAAATTACGAATATTTCCGCAATCCGCCAAATTTTTCGCCACTTTTTTATGCTAAATCGCTAAAAATCATCTGTTTAGGTGCAGTTTTAGTGATATTTACGGGCGATTTCTTCTGTAGCTGTATCAGCTGGGCTGTCTGCTTCTGTTTCTTAGGCTGCAGCACTTTTTTGTACTCCTCCTGATTCTTCAGCAAGCGTATAGCCTCTTTTACTTGCTTGTCATAATTCAAGCCGGCCTCGATGGTGCCACGCTGATAATAGTAGGCAGCAATAATCTCACTCTCCAGAACCTGACGCAGCACACGCTCATGCTTGTCAAGATCGGTAGCCACGTTGTGGTTAAGCTGCTTCTCCAACTCGTCGAATGTATTCTTGGCATCATCGTAGTAGCCCTCGAACTTAGCTGTCTTCACCAGCTCGGCCAACTGCTTCTTGCTCACTGGGTCGTAGGTAAAGCCGCTCTTTATCACGCGGTTCTTGAAATCCTGCCAGTCAGCATCGCTAATATGGAACTCTGGAGCAGCTGCTATTGCGGGGTGCTTGGCGATGTACTCAACCACATAGTCGAACATTACCTCGGTACTGTCCTGACCGCTGGCGCTCAGATAGAAGGCTATGTTTGGAATAGTGTCGCCCTTAAGCTCTACATCAGGCATAATGCCGCCGCCATCACGAACCTCACGACCATTGCGGGTATAGAACACCTTGGTAAGTGAGTCGGGTATATGCTCCTGATATCCTACTCCGCGCTTGTAGTTGTAAGCCTGAATGCAACGACCGCTTGGAATGTAGTATTTAGATGTTGTTACCTTCATATTAGTATTGTATGGCAGGTCGATAGGAATCTGAACCAATCCCTTACCGTACGTACGCGTACCTAATATAATAGCGCGATCAAGGTCTTGCAGTGCGCCACTCGATATCTCGCTGGCCGATGCTGTCTCGCCATTCACAAGCACAACCATTGGCATCAGTGTGTCTACAGGCTCTATGCGTGTCTGGTATTCCTTGTTTGCCTGACGAATCTTTCCGCGGTTCTCAACCACCTTCAATCCCTTGGGCAACCAGATATTCAGAATGTCAACAGCCTCTTGCTCCGATCCACCGCCATTTCCACGCAAATCAAAGATAAGCGATTTAGCTCCCTGCTTTTTCAGGTCAACAAAAGCACGGCGCACTTCCTTGGCACATCCCTCGGTAAACTGGTTCAGCACGATGTAGCCTACTCCGTCCTTTATTCCGTAGTAAGGCATCTCGGGCAGTTTGATGTTGCGGCGGGTAATCTTGAAGTTCATCATCTTGCCTGTCGATGGGCGCATCACCTTCAGCACAAAGGAGGTTCCTGGCTCGCCACGCAGATGACTGCTTACGTAGTTCACCTCCTTTTTTGTCATCATCGAATCGTCGATACTCAGAATGATATCGCCCTTCTTCAGTCCGGCCTCAGCGGCAGGCATGTTCTCATAGGGCTCGTCGATAACCACACGATCCAACTTCTGATGCTTGCGGACGATGGCGCCTATGCCGGCATACTTACCAGTAAGCATCTGGCGCAGATTCTTTGTATCCTCCTGCGCATAATATTCTGTATAAGGATCCAGACTGCGCAGCATGGCATTGATGGCCGTTCCCACAGTCTCCTTTGGGTTCAGCGTATCAACATACAGCAAATCCAGATTCTTATATACGTGGTTCAGGATATCCAATTGCTTGGCCACCTCGAAATTGTGGTCATTAGGTTTCTGAGCCATCGTAGTGCTGGCCGATAGAGCCATCGCACACAAAGCTATGATTATCTGCTTCTTCATCATCATTATTAATTATTGTTTTATGGGTGCAAAATTAAATGATTCTTACCGAAAAACATCCATTTTTGTTGGAAAAATGAAAAAATTTAAGGTTTATAGTCATTTTTTCCCAAAAAAGTTTGGTAGTTTCGAAAAAAGGTCGTACTTTTGCACCCGCTTAACAGCAATGACTGCTTCAGTAGCTCAGTTGGTTAGAGCACCTGACTGTTAATCAGGGGGTCGTTGGTTCAAGCCCATCCTGAAGCGCCTTAGAAAGAGTCCTGTAGGTCAACGACTTACGGGATTTTTCTTTTTTATACATTTCAAAATTGTAGCCAATTTGTAGCCAATTCTGTTTTGTTGTAGCCAATTCGTGTTTCTCCTTTGCAGAATTAACAATCCAAGATCCTGCAAAGAATAATAATTGCGAACCGTTGTCAAGTTCTAACGTTGACAAGTTGAAAATCATTAGGGTATTTCAACTGTCAACAACCTTTTTTGATGATTTCTTGCAAAATAATTCTTGCTACGCAGAAAGGCTGCATAGGGCTATTGTACCTTTGCACCCGAAATCCAACGGAAGTATGGGTGAGCGGTCGATACCAGCACATTGCTAACGTGCCGAGCCGCAAGGCTCCGAAGGTTCGAATCCTTCTGCTTCCGCACAAATTGGAGGTTTGGCAGAGTTGGTCTATTGCACTAGTCTTGAAAACTAGAGGGCGGTCAAACGTCCCAAGGGTTCGAATCCCTTAGC
>DEHD01000039.1:103179-145666 GCA_002351725.1 Prevotella sp. UBA2809
AACGTGGTTCGACTCCACGAGGTTCCACAAGAATATAATGAGGTGTTCTCCAGCGGCAACGAGAGCAGACTGTAAATCTGCCGCCATTCGGCTTCGTGGGTTCGAGTCCCGCCACCTCAACGATGGGAGCATAGTTCAGTTGGTAGAATGTCGGTCTCCAAAACCGAAGGTCGGAGGTTCGAGCCCTTCTGCTTCTGCTAAATAAATGGAGTTTGTAGCTCAGTAGGTAGAGCACCAGATTGTGGCTCTGGTGGTCACAGGTTCGAAACCTGTCAAACTCCCTACAATGTGAGGATGCCCGAGTGGTTTAAGGGGGCGGTCTGCAAAACCGTCATTCATCGGTTCGAATCCGATTCCTCACTCAATCATTAAAGACTCCGATTTCCCCAAACAGGAAACCGGAGTCCTTCCTTTATCCATAGTTCAGAATGGCTGTTAGCCTTTTCTTAACTCTCGCAAGTACTCTGCCCATCTGCTGAAGTTCAGGTTTCCCCTCTGTCTTTTCTAACATCTTTACTGCCTTCGTGATAAGTTTGAAATCATCAGCTGTCAGAGGCAGTTCAGTGATAGAGTAGTCAGGATCAGCGTACCTGTAGTACTTCTGATCGTAAACCTCTATGGGCGCATTGTATCCGAGTTTGTCAGAACGCATAATCTGAATATCGTTCTGAACTGTTCTAAGAGAGATCCCTTTGCGAATCCCTTCCATATCGTACAGCGCATCAGATACTTCATCAACCAGGTCCTCTATCGTCCATCTTCTGTACCTGTTGCGCAGGCTTCTGTCTATTATCTTGTAACGCAATAATGCGTTTTTGTTTACTGGCATGTTTGTATTTATAATCTAAAGAGTCCATAATCAATTTTTATCGCTATTAAATGGTTCATAATGAAAACTGTGCAGAAAACAATCTACATCTTTCTGCGTATACCAATACTTGTCGCCCTCCCTTGAAAAGCCAAGGTAGCCGTTATCTCTCAACTTCTTGAGATATTTATCCTTAACTCCCAATAATTCCATGATTTCCTTATTGTTGTATATCCTCAAAGGATTTGGAACTATCATTTCTAGAGTCTTTTTCTGTTCAGTTAGGGTCTGCAGAATTTCTTCCAAGATTTCCCTTTCGCTTTGCTTCTTGTTATTGTTCATTCTATTACAATTGTTTTGTTTGGTTCAAATCCGTTTGTCAGATGTTCATTGTAGTATATATATCCCATCTGGTTACATATTATTTTTGTATTGCCTATCATGGTGTCAATGTTGGTATGCGAGTGCCCATAAATCCAGGCATCAATGCGACTGTCGGCAATATAGTTTCCCAGTTCTGTAGCAAAGGCTCCGTTTAGAACGGAACCCATGTGCTGGGCTGCCACCACTGATAATGTCGGAAGATGATGTGTAACCACAACGATATGCTTGGCGGTACTCTCCTTTACTGCTTGTTTCAAGAAAGTCAGGCATTTCTCATGCTCCAGATTGAAATCATCAGGTGTGAAGCGTCTGCCATCATACATTATCTGGCGGAAGTCGTTCATGCCACGCTGAACATGGAACATATCCTGCTCTGGTATTCTCGACCACAGCGTAGTCAGAATGAAGTCCGTATCGTCTATGCGCACCACCTTATTATAATAATAGCCCACATTCTCACGTATCATCCATTGCCAACTGTCGCCACGTGCTGTTACGTCGCCATTGCTGTAGAACTCGTGATTACCAGGTACTAATAGCACTTGCTGGAAGTTCTTTGATGCCCAGTTCCAAAATCGTTTCTGAGGGGCAATGATGTCCCGCAGGTAGAACGTGTCACCTGCGAGCACCAGAACATCGCCCACAACTTCAAACTCATTCGCTTTTATATACCGCGAATTGTCATATAACTCCATATGGAGATCACTCATGTATTGTATTCTCATTGCTCTTAAATATACGTTGTTCATATCAAATCAGTTAATTATTCGTATGGCCTAACAGGCATAAAATACGAGTCGGATAGAATCCTCTGAGCACCATTCATCAGTCAAAAACTCATGGATGAGGGCGATGCCTGCAGCAAATTCCTTCAACCAGATGATTTCGTTCAGTTCTTCCCCCAAGTAATACTCCAGCATTTCTCCCTGGTCAATGTAGTCGTCCTCGTCTTCCTGCTGCTTCTTTTTAGTTTCAATCTTTTTCCCATTGACAGCCGCAAGAATCGTATCGAGTTTCTCTGAGATGCCATAAGAGAGTTGTTTGGAGTGCTCCGTCAGTATAGCCGACTTACATTTCTCCAACTGCTCATCCAAATATGACTGCAGTTCTGTCAAGTAGCACCACGACTTGCCCCATCGCCAGTCTCCGCCAAATACGCCGACATCCTTCTTCGAATCTATTCTTTCCTGAACCTTGTCAAACATCTCTTTCAACTCAGGGCTCAAGTCGTTTGGAAAGCCCCTGTCATTGAATGGCGCATCGTGACCAACCAACAGGTCTCTAACGCATCCTTGGCGTACAAGAGTAAACATACAACCCATCTTCACTCCGCCAATCTCTATGGGGTGATTATCGTCGGGAGAGGGGCCTTCGCCAAAATATCTCCATTCTTTATAATCGAGGGGCACAATTCCTTCAAGCAAATGCCACTGATCCTTTTTCTTGAATTCGATAAAAATACTGCTATAAGTTCCCATATTGTTTGTTTTTTGTTAATTCATTACCATTTGTTTACCTCACTTCACTACGATAGTTGTTCTGTGCATACTCCATGAAGGTGTTGCAATCGTACTGCTTAATCTTCTCTATGGCTACGTTATAGATATCCTCCAATGTCAGGAAGTGCAGATTGGCGAGAGAGCCGTCTATACCAACATCAAAGCGTAGGTCCATCGACAGTGCATTATAGTCGTCGAGTTTGCCATGACTATGACCATGAAGCATTATAGATCCTCGTGGCTTTTGGTTCCATGTCACCATAGGATAGTGGCACATCACCACACAGAGATCCTCTTTCAAGAACGGTGCCACAGATGGTTTGAAACGCATCTCCTTGATCTGATAGACCTCCTTGAAATAGTTCTTGTAAGCCCGAATCGAGCCATCGTGGTTCCCCTCAATCAGGAACTTCTGCCCAGGCAGTTTCTCCAACAGATGGCGGGCATTCTCACTCTTCAGGAATGTCAGATCACCCAGAATATATACCGTATCACGCTTGTCTACTGTGCTCTTCCAAAGGTCAAGCAACCATTCGTCGTGTGCCACGATATCTACCGTATCCGAAAACGGGCGCTTAGGTGAATGCTTCAGTATGTTCGAATGGCCGAAATGCAAGTCGGCCGTAAAATAAATCTTGTTCATTGTTCTATTCTTTTTAAATTTTCTACCTATAAGTAGGGATAAATATGAAATGTTACATTGCAGAAGAGAATAAATCTCTTATTAAGTCTCCCCCAGCCTTTAACTGGGGAGAGACGAATTACTATTCCATGATATAAGCCTGGCTCATATAAACCTGCTTCACGAGGGCGGTGCAGAGCTTGTTCAACTCTTTGTTGAGCGACTTCTGCTCGCACTTATCAAGGGCTGCATAAGAGCCACCATGCTCTTTTAGGAAGTCGTCAAGCACGTCTTTGGAGAGTGCGCCCATCACGCGACCAAAGTCCTTTGGGAAATGTACCTCACCGATGTGGCTCACCACGTTTGCCAGACGGTTCTCGGTGACGTAGGTCTCGCCCTCCTCAATCAGAATCTTCAATGCATCGCTATAGGGTACGGGCTCGGCAAAGAGCTTGTTGCGCTTCTTTACGCTCTTCTTCTCGGCAAACCGCTCGTTCTTGCTCTTGATGAGCACGCGAGATCCGTTCCTCAGATACATTGGAGTGACGGGACGGATGACGATACCCTCGCAGATATTGTCCTCGATAGCGGGTAGTCCAAGCCATTCGGCAATCTTGCTCTGGAAGGCGTTGGGATGTTTCAGACACTCGGTCAGAGTCCCATGAAAGAGGGTCTTGGCGTAGAAGAAGCCCTCGGTCTCGAAAAGTTCGTTCACCTCATCGACAGGCAAGAACCGACCACCATCCTCAGCAAAGAGATAGATGTCGAAGCCGTAGAACTCGTGCTCGGGAGTGTAGCAGACCCCCTTCTGAATCAGCGCAACCTTGTGAGCGACCTTCACGCCATCGTGAGGATATAAGCCGCCAAACATCTCGCCAAACACAGAGATGTGGGTCACCTCCGGATACTTTGCCTTTATGTCTGCGAAGAGTTTCTGCACCCTGTCCTTGTATCTGTCGAGCAGTTCTGGGTAGTCATAGAACTGCTCACCATCGGCCAGCATCGAAGTCCTCTTGGCAAACCTCACCTCCTCACCATCGCAGAGAAAGCTGGTGTTGGCACCATGCACCTTCTCCTGCACTACATATTCCAAATCCTGTGGCATCTCAGCCACCACGTGCTCCATGAACTCACGGCTGAAGGAGTTTTCGATAGAGCTGTACTTCTTGAATTCAATCATTGTTCTTTTCTTTTTGTGCGCATCGCTGCGCGGTTAATACTGTTGTTGATTTGCGTATGCCCGTCTGCTAAGGCCGCGGAGAAGTACGGATAATGGACACACCGATAACGAAAAACCGTTGGAAAGTTTGGTAAGTTCTTTCCAACGGTCTCGCTATCTCTTATGCTCTGAAGTTCGGCTGCATCTATGCCGTCCAATCAGATTTTCTTTTCGGTGATGTTCGTTGGAAAGTGTTCGTGTACCAGTCACGTGCTGCAATACTCATCGAGTCGTTCGTATGAACATAGCAGAAGCCTCCAAAGCTCTCTTTGCCCTGAAGTGGTAACAGTGTTGATATGTTCATTCTTTGTTGCAGCATTGCTCTTTGTTTACATAAATTTGAAAAACGGCGGCAAAATTATACATATTTTCACAAACCGCCAAACTTTTTCGTATCTTTTTTGCATTTTCAGTCAATTTCACCCAAGAAAGAATTGGCTATTTTGCTGAATTTTTGTATTTTTGCACCCGAAAGCATCAAGAGCAGTCATCTTCGGATGGACTCGCCAACCGAGCAAAACGTAGCCACGGTGGTCAGTACGATGCGGAAGCAATAGTATTCACTTCAAAACAAAACGTTATGCAACAGCACATTTATTACACGAAGTATGCACTGCAATTCGCAGACATGCAGATTCCCGAGTTAGTCACAGTTTTCAACGCCCAGGTTGGTAATCATGGATGGTCCTGTATGCGAGCCTATCACGACCAAGCACTCATCGATGAGTTCCAGCGTCGCGGCATAGATACCACAGCCATTACAGGCGGAGAAACCATGTCGTTTTCCCATCCTGTCAGGTACGACCTACCAAACAACAAATTGGTAGTCATCAACTGACCCTATACAAACGTCGCCTTTGCAGTCTGCTCTTGCAAGGGCGGCGATTGTACATAAAATACTCATCCTATCCCGCCGACTTAATCATCTCCATCATATCGTCCACATAACCATCGTTTAGTTGAAATAACACATGGTTCTCATGGAACTTCTCTAATTGACCTTTGCCCCAGAAGTCCACCTGGCGATAGTCCGTGTTGCTGATGATAAAGCTGTTCAGGGCAATGCTGTCATCACCCAACGTTGGCTCGATAACATCCTTCAGATACTTGTACAGTTGTATCTTCTCGTCTTCCATTCCATGCAGATGACTGATGCCTTTGGGGTCAATGAAGTTCACATACTGTTTCCTGTCTTCACGAATCCAAAGGATGAAGTCTGGATAGAAACCAGCATTCTCGAAGAAGCCGATACCTTTGCGGCTGACGTTTCGCAGCAGATAAATTTCTCGTCCTTCGCCATGCTGCTGATAATAACGCTGAAGGTCATTGATAAACTTTCGTTCGCCCTTATTCACAGCCACAGGATAGATTTCTACCACCTCATTTTCACCTGGCTTGTAATGCTCATTCAGGTACATCATTGGGTTAAACAGATGCTGGGCGAAGTACAGAGCTTCGAAGTTCTCATTCTCGATGCGACGCAATCCGTTCAGCGTTCCCTTACGTACTTCCTTCTCAATATTCTGCAAGGCGTTAATCCAGTTATCCTTTGTCTTGCTGACGGCAATCTCGTATTCCCTAATGAAGTTGGGATCTTCCTTCGTCAATACCTCTATATGCTGATGCTTTGATTCCTCCTTGCCTCGCTTCATCTTATAGGCTTTGTCGATGAAGGCTTTCAGCAGACTGACGGCTATCTCCTGCCACTCTGCCACATCGCGTCCATAGTCGCTACTGAACTGCATCGAGCGTTCTGGCACCCATAACTTGTACCATTGACGGTCAGACAATATCTCGCGCATCTCCTCCTGATGAATTTCCATGTTATACCACGAACGTTCGTTCTTGAAGTTCACCATCTCGAAGAATACCTCTGTCCAGTTCAGCAAATCCAACTGCCAGTCTCTCAGCCAGTCTTCATGCTTCTCGGCTGTGCCATTCCCACCTTTCTCACTTTGCAGTTTCTGAATCTTTGGATACCAGTCAAGTGTGACGCGGACAGTCTTGCGATAATCCAGTAGACTTCTGATAGGCACTTCTTTCTTGAAGTTATAATCCTTGTCCACTCTCAGTATCTTCAAGCCCTCTGGCAGCGCCTGTATCGTAGGAATGGTCAGTTCAACAATCTCGCTATCGTTCTGTGGCAAACCTTCATCCTCCAAGTAGGCCTTGAACTGGTCCATATAGTTAGAGCGCACACCAAAGATATTCAGCGTTTCCATCACCTTCAGGTCTTTGGGTATCATGCTGTCGTGAGGTTTGATGCTGCTGTCAAGAGCCGTACTGCGCTTCAGCGACATCTTATAACCTTTCAGTCGCACACCACGACCAAACATCTGGATAATCTGTGAGCCCTCGCTCTTGCCAAAGTTCATCAGTCCCATCAGCGACACACGCCAACAGCTCCAGCCCTCAGTAAACTTCTTCGAGCCTATCAGCATATTGACTGTTGACGTCTTTTCTGTTATCTCTGCAAACAGCGACCTATTGGTAAATGGTTTTTCAAACACATCAAACGCTTCTGTAGCTCTACACATATCGGCCACCTTTTTGGTATCACCCACAAAGATGAGTCCAAAATAGTCAGACGTTCCTACACGAAGTCCTATCTCTCCGTCCAGTCCTTTCAGTACATCCACATGGAGTGTTGCTTCCATGCTGGCATTGAACACCTCCATCAGAATACCCTGATAGATTTTTTCTGCCTTGGCTGCATCAATGTTATACTCGTTGTCCTTCTTCAGTCGCTTAAACGCCTTGCTGAAGATAGCATTGCCGTTCTTATCTGTCAGCGAGGTGGTACCATTCAGGATATTGATGATATGCTGCTTGTAGTCGTTTTTCTGCTTCAGGAAGTCGTTCAAGAACAGCAGAATCATCACCACGTCAGACACCTGATGACCATTCCACACATTTCCTGCACTCGATGCGCTGACACTACCACCCACAAACACCCCCAACGGATTATCTATCAGGAAGTCGCGCTCTATGCGATGGTCGCTTTTGAACACCGCCTTTTGCTCATACAGACAGAGCAGATACGCCGTTAGATACTCTGCCAGCATGTGTTGCTCCTGCCATTCTCGCATATTCATAATGCGATAATCCTTACCATAACCATCATTATAGAAGTAGCGATAGCTATAGTCAAAGAGCGTAGCCTTGCCGTATATCTGCAGGAACTCTTTCTTGTCCTTATTGCCTAATGCACCAATAGCCTGGCCAAACGTTGCAGAGTATTCAAACGAGAAACCGTTCTCCGTCAGTTTATTTCGATACTTCATCCACACATCGCCGCCACTACCTTTGTGGGCCTCATCAATGAGCACCAGGTTATTCCCTTCGAAACTGTCAACAGCCACAGTCTTGTCGCCATTGGTATCTGCCAGCTTGTTGATGTCAATCACCTGAATGGTCTGCTTCTGGAAGAAGCCTCCCAGTCCTCCTTTCGAGAACAACTCTGCTGACATGTTCGACTTTTGTAGCTGCTCCAAATGCTGTCGGCTCAGTTCCTCGTTGGGTGTCAACAGGATTATGTTGTTGATATCGTTCAACTTACCTGCCTTTTGTGCATAGTATAGATACTGCTTGATGTGAACTTGCATCATCAGCGTCTTACCTGCACCAGTAGCACACCAGAAGGCCAGCTTGTTCAGGTCGTCCTCTGTAAATTCAGGTACCCCATCCCATGTTCCTTCACGAAAGGTAAAATCGTTTAATAGGAATTCATTGAGTTCTTTTACCAATCCCTGTTTATTGTGGAAATACCTATCTAAATAGATCTCAGTAAACAGCAGACTCAGATACTGGAAATACTTCCAAACAATCTTATCCCTACGCTTTTCATTAATCTCGTTGGTCAACTTCACAATATGATGGTCGTACTCCAGCAGGTCGTCTGTGGTCACTTCGCCATTATGCAGATGGTCGCGCATGGCATAGTAGAGACGCGAGATACCATTTTCGTCCACACCTTCATAGATGGGGTCTTTCAAGTCCTCTGATAGAGCCGTCAGACTCTTGGTACCCAACAGGTGTAGCACATAGTTGAACGTCACCAGCGCATATTGCAACTTGCCGTTGTCTGTTCGTTGTCTTCCTCTTGGCATAGTCTTACTCCTCTTCAAACATTCGTTTCATCAGTTCCTGCTCTATCAATCGAACTTTCCAATGTTCTTCGTCGCTCTTGATGTTTGGCAGGGTGTTGTCGCCATTCACATAAATCACATCAAACTCACGGTCGAGGGTTGAGTAATCCTGCTTACGGAAGAAATCGTTCAGGTCATCGTTCTTAATCACATCCTGATTGCGCCAGATAATCAGGGCATGTTCCTTCTCAATATGCGTCGTACCTTCCACTACGCAGATGTTGTCGTCCTTATGCCAATGGATACTGTCAACATGCAGACCTATCAGGTAGTTGAAGGTGTCCACCAAATCTACAGGTGTATCTACCAACTCATTGTCGCGAGTAGTCTTGATGGTATAGTCGAAGGGACGCACAAAGTCCTTTGTGTTGATAAGGCTATCACGCGTCTCTGTATCGAGCATATAGCGCAGCATATAGCTCTCATTGTCATTCTTTCCAAAGCTATCTTTCACCTTCAGATTGTTCAACGTATCTTCGTATTGCTCCAAACGGATGTACTTGAAATAACATGAATGTCCCTTGTGCATTATTTGTTTAAGACGAGGGCGAATGAATATTTCATATTGGTCACCCATCTCTACACCAAGCCATTTTCTGTTTTTTTGCATAGCAACAGCCATGGTTGTTCCACTACCACCAAAATAATCACATACCAAATCATTCTCAGAAGAACACACCTCAAGTGCCCTATTTAACAAAATTTCTGCATTTTCTGTAGAGAAGCCTGTCTTACTCGAATAACCTGCAATGTCCGTCCAATTAGTGTCAAGTATTATTTTATCTGTTTCTCCAACAAGATATTGAGGAGTTGCTTGCTCACAACCACATTTAGGACATTTCTCCCAAACTCCTTTATAGTGAGGCTCACCACATTGTTTGCAGATAATTCTCAATTTCCCTTCTTCAATCATTCTATCCATTGATTCTTGTGAGTACTTAAAATGGGCTTCGTGTTTATATGGAAGGAATGTTTTACCGAAAATGACTCTCTCAGGCGGATTACGGAAACCAGAAGAATCATCAACTCTTCTCCAATAACTTTCTCGTGCTTCTTTCAGTTTTGTGTATGGATTGTTAAACTTATAGTCTTCTGTGTTAGAATATAGGAATAAAGAATCATTCGCTAAAGGTAAAGATATGCGCCCTTGTGAAGTCACATTTTTCCTAATTCGTTGAACTAATAGTTCTGCCAAGAAATGCTCTGCACCAAGCGTTTCATCCAAAATATGCCTCGCTAAATGGTTCCCATTGTTGTCACATCGAAGATAAAAGAAAGAATTATCACTCAACAAAGACGTCGTAATCTCAATACGATTATGCAACAACGTGTTCCATGTAGAGTCTTTGTAATCGGTCCTGTACAAAAAATCGCCATTAACCTTGAGATTAAAAGGAGGATCGATATATATACAATTGATAGCTTTTGTAAACCTTTGTTGTAAAAGTAGTAAAGCTTGAAGATTTTCACTTCTGACAAGGAGCCCATCGCATTGTTCATCTAAATCCTCTATTTCTGCCATTAGCTTATGCTTAAACGACAAAGGAAAGTACTTCGTGTCAAGTACCAAAAATGGGTTCTGTTTCAAAAAATCAATCGTCAGCGGCTCGGAATAGCCTTTAGCAAACAAACCGTCGCCTTTTATCTCATCAATAGCGAAAAGGTGCACCCATTCCTTGCGTTGCTCATCATTCGCACAGATTTCTGGATAGAATATCTCTGGCACACGGTCGAGAGTGATGCAATAGTCACTTTGTACTACGAACTTCTTTTTCAGCCAAAGCTTCTTTTGAAAATTCTCCAACTGAGCTAAGAAATCGATGATTTTCTGGCCAACCTTCTCAATGGTTTTTACTACTGCCAACTGGCTCTGTAACTTGGCAGCATCAAGGTCGGCAATAACAAACACCTCGTTCTTGATGTAGAAGTCCAGCTCACGGTTCAGGAAGCCGCCAAGGTCTTTATGAATGAAATAGTCGAACGAGTTCTTGGCCGTATAGGCATTGATATGTTTCTCCAACAAGACTGATGAATCTGTTACTTGTTCTTTCGTCAGCAGATCGTTCCATGCAGACGGGATGACAGCTGTCAATGCTTCAAAAGCCTTGCCGTTTAAGTCTTTCTGCTTAGTGGCTTTCGGCATCAGTTCGTATGTAAAGCTGATATGCAACTCACCATCCACCTCTTCAATAACAGGCTTACCTTCTTCTGTACGAAGTATATCGAAGCGTCGCTCCATGCCGTTGGTATTCTTGTTGTTGTTCTGCTCTGTGGAAGCATCCACCAGCACAAAACATATCCTACGGCCATCGCGCAGTTTGAAGGTGTAGTTCTTGAAATACTCTGAGGTCTTGATGTAATACTGGTCGTAGTTGGCCCAATAGAGCTTTACTTCTTCACCATTATAAGGAATAGCATAGGCAGAGTTGCCACCACTCTTATAACGACGTTGCGACACAAAATCACCTCCCTCGTAATAGCGACTGAAGAACTGCGTGAGGCGTGAGAAAACAGTATTCTGTAGGTCGTCAATACCTGTGCTGCTTTGGGCTATCTGTTGGCGCAGTTGCTGTACCTTTGGATTTGTATCAGGGTCAATGCCCAGATTCTTACAGCCCTCAATGGCTTTGTTCAGCTCCTGTTGCAGCGAGTCGTCTGTCTTGACATACTCCTGCAAGGTCTTCTCCACCTGTGGTAACAGCTGTTTGTCGAGGAAGTCATTGATTTGATTACGCTTGTGGTTCATGATGCGATAGATGCCAAAGTCCAGTTCGGCATGATCCATCATGAATATCTCCTGTAGCTTCTTGCGAAATGCTTCGTAATGTTGATTCATATCTTTTGTCGTTTATTTGCTTAATGTGAAGTGAATGAAAAACAGCTCTTTGTCTGAGATTTGCTGATTCAGATACTGACGCAAACGGGCTATCATCTCATCGCGCTGCTGCTCGATCTCTTCGTCTAAATCATCCTGCTCAGCACGTTTTCTCTTCAGTTCGTTTGTAACCTGTTTTAGTTCCTTTTCGAGATCCAATTTTTCGTTCAGCGAATCCACCTTTGTTAGCATTCGCTGTTTTTCTTTTTTCTTGGCTTTTAACTGTTTTATTTCTCGTTCAATAGTCAGTTCTTTATCGTCAGCCCAAGCTTCTACATGGGCTATCTCGTCTTTCAGCATCTTGTCATTGCGCTCGCTGATTTGTGTGGTCAGCGCATCCTTGCGCACGTCATAGAAGCGCGACATCTCTGTTTGTGGAACATCATGGATGGTGTTTCCTGCTGTAGCCACAATACCCATTAATCGCTGAGCCAGTTCTGATGACAGCTCCTGTCCGTCCTGACTAATAGCCGTCAGCACGATATGGTCTTCATCCTGTCCGTCGCTGTGATAACTGACAAGGTGAGCTGCTAAGTAACCTTTGCGGCAATCCATCTGTTCTATAATCGAATTCTTATAGGGATGGCGGTTATAGTCGAAATGCAGTTCACGATGAGGTAATTCCTTGTTTTTGGCTGCCTCAATGATTGCTTTTGCCAATGGGTGCGACAGGCGGTAGTTCTCGTACTGTCCGTCCGTATTACTGATTTGGTAAGTGCCTGTGGCAATATGCTGCTGAGGGAAGGGGTTCTGCTTCAATGTAAAAATCAGATTATCAGAATCTGTTGCTTCTATGCAATCAGGGGCATACGATACCGTCAAGGCGTAAAGCCAACGATGGATACGACTGATGTTCTTGTCGTTGTTCTCCCTGCGTATGCGCAACAGATTGACCACATCTTCATCCAGATTCTCCAACAGAGCCTGACGCGTTTCGCTCATCGTCTGCTGTATCTGTGCATCCATCTCCGTCTGTACCTGGTCGAAAGCAGCATTGATTTCTTCTGGTGTTCGACAGGTCTGATAGATTTCCAAAAGGCGTTTCTCGAAATCAACACCTGACTCAATGCTACCCAGCACGTCGTCGCTGGCACCAAAGATGCCATCGAACAGGTGGAACTTCTCATAGAGCAACTGATATACACGGATGTCGGCTGCATTCTTCACGTTGATGAAGTTGCAAACCACCACATCGTTGCGCTGCCCATAGCGATGGCATCTACCTATGCGTTGCTCTACACGTTGTGGGTTCCAAGGCAGGTCGAAATTCGCGATAAACGAACAGAACTGAAGATTGATACCTTCAGAAGCTGCCTCTGTGGCAATCATGATAGAAGCCTTATTGCGAAAGTAGTCCACAATAGCCTGACGGCGATTGGCTGACTTGGATTCTGAGATACGACCTGTGCGTTCGTTGACAGCAAGCCAATTCCTGTAGATCTGTTTGCTGCGCTCGTCATTATTGCTACCATTGAAGAGCACAATCTGACCTTTATAGCCATTGGCTTCCAACAGTTCGAAGAGGTATTCTTGAGTGCGACGGCTTTCTGTAAAAATCAGAGCCTTGCGGTTGGCACCAAGTTCTGCCATCTTCTGAAAACCTACCTCCAAAACTTTCAACAGGCATTCACCTTTATTGTTGTCCTTAATGCTGTTAGCCAAGTCGTAGATTTCCTGTAGGTCGGCTATTTCGTGATAAACGGCAGCTTGCTGTTCTGAGGTAAGGCGTATCTTTTCTATTTCCTTCAAATTATCGTCTTCCTCTTCATCCCATTCCTCAGTCTCTTCACCAAAGCTGTCACCAAACAACTCCTGTAGGCTTTCGTCTACTTCTGCATCTTCTGTTTCTTCTTCACCAACTAGCCGCTTCAAGCGGTTGATAATAGCTTGAACGGTATCGCAGACTGCAAACGATGAAGATGCCATCAATTTGCGAATGAGCAACAGCAGAAGTGTACGCTGACCAGCGGGCAGCCCGTAAGCGTCGTCACGAAGCAGATAGGCACTCATCTTGTCATAGAGTTCCAGTTCTTTCTCGCTGGGCATATATTCCTGAACCATTGGGATGCGTGAGGTATATTTCACATACTCCGTCACCTGTTTGCGCAGGTTGCGATGAATCAGGGTGCTCAGACGGAACTTCAAATCATGGAAACTGTGGTTGTCCTCTAAAGCGTGATAGCCGTATTGGGTGTTGAAACTCTTCAGGTCGCCAAAATACTTGTCGTCGATGACGGATACCAGACCATAGAGTTCCTGAATATTGTTCTGTAGGGGTGTAGCCGTCAGTAGCAGTTTCTTGTTGTGACGAAAAGCCTCGCTGATGCGACGTGCGGCAGCGGAAGAGTTCTTATAGACATTTCGCAGTTTGTGGGCCTCGTCGATAACCACCAAGTCCCAATTTGTTTGCGACAGCTGGTCAGCATACTTAGCGGCATACTGATAAGAACAGATGAAGAGGTGATGCTTACGCAGGATGATGTCTGGAGAAATCAGCGAACCACGTTCCAAAATCTCTGACTTCAGGAAGAACTTTTCTTCCATCTCCGTGCTCCACTGACGTCGCAGGGTAGCAGGGACAATGATGAGAATACGGCGTTTCTGCTCTGCCCAGTACTGACTTATGACGATGCCCGCTTCGATGGTCTTACCCAAACCCACCTCGTCGGCAAGTACCACACCTTTCGAGAAAGGCGACTTCAAGGCAAACAAGGCAGCTTCTACCTGATGGGGATTCAGATCGACACGAGCCTCAGACAGAACACCAGCTACACGCATATCATCATCACCCGACCGCCTCGAAGTAAGCAGCCAGGCGATGTACTTCTGCTGTTCTTCTGTCAATAGCGGCAAGCGCTGGTTCTGTACATCGTTCATTACTATTACGTTTATAGCAACGTCTGTCTATGCTTCTATCTTGGGGTGGTTCCCTATAGGACACAAAAAACGTGGGCATCATCTTGCTCACGTTGTGGTCCTAGGAAAACCAAATAGATGCACAAGAGTCAACCCACGTGCTTATACAGCACGTGTGCTTACTTGTCTGCATCTATTATTTCCTTATTATTGAAATTTCCTAGGTTTCAACGTGAATAGAACAATAGCAGAACGCTGTTTATCTCATAAGAAAAGATCTCCTGCTCCAATGCTTTCGCACAGAAAGCATTGGCAAAGATACAAATTATTTTCCGAGTTTATAACGGTTTACCACAAATTTACACATTATTTAATATAAAGAACGTCTTCATGGTAATTATGCTATCAAAAGAGAGCATCAATTGCATTAATTGTTCTCACATTTTCATTTTTATGCCATCAAGGTTTAAAATTTTTGTTTTTTGCATACATAATTAAGTAATAAATGATAATTTTGCAATAAAAAAAATATGGAAGAGAACAACCCACTTCATTTCCCACAAAAAATGCTAGACATGTTTGCCGAGATTGCAAAGCAGCAAGAGGCACAGGTTCGACAATGTAAAACCATGTTGGCTGGCTTTAAAGCTACAGGTGAGACAGATCTTGACTATATGGACTCATACATGGATAGTCTTCATGACTTCATGGAACAAGGTGGTGATGCTGAGTCCTTATATCTGGAATACATAAGTCATATTGCCACTTTCAACCCACTAAAGGCAAAAGAGCTCAAGGAAAATCTCGAGGAATCACTTGGTTACAAGACGGAGATTGCATATGCTGCAGCTTATGTTGCTCGGAAAATATGCCAAGCGGAAAGAGGTGATGAAGGTGATGAATTCTTCAAGTCACAGTGCTGGCGCGTGGGCAGTCATGGACATGACTGGAAGATTATGGTAACTGGTTTTCTATATCATGTAGTGGAAGACCTGGATTACGATGCTCATAGGCTGATACAACTAACCAAAGAGAAACTGACAGAGTGGATGCGCGAACCAAAGAACGATTTCTGGAGATACGACTTCGACGAAGAAGAACTAATGCCGTTTGCAGGTGAGAAATGTATTCCACCTACCGAAAAGGAATGGAACGAACTGATTGACGCACTCAATCTGCTAAATGAGAAAACTGCAAAGGACAAGAACTCCTATCTTTCCCGTTTCAAGGACAAATACTTGCCTATAAAGGTAAAAATCGAAGACCTTGAGCATCAACCTTCTCGCAAAGAGGAACATCACCTGTTCCTACAGATGCTTTGGGATTACGTTGACAAACAAGAGCATGACCAATTAATGAATGGGGGCTGAAGAGATGTTTCAGTATTTTGTCAGACATCTTGGTAACATTTTGTATTATCCAGACCGGATATTCTTCAGTTCATCACGATGTTCTTTGATGAAAGCAAGGAGCATTGCGTTTACCAGTTGCCGGATATTGAGTTTTGCATCCGACTCAAACTTGATGCGTTCAATCTCCCGTTTCACATCTTTGAATAACCAGACGCATTCCCCATGTTCCGAGACGTTTTTGAACTCGTCCAGATAGTGTGTAAAGCGTTGCCATTCGGTGGCATCGGCTAACGGTTCTATGATGGGGTTATTCCTCACCTGTTTAGTGAGATCACTCATACCACCTTTTGGCAGTTCAATGCTAAGCTTTTTCTTTTCCATAGTCGCATTATCTATTAATCATAAACTCACATTATCGCAGAATAGATTTCACGATAAATCGAAAACTCCCATATACTGCATGTTTCAGTGGAAGCGGGACGTTGTAGGTGTTCACTCGCTTCATCTGTGCCCGATAGCCAACAGGCGGGGTAACGATGCCACTTTTGCCAAATTCAGCATCCATTTGCTTCCATAGTTCCAACTCTTCACGTGTTCCCATTCGGGCATCAACCTTGTTTGGCACAAAGAAGATTTGGTCATTCATCTGTGGATTGAGTTGTTGAAGTCGATTAATGACCTGAATAAAAGTTCGGGTTGAGGATAACGACTTCGATTCGTACTCAAATGGACAGATGATGTAGTCGGCATAGATGAACATCGGTGCCAAGCCATCGTCTTTGATGGTGCCCGGAGCATCGAAAAGCACAAAGCCGTCTTGTGACTGAGCATTTTCCATCAACAATTGCATCGTCTTGGGGTCGCTGACCTCAAAAGATTGGATGCTGTATGGTTCTTCTTCTCCAAAGGTCTGCTTGTCCTGCTCACGTTGCAGGGTGGCGGACTGTTGGAGATCGGTGTCAATGATGCAGACATCTTTCTTCCAATACGCCAGATAGTCTGCCAAAAGGATGCAGAGCGTGGACTTGCCCACTCCGCCCTTCTGATTGGCGAAAACAATGATTTTGTTCTTCTTCGATTTCATGATTCTATTATTTTGTTAGTTATCACAAATGCTACTTTACTATTTATAACGAGCACGCTTCTGGTTCTCGGCCTTAACCACACTATCACATTTATGCTTGATGACACTTTCATATTCGTTTATAGTCGTATGGATATACTCCATGTCGGATGGCACTTTTGTCTCAAACAAACTATCGACCCAATTCATTGTCAGCGGAGCAACATTCGCAGCCCTGATATAGCGATACTTCAAATCTGCTTCTTGAAGGCGATTAATCTCATCATTTTTTCTCATATCGACATAAATGAGCATCGCCATCATAGCTCCGTATATAAGGAATACGAAGAAAAACCACACGTGGCGTTTAACGAACAACCAGCGGAATAAGTGCTTAGCCCATTGGTTAGAAGCCCAATAGCGAGTTTTTGCCTGGAGTTCGCCAAACTCAGCCTTTAGATTCGCATATTTGGCTTGCATGTCGCCATACATACGAACCAAATATTTAGCCCGTTCATCAGCATCCTTTCTGGGAATCACCTCCTCAAATTTTACTGGTTTTAGAGTTGGACTCAGGATATTGTTTAGTTTGGTCAGCTCACCTGAAAGTGTATCAAGTGAGGTTTTCATTGAAGCAACATCCTTCTGTTGCTTGTTATTCTGCTCGATAAGCTCTGCGAGCATCACTTCAGTAGAATTTAATTTATCCATATAAAAAAATGTTTATTGTTAATACTATCGGTGCATACCGCGCTGCTTCTTGCGGCGTACACCATATTCATCAATATATTCATCATCGGCAAGGTCATCAGAATTACTATTGCCACCACCTCCTCCAGGAGAAACACTAGGCTCAGTAGGAGTTGCCATCATAGCGTTGGCTATGCCAGAAGCAATAGTACCAGCAGCATTTGTTACGCCTGAAGCTACGTCTGTTAGTAGATCACTGGCAACAGAAGCACCTGAATGGAAACTGTCAAAAGGCTCCGGATCATAGGGATGTCCATCGTTTTCAAACGAAGTCTGCCCGCTCAGAGTATTTTTTCGCTGCGACTGGATCTCGTAATCATAAGAATCTCCATGACCGAAACTTCCGTTAACAGTTTCCCTTCTCTGGTGCATCTCATTCTGGCGTAAGACTGTACTAATCTTGGAATAGCTGTACTTACGATCAACCTTGGAACCATTGAAACGGAGTCCTTCCTTTTCAAAGACAACACCTTGAATGGCTGTTGTCGTTCCCCGGCAGGTGAAAGAGACTGTAATACCCTGTTTCGCAAGGGACGTGCGCAATTCATCCCAATTCCTACATCTTGGAACAGTTGCTTCCAGAGCATCATAGATACGATACTTCACGGCATCAGCTCCACGAAGTCTGTCACGATGCACATGATCTTTGCCGTTTGCCAGATGAAGGTGATACTTCTCGGTCAAACTCCTACAGATTTTTGCGCTCCGTACTCTATCATTTCTATCTGATATCATCTTGCCATTGTTGCCAATGCGGTTGAAAATGATGTGGCAGTGAGGATGTTCACGATCATAATGACGAGCTATTATAAACTGAGTATTCAAGATATTCATCCTCTGCAAATAATCCTGCGCCACCTTAACCATAAAGTCATCACTCATTTTGTCAACGTCTTCAACAGAGAAGTCGAGAGAAATATGCCCAACCATCACCTTAACATCTGGCCGCAGTTGACACTGAAGACGGAAAGAGTTAATGATGGACTGTTTGTCATTCGCCAAGACACCCCTCGAATCCAACAATTTTGCCTCCTTCTTATCCTGCATGACATAACGGACAGCACCGCCAAAACTATGCCCCTTAGTTATCTTTGCCATCATAGAGAATCTTCTTGATAAGGTTATTTACTTGCAGTGCATTCTCATGATAGAGTGCTGCGTCTTTGCTATAGCCAAAAGTGTTGGCTTGGTGGGCCAATTGATTCTGGTTGTTGCCAATACCTGCCAACTGACGATAAAGCTCCATTTGCTCTGGACTGATGCGTTCGACAACATAGCCCAGCAACAGTTTCTGCCGCTGATATTCAGTCAGCGACAAGCCTGCCTGCTTTGCCTGGTTCTTCACCATCACATAATTCTTTGTGCCTAACCGGACTGGAGGCAACTTATATTTCTTCTTGTCTATCGTAGCCACCCTGGGGCGACCACCTTTATTCTTTTCTGCCATAGTTTCAATCAATAATTAAGTTAGACCAACGGGATGAAAACGCGTCCCATTGGGGAAATAGCGGGGTTTTGAGCAACTCAAAACATAAACTTGCTCCCTACAAAACATCACGATACCTTACAGAGAGACCAGACTGGCCTTTGTTTGGGTTTGAATATTGTCTATCAGCAAATCAGCAATGTCGATTTTCATCTGGCGCTGCTCAGGTGTAGTAACTTTTTCCAGATAATCACTGACCTGAATTTGCCATCCAAGATGATTTAACTCATCTGCTCTTTGCCTCCATTTGTTGAATGCCAAAGAATCCGGATCAGTATCAGGATAGAAAATGACAAGCCGATTTTTAACAACCTCCATCCTTTCAGTCTGCACATTACCCATTGAGCCTGTTGCCAACCAAAGTAGAGATGGAAGGAATAAGGAGCAGATGATAGCCGTCTTTTCACTCTCAACAATGCCGATAGTTTTGCCAGCGTATTGAGGGAGTCGGATAAGATGCTCTCCAAATAGAGTCTGCTTTATTGTGTACTCTTTGGGGAGAAGTCCTATCGTTGACAATTCCCTGGGAATACTTATCGGATTGAAGAAACGGTTACGATGCCCATCAGCACCATAAGCCATAACTTTGCCATAGCGGACGATGTTATCCTTGTCAACATACCAATAGATCGTATGATGTTCGCGATTCATTCCCAAATAGTAGAGCCTTGCAACATCAACCACATGGTCAACTCTATCCGCAAGATTTCTTAGATAAAAACCAAAATCTGATGACAGAGAATAATCGAGGCTGTTGGTGAGATAGACACTATCAATAGAAACCAACGGTGGTATCGGACAACTCTCGATTTGGTGAGTTGCCACTGGTTGAAGAAGGGCCACCTCTGAATCCTTCACATAATACTTATTGGTATCAATGCCATGTTGCTGACACATATATATAAAGGAGGCAATTCCAATACGGTTGCTTGTACTAAGTGCATTTCTGAACTTTCGCTCGCACTCAGCAGCATTGTATTTCTGACTGAGACTGCTGATGGTCTTAAAAATGTCGAGCCCATCCCTCCCAAGATTGGAGAGAGCAAAAGCCCCCTTAGTCCAGTCGTCAAACGACTCAAACATATTGATACCCCGTCTGACCACCTCATTGGCCAATGCGTTATAATCGTAGTTATCCATTTGCTATTCCCTTTCGTTTTTCATATCTTGCAATGAATTTTGACACACCAGACTTGTCCTTATAGCCTATAATCTTGGCAATTTCATCAAGTGTGCGTCCTTCCGACTTCAATTGCATAACCAGTTCATATTTGTCATCCACATCTCCAGATTCCGGAACCAAATTCTCATAAGGGACACGTTCACCTGTCTCATGGAAAGTAAGGTTCTCTGAGAATTTGAGCTTTATGGATTCTGTCTTATAGTCTGCAGACAAATAGTTTCCTTTCACGCAGCACAGATGCTTGACAGTCTTATCTGCCACATCACTTCTGAGTTCCAAAACCAGTCGCATCTTTGCCTCGAATGCCTGGCTACCAAGAAGATTATGCTTACTCGGCATGAAGTTCTCAGTACGTTTACCACAATGATGTAGGAAAATAATGAGACACTGATATTTGTTGGCCAACTGGGAATACTGATTAAGAAACATTCGTACCTGATTACTCTCATTCATATTTCCAGTATAGAGGTCTGAGAAACAGTCTATAATAACAAGATCTGCTGGATGAACCGCCAATCGCTTATCCAATTCCGCAATAACATTCTCACTCTCGAACAAGAATCGCAAGTGTCTTAATTCTGTTGGGTCAATATTTAGGTCTATATTCTGCCTACAAAGAAGATAAGCTGTTGCCGTCTCATCATCTTCCGTAGATACATAATAGACAACCCGACGACTCACATTAAGTCTCATTCCAAGGAATGTTGGCAATGCTGCAGCTACAGAAATGCCCATTTGACGAAGCAGAGCAGACTTTCCCGTATCAGAACTGCCTGCCAGACAACCTAATCCAACCTTGGGGAAGATAGGCTCCACAAGTGTTGGGATTTCGTGAATCTGTTTCTTCAGCAGCATCTCACCAGTGATTTCACCAGACAACTCAGCGGCAGAAACAAACTTTGACTGCATCTGTTGCTGTTCTTCAGTAATACCTTGTACATAATTCTCCATGATAGCATTACTTTCGGTTGTACTTGGCCAGTTTCCCAGACTTCATCAGCAGGTTTACCTCAGCTTTAGAATAGAGATTCTTGCGTCCCACCTTTTGGCTTTTCAACAAGCCTGACTTCTCAATTCGCCACAAAGTAGGATATGCGATATGCAACAATCCGCATATCTCATCACGATCATAGTAACCTTCATCATCAGGTTTACTCACACTCTCCTCGATCTTTCTTTCATCGAGGCATCTGTTTACAGCGGCATAAACGACTTCTGCCAACTGTTCTTTTTCAATTACAATAATGTTATTCATAATCCAATAATTTATTTGTCCAAAACTAAGGGACAAAGGAAGGTCCCCGAACTGAGTCTTTCTCAATTCGACGGCAAAATTATTGGATTTTTATGGGGTAGGAAATGAAACTAAGGCCAATTAATTGGGATGCACGAATTAATTGAATTGATTGAATTAATTAACCTCTATAGAGGTTTCTTGAACTATATTTCCTGAAGGCATATTTATTTCTCGAAATATCTCGATGAAATCTGAAATTTTCTTTCTACCAGAGGCACATTCGGGAGGTACTATGCCTTTTTTGTTATACGCCTCAAGTTTTTTATAATTTTCGTTCATAACCTTATAGCCTACTATTGTTTTACACTTTTTTTGTAACATACCCCAGAACATTCTCACCCCACCGTTGTCAATACACATTATAATATTAAGATGTTCCAAAGCGACTGCTAATGCTGCCAGTTCTTCGCCTGTGGAGCACTTAATAAGTTGATCTACAATCTTCTGAGTATAGGTTTCTGCTTTACCTTGATTTCCTGTGCTATATTCAATGA
Organism: Prevotella sp. UBA2809; assembly: GCA_002351725.1. Classification (GTDB taxonomy): domain Bacteria; phylum Bacteroidota; class Bacteroidia; order Bacteroidales; family Bacteroidaceae; genus Prevotella. The sequence goes on from DEHD01000039.1 coordinate 125,216, forward strand.
AGGCTTCCAAAGTTTCTTCTTTCAGGTCACCAAACTTTGGCTTTCTTCCAGGCTTGCCTTTCTTGTTCTGAACATTCTCGGCTTGCTTTATTTCATCAGAATCCTTTTGTTGAGACGTTTTAGATTCTTTCTTTTCCCCAATCTCCTTTTTAATAAGACCTAAGAGTTTTTCCATCTCATCATCTTTTAAGAATAATGGTTTCTTGCTCTGTACAGAACGCCAATAATCCTCATCCTTTAATCCTGATATAAGGCTATTTCTGACAATTCGACAAAGAAGTTTGTTGAGACTCTCTTCATAATTACCTTTATCAGGATAGGATATCACTTTGTTAATGATACATGTATGAAGGTCGCCCAATATAAGCCAAGCTACAATTGCCTTTTTTAACTTATTGCGTTGGGCAAGTGACTTGATTCCGAAAAATATATCGTTACCTATAACCGATGCAAGCATTCCTAATAACTTGTTGAAGCCATATTTTCCAAAATAGGTTTTAAAGAGATCATCGCAATCGCCCAATTCAATATCTTTTGGTAGGCCCGGAATCTGATTCATGGCAAATACGTAAACATGCATATAAGTAGTAAGGGTTGCTTTCCTGCTCTTTATAGCATGAACATATTCATTGTAAAAATCAATATGGTTTTTCTTCCATTCCGCAAGTTCTTTTTTATATTCTTCTATATTCATTGTGATATCCTGTTAATTTGTTTTCTTTTCTATTTCCACTTTTCCAATCGTATTTCTATTTCTCGCTTCGGGAGTCGAGTGTTAATCTTGAATAGAGCTTCCAACTTCTGTGAGGCTTCGTATGGTGGAATCAGATTGTGTTCTACAAGTTGGTCAAATACGTATAGTATTCCAGAAACAATAATGCCTCGTTCTTCTGCCCTATTACGTAACTGTCTGTCACCTGTCAAAATCCTGCAGTTATCAAGTGTTTGGGCATAATAGATGACAGTAGAATCGGTTAAAGTCAGATTTCCACCACACTCGATATTGAACTGATATAGATTGGGAATACTTGTTGCAGGATAGTCCTTCACAAAAAGAATTCCCTTACTAATCAGTTGTTGTATCACCTTCTGTTGATCGGGATGGGTGATTTCATTGATTACGAAGTCAACAGTATGCACCCGTATAGGCAACTGAAAGAAATCATCTAACAGGCCGATATCGTACAAATCCAAGAAGATATTTGTATCGTTGATTACAATCTCCATTATATTATACCAGCTCTAACTGTTCGCGGACTACGTAGATTGACTCATTCAGCAACTCTGATGCCTTGGAAAAGCTTATCAGTTCAGATGCCAAGGCACGATAAACCAGGCTACTAAAACGATTAGACTTTTCTTCGTGGAAGGTGCTCTTCTCAACCTGTTCCCTGAATGCTTGATTCTTGTTCTTTGTAATACAAAAATATTTATAGCGCGACTCGCTAATTATGCCCAGCTGCTTTGCTTTGAACATCTGAGCTTCTACTGATATACCATAATTAGATTGAATAGCCCGAAGTTCGTTCAAAGAAATGTCGTGGCGAGATACGCCCAACAATTTCTTAAATACATCCTGAGATATCAGCATTTCGTTGGCAAATAGATTGCAGAAGCGCTCAACATCCTTCTGGGGGAGAGCGTCATCAAAGTCAAGCAACAAATGTCCCAGTTCATGCATAGCGGTAAATCGCTTACGTTCGACTGGGAAGTTCTTGTTCAGTACAATGATTGGCTTATGTTCACCAATAATACCACTCAATCCGTCAAAGGTATCTGGTGCATCCATCTCAATAACCTTCACGCAGTGGTCCTCCAACATCTCTATAATATAAGGTATACCGTCTTGTCCCAACTGCCATGCAGCCTTTAGCTGTTCTGCAATGCGACATACATCAGAAGGAGCAATAACAGCGTTTTGCAGAATCGGATTGATGAAATCGGAACTGATGCCCAAGATCTCTTCCACCTCAATATACCTCTCAATCTTGTCACGAATCTTTTCCTTGATGGCCTTTTCTTCTTTCACGCTCATCTTGGACTTCTTGCGAAACTCAATCTTATCAAGCGAAACTGTAAAGGGGCGCAAAAGGTAATCGGGCCTAACATTCAAAGCATTGGCAAGGGCAATGAGGTTGGTTGAGTTTGGCAACATCTTACCAGACTCATACTTGGATATCGTTTGCTTCGACACTAAGTTGTTCATCTTAGCACAAAGATCATCCATAGACATGCCATTGATAACCCTGGCATTCTTCAGTCTTGCTCCAAATACATTTTTCAATTCCATAGTTCCATCTGGTTTTTGGCGACAAAATTACAAATAATTCTCTAAATTGTCAACCAAAATCAGAAAAAACTAATTTGAACTGATGATTTTTAACACAAAGCAAAGCTTTCTATATAAAACTTCCCCCAACTCTGCAATTTTTCGAGTTGGGGGAAGAGTTTTACATAAAATCATTTATTGAAAGGTGCTTATCTCATTCTTGGGAATCATTTTTCTCTTTGACCAGAGCTAGTGGTTTTACTTTTTGTTGCTTTTCCCATTTTGTGGCAGCTATAACATCTGCCACTTGTTGAGCAGAAATAGTGTCGCATTGATAAGGCAAGCTCATCTCGTTGCCCACTTCATCATCACAACAATATTTATTAGGGATTGGTGAGATACTGACATAGTCTGACTCTTTGGCCATCTTGAGTAACCGACTGGTTTCATCACAAACGACACCTACCCCAGCACGCCAGAAGTTTTCGAGCATATTGACAACGTCATTAGAGAAGCCATAGACACAAAAGCTTAAATCCAAATACCAATGTCCATCAGGAACAGGAAGATCCTCATCATCCCAACCTTCTCCTTTTTTCCTGGGGACGAGATGCACTCTTGCATAGATAACATCCATGTTGTGATAGTGGGTATTCTCCTTGTCCCATTTGAGAAAGTCTTGCTCGCTATCAAGATTAAGCCCTTCCGTCTCTCTTCCTTTGCTACTATGATTTCTAAAGACCTCCTCGTCACTTTGCTTATCAAAAGAATACTTGGATGTTGGCGTAATTTCGTCTTTGACACGGTATGCTTCATAAGCCATACGCCAGAATCGCATATAGGTCCGTAAGGTCATCTCCTTGCAAGACCATAGGGGAAGAGACTTAAAACCAGATACCACTTCTATCACATGTTCAGGATTGGCAAAGGTGCGATATGTAGGGCAAATCCGGTTCAAATCAGCCCTTTTAATTCGTCCGTTACGTTTCGAATAGGGCAAATGCTCCTCAACATACGCATTGTATTCGTCAGGATGTTCACATATCTGGTCCACTAAAGCTGTCACATAAGTCTCAATCTTCTTTAATGGCTTTGAGACATTTCCATAGACGGAATCTGGCTCCCGTTCCGCTCCTACATGATGAGCACTTCGTAAATCAATGAATCTCCAATGGCGATTAGTAAGTACCAAGTAATGGAAATCTTTATAATGGGCAGAGAAAATCTGATACCAGTAGTTACCATTTTTGTCTGCATCATCGTCACGAAACCGTTTCTGAGGTGCCTTTAGTTCTATCCATAGCCTGCGACATTCATCGTCACCCATAACTTCCAAGCGCTGCATAGTTTTCTCAATTCTGAGCATCACTTCAAGTGAAGCATCGTCAATCACGACACCATTTAAATCACATACGTCGTCAAGACAGATAAGATCTTGAAGGTCTTTGTATTTCAATACCGGCAAATTCTTCATACATCAGATAATATTCTATACTCATTAGAGAAATCCAACTCCATCATGCAATTGATAAGAGAAATACAAAACTGTACAAGAAGTCCATAATCGCCCCATCTTTCACCCGTTTTGGGGTCTGGGTCCGGTTCATAGGGAAGAAGTTCCTCTTTATGGTTTTTCAAGTACATCAACCCTTCAAATACTCCATGTAGGTAGTCTACCGATGCATTTTCAAATCCATGTTCTTTGGGTCTCCATAGATAATCGTATAACGTCAATTCTCCTATTGGAACATGATCCGCCATCTCTGTCATGTTGTGAGTGATATTTCCATGCCACATATCATCGGTCTCATAATCGAATTCTTTGATGTGGCTAATATCCGCATCTGGGAAATACTTCGTTACCTCTGCCAACGATTCTAACTCACGGGTACGCCCCTTTTCTCTAACATACACACCTGTTCCATGTTTAAGGATTGGTGTTTTTGATTTAATGTGCAAATCTAAACTCATAGCAATATTATTTTATGAATGATCAATAATTCTTCATCCAAGTAGTATGCAAAAAATGGAAATGTTAATTCTTAAACTCATAAATTATTTCTTCCAGCTATTAACATTTGGTGATTTTACATACATAACTATGAAGTTAAACAAAACAAAGAAGAAAAATGAAAAAGAAACAAAGAAGTCCTATTCATGCTTACAAGCGCTTATTGGCTAATGACCACGACTGGGATTATGCTTACCTCATTGCATTGGAGAAAAAGAAACTCCAGCGAATGCGAGAATGTATCAAGGAAGAGCATCATCTAGCGAACAATGAATTTGTGGTACGGGACATTGGTATCTGTATACGTCTCATTGACATCTTCATGGAAAATGATGCGGTATATAGCACATGGCTAGACCGTTCTTATTCGGGTACCCGATTGAGATTCCGCAAACTGGAAGATGGCAATTACGAGTTAGTGGATGATGATAGAAAGCCATTGGCTGACCTCCCCGTTTATGTAAACGTCAGAAATGAAAGGCGCTACTTTCGTAGCACTCCAATAAAAGATGCATTATCAGAAAACAGACGAGATTGGCCTATTCACCTTAAAATCAGCCTTCGAAAACAAAAGGCACTGCATTTATACCATCTTATTAGAGAGTACAAACTTTTTGACTGGTGGGACTAGACTAAAATATAGATAACAAAAGAAACTTGCTTATGAAACCTGACTTTACAAATTTTAAAGGATTGTCGAAAGACCCCATCCTTGAGACAAATTTTGAAAATGAGCTTCTGATGAGCCAATTGATAAGTGAAATTCGCAAGAATCCTGATCACATATCTTTGACCATGACAGGAACAGGGCTAATGGAATTAATCAAGGCAGTCCAGCAAGTCATTTATGAAGAGATTAATGAAGAAAAAGCGAACCAGCAAGATTCTGACATCGAATTGATAACCAAGCAAGATGTAATTGATAAACTTCATGTTAGTTCAACTACTCTTTGGATATGGGAGAAGAGAAAATATCTGGTACCTGTAAAGATTGGCCGAAGGATATTCTATAAAAGACGGGATGTAAACAACTTAATGGGCGGGAAATAAGACAAAGGCTATCAACATTTGCCAACATAATGCTGTGTCCCATTTTTTTTAAAGATAAACTGTTATCCATAACACGAAATGCCCCTATTCATCAAAAAATCATAAAATAATTGCAGAAATTGGAGTTTTCTTTTGGAATTTTGAAAGAAAACTCTTATTTTTGCAGAAATTTCACAAATAAGCGAGTTATCTTTATGATTATCCAATTTTCTGTTGAGAATTTCCGCTCTATTATGGAGCCAGCCACCCTGTCGTTGGTAGCATCACCACTTAAAGATGCTCGCGTTGCGGCAGAGGATGTGATGTTCGACATTGACGGAATGGATGTCAGCCTCTTAAAGAGTGCTGTCATTTTAGGTGCCAACGCTTCAGGCAAGAGTAATGTTATAAAGGCTCTCGATTTCTTCAAGAGCTATATTATTGATTCCTTTAAGAATCTGCAAGCTGGGGAGGAGATTGGCGTTGAAGCGTTTAAACTGAATACAGATAGCGCCAAGGCACCCAGTTCTTTTGAGATGATATTCATTCTGGATGGGTACCAATATCGCTATGGCATGGATGTCAGCCGTGAGTCTGTGCATGGCGAATGGCTGTATAGGAAAGCCTGTCGTAAGAGAGCTAAGGAGGTGGAACTGTTTTACCGTGAAGGAGAGGAAATGAAAGTCCATACATCTTTCTCAATCGCTACTGACTTAGTGAACAGGAAGATGATTCGCAACAATGCCCTCCTACTTTCTGCCGCAGCTCAGTTTAACGACCCTACTGCGGTTCAGATTATCAATTGGCTTGGGGAAACAACCATCCTTACATGCTCTGACGAAGAAAGGATGTGGAATATGGCCGTAAACCATCTTGACGATGTAGAGATGCGGTCAAGAATCGTAGAATTTTCCAAGTTTGCCGACCTTGGCATTGAGGATATAGAGAAAAGTGACAATCATATCCTTAGCCGACATCTGCAGTATGACACAAATGGAGCGTCAAAAGGTGAAACCAGCTTCCCATTCCTGAGCATGGAATCTGAGGGAACCATCAAATATTTCTCCATGGCTTACCCTATCATCAAGGCTCTTGACAACGGATCGAGACTTGTCATTGATGAGTTCGACTCCAAACTGCATCCGGTTCTGACAAATCGGATTATCTCTCTGTTTAATTCTCGCGAAACCAATCCACGAAACGCTCAGTTGATACTAACGGCACACGACACCAACATCCTCAGTTCTGGTTTATTCCGTCGTGATCAAATCTGGTTCACCCAGAAAAATCGATTTGGAGCCACCTCACTCTATTCCTTGTCAGACTATAAAGTCAGAAGTGATGCTCCTTTCGAAAAGGATTATCTCAGTGGAAAATATGGAGCCACACCCATTATCGGTAATCTGGAATCAGTATTAAGGAGGGCAGAGTGATGGCACGCAGACAAAACCCCAAGATTGAGCGTACACTCAAAAGGACAAGCAGCCTAAGGCTGGTTAAACAAACCTTCCTTATCGTCTGTGAAGGAGAGGTAACTGAACCAGAATACTTCAATTCCTTCCGACTGACATCTGCAAACGTGAAAGCTATTGGAAAGGGTATGAATACCATTTCGCTGGTTAAAGAGGCAATAGCCATTAGGGATATCGAGAAGAGAAGAAGTCGAAACTACGATCAATGTTGGGTCGTATTTGACAAGGATGATTTTTCTGACGGCGACTTCAATGCCGCTATACAGATGGCACAGACTAATGGTTTTCATGTGGCATATAGCAACCAAGCATTTGAATATTGGTTCCTGTTACATTTCAACCTATATCAAGGATCCATACACAGAAGTCGCTACGGTGAGATGCTTTCCCATCTGCTTGGCTTCAGATACGGTAAGACAAAAGGGGACTCCATGAAAGTCTTCAATGTCATTTACCCGAAAACTCGTATTGCAATAGACAATGCCCAAAAGATACTGGAATCATTCGATGGCAGTAATCCAGCAAAAGAAGAGTCGTCAACCACCGTACATCAATTGGTTGAACAACTCCTACAGTTCATAGAGTAAAGATGAACCTACAGTTTTCTACATAGCCATCATTCCTGGTATCAACCATCGATTAAGTTTCACCCAGAATCGTACAATACTTATTCGGGATTGTTCTGGGACGCTTGGTTCATGAACAACAAATCCGCGTTCTTCAATATATTGGCTGCGAAGTTCTTTAACGGCATCACTGGTTTTTAGTGTATCAATGCATTGTATGTAGTAATCGAATAGTATGGGATAAAGATTCGAGAAATCATCATAAATATGTCTTGCCAAAATCTCATGCTTGTCATCAAGCCGCAATGACTCTCCATTTAACAAGCACTCCCTAAAGCGTTTTACATTGCTCCTCATATGGTGAAGGGTTACACGATATGAGATGTAAGACATACCAAGTGCTTCGGCCATCTGCTTATCCGGAACTGCTTGCTGTTCATTGAGAATGGTGAGGAGTGATCGGAGAAATATAAAACGTCCTCTCGGATAAAACACCTGCAACGCATAGGCTATCAGTTGGGAGACAATATGAATCTTGATCTCTCCATCTGCCGACGAACTTTCTGTCAGCAAAGAGATCTTCTCACAATCTTTATCAACAAGGGGAATATGGGACTCAGCCTCAGACCTATTGTTAAGGTAGTTACGGAACGTGTTCAACAACCAACTTTCAAATGCCTCTTTTTTCTTGATGCGTTGAAGTGCCTGATATGGCGTGTGGCCACTCTCACGAATGTAGATAAAGAAGTCATCTAACAAGTCATCAAAATCGTCATACAGATTATGGCTATAGTCTTGATATCTTTCGAATAGCAGGTGCTTCAGGCGTTCGTGGAGCAAATAATACATAGCCTCGTCGTCACCTTTCAATATAATATCTACAAATTGGGGTATAGGAATGTCGGCATAGTTGACAATTTCCATTGAAACAGTTTTCTTCATGCAGTTGACTAAAATTCGCAAGTCATCGATTTTATTTCAATATTTCGTTATAATTTTACGTTTTTGGCTATTAAAATCATCTAAATGCAGAATAATTCCAGTCCGAGACGTTCTTCTATTAATGAAATCGTCTTCAACGTGAAGTTCATCTTTCCGGAAAGAATACTGCTCACATACCGAGGAGTGACTTCTAATTTCTCTGCGACGTCATTACGTGAGAGATGATGATTCTGCATATAGTCCATGATAGTGCAAGCTATACGCTGGGACTGTTTTAGCCATGATGCGTTTTCTTGTCTCCATTTGGCATCGTCAACGAACGTGGAACGATCCCCTGATTGATGTTCCTCCAAAAACTTTATTGCCTTTGACTTCATATTTGTTCTATTCTAATTGTTCTTTTATATGGTTGACAGTTGAAAACACCTTAGAGATTTCTACTTGTCAACACGTTTTCTCGCTTCCATTGCTGCCTTAATCTTGTCGCCTACTCTTTGGGCCTGCTCCGATATACCTATGCGGATGTAGCCCTCAAAGTTCTTCTGCGACTCATGGCCTGTTATGCTACGCAGTTCCAGGTCTGACAGCACACCTAATTTATATAGGTTGGTGGTTCCGCTCCTTCGTGCCGTATGTGAACAGATCAGCTCATATTTGGCTCGCACGACTTCACCATGCTTATTCCGTTCCCAAAGAGGGGATCCATTTCGAATCTTGGCCCACTTATCCAGTTTGTGAAACCATTTGCGTTCGTTTTCGGAAAACTTGATACCATCCTTTTTCTTCTTCAAAAGCTTTTCGTAAGTTTGTTCAGATCGCTTTTCCACGCCTGTCAACACCGTTACGTACTTCTCACAAAAAGAAGGTACCGTTTTTGACAACTCATAACCAACAACCTTAATCTTCAAATTCATTTTCTGAGCAGTAATATCCGGAAAATTATAGTTATACTTCTCACAAAGTTCATAGACACGATCATCGAAAATAGGCACTTCGACCTTTTTCCCGGTTTTCTTCTGGGTCAATGTGATCAGCCCACTTTTATTATAGGTGATGAAGTTCTCTTCGCGTAACTTACAATAGTCACTATAACGCTGGCAACTGAAGTAACCAAGAAGAAAGATGTCACGTACTATCTCATTCTCGCCAGTCAGTTCCATGTCGTACATGGCATCAATCTCCTCGTCAGTCAGGTATATCTCTGCTCGCTTGTCTATCTCTTTTATCGTCCTGTCTTTCCAAACTCGTAGGGAAACAGCATTCTTGTTGTACCCTTCCATAGCTGCGAGGTTACAGAGTTTGCGAAAACAAGAAACCTTTTTGTTGATGGTATTCGGCATATAGCCTTGTTTCTGAAGATAAAGCGTGAATCTGTCAGCAAAAGGCTTGTCAATATCTTCAAAAGAGATATCCTTTTTACAATATTCCTTTAGGTTCTCACCGAAAGCTTTCCACACGACAACTGTACCAGAGGAGTAGTCTGAGTTATCGCCATGACGGATGGAACCATCAGAAATACCTGCAATGAAATAATCAAAGAAACCCAATACTGTTTCCCTCGATTTGGCAGTAACAACCTTGGCTGTTTGCTGGATTTCCTCTACTGTCCCATGGACAACCCGTGATAGGGCTTGTTCCAACACAGGCTTATCCTCCTTAGATTGCACTTTGTTTTCAGCATAAAGTACATCAATGGTTTTCATAACCTCTACTTGAAGATCATGAACGCGTACACCTTCGTCAGTTCTCTCGTATCGTTGCATAGCCGATAGACTCTTCTGGGCCTTCGTCCATTCCTTTACGTCAACCATGATACCAGTACTCACACAAAACAGGATTCCCTTGCGTCGAGTTCTGACATACAGGGGAGCTTTGCCATCATTTTTATTAGTTCTCAAAAAGAATTGCGACATAATATTGTGATTTTGATGGTGCAAAGATACATATTTTCCATGAAAGTTGTAGCCAATTTGTAGCCATTTTTTGAAAGTTAGCGAAATTTTAACTTTTGAGAACTTTTTGTCTCAATTCAGTAACTATCTGTATTTTAGTTTCTTACAATTTCCAAAGGTTTCTAACGATTTCATCTTCTTGAATCCAAGCCCATCCTGAAGCGCTTAAGTCCCGAAGTCAAATTCGGGACTTTTTTTGTATTTAACAAAAAAATAACGTTCGGTTAACCCTTTTTGCCATCGAAAGTAGTTATCTTTGCACCGTCAATCAATAAATAAGAGATATAAAATGATGAAAGCAACAGATAACCAATCGATTATTATTGCATGCGTATTCCTTAGTGTGCCATTCCTCAATATGCTTAGTAACCTCCAGTTTATGGGGTGGGGCTATATGGTAGGCAGCGCATTCTATGTAGCATTGTTGTTCACTATGGCAGTTGTCTTAATTCAGTATGCCACATCCAACGAGCAGATGCATTTTTCGACCGCATTGCTAAAGTGCGCCAGTAAATATTGGGCTTTCGCCTTTTCCTTCATGATGCTGATACTGGTGTTTGTCAAATATGTTATTATGAATTAGAAGCGAGAGGACCGGCATTCGTTGTGAATGTCGGTCCTCTTGTGGTTGGGGCTAAACCATCCTTAGAATGGTCCGTGGCCCATGCACGAGGTAGTTCCGAGGGCAGTCAGGGCTGCCGTGAGAATGCTGATGACCACCTGAATAACAGCCTTCCAAGTTTCTTTCTTCATAGTGCTTTCATAGTGTTTAGAGGTTAATTACTGTGGATGGAAGCGAAGGGGCTCACGCCCCAAACGCTTGTTTAATCGCCTTCGCCTGGGTCGTCACCGCCCTGTGGAGGATTTTGACCGCTACCATTCGATGGCTGTGGCGCGGGAGCAGACTCACCCTCTTCGTAGTCGGTGAAGTTCTTGGGCAGCTCGGTCACGTTGCCAGCCTTGGTCAACTCTGCGCGAGTAAACTCTCCTGTAGCACGAGCGCGCATGTACACGCTGTCGATGTGCTTGGTAGTGGAGAAGTCGGCCGACGTAAGCGCTCCGCTCTTCTTGGTATTGATGCCTGCTGAGAAGATAGCCAGGCCTTCGAACTTCACGGCCTTTCCCTCGTACAACAGTCGTAGGTGTCATCAGACGGCTTCCCTCGCCGAACTCACCGAACAACTGTGAGACCAAATTGTTATATTCGTCGGTGTAGGGCATGGTGTGGTTCAGTTTGAAACAAAGCTGTGCATCCCTTACTCCTTGCGCCCTCTCCTCTGGAGTCTGCTTGCGCATGTCAATCCTTATTTCTTCCATTATATGCTTGTATTCCATCATTTATTCATAAATCATCCTAAATTCAGGCACAAAGTTAGTGCAAACCGAACGAAATACCAAATCTATTTGAGTATTTCTGAGGTGCAGCCTAACTTCAACAAAAGTTAAAGTTACGGATTTATCTCCGATATTTATCAGAAATGACTAATTTTGCAACATAGTAAGTAAATGAATGCAATCAGATAAATCGGAATTTAGCAAATAAAACCATGACAAAGGAACGAATAGCTTTTGTAGATTACATCCGCGTCGTTGCCTGCCTGCTGGTGATGGTGGTACACGCCAGTGAGCAGTTCTATAACATGGGACCGATATCCCAAGTAGACAACGAGGACAACCGCCTGTGGGTATCCATCTATGATGGTTTCTTCGGACGTATCTCCGTGCCGTTGTTCATGATTGTCTCGGCATTCCTGCTGGTGCCGATGAAGAGCGGCATGACGATGAGCCAGTTCTACCGTCGCCGGTTCCTGCGTATCCTGCCGCCATTTGTTTGCTTTCTGGTGCTCTATGCGGTGCTGCCGGCCACTTGGGGCGGATTCACGTGGGAGGAGGCCGTGGAGCAACTGAAGATGGTGCCCTTCAATTTCCCGTTGTGGGGCGGACATCTGTGGTTCATGTATCCGCTCATCAGCCTCTACCTCATCATCCCCGTGGTGTCGCCCTGGCTCGAAAGGTCAAGTGCCAGGGACGAACGGATATTCCTTGGCCTCTTCGCCTTCTCCACGCTTACCCCTTGGCTGCACCGCTTCGTGTCGGCCGAACTCTGGGGGGAATGTTTCTGGAATCACTTTTCCGCCCTGTGGTACTGCTCGGGCTACTTAGGCTATCTCGTGCTGGCACACTACATACGGGTTCATCTGAAATGGGACAGGCAGAAACGGATGACCGTAGGAACTATCTGTTTCGTGATTGGCGCTCTGTTCACCGCCTGGAGCTTCTGGTGGAAGGCCGTACCGGGCGTAGAGATGGAGACACCGATGATGGAGTGGTCGTGGGAGTTCTGCACACCTAATGTACTGCTGGCCACCTTCGGCGCCTTCCTGCTGTTCAGTTGCATCGAGAAGGCTCCCCGCTGGATCAACAGCCTGGCCAAACTCACCTTCGGCATGTATCTGATGCACATCTTCTTCCTCATGTTCATTGCCGAATGGATCATCGACGGCGATGTGCCCCATCCGTTACTGCCCGTATGGCTGGCCATTCCTGCCATCGGACTGCTCACCTTCCTGTGCTGTGCAGTCACCACAAAACTTCTCTCGCTGATTCCCGGCAGTAAATACGTGATCGGCTAACGATTAAGAAAAACAGATATGAAAAAGCAACTATTCTCATTATTAAGCATCGGTCTCATGCTGACGGCATGCGGACAGCAGAACAAACAGGAAACAACTATGGATTTCGTAGATAACGTAAAGGTGGCACTCTCTGACAGCGGCCACATCGATTTGAGCAGTCTCCAGTGGACGCGGGAGCCAGCCGCGTGTGAAATCAAAGACGACACCATCCGCATCACCACCGCTCCGAAGACCGACCTCTGGCAGCGCACCTACTATCATTTCCAGAACGACAATGCGCCCGTGCTGCAGATGAAGACCCGTGAGAAGTTCTTCAGTTTCGTGGTAAAGACCGACTTCACGGGCAGCCATCACCGCTTCGACCAGTGCGGCATCGTGATGTATCTCGACAGCGAGAACTGGCTGAAAGGCTCGGTGGAATACGAGAACGAGGCGTTCCAGCATCTGGGCAGTGTGGTGACGAACAAAGGCTACTCCGACTGGGCTACGACGGCCATTCCTGCCGATGTAAAGACCATGTGGTATCGGTTCTCGCGCCGCGAGGATGACTACTGCATCGAGTGTTCTCCTGACGGACAGGCGTTCAGTCAGATGCGCATCTGCCACATGTATGCCGGTGCCGATGAAATCAGTTTTGGCGTCTATGCCTGTTCGCCCGAGGAATCATCCTTCACGGCCGTCTTCTCCGACATGAAGATTACCGAGTGCGCCTGGAAGGCTCACGACGGCCAACAGCCAGACAAGACATTGCAATAACAATGGACTAATATGGCAATAAAAGAATATTCAAAAGTGAACGACTACATCACCATACTAGGTACAGGCAATGCACATGCCACCCGATGCTATAACACTTGCTTCACGCTTCAAAGCGAGAAGGAAATCCTGCTGCTACGCCTGCGTGTTCCAATTCCAACTTGGTGTCGAACACACCTCTCACTATCTTGATGTTACCCATCTTAAAATCCTAATAATTCTCAATTCTTGGCACAAAGATAGAGATATTACATTGATTATTGTTAATTTTGCCACCATATTAAAATGAATTTATGTATTACAGATATGGATTACCTTCCCAAAGACCCTGCCATTCTGGTTTCGAGCGTAAATATGCTTCTGCGTGACGAGGAGTTTGACACGCTGGAATCACTATGCTATGCCTTCAGCAGAGAACCCAAGGAAATCAAGGACTATCTCATGAAATATGGCTTTGTATGGAGTGAGCCTCAGAAACAATTCAGACCCATCGGCTACGATCAATGATCACAAAGGACAGCGTTTACCACCGTCCTGATTTCGTCCTGAGTGCGCCAGATAGTATCGAAGTCAGTCATAATACTCGATGTCTAATTTCTCGCTGACATTGAAATCATCGTGAAAACCGTCATCGTAGGTATAGATAAGTCGTAACCCACGACAGACTGACGGAACTTTCAGCGTATCGAGCAGATGCCACTTGGGACGGCCAAAATCGTAGGATTCCCTGTCGAGCAGGATGCGGTTGGTGATATAGTCAAAATGATAATAGCCGCCACCGATGCATTGATCGCCAGGTTTCAGCAGGTCTTTATGCTGATTGACCATGCCGAGGCGAAACACGCCATCCATTGTGATGATGAACTTGGGGAGTGCCATACCTTCAATCGGTTACCACTTCATCGAAATGCTCCTTCCCCCAGTCAATGAGGGCTATGATGGCGGGCATCAGTGAACGGCCTGTTTCCGTCAGAGAGTATTCTACTCGTGGTGGTACTTCCGGATAGACCTCACGATGAACAAGGTGACTCTGCTCCAGATTCTTCAGCGTCTGCGAGAGCATTTTCTGAGAACAGTCCGTCATCAGACGACGGATCTCATTGAAGCGCAATACGCCGGTCTCGCTGGTGTGGAGCATATAGAGCACCAGCATTGACCATTTGTCACCGAAACGACTCACTACTTGCCTGATTGGACAAGCCAAATACTCTGCTTTAATATCTGCCATAATTCATGATTTTGCCGCAAAGATAGTGCAAACCGAACGCAATCGAGCTTGCTCGAATTGCTGAGGTGCAGCCTGTCCTCGCCGTGTTTACACGGCAAAGATAACCAATAGTTACTGAATTACCAAATTACACTTAGTTAATCTAAGTTAAAGCGGTTTTTGCAGAAGTCCGATAACATCACAATTCCTACTTATTGGTAACTATGACACCAAAAAGTGCCTTCTTGTGAGATTGAAAAACTTGCCGTACCTTTGCACTCGCAATCAAGAAGCAACGAGTATTAATAATAAAAAGGTAAGAACAATGAAAAAGGTATTATTCGTAATGATGGCAGCTGCCATGATGGTAAGCTGCGGTAACAAGACACAGCAGACGGCTCAGAACGATGCCGCTGAAGTAGAGGACTCTCTGACTGGCGCATTCACCGCTTATGATTTGGACGGCTTTAAGCTGCATGTGTATAACACTAACGACGTGATGGGCGATGCCAGCTACATTATCGAGGGCCAGGATTCGCTCATCGTCATGGAATATCCGCTCTTTAAGGTGAATGCGGCCGAGTTTGCTGCCTACATCGAGAAGCTGGGCAAGCCTGTGGAGATTGATGTGACCGACTATCATTTGGGTGGCAGCGACAAGCTTCCTTTGACAATGCCCGAGGGTATGCCCGCCTTTATCGAAGGTCCCATCTATGGTGGCATGATGAAGCAGTTTGCCTCGCAGTTTGGCGACACGATGGTAGAGTTGCCCACGCAGAAAGCTGCTGAGGTTCCCTTTGGACAGACGCAGAAGTGGAACGGTGTTGACTTTGATTTCCAACACGGTGCAACAAGCGACTTCCCCGCTGCTTCTATCATCATCGGCAAGCAGGTGTATTACACCCACTGGACTCCGGCCGAAGCACACGTAAGTCCGCTGCAGATTGGCAACGCTGCAGCTGTTGACGCAGAGTTGGCAGAGGCCAAGAAAGCCCTCGCCTCTGGAGCCAAGTACTTCATCGGTGGTCACGGTGGTCTGGCTGAGAAGGCTCAGGTGGAGTTCAAGATTTCCTATCTGGAGAAGGTGAAGGAACTGCTTGCAGCCAACAAGGATGCCACAGCATTCGCAGAGGCTCTGAAGACCGCATATCCTAAGCTGCCAGGCGATGCCGATGCACTGGCACAGGCTCTCTATAAGAAGTAATGGCAATGGACAGGTTGGAAAATCTGAAGAACATCATTATGTATCTGATGGCTGACAATCGTGTCAGCCATCGGATTCCTTCTACACTCGAAGAGCGGCAAAGGATGATGCGGGCATTGATGAACGTGTGGGAGCCAAGACCTATCAGCAATGATTTCCTGACGATGCAGGATGCCGAACTTCAGATGCAGTGCCAGGATAAAGGCGTTGTGGAAATCTCAGACATCACACCTCAGACATCAGACATCCGTCTCTGGCAGGGTGACATCACTCGTCTGAAGGTGGATGCCATCGTCAATGCTGCCAATGCACAGGCTTTAGGGTGCTGGGCACCGCTTCACAACTGCATAGACAACTGCATCCACTCTGCTGCAGGAATTCAACTGCGCAAGGAATGTAACGACACCATGCAGGGGCGGCTTCTGACTACTGGCAATGCCTTCATCACCAAGGGGTACAACTTGCCTGCCAAGCATGTGATCCATACCGTTGGCCCGATTATTCCCGACGGCATTCCCACCAAGGAACAGGAAGAGCAGTTGGCAGCTTGCTATCGCAGCTGTCTTGACCTTGCAGAGAAAAATGGACTGGAGAGCATCGCCTTCTGCTGCATCTCCACGGGCGTATTCCACTTCCCCAACCAGCGAGCAGCAGAAATTGCCATTGAGACTGTCAAGTCATACCCCCGACATTCACTTAAAACGATTGTATTCAATGTTTTCCTCGACAAAGACCGTGACATCTACCGGCAGCTTCTCTGAACGGCTTGCAGACCTTCAGCGATTGATTGCCGAGGCTGACTACGTGCTGATAGGTGCAGGAGCCGGACTGACCACTGCCGCTGGCATCGACTATGCCGGTGAGGACTTTCGCAGGGAGTTCCGTGAGTGGATAGACCGCTACGGCATCACCGATCTCTATAGTGCCGGATTCTATCCTTTTGAAACAGAAGAAGAACGCTGGGCTATGTGGGCGAAGCACATCTGGTTCAGCCGCTATCGGACGGGGGCATTGCCGCTATACAAGAAACTACTGAAGATGGTGGACGGTAAAGATTATTTCGTTATCACCACCAATGTTGACGGTCAGTTCGATATGGCTGGATTTGATACACATCGCATCTTTGCTACGCAGGGCGACTACTGCTATTTCCAGCCAGCATCGGGTGCGCCCAAGGAACTGTATCACAATCGGGAATGGGTGGAACGTGCTTTGCCTGCCATCAAAGACTGCCGCATTCCCACGGAACTGATTCCCCATACCCCCGACGGCCAGCCCGTCAGCATGAATCTCCGCTGTGACGATACTTTCGTGGAGGACGCCCACTGGCATGAGCAGGCACAGCGTTACAGCGACTTCGTGCGCACGGCATCCGACAAGCGGCTCCTGCTCCTGGAGTTTGGCGTAGGCTTCAATACTCCCGTCATCATCCGCTTCCCGTTCGAACAGATGGCCGCGCGGTTTCCAGACATCACCCTCGTCCGTTTCAACCGCGACTATCCGCAACTGTCCACCCAGGGCATCAGCCGATATGTGGCTTTCTCCGAAGGCGTGGAGCAAATTTTTCAGCAATCTGCCCCAACATCCACGCCTGACTCCAGAGGCGGCGACGAGACCGAGGAATAAGCCGCTGGAGGAAACAGAGGAAGGGCATACACCTGACAAGATGGCTGCGGACTGCTCCGTAGCCATCTTGCTATCGGTAGGATGAGGCACTTTCCGCTCCGACAGCCTCTTGTAACCACGCAGAAGAGCCTCCGAGCGTTCTGAGTGAGGTGCTGCCGAACTTCAACAAAAGTTAAAGTTGCAGATTTATCTCCGATATTTATCAGAAATGACTACTTTTGCAACAAAGTATTAATAATACAGACAGATAAATCGGAATTTAGGAATGGATATAGTGACAGAAAGACTGATATTAAGAGCTTGGCGTGAAGAGGATGCTGAGGATTTATATGGCTATGCGAAATCTCCACAGGTCGGTCCGATTGCTGGATGGCCAGTGCATACAAGCGTAGAGAACAGCAGGGAGATTATCAATACAATTCTTTCAGCACCAGAAACCTATGCTGTGGTCTTAAAATCTACAGGCAAGCCTGTCGGCAGCATTGGATTGATGGTTGGAAAGAAAAGCAATATTGGCCTCCCCGACGATGAGTGCGAGATTGGTTATTGGATTGGCGTTCCGTATTGGGGGCAGGGGCTGATACCAGAAGCAGTCAGGGAGTTGCAGCGGCATGCCTTCAATGCTTTGGGGATGCAGAAGATGTGGTGCGGTTATTTTGATGGTAACATTAAGTCAAAGCGCGTACAAGAGAAGTGTGGCTTTAAGTATCAGATGACAAAAGAAAACGTTCCTTCTCAATTGCCGGGTGAGCTGCGGACAGAGCATATCACTTGCATCACGAATAAGGAATGGGAGAGTAGCATATAAATTCCAATTTAGCGAACAAGATCATAATAATCATTCACATTTAGATAAGGTCTTGGCAGAGACCAGAGCATCGGCTCGAAACACTCCATAGTAGAATATGAAGAAAGTAATGTTTTTGCTGGCAGTGGGAGTGATGTGCCTGACAGCTTTCGCCCAGAAGAAGGACGGTGAACGTGGTCCTCGCCAAGGTGGCCACATGGTGATTAACAAAGATTGCAGCAGTGCGCGACTGGCTGTTCAAACAGAGTAAATAGACTTTGACAAATCCAAACCGACAGATGAAAAGATTATATATTGAGCGTTTCTACTTGAACAGGGCCGATGACGAGTACCCTATGACAGTGCGCATCATTCTGCAGATGAAGGATGGTGTGGATGGGCATCTGCTCGAGGAAACAGTTGCAGCAACACGGACGAGATACCCCTACCTGTGTGTCAAACTCGGTGTAGTACGCGATGCTGATGGCAGCGAGCACTATGTCTATCACGACAATCCACGGCCTTGGAAAGTCACGGACAGTCGTCAGCCGGTATGCTTGTGCAGTGAAGAAGCCAACGAACATCTGATGGCTTTTTCATGGTGGGACGATTGCGTGGCATTGGATTTCTTTCATGCGCTCATCGACGGGACTGCCGCCTATCGCATCCTCAAGACATTGCTCTATGAATACTGCCGGCGACGCTACGATAGTGAGTTAGACCCTGCAGGAGTCTGGGTGGCAGGTGACATCATCGACGAGGCAGAATGGACTGATCCTGCCACACTGCCAAGACCAACGAGCATTCACCCGCAGCAGCTGCCTGAACGTCCTAAGGTTATCAATCTTGCCACCGATGCCATCGTACCCCTTGCTGATAAGAAAGAAGTGGTACAGATACGCATCTCTGAGGAGCAGATGATGAAGCGTGTGCGGGCATGCGGTGCCACGCCTACTTCTTTCCTAACCCTGCTTCTGGCAAGAGCCATCGCCCGTCTGCATCCAGAGAGTGCGCCTCTGGCACCAACCGTTACAGTAGCAGTTGATTTGAGAAAGACACTCGGAACCACTACGGCACACCATTCACAAGTAGGCGGACTGTTCCTGCCACTGGGGCAAGATATGCAGCAGGCGGACTTTGAAACTCAGATAGCAGCTTTCCGCAAGATGATAGCCGAGCAGACTTATCCAGACAACCTGCAAGACTATTTCTGGCAGACCCAAGACCGGATGGAAAGGGTGGAACAACTGCCCACGCTTCAAGCCCGCTATCAGGCCTTTGCTCCAACAAACCAACTGAGCCAGCAGTACGGTTCATGCATGTTCAGCTATGTAGGGAAGGCTAGTCTTGGTGCTGCCGAACAGTATATCAGGGAGATGCGCACAGAGACCGACTCTGCCTATATGATTGTAGTGGAAGTAAGTGCTGCCGCAGGTGTTTTCAGCATCAGTTTCATGCAGCGTTTTGCAACCGATGTATATCTTGATACGTTCCTCGACGAGCTGCATCAGCAGGGGCTGACTTACGAGATTCCAGACCGTCATCCGCTACAGATAGCCCCCATTGCCGTTTATCGAAATGCTAAGCCGAAATGAACATAGAAGACTATCGCGAGTATTGCCTGTCGTACAACGAATCACCCAAACACTGGATAGGCATTAATCCCGCTACGGCTCCCGATGAACTGCTGAAGGAACTTACACGAAACTCCTACGAGATTGTCAAGGCGAAGTACAAGAAAAGAAAGGAAAAAGTTTAACCGAGTTTAATAAATTGTCAGCATAGTTTAAGCGAGTTTAAATTCCGTGCCAGTTTGACTTCAGCGATTGTCATTCTGGCACGGATTCTTTTCATAGGCATGTACTTTGCATTATCCTTAGTGAAAGTTGAAGCGAAAGCTGAAGCAATCAAGTAACAAATTGTCAAATTTAAAATTATAATTAGGAGGTATTGATTATGTTGAACGGATTGATGAAAAGCAACGGTTGGTTCCC
>DEHD01000039.1:145699-168345 GCA_002351725.1 Prevotella sp. UBA2809
GCAGTCAATGTCAAGGAGAGTGATAAAGCCTACACGATGGAGCTTGCAGCCCCTGGCATCAAGAAGGAATACTGTCGCGTAAGCATCAATGACGAGGGCAACCTCACCATCGCCATTGAGAACAAACAGGAACACAAGCATGAGGACAAGCACCATCACTATCTGCGCCGTGAGTTCAGTTACTCAAACTACGAGCAGAACTACGTGTTGCCTGATGACGTTGTGAAGGACAAGATCTCTGCCAAAGTGGAGGACGGCATCCTGACCATCACCATGCCGAAGACCGAGCCGAAGGAGAAAGTCACCAAGGCCATCGAGGTCTCGTAACAGACGTTGATTAACCGCATAAATAAAGGGAGCAGCATCCTATCGGGTGTTGCTCTTTTTTTATGATAGAGTTCTCCATCCTGAAGCGCTTAAAAAGAATCCTGTAGGTCAACGGCTTACAGGATTTTTCTTTTTCTCACATTTCATAATTGCACTCATTTTCCACCCAAATCCCTAAATATAGGCATTTATGATTATTTAACCACGAAAAATAGGTATTAAACTTATGTTTGTATTATATTTGCAACGGATTAACTAAAAAACAAATAATGTATGGGAAAATTTGAATTGATAGCTTTGCCGTATGCGATGGAGGCACTGGAACCTGTTATTAGCAGACAGACACTGGAGTTTCATCATGGTAGGCACTTGGCTGCTTATGTAAACAACCTGAATGGTCTGCTGCCTGGAAGCGGGTTTGAGGACGTTGCACTTGAGGAGATAGTATGCAGGGCTATGGGAGGAATACTTAACAATGCAGGACAGATACTGAACCACGAATTGTACTTTAAGCAGTTTACAGGCAAGCCTGATAAGACAGAGCCAACGGGAGCGTTAGCTGAGGCTATAGTACGCGACTTCGGATCGTTCGATGCTTTCAAAGAGGCTTTCCAAAAATCTGGTGCAACTCTTTTTGGCAGCGGATGGGTTTGGCTTTCGGCCGATAAAGATGGAAAACTCGTGATTACCCAAGAAACGAATGCCTCTAACCCCATTCAGAAAGGATTGAAACCGCTACTCACGTTCGATGTTTGGGAACATGCCTACTATCTGGACTATCAGAACCGTCGCCCCGACCACCTTGCTGCCTTGTGGCAGATTGTTGATTGGGACGTGATAGAGAAGCGGTATTAATTCTTCTCCGTCATGTATTTCCAGTAACGGCGCGGCATATCGTTGAGTTGCTTCTTGGGATTCATGCGCTCTTTAATGCAGATGGCCTTAAAGTAAGTGCGCCAGAGATCCTGAAACATCTTATCGGTATCGCTTAACACATCGGCATCGAGTTTACCGTTACTCAGGTCGAATGGTACGGCAGCCTCATTCTCAAAGGTGATACGGATGGGGGCTGCCGTACCATCGTAATAGTATCCGTAGTGGCGATGGGCATCGTAAATGAGCCAAGGCTGATCGTTGAAGCGGTCTTGAAAGTGGTCGATAATGAGCGGCAACACATTGTGATCGGGCGACACCACGGCCAGATAGGTACCATCCTTAGCTTTCTGGAATCGGATGAACTGCTTCATGCGCAGTTGCTCGTGCAGCACGCGCCTACAACTGTTGCGCACCTCAAGCACATCAGGGTCGCTGGCATTACGTTCTAACTCACTGACCTTCAGACGAAACACCTTGCAGATAAAGTTGAACAACGGCTGATTGAGCGTGCGCTCCTCCGACTGCCAACTAACAGAAATCATGCGCATTCCATCTTTAGAAAGGTATTTCTCCAGTCCTTTCCAAACGCGTTCGGCATGCTCGCTATCTGTTATCACATGGTGGGGCTCATCGGCAAACAAGGGCAGTTGGTCGCCCTCTGCCAACAGGTATTCTGGCTGTTGTTTCAGAAAGAAACTGTCGAACACAGCCGTCAACAGTCCATCAAGGGTATTATCAAAAACGTAAACCGTCATTGTCCTTCCTCGTTGTCATCCTTGAAATCCAGCATCAGCTGTTGTTCGGCAGCAGCCCGTTTCTGCTGAGCTTTTGAGAGCAGCATGGGGCGCAGACGCTCTGGGCGAATCTCATTAATGCCGATGATGGGCTGCGAGAAACTTGAAGTAAGTTCGCCGCAGGTTATGAAATACTTGGCTTTCTTCAGCACCACACCCATCTTTTTAAGATGATAGCTGGTTACACGGTTGAACCGGCGGCTGTTTACTATGAGCAAAGCGCTCTTTACGCCAATGCCTGGTACACGAAGAATTTCCTCATAAGGAGCACTGTTGATATCAACAGGAAAGAACTCCGGATGCCGCAAAGCCCAACCTAATTTTGGGTCTACGTCAAGGTCGAGATGGGCATGCTTGTCGTCTACAATCTCATCAACCTTGAAATGGTAGAATCGCATCAGCCAATCGGCCTGATACAGGCGGTTCTCTCGCACCAGCGGCGGCTGTTTGAGTACAGGCAGTCGAGGATCGTAGGTATTCACACTCACATAGCCAGAGTAATACACTCGCCGCATGGTGGGTTGCTGATACATGGCGGAGGACATTTTCAGGATATCGAGGTCGGTCTCCTTAGTGGCCCCCACAATCATCTGTGTAGATTGTCCGGCAGGAACGAATCTTGGCGCATGCCGGTACTTCTTGCGATCCTCCTTATTCTCAAGCACGCCTTGCTGAATCTGCGACATAGGCAGAAAGATGCTCTTATGATTCTTCTCGGGCGCAAGAGCTTTGAGCGACTCCTCTTTCGGTATCTCGATATTGATGCTCATTCGGTCGGCATAACGACCTGCTTCCTGAAGCAGTTCTTGCGAAGCACCCGGAATGGTCTTCAGATGAATATAGCCATTAAAGCGATGCACGGTGCAAAGGTCGCGCACAATGGCCGTCAGTCGCTCCATCGTATAGTCAGGATTGCGAACCACACCACTCGACAGGAACAATCCCTCGATATAATTGCGGCGATAGAACTCCATGACGATTTCCTCGAGTTCCGACACCGAGAGCGTAGCACGCTTAATATCGTTAGTGCGGCGGTTGATGCAGTAGGCGCAGTCGTACATGCAGTAGTTGGTCAGCATCACCTTCAGCAGCGATATACAACGGCCATCGTCGGCAAAGGAGTGGCAGATGCCCACACCACCAACCGTGGAGCCCACCATGCCCTTCTTACCTGAGCGCACCGTGCCACTCGACGAACACGACACATCGTACTTCGCCGACTCAGCAAGAATTCGCAACTTCTCCATTGTATTCTCGGTCATACGGCTGCAAAGGTACAAAAACTATCTGATATATATTCCATTTAGCATTATTTAACCCCGAAAAGATAGGCTACGTCTTGCGTTTGTATTACCTTTGCAGTCAAATTTGCAGAAGTGAGGATAGAGGATAAAATCACAGAACAGCCCTCGCACTACGATCATCTTGAAAAGATGGAAGCAGGCGAGATTCTTGAGGCCATCAACCGCGAGGACAGGTTGGTAGCCGAGGCTGTGCATGCTGTGATTCCGCAGATAACGGCGCTGGTGGAGGCCATAGAACCAAGGATGAAGCGGGGAGGCCGGCTGTTTTATGTCGGTGCAGGAACCAGCGGGCGCCTTGGTGTGCTCGATGCCAGCGAGCTGCCACCCACATTCGGCGTTTCACCCGACTGGGTGGTGGGCATAATAGCCGGTGGCGATGAGGCGTTGAGACGTGCAGTAGAGAATGCCGAGGATGATGCCATACGTGGTTGGCAGGATCTGGAGGCCTACAAACCTTCAGCCGATGACAGCGTGATAGGCATAGCAGCATCGGGCACCACTCCTTACGTTATCGGAGCTATTGAGGGGGCCCGAAAACAGGGCCTCCTTACAGGCTGCATCACCAGCAATCCTAACACGCCACTTGCCGCAGCTGCCGAATATCCCATAGAGACGATTGTCGGACCCGAGTTCGTTACAGGTTCAAGTCGCATGAAGAGCGGCACTGCCCAGAAGATGGTGCTGAATATGATTTCAACATCGCTGATGATAAAGATGGGCCGAGTAGAGGGCAATCGCATGGTTAAGATGCAGCTTACTAACGAGAAGCTTATCGACCGCGGCACACGTATGATTGCTGAATCGATGAATCTGTCATACGACGAAGCCCGCCGCCGCCTCCTCGAAGCTGGAAGTGTAGATAAAGTATTAAGGAAAAAATAATGTGTTTTATATAACTAAACAATGACTTACATAGGAGAATTAATTTCAATTGGTGTGGCTTTCTCTTGGACAGCTACTGCGCTGCTTAGCGAATTTGGCAGCAAACGATTAGGAAATCTTACACTTAACGTATTACGTATGGCCCTTGCTCTGGTGTTCTCGCTGATGATGTTTATGGTTGTTTCAGGCTCACCGTTCCCTGCCGGCGCCACGCCTGAGGCTATGGGATGGATGCTGCTGTCGGGACTTGTAGGATATGTGATCGGCGACTTCTGCCTGTTTCAGTGCTATATCATCATTGGTTCGCGCTACGGCCAGCTGTTTATGACGCTGGCGCCACTGGCTGCAGCCTTGATGGCATGGATCACACTTGGTCAGCATCTGTCGGGCTCGGCTCTGCTTGCCATGTTCATCACCTTGTTGGGTATCAGCATCTCTGTTCTTGGCCGAGGCGAGCATCACAAGGTGTCGCTCAAGTTGCCGCTCAACGGCGTACTATTTGCCATCGGTGCCGCTATGTGCCAAGGTATCGGACTGGTACTTAGTAAGATAGGTATGGACCACTACCAAGCTGCTGCCGATATGCCTGAATGGCTTGTGCCCTTCAGTGCCAATTTCTATCGCTGCGTGGCTGGCGTCATCGGGTTCACTGCCCTACTCTATTTCCGCAAGGGGCTTGAACCGCTGCGCGAGGCGATGCACGATAAGAAAGGACTCTCGGTTGCTCTGGCCACCACCATCTTCGGACCTTTTGTTGGTGTAGGTTTCTCGCTGATGGCTGTACAGTACACGGCTGCCGGCATCGCCTCTACACTTATGGCGATGACACCTATTATTATTCTGTTGCCGTCATACTGGCTCTTCAAGCAGAAGATTACCTGGCGTGCCGTTCTCGGCGCTGTTATATCAGTAGTGGGCGTAAGCTTGTTTTTCCTGGCATAAACAGGCTCTACGCGCCTAATTCTTCTTGAAGTAGTCGTTATGATACAAATTAGAATTGAAACTTCCAAGTTTTAATAAAAAAACGTTGATTTTCTTGCGTAGATTAGAGGAAAATCGTATATTTGTCCCCAAAAACTAAAATATTACGATGCCTATTGAGCACATATCGGCTGAGGTGATACTGTTTTTTATCATCTATGGTGTTACGGGAGTGATACCACTTATCGCCGCTGTCTACCTGCTGCTGCGCCTGGGCAATGCCTTTGCGCCGGGTGTAGAGCCGCCGGTAAGATTGCGCCGCTGGGCAGCATCGTTCTTTGTCGTATCATCTCTGGGCCATGTATGGTGGTATCTGTTCTACCTCTATTCAGGCGACGTTAATTCTGCGGCGTATGTGCTGGTGGCCGTACTCGACTGCGTGGAATTGCTCATCACGATGGCAGGCACCTTGCTGGCCATGCTTCAAGACCGCCGTCGGCCTGTCTGGCCAGCGCTTGTTGCTTTGGTTCCGCTTTTGGCGTTTGGAGGCATACAGTTGTTCTACCCCAATCAGTACTTCATACAGATTATCACCGCATATATACTTTCTATCTATGTGCTGTTCTCGGTGTATATGGTGTTTGCCGTCAGGCGCTACGGCCGCTGGCTGAACGACAACTATGCCGATCTGGAGAATAAAAGGGTGTGGCTCAGTCAGGTGGTATCGCTCGCTTTCCTGTTCCTGCTCATCATCTATGCATTGGTCGATACCGACATGATTCTGCTCTACGTGCTGCATCTGGTCGAGATCATACTCTTTGCCCTCCTGCTGTGGCGCGTAGAAACCCTGCCACTCCTGGCCGAGCCCAGTACCGATGATGATTGTGGCGAGTCCAGCCTCGAGAGCATCGAGGAGGCCCCCGCAGAGCCCGAGCCATCCGATCCAGAGTTGGCTACAGAAGCGGATTCATCAAATCTCTCACCTCTAGCTTCTCAAAAGGGTTCCCTCGACCTTTCCCAGATCGAGCAGCTGCTGGCCGAGCACTGTGTGGATACCAAGCTTTATCTGCAGCACGACCTCACGCTGCAGCAGCTGGCCCAGACCATTGGTATCAACCGTTTCTACCTCAGCCAGTATTTCTCACGTCAGAGCATTACTTATAATACCTATATTAATAATCTGCGCATCAACTACTTCATCAGCCGCTATCAGGAGGTTGTCAAGACCCAACGCGCCTTCACAGTTCAGCAGCTGGCCAGCGAGAGTGGCTATCGCAGTTACAGCACCTTCAGTCTCGCCTTCAAGCAGCGCATGGGCCAGACTGTTTCAACCTGGATGCACGATAATTGAATAATATGTAATTCCTACACTCGTCTTTCAAAATATGCAATAATTGTTTCAAAATCTGCAAAATCTTACTTTGCAGGTGTCTTAGCTATTGCATAATTCGAAAATCTTTCTTATATTTGCGCCAAAGATAACTAAAACCTTTTGACGTATGAAACATTCTAAAGTGTACAAAAACCTTTTGTATGTCATGTTGACTTTGGCGCCCATGGCAGTTTTTAACAGTTGTAGTAAGGAAGACTTGGAGAAGGTCTACGATGAGAAAAACTCGCTCGACTCGCCATTCATTTTCTCAGAGGGTTATCAGGACTCCATCCTTGTGGCTTACGACCTGCCAACACCAGCCACCGACTGGCTGAGTATGGTGCGCGATGAGACCAAGGTGTGTAAGCTCACCATTCCCGGCACTCACGACACCATGACCGGTATGGGATTCTATCAGCCCGTGCTCAAGTACATCTTCAACACCACCGCCATCAGTCAGGTGTCAACACTCGAAGAGCAGATGAACTCTGGTCTGCGTTTCTTCGACATCCGCCCCGTGGTGAGCACCGATACCATTGCTAAGAAGAAAATCCTACGCCTCACCCACGGCATCAGCGAGCTAGACATCACTTTCGAATGGACCATCGACCAACTGCAAAGTTATCTGAAAGCCCATCCATCGGAGTTCTTCATTGTCAAGTTGCAGTTCGACAACGGTTTTGAAGATCAGAAAGACTTGTACACTCTGCTCAGCAATGTATTGCACATGTCGAAGTATCAAGGCTTGTTTGTTGATAACTGGCGCCCCGACATTACGGTGGGCGAAATGCGCAGCAAGATACTATGGCTGAGTCGCTACGACCTGCGCCCGTTCAATGCTGCCTTCCATTATCCAATCGTGTATTGTGACTGGCCCGACGAAGATCCCGATATCGAAGAGGACATCAACCCCGAGGCTCAGCGCAACTGCGGCATGTACAACATGACCGACACAACACTGACAGCAAAACTATACAAGCAGGACTACTACAAGACCACTACCGAGAAGCGCATGCGTAACAAGCAAAAGACAGTGATAGACATGATGCATACTGCCCGCGAGGCTACTGCCGGCGACGAGGACATCTGGATTGTGAATCACTGCTCGGCCTATACCGAGGTGTCACCACGCGGCTACATCACCAATGCCTCAAACCTGCACCCGTTGGTCATCGATGATTTGCAGATGTACGAGGGAACCGTGGGCATCATCCCGATGGATATGGCCTGCCACGACTACGTTCACTGTATCATCAATGGTGGCACACCTTATACCAGCGACTATCTGTACGGCTTCCACCCCATGAGCCTGTCGCTTACCAACCTGCTTATCAAGTCTAACAAGTCACACTTTAAATAAATATAAATAGGTATGAAACACAATATTCACAGTCTCATCATACTCATTGCTATGATGTTTGCGGCAACAGGAGCCCAGGCTCAGGATGCCGATAAAATACATGCCAAAGATGGTTTGTTCAATCACCTTTCGATAGGTCTGAATACTGGACTTACCGGTGCTGGTATCGATGTGGCTATGCCTGTTCATAAGATAGTGACAGTTAGGGCCGGCATCTCTGGCTGGAACATTGGCAAAATCAATTTCAAGGCCATCAACACCGCCTCCGAGATCACCTCGATGCAGATGGTTGAGGAAGACGCCATCAGGCGTGCCCAGATGGTTGATAAGGTAGAACTGCAGGTTAATCCCAACTTCTGGAACTTCTACCTGCTGGGCGAGGTGCATCCCTTCAAAAACCAGCCTTTCTACTTCTCGGCCGGACTGTTCGTAGGTAGTCAGAACTTTGTGCACTTCCGCAATACCAACGAGGATGCCTTAGGCTTCCTCTACGATGCCAATCAGAAGGTGGAAGACTACAACCGCCTGTATCGCACCAACTATCCGCCCATCGGTCTGAAGTTTGGCGACTACATTTTTACCGCCGATGAGAATGGTAATATCGATGTACGCATGAAGACCAATGCCGTGAAGCCTTATATCGGCGTGGGCTTTGGTCAGCATCTGGCTAAGACACACCGTGTCAGCCTGGCTGTCGATGCAGGTCTGCTGTTCTGGGGCACACCTAAGTTCGTGCTCAACAATGGTACCGAGATCGATTCATCGGGCCGCAACTCAGGCATCACCGGTGCCTTGAAGTGGCTCAAGGCCTGGCCAAATATTCAGGTACGTGTAGCTTATAAGATATTCTAGCCTATGTACGATTATCAGGGTCTGCAGGACGTATTCTTCATCATGCTTTACGGCATGGCGGGTTTCTTCGCCATGCTGGCATGTGTGTACTTGCTCCTGAGGCGTGGCAATGCCTTTGCCGAGGATGTCAGGTCGAGCTGTGTGCTGCGACGCTGGACGGCGGTATTCATGGCGGCCATTGTGGCCAGCCACGTGTGGTGGTATGTACTTGGCACCTGTTTTCTGACCGACGACCGTTTGGTACGTAACATCACTACCATCATGCTCGACCACGTCACACTCGTTCCGCTCACCATGGCCGTACTGCTGGCCATGCTGCAGGATCGCCGCCGCCCGCTCTGGCCCTGGCTGCTGGCTCAGGCACCCGAGGTGTTGGCTGCCGCGCTGGGTATAGCCGGTCGAAGCGAGTTCTGGGGCTATCAGGTGGTACACTATTGGCAGTTGGGCGTCATCGCCGTCTTTGTGGTCTACTACATCATTTCGCTGAGACAGTACGGGCGTTGGCTGCTCGACAACTATGCCGACCTGGAGCACAAGGAGGTATGGCAGAGCATGGTGTTCATCATCGTGTTGCTGGCGGTGTATATGGTCTATATCTCGAACGCCGGCGAGCTCGTGCGCGAGTATCTGTCGCAGATCATCACCCTCGTCATCATTGCCTTCCTGCTCTGGCGTGTGGAGACATTACAGGAGTTAGATAACGAACTATAAATATATATATAATAAGGTATGCAAACTAGATTCAATAAAAATGCTAAGATCTTCGATATTGTGATTACCGCTGTGGGCGGCACACTGTCGGTTGGCGTTATGCTTTACGCCGTTCTGTATTTCGGATTGGGAAATACCTGGCCCGAACTGGTGCTTAATATGTTCTACATTGCCAGCTTGGTCATGATATGGATGTATTTCTTCAACCGTCTCGACTCCTTTAGTTTCAACTACTGGTGTTCCATCTCGGTGGGCATCACGGTGCTGCTGCGCGATATTCTCTTCGCGCCGCCGCTGGTCTATCGTTCGCTCCATCTGCTGTGTCTTTCGCTGTCGGTGCTGCTGCTCTGCATGCTCACGTATTTCTATGCGCGTAAGAACTGGAAGAGCTACACCAAGCGCAACCTGTGGATGATCTGCATCATCGATATGATCATTGCGGCACTCTATAACCTCGACATCTATCTCGAGCCAGTCGACGAATACACCGACTATATGCTGGTAGAGATATGGATTCGCCCCACCATCACCTACGGACTGGTGGCCTGCTTTGTAACCGAGGCCGAGAAGGGGAGCCTGTAATACGAAATAATCTATAAAATAATATCTTTATGAAACAATCTATTAATCTTTTGCAAGGGCGGCCGTGGCTACTATTGGCGGTGCTCTTTGCCTGGCTGCTGCCTCAGAAGGCGGCGGCGCAAACGTATGTAGACAAAAAAGAAAACTACTCGGTATCGCTGGGTGGTACTAACATCATCTATTTTACGGCTCCAGCCTACGATATGGATGGTGCCGACTGCTGGGTCAAAGCCGGTTACCTCTTTGTCACGGTAGATGGTGATAGTAAAAAAACTTTGGTCCTCGCTTGGCAACCTGATAGGGACATCGACAACAGCAAGACCTCGTTGAACTGTTACTTCAGAACCCTTTCCAACGGTTTCTTCGATATCACATTGGGAAACTCGAGAAGCGTTGAGAGAGTAGACAGTTGGAATTCAAAAACCCTCTCCTTGGTACGCAACAGCGACGGCGTGACCTTCGATTTCGCTGCCGAGTGGGTATTGCCTTACAACCTGTTGGGTAAGACGCTGACGTTCTCCTGGGAAGTTCTTCGCGACGGAAATGGCCGCAAAGAAGAGTATGTGTCGGGCCTCAAGACGGTGACCATCAAAGTGCCGGCGGCTGCCTCCAAACTGACGCCCGTCGTCTCTGCACCCATGATGAACCCCAACAACCCAGGCAAGATTGAGCTGCCTTGGTTCATCGCTTCCGACAATGTTACCAAAGCTTACTACGAGTACACCGATGCTAGTGGAAAGTACCAGAAGGTGAACATTGAAAACGTGAACAGTGGTACGATTACGCTTGATGCCACCGTGCCCCACCGTAAGTTCCGTGTTATTTGCAATTACAAGGAAAAAGGCGATAAGGGTGAGTATGATATTGAGGGCGTAGCATCGAGCGTACAGAACCTCACTATGATTCATGCGCCCGCAGGACTCTCTGTACGGCCCCTGAACGACCAAAAGGGAAAGATAGAGGTGAAGTGGAACGTGCCCTATATGGATGCTCCCGACTTGACGCCCACCGACTTCTTCGAGATTCAGCGCTCGCTGACGGGTAAGGAGGAGGACTTCGAAACCATATTCGAGCAGTTCTACGCCAAGACCGAAAAGAAATCTAGCTATACCTATATAGATAGTACCCTGATTGAGGCCATCGAGGCCAGCATGCTGAAGAATGGCGGCACGCTCGATAATGTTACCTACCGCGTGCGCCGCACCATTGCCAAAGATTGGGGCTGGGGCGCCGATAACAACTGCGCCACCTCGGCTACGTGCGTGCTCGACGAGTTGCACCTGCTGCGCATTTCTAACTACACAGCTAAGTGGGAAAACGAGCAAGCCTACACCGTCCGCGTGTCTTGGGACTATGCCAACGAGATTGGCGGCGTGTGGGACGACCGCGCCAAGATGATACTGCACATCACCTCGAAGAACCGCGACGGTGGTGTTGTAGAAGATAAGACGATAGAGCTGAACAATACCGATCGCGCTAAGCGCTATACCATAGTTAATTTATTCCGTTCCTGCGTCACATACGATATTGAGATGTATGTAGATAAGAACGAGTCGCCACTCAACAAACTGGATGAGTTGACCGACTACTTCTTCCCCATCCGCACGGCTGACGATTGGGTAGCCTTCCGCGACAAAGTGAAAGCTGCCGAGGGCAAAGAGGATGTGAATGCTCGCCTCTATGCCGACATTAGTTTGAATAGTAAGGACAATATTGTAGGATATTCTGGTAACTATCCTTATCGTGGCGTTTTCGATGGCAATGGCCACACGATAACCCTTGATATTTCAGATGATGCTAATAACACGGCACTCTTCTCTCACGTAGCAAATGCTAGATTCCGCAGCTTGCATACTGCGGGTACTGTTACTTCGTCGGCTAAATTTACGGGAGGTTTGATTGGTCATGTCGATGAAGGCAGCACGGTTAACATTGAGAACTGTCGTTCGTCAATGACTATTAACAGCAGCGTGAATGGCGATGCTACTAACGGTGGTTTCATTGGTGCCGTTGAAGATAATTGCAATATTATTATCCGCACCAGTGAGTTCGATGGTAGTTTTACGGGCGATAATTGCCATAGCAACGGTGGTTTTGTTGGCTGGACCAACGGCGGCAGCTATGTCATCATCGACAACTGTCTCTTTAACCCCGACCGCATCACCACTAAGACTGACAACTGTGAAACGTGGACGCGTAACTCTAAAAATATAACGCTGACCCTTAGCAACAGCTATGCCGTCAGTGAGTATTCGCCGTTTATCGTCATCCGTAATGCTACCGATTGGCACAAGTTTGCTGTGATGATAAATGATGCTGTGAACCAGTACGACGTGAACGCTGTCCTCGATGCCGACATTGAGGTCAGTGAGCACGTAGGAGTAACCGAAGGTGCTTACTTCCGCGGTACCTTCGACGGTAATGGCCATACGTTGACATTCAACAAGGAGTGGAAATCCGCAACAGAAGAGAGGTTTATTGCTCCTTTCCGTCATGCTAACAATGCAACCATCAGGAACCTGCATGTGGCAGGTACCATCGAGTCTAATTGGATGTATCCTGCCGGTCTCGTGGCTCAAGTCAAAGATGGTACTACAACCATTGAGAACTGTACCTCGTCGGTTACCCTTCAAGGAAACATGAATGGCGAAGGTACTCTTGCTGGTTTCGTAGGTCGCGTATCCAATTCTAACGTTACGATACGCAACAGTAAGTTCGATGGTAGCTTTAAAGGTGCCAATTGTACTGGTAATGGAGGTTTCATCAGTTGGGTTGACGAAAAGAGTACCGCAACCATTGACAGCTGTCTCTTTGCGCCCACCGAAATCAGTACTAAGTACGACAAGTGCCAAACGTGGGCACGACAGGATTCCCGTGGTACTGTGACAGTAACGGACTGCCATGCTACCCGCGAGTATAGGGTATTCCCCATCACTAGCACTGCCGACTGGACCACGTTCGTGCAAATGGTGGAAGATGCCAAGAACGAGTATTGGGTAGATGCCATCCTCATGAATGATATTACGGTCACCAGTTATGCTGGAGGAGGCAATGCTGCTTGCTATCGCGGCACATTCGACGGTAACGGCCATACGCTGAATGTAAACATCGATAGAACTGGAGCTGATAATGGCGCAGCCGCTCCTTTCGCTTATGTAGGCGATGCCACTATTAAAAACCTGCACGTAACAGGTACAGTCAAAGGTGGCATACATTCCGCAGGTCTGATTGGTTGCAGAGTTGGTACTCCTACTATCACCATCGACCGTGTGTGGGTGTCTACAGAAGTGACCGCTTCGACGTCCACCCATGCCGCTGGTGTCTTGGGACATGCTGGAGCTGCAGATGTATATATGACTGATGTTCGCTTCGATGGCAAGGTTACAACCAATGGTCCAACTAACACCTCGTATGCTGGTAGCTTCATCGGATGGGGCGGCGAAGGTGGCTGGACGTTCCACCGTGTATATAATGCCAGTGCGAATGGCGATTTCACAGCATGGAGGATATGGTTCTGTGTAGATTCTTCTAGTGGCTCTGCCGAAGCATGGGGAAGCAATAGCAACAGCAGCCTCACTATTACAGCAACTACTTGGGGCGACTGGGGTACGACGTACTTCAACAAGAGCGACGGGACCGATGTGGTGAACCTGATGAACGGCGAGAAGGCTGATTCGTGGACGCTTGACGGTGGCAAGGCTGTACCAGTGCTGACTACAGCAGGAGAAATCACTGAGGCTAGTCTGGCGAGCAATTTTCCCCTCGGCTGGAAGCTGGAGGGTGGCAAACTGATGCCAGAGATTTCTGTAGTGACTGTCGATCCTGCTGAAGTTGAAAAGCTGAAAAAAATCTTCAAAGATTGGACGGTGGTAGGCGAGACCATAGTGCCTCCAACTACAACCTACGACTACAATTATGCCACCTTTAACAAGCCTGAGTTGCCCAACTTCTACCACGTGAGCAACGGTAAGATTGATAAGACCTTGGTGACTACCACACGCCAGAGCAGCGTGCTGCTGGCATGGAACACCGATGGCAACCCAATAGACTACTTCACCGTGAAGCGCCGCGTAAAGGGTGAGGGTGATGACGCTTGGAAGGAGATAGCAACCAACATCGACCAGATGAGCTACGAGGATACCAGCGTATCGCCTCTGGCTGTTTACGAATATAAGGTAATAGCCGTGAACCAGTGCGAAGGCCGCGACTCTACCGAAACCGAGGTAAAGGTGGGTGAGAGCAAGCATACCGGTCGCGTAGAGGGCTATGTGCGCTTCAAGGACGGCACAGGCGTGCCCGAGGTGAAGGTAGACGCCATTATAGCCGACAGCACGGTGACTTACGCCTATACCGACGAGAGCGGTCACTTTGTAATCGACGAGCTGTCGTACCAGGGCGGAACC
Organism: Prevotella sp. UBA2809; assembly: GCA_002351725.1. Taxonomy (GTDB): domain Bacteria; phylum Bacteroidota; class Bacteroidia; order Bacteroidales; family Bacteroidaceae; genus Prevotella. Next base: position 160,084 of record DEHD01000039.1, read on the forward strand.
AGCGTTACGTATAAGATATCGCCTGTGGGCAAATCTATCAAGCTGGAGGTAGAAGACTACAATGTAACCTTCAATGCCACCAGCAACAACGAGACGCTGCAGGAGTTTATCGTTACCAACGGTATGCGATTCTCGGGCTACGTGATGTTCGACGGCACCAGCATCCCAGTTAAGGGTGTTAACTTCATGGTGAACGGCAAGAAGATACACAATGCCAAGGGCGACCCGGTAGAGACCGACTACGACGGTAGTTTCTCGTTCCGCGTGATGGAGGGCGACAACAGCATTCAGGCCGTGATGGAAAATCACAAGTTCACTAACGACGGTTGGTATAAGAACAGCGACAAGCAGAGCTTCAAGGATGATGTGGCCGGCATCTACTTCTACGATGCCACCAAGGTGAAGCTGACGGGTCGCGTGGTTGGTGGTAACGACCAGGGCCTGCTGCCGCTGGGCAACAACCTGTCGAAGAACAACCTGGGCGACTCGCTGACGATGGTGCTCACCCTCGAGGGCGACAACACATCGTGGCTGGTTTACGACAATCTGAACCCCAACCTCACCAAGCGCGACACCACCTATGTACATCCGCGTGGCAACGGTCATAAGACTCAGGTTACCACCGAGCGCAAGCGCATGGAGATGCTGCCCGACCCAGTGACCGGCGAGTACGAAGTTGAGCTGCCGCCAGTACGCTGGAAGGTACAGCAGGTGTACTGTAAGGGATACCCCACACTGTTCCAGGAGGGGCAGGTGAGCGAGGTGATCGACCTGACCAAGTGTCTGGTAAGCAAGGATACCACCTACGTGGGTAAGTATAAGGATGTAGATACCGTCACGGTAACCGATCCTAAACTATCTTACCACGCCATCTACAACCGCATCTATCGCAATCCTATTGAGATTACTTATAAGCAGATAGGCTACGACGACTTCGACTACTTTGGCGATAAGACGTATATTGCCAGCGAACTGACCGGCAAACAGACCGCCATACCGCTGGCCTACAAGAATCCTCTCGACACCACGCAGGCACTCTATACCTTTACCTGCCCAGTGTTCAGTTTGGAGCGCAAGTACCGCATCAGGGTGCAGGTGGCCGAGACTTATCCGTACAACAACGACTTGTTGAGCGGAAAGGTAGACTACGTGAAGGTTGGCGGCGGTGTAGCCACCATCCATAACGGATTGAAGAACGGTGCACCTAGCGATACGTTGCATCTCGATGCAAACGGACAGGCCATCTTCACGGTGCAGGCCGACCAGACCACGCAACTGCTGAGCGGCTTGAGCGCCCTGAAGACCATTTCGTTCAGCGTGGCACAAGATGGCAACTACTATGAGTCGGCACCGCTGTATGGCTACGTGCTCAACATGTTCCCCATTGGCCAGAGCCAAGATGTGATGTCCGAGGGCGTGCCAGTGCTGTACGACATTCTGCGCGACCCGCCAGGAGGCTACAGTACCAATACGCTGGCCAAGGGCACAACGCTCAACTTCACTTACATGATGAATCTGTCGTTGACGGCCGGTCTGTTTTTCCATTATAAGTATGGTGAGAAACTGCAGGTTCTTTCAGCCAGCGTGGCAGCCCCACAGGGTGTCGGTACGGCTGTAGGTCCTCTCAGTCTGTCAGACAATATGGATGGCAATATCGACATGTTGATGTACAATGCCAACGGCAGCAAGGCCTTCTCTCACACCATGGTAGTAGGCAACAACATCAGCACCAGCGGCGACCCATCGATGGTGGGTGCCGATGCCGACCTGTACATCGGTTCGGTGCAGAACGTGGTGGTAACGCCAATGTCTACCATCCGCGCCGTGACCGACAGCATGTTCAACGACATCAAAGCCCGTATGGGTAAGGACAGTGTAGCCAGCGAAGCAGGCAAGTACGTACAGTACGGCACGGTATTGAAGATTGCCGATGGCGAGGTGATAGGCAAGGATGGCAAGACGGTGAAGTATCACCTGATACGCGACGTGGCCTTAGGCTATGGTCCTAAGCTCAATTCGCAGTTCATCTACTCGCAGAAGCAACTGCTCAATCAGATTATCCCTGCCAAGTCGAAGGAGATTCTCGACCTGATGTACATAGGTACCAAGGCCGATGCCCAGACGATAGCCAACAACACGCAGAAGCCAGTCTATCTGTCGCTGCGCGAGCGCACCGATAAGAATTTTGCTGTAGTTAACAAGAAGCTCTACGATCGCGAATACAACGACAGTATCGACACGGCTCAGGATGGCATCAACTACCTGGTAGTGCTGCCAAAGGGCAAGAAGAGAAGCGACTTCACCGATGAGGTGACCGAGAAGTACCAGGTGATTAAGGCCTGGCTGGAGATGATATCGCAGAACGAGGGCGAGAAACTGCAAACGCGCGACTTGCTGGCCAACTACGACGTAGGCGGTGCAGCAGGCGTGAACTACAGCGAGACCTTCGATGCCAGCTATTCTAACTCGTTTACGCAGCACTTCCCAATAGCCACCGAGGTCGACTACTTCGACAAGGGCGCCGGCTTCAGCAATGGTATGTCGGCACTCGCACTGGCTACTACCATTGTGGGGTCGGTTGCTCTTTCAATGGCCGAAATGAAGGCATGGTCATTGCCTGATGTGACAGGCGTACATATGAACATCGACGATGGAACGGCTTCGTCGGTTAGCTTCGGTGGTAAAGTATTCCAGTGGTCGCTCTTCCCAGTGGTTTCATATACTACGATTGGTACCGACTCTGAGGCCAAGTCGTATAACCGCACAGAGAGCTTCACCATCGCTACCGACCCGAATAGCCATCTGAACGTGGATGTTTACCGTGGCGCGTATTCTACTGCCAAGCAGGATAGCGTGAGTATCGCTAACGTCTTTACAAACGGTAACTTCAACAAGATGTACGACGACGTGAGACGTCAAGTGCAGAAATCAGTCAAGAGTACCGACATTCTTGGTCCGCGCGGATTCATCTTCCGTACCCGTGGCGGTTCTACCCAGAACCCATGGGAGGATCAGCGCGTTACCAAGGTCTACGACCCAGGTACCGTACTCGATGCTCGTACGCTGAAGATTGTGAACCCGAAGATTCGCCTCGACAAGCAGAGCGTGAGCGGCGTATCGGTGAACGATGCTGCCAAGTTCATGATATTCCTGAGCAACGAGAGCGAGAAGCCTGAGGCTACCGACGGTCTGACCGTGCTGCAGGTATTTGCGCCCGACCAGCTGAATCCGCTGGGTGCTAAGATCAGCATCAACGGACAGCCGCTGACTACCGCTGGTATCACCGTAACGGTTGTGCCAGGCATTGAAACGGCACTGACCATGGAGGTACGCGCCGGCGAAGGCTTCGACTTTGAGGGCCTGACCGTAGGCGTGATGTCGCCTACCGATGCCGAGCACACCACGGCACTCACCTCGTTCGACGTGCACTTCCTGCGCGAGGCCGGAGCGGTGACCATCGCAACACCGGGCGACAAGTGGGTACTGAACACCAATGCCCAGAAGGATTCTGAGCGTGGCTGGTACATCCCTGTCACCATCAACGGTTTCGACCGCCACCAGCATAACTTCGACCACATCGAGTTCCAGTATAAGGAATCGCAGCGTGGCGACGACTCATGGACCAACCTCTGCTCGTTCTATGCCGACTCTACGTTGATGGCCAGTGCCAACGGCGTACGTAAGCTGATGCCTGAGAACGGCAACATCACAACCGAGTTCTACGGCGAGGGATGGGTGATTGAGAAACAGTACGACCTGCGCGCTGTAGTCTTCTGCCGCAACGGCAACGACTACCTCACCACATCGTCGAAGATTATCAGCGGTATCAAGGATACCCGACGTCCGCAGCTGTTCGGTACGCCCGAACCAAAGAGCGGACTGCTGACAGCTGGCGACGACATGATTTTCAATTTTTCGGAAGACATAGAATACAACTACTTGAGTGCCATCACCAACTTCGAGGTGAAGGGCGAAGTGAACAACGATAACCTCTCGGAGATGGTAAGCGTGCAGTTCGACGGCGCGACGGCCAGCGTAGAGAGCGAGGCTAAGCGCAACTTCAGCAATAAGAACCTGACCATCGACATGATGGTGAAGCCTGCTGAGACGGGTCGCGAGATGCCGCTGTTCTCACACGGTATCAACGGACAGAAGCTGCAGCTGTGGCTGACTAGCGACTTCAAGCTGAAGGCCGTGGTGAACGAACAGACCTTCGAGAGCAACGCAGCCATCGGCAAGAACAGCTTCAACCAGGTGGCTATGGTACTGAACCAGACCGACAGCGTGCTGACATTCTACAATGGCGGACTCGAGATAGGTCGCAACAAGCTCAAGGCGGTTTACACCGGCACAGGTACGCTCATCTTCGGACGTACCAACGAGGCTGACCGCAGCCAGAGCCAGTACTACGAGGGCCGCATGATGGAGGCCCGCCTGTGGTACAGCGCCATGAACGGCGGACAGATAGGTACTACCTACGGCAACCGCCGACTGACGGGCTTCGAGAAGGATCTGGTAGACTACTACCCGATGGACGAGGGTTCGGGCGACATGGTGGCCGACCATACGCAGGGTGCTAACGCTAAGCTGATAGGTGCTTCGTGGGCTATCCCACGTGGAATCTCGCTGCACCTGGAGAAGGAGGATAAGGGTGTGCTGCTGAATCAGAACGCACTGAACCGCAGCAGCGAGCACGACTACACACTGATGTTCTGGTTTAAGACCGATGCCGACGGACGCGGTGCGCTGCTCTCTAACGGTCGAGGTGTGAAGGAAGACATCGGCGCCGTGAACCAGTTCCACATCGGATTCGAGGCCGACAAACTGATGTACCGCTCTAACGGCTTCGTGACCGAGGTTCCGGGCAACTGGAGCGACGGCAACTGGCACCACTTCGCCATGACGGTGAACCGTGCACGCAATGTGGCCAACATCTATGTAGATAAGGAAGTACGCACCAACTTCGAGCCCGACAGCCTGGGCGGCATCAGCGGCGGATATCCGCTCATCGGTGCAACCCGCTACGACAAGCTGCAGGAGAATGGCGATGTAGAGGTAGTAGACGGTACCGACGCTATGAAGGGTAACATAGACGAACTGATGTTCTTTGCACAGGCACTGCCCGAGCGACTCATCAGTACCTACGCTACGAAGAGTCCTAACGGCGACGAGGCCGGACTGATGACTTACCTGGCATTCGACCGCCAGGAGCGCCAGAAGGACAACAGCATCGAACTGGTGCCTTATGCCTACAGCAAGAAGATCTATCTGGACGATAAGGGTCAGCCACGCTATCAGCTCGATCCGCTGACCAAGCAGCCAACGAGCACGCTGGTGCGCGACTACCTGTTCGTAGAAAGTGCCGATTCGATGATGAAGCGCTTCGACAATGCATCGGCAGCACCTGTGAAGCCTTACGAGGAGGTGAAGAACCTGAAGTTCTCGTTCATAGGTCGCGACAACCAGCTGATGGTAGAGCTCGACGAAGCTGCTGCCCGACTGAACCACCGCAACATCTATGTAACGGTGCGCGACATCGAGGATAAGAACGGCAACACCATGGCTTCGCCACAAACGGCCTGCTACTACGTAACCAACAGCAGTCTGCAGTGGTTGCTGAACCGTTTGGACGCCACCGTGAAGTATGGTAGCGGCGAGAGTTGTCAACTGACATTCTATAACAACGGTTCGCAGAACCATACCTACAAGATTGAGAACTGCCCACGCTGGCTCACGCTGAGCAAGACCACCGATGTGCTGGCACCACAGGCACTGGATTATGTGTATGCCACGGTGAGCAAGGACCTGAGCATCGGTACTTATAACGAGATTCTGTATCTGGTCGACGAAGAGGGCATCATCGAGCCGTTCTACCTGAACCTGACGGTAGAGGGCGAGCAGCCCGACTGGGCACAGAACGTGAATAGCGACCTTTTGAAGAACTCGATGAACATTATTGGCCAAGTTTATCTATACGACGAGCTTGATACCGATACACGCGACATTGTGGGTGTCTTCGACGACGAGGGCGTATGCCACGGATTTAGCAATATCAGCAACGATGCACAGACGGGCGAGCTGTATCTGACTGTATTCGACAACCAGTCTAGCGGCCGCAAGCTTAGCTTCCGCCTGTGGCAGTACAGCACCGGACGTGAGATAGTACTGACACCAAAGGATAGCATCAAGTTCGAGAAGTCGGCCATACTGGGCACCGATAAGCCTGTACGCTTCGACGGCGACGATGCCTTCATGCAGAACTTCAGTCTGAAGGCAGGCTGGAACTGGGTATCGTTCAATGTGGCCAGCAATGAGCTGAGCGATGTGAACACGCTACTGCGTCGCGTACAGTGGAGTCAAGGCGACATTCTGACCGATATGAACAGCGACCTGACGATGACCTACGAAGCCGAGCAGAAGCAATGGATAGCTACTGACAACGCTGACAACGTGGTTATCTCGCCGAAGAAGTCGTATGCCATCAGAGTCAAGGAGGCTTGCACCTTCCCAATCGGCGGCAGCGTCATCAAGGATGAGGAGGCACGCACCATTAAGGTGAAGAAGGGCTGGAACGCCATCGGTTACACACCTGCGGTGAACCTGCCTCTGGAGACCGCCCTGAGCGACTACTACGACCAAGCAGTGCCTGGCGACGTGATTAAGAGTCACACTGAGTTTGCTTACTACACCAAGAGTGGCAACGTGGGACGCTGGCGCGGCAGCCTGCAGTACATGAAGCCAGGCGAGGGTTACCTGATGCTCTGCAATGCTGACTCAGCTCAGTTTACCTATCCGTACATCGACATGAACAGCTACATCAGTGCCGACTGGGTGGCTAGCTCAAGGGGCGAGGCTACAGCAGTGCGCAGTCGTTCTACCATGAGCGTGAGTGCAATAGTAGAAGGCTTCGATGTAGAGGAGGGCGACAAGCTGATAGCTTACGCCAATGGCGAGGAATGCGGTAGCGTGATGGTTAAGACCGCACTTGGAAGGGCAGCTCTGCAAGGCGAGGAGTTCGCAACTGTGAACTACCTGAGCATCGCAGGCAGCAGCCAGAAGAAGATATGGTTTGCCATCGAACGTGACGGTGAGATCGTAGCTTCTACCAATGAAATCTTGACTTACCATGCAAATGATGTGGTAGGTAGTCCTGAGAGGCCGACAACCATCAACTTCGAGAAGGTGGATGACGGAGACGACCAGTGGTACACCATCAGCGGTATAAAGCTACAGCGTAAGCCTACCAAGAAGGGCCTGTACATCTTTAATGGCAAAAAGATCGTATTAAAGTAACATCAAACATCGAATAATATGAATAGAACAAAATTAATGTTTATCCTGCTGGCAAGCCTCGTACTGGGGGCTTGCAGCAGCGACAACGATGGTCCTTTCACAGTGATAACGCCCGACGAGGTGCCTGTTTGGCATGTAGACTGGAACAACGACCAGACTCGCCCCAACTGGACAGAGCCCGACGCAAGTCTCTATGAGAACTGGACCATACTGAAGGTACAGATAGAGGATGAGTTGAAACCCTACGTGTCTGAGGGCGACCTGATGGCACTCTTCGTGAACGGCGAACTGCGCGGATTGGCTAGCCCTGCTGTGAATGCGAGCGATGGTCAGACTGCCGGTGGTAAGTTCCTGATGAAGGCCTATGGCAACGAGGCAGGTGATGAAACGGTGACCATGACGCTGCAATACTACAATCAGCAGCTGAAGCACATCTTCACACTATCGGCCGACATCGCTCTCGATTCTGACGAGACGACCGGTATCGACGAAGACTTCATCCCCGAGTTTACCTATGGCTCTGCCAAGTATCCGGAGATGATGACCGTGATACCAGAGACCATCCTGACAAGGTTTAATATCAAGCCCACCAGTGGTAGTATGGTGGCAGCCTTTGTGGGCGAGGAGTGCCGAGGCACCGCTACGATCTCAGCCACGGGCAGCACATCGCTACTTATCCGCTGCCGCACCCAAGGTGAGCTGATAACCCTGAAGTATTACGATAACACAGAAAAGAAGCTTTACACAATCCGCGACATTGCGAATTTGTAAATGATCATAAGAACAAAGTAGCCTCCTGCCGGTGATGACGAGAGGCTACTTTATATCCTGTCATTCAAAATATGCAATAATTGTTTCAAAATATGCAAAACCTTCATCTGAGGGGGATATAACTTAAAACAATCTGATTATGAAGAAGAATTTATTATGGATGATGGCCGCCATTCTCGTTAGCGGCGCTGGTTTGTT
>DEHD01000027.1 GCA_002351725.1 Prevotella sp. UBA2809
CAAGAAATTGAAACGGTTTGTTCATTTACCCAAGAGCATTTCTGCTCTCGCTTCTTGTACTACTTCTGTCTATGTAAATCTTTCAAAGAACTCTTTCTTAGTGTGCTATCGTTTTTGAGCGAAAGCGGGTGCAAAGGTACGACATTTTTTCTTTCCCTCCAAACATTTTCCAAAAAAAAATTCCCAAAAACATGAAAGTTTTCGGGAATGTTTACAAAACCGCTTATTTATCGCTCTATTATATATAATGTACGCGTAGAAGGCTATTCGCGGCGTCCAAAAATGCGCAGCAGATAAATGAAGAGGTTTATGAAGTCCAAATAGAGGGTAAGAGCACCCAAAAGTGCCATCTTCTGAGCAGCCTCACCTGCATCGGGAGCCATCAAAAGCATATTCTTGATCTTCTGAGTATCGTAAGCAGTGAGACCAACGAAGATCAAAACGCCCAGATAACTAACAATCATTTCAAGACCAGAACTCTTAAGGAAGATGTTGACTATGGTAGCGATGATGATACCGATGAGTGCCATAAAGAGAATCTTACCCATAGAAGAGAGATCCTTCTTAGTGGTATAGCCAACAAGTGCCATTACGCCGAATGTGCCTGCGGTGATGAAGAACACACTGGCGATGCTCGACATGGTGTAAACCAGGAAGATTGACGAGAACAGTGCGCCATTGATGACCGAATAAAGCACAAAGAGCAGTGTGGCAGTGGTGAGCGACAGACGATTGATGGCTGCACTAACACCAAACACGATAGCAAACTCGGCAATTACCAAACCCCAAAGCAGTACTGAGTTAGAGTACAGGGCGGTGATGATGCCAGGACTGGTGGCAACGCCATAAGCAGTGAAGCCCGTAAGAGCGAGCGCCAAAGTCATCCACACATAAACCTTCCTCATCAATACAGGGAAGGCGGCCGACATCGAGAGCTCTCGCTCACGACTCGACAGATTAAAATCCAATTCGTTATAATTCATAATCTAAATTTTTATTCGTTACACATTTATTATACTGCAAATATAATGCCACAAAGGTAAGCATTTACTTTTAATAAAACATAAATAAGTAACATAAAATGGATTATTATTAGCATTTTTGGCGTTTTTTCACTATATTTGCCCTCATAAATAACTAAAAAACGAACGTAATAATACACTAACGAAAATGAAGATCGGTTTATTTATCCCCTGCTATGTAGACGTGGTGTACCCTCATGTGGGCGTGGCCACATATAAACTATTGAAGCATCTGGGTCTGGATGTAGACTATCCGCTGAACCAGACCTGCTGCGGACAGCCGATGGCCAATGCCGGATTTGAGGAACAGGCGATACCACTGGCAGAGAAATTCGAAGATAAATTTAAAGGCTTTGACTATGTGGTGGCTCCATCGGTGAGTTGCACTGCATTTATAAAACTGAACTACCCACGACTGTTGAAAGGCAAGCACGAGTGTATGACATCGGGCAAGATAATGGACGTGGTGGAGTTTCTGCATGATGTGATAAAGGTGGATCATCCACTTGGAACATTCCCCCACAAGGTGAGTCTGCACAACTCTTGTCACGGTGTACGCGAGTTGGGACTGAGCTCGCCAAGCGAGGAGAACGTACCTAAATTTAATAAGGTGAAAGACCTGTTGAACTTAGTTGAGGGCATACAGGTGCTGGAGCCCGAGCGTCCTGACGAGTGCTGCGGATTCGGTGGTATGTTCTCAGTAGAGGAGACTGCCATCAGCGAGCAGATGGGTATAGATAAGGTTCAGCGACACATGAAGACTGGTGCGAGATTCATTACTGGACCAGACTGCTCGTGCCTGATGCACATGGCTGGTGTGGCTAAGAAGCAAGGGCTGGACGTGCAGTTTATGCATGTGGTGGAAATCTTAGCAGCAGGAATCTGAAAAGGTGAAAAAGTAAAAAGGTGAAAATTATGAGTACAGCACATAGTAATGCAGCGAAGGAGTTCTTGAAGAACAAGACATACGCAAAATGGCATGATGCCACTTTCTGGGCAGTACGCACGAAACGTGACAATATGGCATACGGACTGGAGGAATGGGAGCAGTTGCGCGAAAAGGCCAGCGCCATAAAGCGCCACACCATCACTCATCTGGACGAGTATCTTGACCAGTTTGCCACCAAAGCTGAGGAGAACGGGTGTATAGTTCACTGGGCTAAGGATGCAAACGAGTTCAACGAGATAGTATATGGCATACTAAAGAACCACAACGTAAAGAAGCTGGTAAAGTCGAAGTCGATGTTGACTGAGGAGTGCGGTATGAACCCGTATCTGGAGGAGCACGGCATTGAGGTGGTTGAGACCGACCTTGGCGAGCGCATAATACAGCTAAAGGGTCAGGCACCGAGTCATATTGTGATGCCTGCCATACACCTGAACCACGACGACGTGGGCGAGCTGTTTGAAGAGAAGCTGGGCAGCGAAAAGGGAAATCACGACCCAACGTATCTGACATATGTGGCACGACTGAGCCTGAGAAACGAGTTCCTCACAGCTGATGCTGGTATGACAGGCGCCAACTTCGGAATAGCCGAGACGGGCGACATAGTGGTATGCACCAACGAGGGAAATGCCGACATGTCGACATCGTGCCCGAAACTGCACATCGCTGCCATCGGACTGGAGAAGGTAATACCAAACTACGACTGTCTGGCAGTGTTCCAGCGCATGCTTTGCAGAGCAGGAACAGGACAGCCCACCACAACATTTACGAGTCACTTCCGCAAGGCGCGCCCAACGGCTGAACAGATGCACATAGTGCTGGTTGACAACGGTCGCAGCGAGTGGGTAGGCAATCCCGAACACTGGGAAGCACTGAAGTGCATACGTTGCGGATCGTGCATGAACACCTGTCCTGTATATCGTCGCAGTGGCGGATACAGTTACAGCTACTTCATCCCTGGTCCTATCGGCATCAACCTTGGAATGCTGCGCGACCCACAGAAACACTCGGGCAACGTGAGTGCCTGCACACTGTGCAACTCGTGCCAGACGGTTTGTCCATCGAAGGTGAACCTGGGCGACCAGATATACTTGTGGCGCCAGCAGCTTGACGAGTTTGGCACTGCCAACCCACAGAAGAAGATGATGTGTAAGGGCATGAGCATGTTCTACGGTAGCGAGGGTATGTACAACCTTGGTACGGCGTTAGCTCACTGGGCAAACATCATCCCATCGTCCATCATAAACTGCGGAATGAATCCGTGGGCCGAAGGACATAAGATGATGGAATTTCCGAAGAAACCGTTCCACAAACTGTGGAAGGACATTAAAGATTAAACATTAAAGATTAAACATTACCCCATGAGTAATAAGGACGATATACTGAAGAGATACAGGGCGAATGTCAAAGAAAAATTCGACATGCCCTATTTGAGTGATATCAGGGCAATAACCTACCCCAACCCGCTGGTGCAGTTTGTTAAGATGAGCGAGATGGTGGGCGGACAGGTGATTGAGGTTGACCCAGGGCGCGACATCAACGCGCTGATACGCGAGCTGTTTCCTGATGCAAAGGAGATAGCATCGAACCTGCCAGAGATTACGATTGCCACAAGAAATCCGGATACCGTGGGTCGTGCGCGCGACCTGAATGGTACGGATGTAGGCATCATCCGTGGCGTGTTTGGTGTGGCTGAGAATGCATGCGTGTGGATTCCACAGACGATGAAGGAGAAGGCCGTATGCTTTATCTCGGAGAACCTGGTGATTCTGCTGCCAAAGAGTCAGATAGTGAACAACATGCACGAGGCCTACAAGCGCATTGAGTTCGACAAGGAATACGATGGGTATGGTGTGTTTATCAGTGGTCCATCGAAGACAGCGGATATCGCGCAGGTGCTGGTGATGGGTGCTCAAGCTGCCCGCAGCACCACTATTCTGCTGTTGCCAGAGTAAAGGAGTTAAGGAGGTTGATTATTTCATCGACCTCTTTTTTTGTCATAGCCTGATGGCAAGGGATGGAGAGTTCCTGAGCATGAATTTGCTCAGTGATTGGGAATGATAGCTGATTCCAATTGCTGTAGCAACGTTGTTTGTGTGGGGGGATGGGATAATGAATCTGCGCTTCTACTCCATGATCCATTAAGTACTGGTGCAGACGGTCGCGATGCTCACAAAGCACAGGAAAGATATGCCAAACGCAGTCGCGATTGCCACACTTTGGTATGCGAATTAAAGGATTCGTTACATTATTAATATATAAGGCAGCTATCTCCTTGCGACGCTTGTTTTCTTCATCCAGGTATTTAATTTTTATGTCGAGTATGGCTGCTTGCAGTTCGTCGATACGACTGTTGCGCCCCAAATAATCGAAAACATATTTGCGCGATGAGCCATAATTACCAATTGCCCTTACCACTGAGGCCAACTCTTCATCATCTGTAGTAATGGCTCCAGCATCGCCCAAAGCACCAAGATTCTTGCCTGGGTAAAAACTGTGGGCAGCTGCGTGGGCCAACGAACCTGTTCGTTTTATATGTGAGGGGTGAGAAGTGAGAGGTAAGGAGGTGTGTGTGCATCCGTGAGCTTGAGCATTGTCTTCGATTAACTTAAGATTATGCTGGCGGCAGATCTCCCCTATCCTATCAGTATAGGCGCAACGACCATAAAGATGAACAATCATGATGGCGCGTGTACGAGGGGTGATGGCAGTCTCAATAAGCGCATCGTCAATCTGCAAGGTGCCAAGCGATGGCTCTACCAATACGGGAGTAAGTCCGCACTCTGTAATGGCAAGGATTGATGCGATATAAGTATTGGCAGGCACGATGACCTCATCCCCCTTCTGCATAACACCCAGTTCGATGTAGGCACGCAAGATAAGTGTGAGTGCATCAAGTCCGTTACCACAGCCGATGCAGTAACGAGTACCTATATACTCAGCATAATGCTGTTCAAAATGACGAGTGACTTCACCTTTCAGATACCAGCCACTATCCAGCACGCCACTGATAGCAGCACGAATCTCAGCATCATGCAACTGGTTGATAGCCTTCAGATCGAGATACTTTATCATAGATTGTATTGATAAGTGTCGTAACAAACGGCACGCCCACCAAAGCCCTCTTTCTGGAATATAAGCGATTCGTGCAAATCGTCGCTGGTCTTGAAATTGGATGTACCAAAGTCGAAATAGCGATACCCCTCAGCAGCAAATTTGTCGAGCAACGATGAGAATAGGAAATCAAGTGCACCAATATGTCGGCCATTCTCTGATGCAGAGATATACTGCGTCTTAACCACAACACCATCGATATAGAGCACTGTTCCACCGACAATCTCGCTACCACAATAGACAGAGAACAAGCGTATGTTTTGAGGGAAGCGTGATTTCAAGAGCATGATTTCGCTGAGACTATGCACTGGTTGGGTATGATAACGCGCCATCAGATTAGCCTCGAGCAATTGCCAGAAAGGCGAGAAATCATTCTCTTCGATCACCTGTAAGCCAGCTGCTGCACCCTTCTTCACACCTCGGCGACGCAACTGCGAAAGGGGCAGACGATTATCAAGCATCACTACAGAGGCCACATCGCGCGACATCAACTGTGCTTTACACACTTTGGACAGTGCATAGAGTGGCTCTTCGGATGGCAAACGATGATAAATCCACGGGATGGATTTATACACCACGTGCTTAATATGATCGATTTCGCGCAGACAATAGTTCAGGTCAGCAAACAACTCGCACACCTGTGCTGCAGCTATTTTCTTACTTAGAATCAGTCCGCCATAACTCAGCCCGCAATGACTATAGAGCGTGTCATCATCGCGATGTGCAGGCAGCACTGCCACCAGTTTGTCCTTAGAGTAGAACATCAGCGAACAGTCTACAAAACGATCCTGATGATAATCCATATAGCAACGATCCAGGAGGAAAGTGCCGTTCTTTGACTGAGCCACAAACTGGTTCCACTCGTCAAAGTGCTCAGGAGAGTATGCCCTAATTACGATCATTCGGTAATCTTAAGAAACTCGTCGTAATCGTAGATATACTCATCCTCATTGAACAGTTCAGAAGCGAGTACTAAGCAAACAGCGCCACTCGAGAAGTCCTCGAGTGTGCGCCATACGCCTGTACCTATATATAAGCCTTGATAGGGATGGTTCAGGTGGAACGTTTGATGCTCGTAGCCATCAAACACCTCTACATCGAAAGAACCACTCACAGCCACAACCACCTCTTCGCAGGTGCGATGGGCATGTCCGCCACGACGCTCACCCGATGGCACATCGTAAGTCCAGTAGACACGAGCGATATCGAACGGCACGTTCTTCATCTCCTCAGCCACGGTCAGGTTGCCACGCGGGTCAACAATCTTTGGCAGATCTATGGTTCTTACTTTATCCATCCCTAAGAATTAATGCTCAAACTTGGTGTAGGGGTCGGTGCCCAGCACGGTCTTTGCCAGGCGCTTTGCCTTGTCACGGAGGGCGTTAACATCGTCGCCAACCTCACCATAACACAGAACCACACCCATACGACGGCCCTTGTGAGCCTCGGGCTTTCCGAAAATACGGATGCGGGTGCGATCCTCCTTCAGAGCCTCCTCAAGGTTGTAGTCGAGCAGGGTGCGATCTACTGGTGTAGAAGCCTCTTTTGGTGAGAGGATTACAGCTGATGCACCAGCATGCTCCAAATGGATGGCTGGGATGGGCAGTCCCATGACAGCACGGAAGTGGAGCTCGAACTCACTGAGGTTGGTGGTGTGACCAAGTGTCACCATACCAGTATCATGTGGACGTGGTGAGAGCTCGCTGAAGATGACCTCGCCCTGCTTGGTGAGGAAGAACTCTACACCCCAGATGCCAGCACCAGTAAGTGCCTTTGTAACCTTATCGGCCATCATCTGAGCCTGCTTCAAGGCCTCGTCAGAGATCTTGTATGGCTGCCACGACTCACGATAGTCGCCTGCCTTCTGCACGTGTCCGATTGGAGGACAGAACAATGTGGGCCAACCATTCTTCTGGGTAACGGTGAGCAGAGTGAACTCTGAATCGAAGTCGATGAACTCCTCGATGATCACCTCCTTCACGTCGCCACGACTGCCTTCCATAGCCTCCTTGAAGGCCTGCTCAAGCTCATCGTCGTTGTGAACATAGCTCTGACCATGACCTGATGACGACATCAGTGGCTTAACAACGCATGGGAATCCTATCTCATCAGCTGCAGCCTTGAACTCATCAAAGGTCTTGGCATAGAAATATTTGGCAGTGCGCAGTCCCAGCTCCTTAGAAGCCAGGTCGCGGATGGCGCGACGGTTCATCGTGAAGTTCACGGCACGGGCAGAAGGCACCACCTGTATGCCCTGTTCCTCGAACTTAAACAGTCGCTCGGTACGTATAGCCTCAATCTCAGGTACGATGATATCAGGCTTGTGCTTGTTTACCACTGCCTCAAGAGCATCGCCATCGAGCATTGAGAACACCTCGCGCTCATCAGCCACCTGCATGGCTGGCGCATTGTCATAACGATCGCAGGCAATAACATACTGTCCTGCACGCATAGCGGCTATCACAAACTCCTTACCGAGTTCTCCTGAGCCTAAAAGCAATATCTTTTTCATTTTTCTATGGTTTGTTTCAACATTTGCCACTCGGGTGTAACGGCCAGCTTACGTATGCACTGGTCAATGCGAGCCATCGCGTCTTCCTGACTCATCTTAAAACCTTTGGCTATCTCCTGCAGCGACTTGCGCTCGCAGCCAAACAAGCCGTAGTAATGAGTCACAGCCTCCTCTTCCTCTGGGGGCAGCAGGTAGAGCAGATGCTCCAGATAGTGTTCCATCTGAGGCGATACGCTGGTGGGTTCGAGTCCGATACGCACCAGGTACGAGTGCAGTTCGTGTGAAAGATTATCTGTTGGCATACATGTTATCGTAATACTTCTGATAATCGCCGCTGGTTACGTTGTCGAGCCACTCCTGGTTGTCGAGATACCAGCGAACGGTCTTCTCGATACCCTCCTCGAACTGGAGTGAAGGCTCCCAACCAAGCTCACGCTGCAGCTTAGAGCTGTCGATGGCGTAGCGCAGATCGTGACCAGCACGGTCTGTCACGAATGTAATCAGATCCATATCCTCGCCTTCCTTACGTCCCAGCAGACGATCAACGGTCTTGATAACCACCTTGATGATATCGATGTTCTTCCACTCGTTGAATCCTCCGATGTTATATGTGTCAGCAATCTTACCCTCGTGGAAGATAACGTCGATGGCACGGGCGTGATCCTCTACATACAGCCAGTCGCGCACGTTCTCACCCTTACCGTAAACAGGCAGAGGCTTGCGATGACGGATATTGTTGATGAACAGAGGAATCAGCTTCTCAGGGAACTGATAAGGACCATAGTTGTTTGAGCAGTTGGTTACAACTACTGGCATGCCATAGGTATCGTGGAATGCGCGAACAAAGTGGTCGCTCGATGCCTTTGATGCTGAGTATGGTGAATGAGGATTATACTTTGTTGTCTCGAGGAAGAACTTATCGCCATAAGCCAGATGATGCTCTGAGCTTGAAGCGGTAGTTGTGAATGGAGGCTCGATACCCTCTGGGTGTGTCAGCTCGAGTGCGCCATAAACCTCATCAGTTGAGATATGGTAGAAACGCTTGCCCTCGTACTTCTCAGGCAGACTCTCCCAATACAGCTTTGCAGCCTGCAGCAGACTCAGAGTACCCATCACGTTGGTCTTAGCGAATGTGAATGGGTCCTTGATAGAACGGTCTACATGACTCTCAGCAGCAAGGTGGATGATGCCATCAACCTTCTTGTCCTGCATGAGCTTGTAGAATGCGTCGAAATCGCAGATGTCCATCTTAACGAACTCATAGTTTGGTTTGTTCTCGATGTCCTTCAGGTTTGCCAAGTTACCAGCGTAGGTAAGCTTGTCGAGGTTAATGATGTGATACTCGGGATACTTGTTCACAAACAGGCGGACTACATGACTTCCAATAAAGCCTGCACCTCCAGTAATAACGATAGTTCTTTTCATACCTTTATTTTTTTTGTTTTTAATCTCCTAATGTAATTACTTCTAAATCTTTAAATTCCTTTCCGTCGATGGTTAGTCGGATGAGGGTTCTGTCTTTATGCCAACCCTGTATGCCAGCGGCACCTGGGTTGATGTGCAGAAGGTTTAGCGTCTTGTCGTACTTCACCTTCAGTATGTGCGAATGTCCAGCCACAAATAGCTGTGGCGGCATGGCATAGAGCTGCGAGCGTATTGAGGCATCGTAGTTGCCTGGATAGCCTCCTATATGTTTGATGAGCACATCCACATCCTCACACTTAAAGCGGTTCAGCTCGCGATACATCAGTCGGAGGTCTCCCCCATCGCAGTTACCGCATACAGCGCGGAAGGGGCGGAATGCAGCCAACTTCTCGGCCACCTCTACGCTACCTATGTCGCCTGCGTGCCAAATCTCGTCGCAGGGTTCAAAGTAGTGCAGGTACTTATCGTCCCAATAGCTGTGTGTATCGCTCAGTATGCCGATTCTTTTCATATTCCAAATCGCTGACGTATATACTCAGCTATCAGTTTCTCTGTTGCCTCCAAGCCTAAGATGCTGGCATCTATGCAGAAGTCGTAACTCTCAGCAGCGCCCCACTTCTTACCAGTATAGTAATTATAGTACTGCGCGCGTCGAGCCTCAACATGCTCAATCAGCTTGCGGGCCTGCTCAGCATCCAGTTCTTTTACCTTCGACACGATACCTACGCGGAAGTCCATCGATGCAGTAATGAAGATGTTTACCACATTGTCGAAGTCGCGCAGAACATAGTCGGCACATCGCCCAAGGAACACGCAACTGCCCTCGGTTGCTGCCTTCTGTATGGCGTCGCTCTGAAACTTGAACAGACTCTCCTGCGAGAAGTTAGAGCCATACAGGTTGCCTCCACTAAGGTGTGGCGACTGCATGTTTAGAAGTCCGCGAAGGAAACCTTTCTTCTCATCGTTCTGCTTGAAGAACTTCTCAGAGAATCCACTCTCTTTGGCAGCCAGATTAAGCAGTTCGCGATCGTAGAACTTTGCCTCGAAATCCTGTGCCAGCATCCTTCCGATTTCCTGTCCGCCAGCTCCTACCTGTCTGCCTACATTAATGATTATATGTTTCATTGTTTCTTGAATTTCTTCATATACCACATCAGCATTGGAATGGTCATCGCAAACGAGCCGAAGTCGCTGGCTGGCATCGAATACCACACACCGTCAAGGTCCCAGAACAATGGGAACACAAATGCCATGGGCAACAGCAGGAACAGCTGGCGCGACAACGACAGGAATATAGAAACCTTTACCTTACCGATACTCTGGAAGAAGTGGGTAATCACGGCCTGCGATCCTACTACGAAGAACACCAGCATATCAAGCTTGATGCCTCGTGCCGAGAGGTTTATCAGCGTCTCGTCGGTAGTAAAGATACGCGCTATCTCGCGTGGAAAGAGCATACTCAGCGTCCAGCCCACCAACAGTATAGCAGTGGCACATCCGATGGCCAGGAAGAGGCATCGCAACATGCGGTCGTATTTCTCAGCGCCATAGTTGTAGCCCACAATAGGCTGCATACCCTGGCACACACCCATCACAAACATAAAGAACATCATCACCACCGAGTTGGCTATAGAGTAAGCACCCACGGCCATATCGCCACCATAGTGAACAAACTGGTTGTTCATGAAGATAACGATTACACACGATGTGGCATTCATCAGGAATGGCGACACACCAATGGCTATGATATTCTGCACCAGTTGCTTCTTCAGCTTGTATATGCCACGCTTAAGGTGCAGCAGCTCGTTCTTGTTAGAGAACAGGCGCAGCTGCCAGCACATGGCCAATGTCTGCGATGTTACTGTGGCAAGCGCTGCTCCGCGTATTCCCCAGCGGAACCACCATACAAACATCAGCACCAGCACTATGTTCATGGCCACCGTAAACAGCACGGAGTACATGGCATGCTTTGGTTTTCCTGCAGCACGCAGCACAGCGTTCAGTCCGAAGTACATGTGCGTAACCATGTTACCCAGCAGAATCACAATCATAAACTCGCGGGCATATGGCAGGGTTACATCGCTGGCCCCGAAGAATCGCAGGATAGGATCAAGGAACAGCAGACTGATAGCCATAAACGCGAAACCTATTATAAGGTTCAGCGTAACAGTGTTACCAAGCAGATTCTGCGCCACCTTATAATCGCGTTGACCTAACTTCACACTGATGCTTGCTGACGAGCCAACGCCCACAGCAGCACCAAAGGCAGCACTCAAGTTCATAAAGGGAAATGTGATGCCCAGACCAGCAATGGCCTCAGGACCCACAATCTGTCCAATCATCGCACGGTCGATGATATTGTAGAGACTCGAAGCCGTCATGGCAACGATAGCGGGCAGGGCATATTGCCACAGCAACTGTCCAACAGGCTTCGTACCGAGCGCCAATGCAGCTTCTTTGTTATCACTCATCTTATTATTATTCTCCATTTTCGACTGCAAAGGTATAAAAAAAACGGTAAACTTACAAACTTTTCAAAGAAAAGTATTACCTTTGCACTCGATATGCGAAAAGCCTTGATGCTGCTCAACCTTATCCTAGTAGCGCTAACCCTATCTCAACGCGCCAGCGCGACTGCTCCTCCCAAGAAAAAATATCCTGGGGGTAAGTGCTACATCTGGCGTTACACACTCGAGGATAAACGCGAATCAAGCTACACTCTCGAGCGCCCTCAGCGATGGCTTTCTCACAAGAGCATCGAGCGCAGAAAGAAGCAAGGCCTGCCTCTCGATTCCACCGATCTGCCTGTAAGCACAGGCTATCTCAAGGCTATCGAGCGCATGGCATACGAGGCCAATCGCAATACCAAGAAACTTACTGTAGAGTCAAGAGTAATTGGCACCAGCCGCTGGAACAACTCCGTTCTGGTGCGCTCTGCTGATACCACCTTGCTTCAGGCCATTGGCAAGCAGGCTTACGTTAAGCGCTGCGAGCAGGTATGGATAGCCCCTGACAGCATCGAGCGCATGATAAAGACCAAGGCCAACTACTATTTCAACTCGTGGGATAGTCTTAAGGGCAATGTATATGGTCACGGACACGAGCAGATAGAGATGCTCAACGGCCATCGCCTGCATAACATCGGCTATCGCGGAAAGGGCATCACAATCGCCATTCTCGATGGAGGATTCATGAATGCCGACCAGATTCCAGCCTTCCAGCATGCCAATATCGAGGGCGCCAAGGACTTTGTATATCCCAACAGCCCCTATTTCTATCAGGAGACCGATCATGGCACAAAGGTACTGTCGACCATGGCCACTAACGAGCCCGAGGTGCTTGTGGGCACTGCGCCCGAAGCACGCTACTGGCTGCTGCGATGCGAAGACCAGCAGACTGAGCAGCCTGTTGAGGAAGACTACTGGGCCATGGCAGCCGAGTTTGCCGACTCGCTTGGAGCCGACATCATCACATCGAGCTTAGGCTACACAGAATACGATAATCTGCCAGGCTATTACCATCAGTACGATCTTGATGGTCATACCTCTTTTATATCGCGCACTGCGTCGATGCTGGCCAGCAAGGGCATCATCCTTGTAAACTCGGCAGGCAACAGCGGCATGGGGCCTTGGAAGAAGATTACCTTCCCTGCAGATGCAGAGAACACCCTCACCGTTGGCGCACTTAACCAGCAAGGCGTAAACGCCCCGTTCAGCGGTGTTGGTCCTACTCAGGACATGCGCATAAAGCCCGATGTTATGGCACTTGGCAGTCCTGCCAGCCTTATCTCTGGTCGTGGCGGAGTAATCCGCGACATGGGCACATCGTTCTCTACGCCTATCATCGCAGGTCTTGTGGCCTGTCTGTGGCAAGCCCTGCCCAATAAGACGGCCATGGAGATTATGGATCTTGTTCGCCAGAACAGCAGTAATCACGAGAAGCCCGATAATGTGTATGGCTACGGCACTCCAAACTTCTGGAGAGCGTATATGATTGGCAGGGCCAATATAGAGGTGAAAAGGTGAAAGGGTGAAAAGGTGAAAGGGTGAAAAGGTGAAAGATAAGAGGTTTTCTTTGCTTGAGCTTAATCGAATGGTTCGCGAATCCATCGAGTGCGAGATGCCCGAAGAATATTGGGTAGAGGCCGAATTGAGCGAGTGCAGAGAGACGCGCGGCCACTGCTATATGGAGCTTATCCAGAAAGACGAGCTCTCTGCCACACCCGTAGCCAAAGCCCAAGCCAAGTGCTGGGCCAACAAGTGGCTCACCATCCGCCCTTATTTTGAACGCATCACTGGTCAGCAGTTGCATGCTGGCATGAAGGTGCTGTTGCAGGTTTATCCGCAGTTCCACGAGGCCTACGGGTTCTCATGGATTGTAAACGATATCGACCCCACATACACCATTGGCGACATGGCCCGCAAGCGCCAGGAGATAATAAAGAAGCTCAAGGACGAGGGCGTGTTCGACCTCCAGAAAGAGCTATGCCTGCCCATGTTCTGCCAGCGTATTGCAGTTATATCATCGCAGACAGCCGCTGGCTATGGCGATTTCTGCAACCAACTGGCCGATAACCCCTACGGCTTTAAGTTCGAAACCCAGCTCTTCCCCGCCACCATGCAGGGCGAAGGTGTAGAACAGAGTATCATAAACGCCCTTGAGCGCATTTATGACACGGATTACGACTGCGTCGTCATCATCCGTGGTGGTGGTGCCACCAGCGACATGAGCGGCTTCGACACTCTGGCATTGGCAGAGAACGTAGCCAACTTCCCCATACCTATCATAACAGGTATTGGTCATGAGCGCGATGAGAGCATACTCGATATGGTATCCCACACGCGCGTAAAAACCCCTACAGCTGCAGCAGCATTCCTCATCGAGCACCTTAAAGAGGTTCTCGACGTAATCGATAATTCGCAAGACCGCATCGCACGATACGCTCAGCAGAAACTCACAACTCTCAATTCTCAACTCGCGATTGTATCTGAGTCAATCCCCCGATTGTTCTCGCTGGTAAAGACCCGTCAGGAGTCAAAGCTCGACATCTTCGAGCAGCGCATGCGCACCTCTATCGACCGTCGACTAACAAGCGAGAGTCACAAGTTAGAGTTGATCAGCGAGAAGCTCAAGGCTCTCGACCCCACCCTGTTGCTGGCCCGAGGCTATAGCATCACCATGCATAACGGTCATGCCGTTAAGGATGCCTCCTCCCTCGCCCCAGGCACCGAAATCGAAACCCGCCTTGCCAAAGGCACTATTCACTCAATTATAAAATGAAAGAAGACGTAAAATACGAGGCCGCCATGGCCGAACTACAAGCCATCGTCCGCAAGATGGAGAACGACGAACTCGACATCGACCAGATGGCCGAGCAGTTGAAACGCGCCCAGGAGTTAATCAAGCTCTGTAAGGACAAACTCACCAAAACCGACGCTGAAATCAAGAAAATACTTACGGATCAGTAATTTTTTCGAGAAAAATTCGTTGATTTGATATTAATTACGTACTTTTGCGTTCTTAATTGAAAGTTTTACATAGAAAAAGATATTAGAATATGAAAAATCTGGATTGGGGTAGTCTGTCATTCGGCTACATGAAGACCGACTACAATGTACGTTGCTACTATCGCGACGGCAAATGGGGCGAAATAGAAGTTTGCTCCGACGAGTATCTGAATCTGCACATGGCCGCCACCTGTCTGCACTATGGTCAGGAGGCATTCGAGGGTCTTAAGGCATATCGCTGTCCTGATGGTAAGGTGCGCATTTTCCGTGTCGACGAGAATGCCAAGCGCCTTCAGTCAACCTGTCGCGGCATTCTGATGCCCGAGGTGAGCACAGAGCTCTTCACAGAGATGGTTAAGAAGGTTGTCCGCCTCAATCAGGAGTGGATTCCAACCTACGAGAGTGGCGCTACACTCTACATCCGTCCACTGCTCATCGGTACCAGCGCTCAGGTAGGTGTTCACCCAGCTAAGGAGTACTGCTTCCTTATCTTCGTAACCCCAGTAGGCCCATACTTCAAGGGTGGTTTCTCAAGCAATCCTTACGTCATCGTTCGCGATTACGACCGTTCTGCCCCACTCGGCACAGGTAAGTATAAGGTAGGTGGAAACTACGCTGCATCACTCTTCGCCAACAATCTGGCACACGAGAAGGGATATGCCTGCGAGTTCTATCTCGATGCAAAGGAGAAGAAGTACATCGACGAGTGCGGTGCAGCCAACTTCTTCGGTATCAAGAACAACACCTACGTCACACCAAAGTCAACCTCTATCCTGCCCTCTATCACCAATAAGAGCTTGATGCAGGTTGCTGAGGACTTAGGCATGAAGGTTGAGCGCCGCCCAATTCCTGAGGAAGAGCTCGAGACCTTCGAGGAGGCAGGAGCTTGCGGAACAGCAGCTGTTATCAGCCCTATTTCTTATATCGACGACCTTGACACAGGCAAGCGTTACAGCTTTGGCGAGAAGCCAGGACCACAGTCAAAGAAACTCTTCGACACCCTGCGTGGCATCCAGTACGGCGAGATTGAGGACAAGCACGGTTGGACAACAGTAGTAATCGAGTAATAAGTAGTAAATATCAACCATATGAAAGAATTACCTACACTCGGATTTACAGAGGCAGTTAAACTCGCCTCAAGCCGTATACTTGACTTCAAAGGTCGCAGTCGTCGTTCAGAGTTCTGGTGGTGGATGCTTGTAGTGTTCGTTGTTGGTTTCTGCGTTTCGCTGTTCATCAGCAACATGCTTGTCAGCAGCATCTGGGCCATCCTCTATATGTTCTGCGGTCTGTCAGCCACAGCCCGCCGCCTGCAAGACACTGGTAAGAGTGCCGTTTGGGTTTACATCAGCTATGCATTAGGATGCGCATCTACGCTCTATGTTTCCACATCAGGTGCCATCGCAGCCCTTATGGATAAGATGGACAGCGCCCATCCCAATCAGGCAGCCATCGAGAAAATTACAATGCAATACGCAGGCGATTTCGCCATCATGGGCCTTTTGGGCTGTATCTTTATGGTGTCGTGCCTCATTGTGTTCATCATGACTCTGCAAGACAGCAAGCCCACTGCCAACAAATACGGCCCCTCACCCAAATACGTTGAGGAATAATCAATAAAAAGCATCCCGCCCGAACCGAGCGGGATGTTTTTTTGTATTACGCGTTCAGAAACGCCACCTTTCTTCGATTATCTTTTGGCCTCACTGCGAAGTGCACCCAAACTGCGCCATAGCGGTTTTTCTCAATCAGCAATTCGTCAAAATCCTGATTCGATTCTTTAGAGTACTTGATAAGAATGGCTGCATAGCAGATGGCCTGCTCCATCCCCGATGTTCGGATATCCACCGCACACCCCGTCAAGTGATTTGAATTCGCCGCCCCACCAATCTTCCTATTCAATTGTGGACTGCGATATCCAGAGTTTATTATTATCGGAGCTCCCCTCCCTTTGGAGGGGCCGGGGGAGGCTTCTCTTAACGCTTCTAACCAAACGCAAAGGCGTTTGAGGTTAGCTATCGCCTCATGCGATGGTATGTTATACACCTCGGGATGACTCCCGCTCTTCGTGAACTCCCCGAGCGAGAAGTGCTCGGAGAGTTTTGCATTACTATTCAATTGAATTATCTGTTCCATTTCTAATTTTTACATTTTTACATTTTCTAATTTTACATTTTTCCAAATGTACCATTGTACCACTGTACCACCCTTAGAAGATAATTATACCTTTCTTTCTATACACATTCTTGCTAACGCCATTCTCAACCAGATCACCACATTTCTCTATGGTTCCATCTTTCTGCATTCGCTTTACCCTTGTGCGAGCAGCATTAAGACTCTGGTTAAAGGCTTTCATCACATCATCAACTATAAACTTTTCAGGCAACCTGTTATAACCCTCAATAGTCTTCTGTTTATGACGATGATTTGTTGATGCATCACGCAGCTTATCATCAAAGTACTTCTCAGCAAGCGAGCCGAAGAAGTGACGCTGACAGGCGAACTGGATGTTAACTATAAGCTCTGCAAGCTTGTCGTCAATCTCGTCAGTTTCAAACTCACCACACCAGTACTCACCCTCCTGATGAAGATCGCCCCAGTGGCGCATCACGATGAACGGAGCTGAGTAGTTAATGCCATGGTAGGCACATCGCTTGAGCAACATTTCGTCAGCCTTTGAGTCATTATCTGCTGCGTCAGCCATACGGCGGGCTGTCCAATCATACATGGTGCGGACTATGCGCTTTATTGAGAGCTCGCCTTTAGTCTTATCAAGCTTCTTTGCCCATTCTGCCAGACGGTTATCACTCTCATCATCCGTATCCTCGTCCAGATTCATCATCTCATAATGAGTGCTTGGCAAGGGGATGCAGGTAAGGCGCGTTGCCAATCCAGAACCAAAGTTCGTCTCATTCACCTTCTTCTTCAAGGCTATTGGTGTACCTGTATAAACATAGTTCCAGGTAACGTTGAAGTCCTGCATTATAGAATCCATGTTGCTATAAGCCTGACCATCTTCCTCATTATGAAAGGCTTTCAGCTCCAAGTTCTGCTTGTCAATCCAAGAGCCACCTTTCTGCACGCTCAAGGTGTTATCAAGCTCAGTATCAAACGTGAGCATGTGCAGCTGCATGGGTACGCCATCCACATCTTCCACTGCGTTCACCATATCCTGAATAAACTGCGCATTAGAGGTTCGTGATGGGTGGATGCGCACAACCACTTTTGGCTTTTTAGGCTTCTCCTTATTAGCACCCTTGGTCTTCATTTCCTCGCGGTAGCGATTGATAGCATCCTTTCCAGCTTTATCCGCTGCCACTATTGGCGCAGCTAAGAACTCATACAAACGAGTAGCAAAGCTTTTACCGCTGGCAGGGTCGCCAATAATCAAGGCACTACTATTCAGGCGGCGGAGTTTTGAAGGTCTGTGATAGAACCTATAAGTACACCTTGTCATCAAGGTCATCATCAAGGCTCCAGACACAACCAATGCTGCTGGGTATTGGTTCTTTTTCAAACCTTTGCAGGCATCTTCCAACGCAGGGTAATAAGGGAAAAGCTCCTCTATCTTCTCGCCCCACTCCCAGAGCCATTTATCTATCTCTTCCTCACTCATAGAGGCTTCATCCGTCTGCGAGCCCTGCGTAATCTGCTTCCATGTCTGCCCTGTCGCCTCTTCAATTGCATCTTGCATAACCTTACTGGGCTGTTGGTTGAGGTATTTCTTCTCCTTTTCCGCCATTCGCTCAGCGGCACTGGAAACAGTCTGCTCCACATTCTCGTTTCGCTCTTTGATGATCTCCTGCACCCACGGCTGCGCTTTGAGCGCTCGCAATACCTGGGCTCTATCTCCATCGAAGAGCACAAGCAAATCTGAGGCGAGTTTGAGACTTTCATTATGTCTGTTGCTGTCAGCCGCGCATGGCAACTTGCCAGCGTAACGGCAATCAATGATAGACTGAACATCATAACCTCTCCATTTTAATGACACTTCTTCAACATCCAGATTCCCACTTTGCTCAGCCCCTTGTTCATTTGCTTTGTGGGCCAAAGCATCAGTTTGAGTATTACCACTACGACCAGCCCTGTAGTCAGCATCGTATTTCTCGCCAAATTCTTTATTTTCATAATTAAAAATTTCTTTATCAATATACAAAATGTCAGATTCTTTACAAAGGAAACTCATTCTACTTGCATCCTTGCAGCTTTCATCTACAATGACGTTAAGCACATTTGCCATAGCGTGCTGATTGTCAATAAGATTCCCCCAATCAAGTCGAGCTTTGAATACTATCTTCAATCCCCTGCCGCTGGGAGTGATATAGATAAGCACAATGCCTAATGCCTTTAGGTCTAACCCCTTTTCTATCCAACCCTGATACAGAGTCAAAGGATTCTCAACATGATCTATATCCATCACCACAAGTCCCGTCAATCGTGTGGCTGCCTGCTTGCGCCATGCACCCTTCTTTCCACTCTTAGATGTTGTCTCATCAAACGTAGCCTGGAAGATAAAGGCTGGCAACTTGCGTTTCAGCGAGGCATCGCCTGTTTCTCGGAACTTATCAATATTCTCTTTCCATTTCTCTGCCCTGACGAGCGCATAAAACTGCGCTTCGTCAACGGGCAAAGTAGGATTACTCAAATTCTTCTGATAACAAAATCCCATAAACTTGAAAATTAAACACGATCTACGATTTCTCTATCAACCAGATGCCCTGTGGCAATTCTCATCTCACGTTCCATAGCAGTGACAATGCGCGGGACTCCGATCGACTTTTTCAGCGCACAATAGTACTTAATGCACTTTGGACTCTCCTTGAGCCATCCATGCTCCAGCGAAGCAAGCAACTTGTCCTTGGGACGCTCATAGCCAGGCTTTCTTGACTCGCGATTGTACGCTCTGAACATTATCTTACCTGTCACTGCATCGTAACGCAATGAACCTTCTACACACTTTCCTGACAAGAGGCACTCCAGCACCTCCATAGGGATTTCAATAAATTTTCGCATAATTGTCGAATTTGTGAGTCTTTGGCGGAAAAGTGAAGTTTTAGTTTGAGCTCAATTATATCCGGATACTTTTCCTCACCCACTTACTCGACTCTGGTTATAAACTATTTATTCTATGATTGTTCTTTTGGTAAAGATGTCGCGCACTGTTCCTTGCGCACTACCAGCCTTGGTTAGGCCAGCACTCATCTGCCATTTGCTGCATTTAAACTTGTGTTGCACCTTCAAGTTCATCGACTTACACAATCGCGTACCATCATAGTCAATCCACTTGTGCTCACACGATGCGCAGCAGCGTTTTATAGCGCATCCATACACATTCCTAACGATTTCATTTTCACCATTCATACTTCTTTAGTTTCATTTCTAATTGTGCCACTCTGTATTTCAGTTTCTTCACCTCACGTCTGTACTTTGCTGCTTCGCGTTGTATCTCAACCACGGCTGTACCTTCTTTTATGGCATTTAGCATGTAGTCCATCTGTGGCCCAGTCATTGCGTTTGGTCTACCCAATCCCGCATGCATAAAGAAGCCCTTTATCAGGTCGTCTACGCCATAGTACATATAACCCTCGTCGTCCACGTCCAGCAAGTAGCAGTTTCTTATTGTTCTCAGCGTTATGCGTGGCTCTGGCAAAAATGCCTTCTTTTCTTCTTTTTCCATTGTCTCTCACCTCTTAATTTTCTAGTTCCATAAATATTCCATGTTCCATTGCGATGTACGAGTAGCAGTAGTCAAGCACATAATCTACCGATGCGCAGCCCGTGGTGTGTACCACGTGTGCCAGAGCAAAGTCCAACAGATCTTCAGCCATCTCTATCTGCATCTGCCCACAGAAGCCCTGTAGCTCACCGCCCAACATCATCAGCAGATCATCACTCACCTCGCCTTCCATCAGTTTCAGAATGCGTGATGCACGCTCGTCAATCTCAAAATGCTCACTCAGGTTCTGGCTTATCACCTTTTCAACCTTTGCAAAGTTCTCTACGAACAAAATTCTTCTTTTCATAACTTTCATTTTTTTATTAATAACTAAATTTGCATCGTCTTGGAAACATTGTTTGTTCCTTTTGACGATGCAAAGGTAGGCAATAAAAAATGGGCAGGGGGTCGATTTAGTAAGCTCGTAAAGAATTAGTAAGATAATTAGTAAACCTGCCCATTATTTAGTAAATTCTTAGTAAGGATTAACCGTTTTAGTACATTCCAGAACACTTCACACAGGTCGCTCCATGGATTGTTCTCCATATCGAAATACGCCTCTTTTCTATCTTCATAGCTCACGTAGTGGGCAAAGTTCGAAAGAGTGTTCTCTGCCATTCGCAATTCATCTGGCCATTCAAAGGGAGTAATATCAATGGCCAACTTCTTAAACGCAGTCCTGTTCACCTTAGCATCCAGGCGATCGTGAATCACCAAGTAGATTCCACACCAGTCAATAGCAGAGTTGAACACACCATCGTGATTAATCAAAAGCATAGATAGCGCTTGCTGGAGGAAGTGAGTTCTCATTCCAACTTCCATTCCTTTGTAGATGGCTCTGGCTTTATCATCAGCCTCCTGTTCCTTTTTATTATATGTACGCGTAGTGTTGTCGCCACCATCCTTCATTGGTACAGGCATCGCATTGTAATGGCTTCTAATGTCATTCTCCACCTTGACATACTCTCCAAGACCATTATCAATCAACACCTGACGATATAACGCGAGGATGTTATGCTCCGCCAATGCCATGTTGCCTGATCTTTTAGCCATTGTTACCAACAAGTCTTCTTTGATGGTTGCACCATCAAGCCAGATGTACTGGACTTCTTCTTTTTCATTTCTCATTTTCTTTTCAGATTAATGAGATGGTTTCGGCCTACTCCCCTCTCTTGGGTTCATATTTTTTTTTACGGAGCGCAAAATTATAACAACCGTTTTAAACAAACGACAAAAAAATCCGACCATTTCCGCATTTTGCGAATTTGGTCGGAAAAGTTCCGTAAAGTTCAGAAAAGTTCCGTAGTTTTGGCTTAAATATCCAAAGTTTTAAGTTTCAAAAACTTCACTTTTGCACTTCTATAAAACCCCACGTTTTTATATCCATTATATTTTGGATTCAAGAATTCGCTATACTTACTCTTCGACACAATATCCTTGCATCCAAATACTTTAATAAAATCCTTATAGCTTGGTTTGTCCATAACTCCTGCATCAATTGCAGCTCTTAATGGACATAATATCGTTTTAGCAGTCTTTCGTCCCTTCGTAAGTTCGTAAAGCAAATCGATAACCATTGTCGCTTTTCGCAAATCAACAAGAGTGCTTGTAAATAGTATAGAGGCTAAGATTGCGTTATCATCGAAACGCGCCTTTCTTACTTCCTGCTGGGCAGTATCGGCGATTAGTAAATTTTCTATCTGGCGTCCTATCACGGCGCATGCGCTCATCATTGAAAACTCATCACGCCCACTAATCATGTCGCCCGTTGGCACCACGGCCAGTTTCTCTTGGTTAAGACTCGTGTTCAGCCCCCTGCACACAATATCTACCAACTGTTGTGGAGAGCTGAACGCCTTCTCATTCTCCTCCACCACAAAACTCATACCCTCTTTGCGGCTCACTATCACCACCGTGGCAAATTGCCTATCCTCCCAAGGATATCGGTGCCAAAACATGTGGTCATTCTGGGCCACATATCCATTGGCAATTTTCATCACTGCTATGCCATTATCTGGCTCAAACAGGCAAACATGCGAGAACACGTGCTCTCGACTTTCATCAGTGAAAAATATTTTCTGGTTCTGTCGTTGGAAGTCTTCTCTCGTCACTTTCGAAAGGACTTCCTGTGGTTGTAACCCATCCGGGTTGGCATACCATATCTCCTCGCTTACGATTTGAAATGGACAAATAGTGTAGAACATAATTGAAATAAAGTTTTTTAGTTATTTAAATAAGAGCCACACTAATGAGACTCCTTAATATCAAGGCCAAAGATAGTGCTTTTCTTCGATACAACAAAGGCATTTCCACAAAATTATTTTTGCCATTAACTTTTATCCCAAAAGGTTTGGTAGAGTCATCGTTTTGTTGTACCTTTGCATTTGCTTATAAAATCGACCAGAAAACGTTTGATGCTGAGATACAAAACCTAAGGAAATAAAAAAACCGCTGAACTGATTTGCTAACCCGATTACGGTGCTACTCTTTCATTTCAGCGGGAGGAAATCGTTTCCTTTCACGCCGCAAAGATACGAACTCTTTTTGAAACTTCCAAGTTTTTTCGCAAAAAACTATCAAATATAACACAAAATCATCATATTGCTTGCATAGATAATATAATCAATTTTGCATTCAAAATAAGATTTTAATGGTTCGCTCGGCTTTGCCGCTTGGCTAACCAAGAAGGTTTATGGTTGATTAATTTGTTTTTCAAATTAAATTTTGCAGATTGGGCCAATTAATGCTGTGATAGCATTGAGGCCATGTATTTAACATTTATGAATTGATTAATAAAGGGCAAGCAGTGATGCTCGCCCTCTATTTTTCTAATCGTTTGGCTCTGCAGCCATTGTCACTTTATTATGCGTTTCGTTTGAATCCGGATCTATGTATATTTCTACCTTAGGCTTTGTAGGTATGGGGCCATCAAAACCTGGTGTATAGTACATCTCAACATACTTATATGCCTTTTCAAACACTTCGTTGTCCTTAATCTTATATTTCAACCAAAGGATGGTACGAAGCATCTTGCGCACCTCATTCTGACCTGTTACAGTCTTGAATGCATTACTGAATCTACGCACGATATCCACAACGTTCTTATCGATATCATTCACCACGTTCTCTACTACTATTGGAGTTTCTGGTGTACGAACACTCTCAAAGAGTTCAGTCAGAGCATCCTTTGCCTTTTTGCGCTGATCTTCTGGCTGCTCCATTCTCTGCTCTGTTTCCAGAGTTTCTTTAGCAAGGGCAAGCAGATCTTTCAAGAACTGTATACTGTCTATCTGCTGTTGGCGCAGCTTTTCTTGCAGTTCCTTAAGTTTCTGACTTAACTGTTTGAATTCCTTGCTGCCAGCATGCTTAGGATTACCCAAACGCAGTCTGAGCATTTTCTCTATCTCGCTAATCGTGCGATTGCGCTTGTTCTCGTCCTTAATGCACTCTTCCAGCAGGCGAGTATCACTAACCACGAGGTCTTCGATACTTTCACCTATATCTATAGAAACTACATTCTCATGAATCAACTGTATGGTCTTTGGACCAAGGATAGTCCATATAAGATTGCTTGTACTATTTACAGGGCGAATACTCTCATAAACCTGACTCAACCATACATAGTCGTTTTTATATGGCAATAAATCCTCATCAGGTGCAACCACCTCCCAAGCCTTATGCAGACGATTATAGTGAGCGCCAAATCGAGTCTTTACATTCTCATCTTTAAGTTTCTCCTGAGCCTCCTGTAATCCTTGGAATCCACCAATTGTCCTGTCAACACCAGGGAAGAAGTCGAGACAATCCATCACAAACTTTGGAATCATATCCTTAACCTGCGATATATTCTTGATGACAGTCTTTACTGAGGCTTCATCAAATCTCAGCGAGTTGGCATAATCGTCAAACACACCCACATAGTCAACTATCATTCCACACTTTTTCTGGGCCTCATATACTCTGTTTGTACGACAAACAGCCTGCAGCAATGTATGGTCCTTCATGGGTTTGTCCAGATACATACACTGTAGGATAGGCGCATCGAAACCCGTAAGCAGTTTAGATGTTACTATCACAAATTTCAGTGGCGACAGTGGATCGCGGAATTTATCAAGCAGTTTTTCCTGCTGATCGTTAGTAAGTTTGTACTCCTTATACTCATCGCCCTTATCATTACCTGTATGCATAACGATAGCAGTCTCGTCACCACTCTCAGCCAGCATAGCATCAAGCTCCTTCTTATAGGCCACACAGCAAGCACGATTATAAACCACTACCTGACACTTCAATCCCGTAGGACGTATATACTGACGATAATGCTTCACAATATTGTCGCACACCTCATGTATACGCTTGGGCGAAGTGAAGAAAGCCTCCACTTTAGTGCCCTTTGTCAACTGGTCTTTCTCTTCTTCAGTCAACTCATTTTCGCGAGCCATTTCGTCAAATGCCTCCTGCAGTCGTTCTTCGTCAAGATGTAGTTCTACAGGCACCTCACGGAAGTTCAATTCAAGTGTTGCGCCATCATCAATTGAGTCTTGGAAGGTATATTTCGACATGTATCCACCATGATCTTCATCAGCACCAAAGCACTTAAATGTATTCTTATCGCGCTTATTGATAGGCGTACCAGTCAGTCCAAAGAAGAATGCATTAGGCAGTGCCAATCGCATACACTCTCCAAGATCCTTTTCCTGAGTGCGGTGAGCTTCATCCACAAGCACTACGATATTGTCTCTAATGTTAAGAGCCTGCTGAACCTTACCAAACAAGAAAATAGTAGTAATTAATATCTTGCGTTGGTCTTTGGTAAAGAACTCCTTAAGTTCTTCGCGAGTATAAGCAAAGTCCACATTCTCAATCTCTGATCGTGTAAAGTCGCCTGTTATCTGGTCGCGCAAATCTACGCGGTCGTCCACGATAACTACTGTTGGCGCTTTTAGTTCCTGCATCTTCATCAGTTTCTGAGCAGCAAACACCATCAGCCACGATTTACCAGAACCCTGGAAGTGCCATATCAGTCCCTTCTTAGGTCCAATACCATTCTTGGTACGAGCCATCACACGATTAACGATAGCCATACCTCCATAGTACTGCTGATAACGGCATACCACCTTTATCTTCTTCGAAGAATCCTTTGTAGTTGTATATACCGAGAAGAATCTGTATATATCCAGCAAACGCAGCGGATCTATCAAACTCTTCAGGTTCTTCTGGACATCAGCCAATGTGCCATGCTTACGGTCTTCGTCGCCAAACCACGGGCCCCATTTTGTAAGCGGAGCTCCTATGCTACCATAATATAGTTCCTTTCCCTCAGATGAAAAACTTAGAATATTGGGCACAAACATCTCTGGGATAGATTTCTGATAATCCAATATATCCTTGGCGCCATCTGCCCATGTAATGCTGGCCTTTGTTGCAGTCTTAACTTCGCCAATAACCATTGGTATACCATTTATAAGCAGCACTATATCTAGGCGTTTTCCGCCAGAATACGAGCTCTTTGGATATTCCCATTGGTTTGTTACCACATAGGTATTATTCTTGCTTGCTGTTTCTGGATTTGTATCAAAGAAGCAGATTGACTTGTGCTCACCATTTGCACCAAACGGGAAACTATTCTCCTTGAAGAACAGATCTCTCAGTTTCTGGTTTACGGTGATAATATCACCGCTAAAGCCTTGGAATATAGTATCCTTAACTTTCTGAATCACAATCTGAGCCTCCGACAGCGTGATGTGATTTATCTTAATCAACGCCTGTTGCAGCAGATCCTCTACGATGATATCGCTCTTAGCCTCACGCAGTTCGTCAGCACTACAATACTCGTAGCCAACTTCCTTGGCCACCTCTATGCACATCTGCTCAGTTACATTGTCTTCGTTAAAGTATGCCATACGTCATAATATTATAGATTGTCGATTGTTACTTTCCAATAGCCTGTCTTATTGCTGCCTACTCGGACTATTAGTCCTGCCTGCTTCAAAGCATTGATATACGTCTTTACCTGACGCTCAGAAAGAGAAACTTGCACACCTATCTCCTCAGCTTTTAGACCCGGATGCGTCTTTAACACCTCTAAAACCTCAAAAGCTTTCTCCGATAGTTCAGGGAAAATATCGTGCAGTTTATCGTGTAGTTTATCGTGCAGTTCTACTACATCTTCATCTGTATCTTCATAATTCTCCATCGCATCCAGCAGGCATTTCAGCATAAACTCAACAAATGCTGTACTATTGCCAGCAGCATCGCACTTAGCGATGACATTGTAGTAATCCTGCTGATGTTCCTTAACGATGGTCTCAACAGGTAGCCAAGCAAATATACCTTTCCAGCGAGATAACAACATTGTTTGCCAGAAACGCCCCATACGGCCATTACCATCAATAAAGGGATGGATAAACTCAAACTCGTAATGGAACACACACGAGTGAATCAACGGATGTTCTTTCGTTGTCTTTACCCAATGGAATAGGTCACCCATCAGTTGTGGCACACGATCAGCAGGAGGCGCCATGTGCAGGCAGTTACCATTCCCATCAAAAACACCAACCCCGTCATTTCGATAATGTCCAGCTTGTTTCACCAAGTCTTTCATCATCAGGGCATGAGCCTTCAGCAGGTCCTTCTCCTTAAAAGCATCCAGTTCAGGCATCAGTCGATAGGCTTCGATGGCATTCTTCACCTCCTGTATCTCGTCTGGCGCACCCAATACTCGCTTTCCATCGATGATATCTGTTACTTGTTTAAGCGACAGGCTATTGTGCTCAATGGCCAGCGACGAGTGGATAGTCTTAATCTGACTCTTCTTACGCAACTGAGGCGATGGTGCATTCTCGCCCAACCTCATGTTGATGATGCCAACTTGCTCTGATATCTCCGAAATCAGACGAAGCATCTCTGACGTTATATCGAATGGTGGTTTGTACATACCTTATATGTTTTCGTTAATGAGTGACTTGATTTCTTTTTTCTTGCTCAACTTTTTCTATACTTATGATTTCCTAACAAGAGATAAACATAGTATTCTCCTGTTGGCGACATGTGACTCCAGCCATACCATTCATTTACGAAATCCTTTTGGTCTTGGTAAGTGCCCTCAATCCAATTGGCATGTTTTTCGCTAGAAGTCTTGTACATAACAATCATACGCTCCCACTTATATCTCTTATCTCTTCTCTCATGTTGCGAAGCACGTACTCTATAGTCAACGGTAATGCCAATCTTCACGTATTTGTAATAACGCTTATATTGTCCAATGCTACGATTAAAATGTTCCCAGCATTGATCACACCACCCAGTAATATGTCTATCGTCAATTTGCATGCTTATAGTTTTTTAGACCGTTCTTCTATCTCTATTATATCCTTATACGAAATATTCTCTTTTGACAGACGAGAATATAGTTCATTAGCCAATGTGACTTTCTCTGGATTGTATGGTTTCATAAATCTCTTTGGATTTACTTTCTTTTTCAGTTTCTCTACCATTTCCAAATCTACAAAACTAACACCTAATTCTTCTTCTGCCTGACTTTGCAAATCATATAAAGTATCTTTATCATCAGGAGAGGTTTTCATTAGTTTCTGATATATTGCATTCGCCTTATCCACTTTTTCTTTATCATATTCCTTTATAAACTTTGAAGGATTACATAAGCGCTTTATCTTATTATATAGTGTCTCATTAATCTTCTCCTTATGTTTAATTTCCATGTATAATAATGGAACCTCTATCACAACAAGCAAAAGAAAAAGTATAAAAAACCATTGAGTTTCGAGTTGAGAAATCTCGTGTTCACATTGATCAGGATTTATCTCTTTTATTGAATAAGTAATATTTGGTGTAGTACAAACAAAAACCTTATAATCGTTTGTATGAATATAGC
This sequence comes from Prevotella sp. UBA2809, assembly GCA_002351725.1. Lineage (GTDB taxonomy): Bacteria > Bacteroidota > Bacteroidia > Bacteroidales > Bacteroidaceae > Prevotella. Next base: position 28,134 of record DEHD01000027.1, read on the forward strand.
CCTCACTTTTACAAGAAAAATTAGAGCCCAAACTACTTTTAGGTATCACACCTCCAAATTTTTTTTCTATTGAATTAATATTTGTTGAATCCGCTCTTTTCTTAACATAATAATAATCATTAGATAATGATTGAATTTTAGAAATAATGTCCTCGCTACTACCTTCATCAATCGATTTGTAATAACAAGAATTCTCATCGCTCAAGTAATAATCTAGAGCGTCTTTTATGGCGCCTGAAATATTAGGTGCATATATATCTGCAGTCTTCTTATATCCAATAGCATAGGGGAACATTGAATACATATAAACATAATTCCCCGCACATCCAATTGTTGTAATCTTCCATTTAGTAAAAGCAACAAGTTCTCCAGAGCTTGATAATATATGAGGCAGATAATATAAACTTTTTAAATCATTGAAATCTTTATCATATTCTTTTCTTATATTATCAGAAAACAAATCTGTTGTTTCTTTATTATACTGTCTCAAAACATCAGAAAAACTCGGTATAGATACAATTTCACTTCTAACTGGCGCATTAAAATAATCTAAAAAGTAAAATTTGTCTTGATGTTTGAAAATGGCATCAAATTTCTTATTTATCTCAATGTCAGCCTTATTTCTTTTTTCGTAGACATAATCTTCAACAACAGAAGGCATAGTAAAGACTTCTATTAGAAATAAAATAAAAACTCCGAGTATAACCAACTTCCTTATCATAGGCAGAGAAATATTTATAGGTTTTCGTTAATGAGTGACTTGATGACTTTATCTATTGCGTCAACAGATTTCCGCAATTCTGAGATGGATTTATCAGCCTGTTCTGCTATAAGTGAAAAGCTATTTTGTTTTTCAATTGATGATAGAGGAAAATGTACTTTCTGTAAATCTTTACCATAAACATGAGGTTGTGCACCACCTTTTTGTAATCCATAGATTTTATTTTGCATAGTCTTCAATCCATAATAAAGGAATAATGCGTTCGTATCATCTTTCTCTTTTGGGCAAATTGTGTTACAATCCGAGGCAAAAATGGGGATTGTCCAATAGTTTACAAAACCTGCATATGCACCAGACGCACTAATAGTTATCATTCCTGCTTCTCTGTTTGAAACGTTATGATAACAACTGGGCTCTTGCCCACCAGCTACGACAGGAATGGTGCCTGGAATAACATCATTCCTAGTTATAGTTGATCCTTTTTCTATATTACAAAAATCTTCTAAAGGAACCATTTCGTCATCTTTGAACATCTCGATAAATTGTGATTTAACCATTTCCTCTGTGGCCTCAATCATTTTGAGATATGACTGCTTCACTTCGTATGCTGCCCAAAGTTTCTCTGCCAAAACTTTTTGCTCTGCAAGGGGTGGAAGGTAAAACTCATATTCTGCCAATGTACTCCAATTGATGAAGTAATTTACGCCTCCACTTTTATTTTCCTCGCAATAATTCCAAAAATCATCACTTTGCATCACTATTGCAAGGTATTCCTGAAGCAGAATATCCCTGTTTTTTGTCTCAAGAACGAATGTCTTCTCTGAGCATATTCCATCAAAATCAACTACTCCACATTTGCGAAGGTGAGGATTCCTTGTTACAAATAATATATCGCCACTCTTAAAACCACAATAAAACATAGGTCCTATGGTTGAACCTGCAATGATACCTCGTTTTTCTATTTTCATTTCATTGGAATCAATATGCTCACCTCCGACATAATATATTTTGTCGGTGTTAAACCTATCTTCCTTCGTATTTGCACGAGTCACAACATCAGAGAATTTAACTGTTTCCATTGCCCAATAGTTTTGTAAACGACATTAATTCCTTGTTACACTCTGAGGAGGCAACACTCCACTTACTGAGCAGTTCTGAAAAATCCTCTGTGTCAACATTATCATTCGATTTAACATATAGTTTAGGAAATATCGAATATTTGTCAATAGGAATATCACATATGTCAATAATGGTTGAACGGCCCTCTACTATCTTGTAGTTTAAGAAAATATCACTGATAATCCGGATATGATCTTCAGTTAAATAGCTTTCTGTATTCTTTCTCTCAACAAGATCTGTAGCCTTAATAAGCAGAATCTTGTTTTTTCTCTCCTCTGGCTTATTAGTCCTACATAGCAAAATACAAGCTTCCATTGGAGAATTGAAAAACAAATTCTTTCCTATACTAATAACAGCCTCTACCAAATCTGCATCAATTAGATTCTTTCTTATATCTTTCTCTGTTAATCGATTAAGCACTCCATGAGGAAGCAATATGGCACAACGACCATTATCACTATCCATTGAGGCTAAAATATGTTGAATAAAAGCATAATCAGCCTTTGATTGAGGTGGTGTTCCTAAAAAGTTGCGTCCCCATTTATCATGAGCAAACATTTCCCTATTCCATGTTTTGATAGAATATGGCGGATTGGCCAACACGACATTGAACTGCTGCACTCGGCCACCTTTAATGAAGGCTGGGCGCTCGAGGGTATCGTCATTCACAATAGAGAAATCATGAATGCCATGCAGATACAGATTCATGCGGGCAATGGCTGAGGTGCCTGCATTTATCTCCTGACCATATACCTTCACATCGCGCCATTCTTCGCCTTTGTCTTTAAGGTACGTCAGACTCTTGATCAACATACCACCTGAGCCACATGTAGGATCGTAAATGCTCTCATGAGGCTGGAGTTGCAGGATTTCGGCCATCAGTTCTACCACAGTACGATTGGTGTAGAACTCCTGAGCCGTATGGCCTGCATCGTTTGCAAACTGGCCAATCAGGTATTCATAACCTGTACCCATCTCATCAGCAGGGCATGCTGCCAAACTCAGCGTGAGCTTGTTGAAGCTATTTAGCAGGTTACGGATAATGCTATCGGGCATCTTATTCTTATTGGTCCAAATGGCCTTATCGCCAAACACACCTTCGAGGCCTCCTATTCGTCTGCCATCAATATCTTTTCCAGGATTAACCAATTCGATTGTACGGAATGCATCAACCAGAGCCTGGCCGATATCTTCGGTAGTATTGAAAACTACATTCCAGTGGGCTTCCATAGGGATTTGAATAGGAGAATACTGAATCATGGAATCGGCAAACTCCTTACCACCCTCTTCTTCATATTTCTGGTATTCCTCATCGCGAACGTCGCAGATGCGCTTGAAGAACACAAGCGGGAATATATAGTCCTTATAGGCCGAAGCATCTATCTGTCCACGAAGGTCGACAGCTGCCTGCCAAAGGTAACGTTCAAGTTCGTCTAATGTTATCTGTTGCGTCATACTGCTTCACGATTTAAAATATCACGGAACTTCTTTTCTGCATCAATCATCTGCTGATAAGCGGATTTAAACTCTGCCAAAACTTCTGAATATGGCTTCGTTTCTTCCTTGTGATATGTTACGTATTTATTAGGAGAGAGATCATAACCCTTCTGGGCTATCTGCTCGATGGTGACCACGATACTCTTGTCTTCCTCTTCATCGTAGGCGGTATAAAGGCGATAGAGCTCATCTACATCATCATCGCTCAGAATATTCTGAGCACGCTGAGGGGTGAGAATCTTTGAACCATCCACCATCAGCACCTTGCCTTGATGCAAAAGAGGCTTTTGATCTCTGATAATTAGTATACATGGAGAAAGGCCCGTGCCATAAAACAACTTATCACCAAGCGTAATAACAGCCTCTACATAATCGCTCTTAACTAATTCTTCGCGAATTCTGCCTTCTTCATTTCCTCTGAATAATACACCCTGCGGCAGTACTACAGCCATACGACCATTGATACTGCGCATACTGCTAACCATATGCTGCAGCCATGCATAGTCGCCAATAGTCTCTGGTGGCGTGCCCCAAAGGTTGCGCCCATAGCGGTCTGTCTTCCAGGCTTCAGCGCCCCAGTTTTTGAGTGAGAATGGGGGATTCGCAATCACACAATCGAAACGAGCCAGATGCTCATTAGCCAGAATTTTCGGATCGCGCAAGGTGTCGCCACACATAATGTTGAAGTCGTTAGCACCATGCAAAAAGAGGTTCATCTTTGCCACAGCGGCATTGGTCACATTCTTTTCCTGACCAAAGATGGCACCGCAACAGCGTTCATCGTTCTTCATGTGGTGGACAGCCTCGATAAGCATACCTCCAGAACCGCAAGCCGGGTCATAAACAGTCTCGCCTGGTTTGGGATCGAGAATGCGAACCAAGAGCTTTACTACCGAACGTGGTGTATAGAACTCGCCAGCCTTAGCCTTCGACAGGTCGGCAAACTTCTTAAGCAACATCTCGTAAGCATCACCCATCAAGTCGGCAGCATAGTCGCCATTACCCAGACGGCGTTTGCTCATATGCTCCAATAGGTCGCGAAGTTTCTCATCGCTAAACACATTCTTGTTACTCCAGTTTGCCGTTGAGAACACACTCAGCACACCATAAAGTGTCATAGGGTTAGCCAACTCTATCTTACGCATAGCACCAATAATAGCACTGCCAATATCTGAGGTACGCTGGCGAACGTCGTCCCAATGGCACCCTGCAGGTATTACAAAGCGATGCTGTTCGGGTAATGCAGCAAACTCTTCGTCGCCATCAGAGAGCTCCAATGCAGCCTTCGTTTCTTCATCATACACATCGCTGATGCGCTTGAAGTAAAGCAGTGGAGTGATATATTCTTTAAAAGCATCCTGAGACACTGGTCCACGGAGAATGTTACAGGCCTCGTACAAGAAGTTGTATAACTCCTTGCTGCTGCCTATCTCCTCAGCATCCTTAGCTGCTTTCGTTGCTTTTTTAGCCATATATTGTCTTTATGTAAATACGAGTGCAAAGATAATATAAATAAGTGAATGCGCCAAAGGATTAGCGTAGAAAATGAGAGTAAAAATGGGGTGGTACAGTGGTACAATGGTACATTTTGTCTTAGCCTGAAATACGTT
>DEHD01000005.1:0-4391 GCA_002351725.1 Prevotella sp. UBA2809
AAATGTAAAAATGATAAAATGATAAAATGCAAAAATTAATTTTTACATTATTAAATTTTTAAATTGTTACATTAAGAAAATATGAAGTACTACAGCACTAACGGCAAGGCCCCTATTGCCGACCTGCACAAAGCAGTTGTTAAGGGACTGGCAGAAGATCGCGGACTGTACATGCCCGAGAAAATTAACAAGCTGCCTAAAGAGTTTTTCGATAACATCGAGAAGATGAGCTTTCAGGAGATTGCCTACACAGTGGCAAGCGCATTCTTTGGAGAGGATGTTGACCCTGATGCTCTGCACGATATAGTTTACGACACACTGCAGTTCGACTGTCCTGTGGTGAACGTAAAGGATAACATCTACACACTTGAGCTGTTTCATGGTCCTACCCTCGCATTCAAGGACGTAGGCGCACGCTTTATGGCCCGACTTCTGCAGTACTTCATCAAGCAGGAGAACAACCATAAGGAGGTGAACGTTCTGGTGGCTACATCAGGCGATACAGGTTCGGCTGTGGCTAACGGATTCCTTGGTGTTGACGGCATCCACGTGTATGTGCTCTATCCAAAGGGAAAGGTTTCGCCTATTCAGGAGTGCCAGTTCACTACTCTGGGCAAGAACATCACAGCTATCGAGGTTGACGGAGTGTTCGACGACTGTCAGGCTCTGGTAAAGAACGCCTTTATGGATGCAGAGCTGAACGAGCACATGAAGCTTACATCAGCAAACAGTATCAACGTAGCCCGCTTCCTGCCTCAGGCTTTCTACTACTTTAATGCCTACGCACGCATGAAGGAAATAGCCAACACCCAACACCTATCACCCAACACCCAACTTGTGATGTGTGTTCCTTCAGGCAACTTCGGAAACATCTGTGCTGCACTGTTCGGGCATGAGATGGGACTGCCTATCAAGCGTTTCATCGCTGCTAACAATGCCAACGATATCTTCTACAACTATCTGCAGACAGGCAAATACGAGCCTAAGCCATCAAAGCAGACTCTGGCTAATGCGATGGACGTGGGCGATCCTTCGAACTTTGCACGTATCTACGACCTATACGGCAAGAGTCACGCTAAGATCACATCGCTCATCAGCGGTGCTACATACAGCGACGAGCAGATAAAGGCCACTATGCGCGAGTGCTACAAGGATTCGGGGTATATCCTTGATCCTCACGGAGCATGCGGATATCAGGCTCTGAAGGACGGACTGCAGGCTGGCGAGGTTGGAGTGTTCTGCGAGACAGCTCACCCTGCTAAGTTCAAGGAAAAGGTAGACGATATTCTGGGCATCGACGTAGAGATTCCTGAGCGCCTTGCTGCCTTCATGCGTGGTCAGAAGCAAAGCGTGCCAATGAGCAAGGACTTTGCAGATTTCAAAGCCTTCCTGATGAAGCAATAATACAATAATTATAGTGAATCGAGGCGGTCGGAGTATAATTCTCTGGCCGCTTCGTTTGTTTCATCCTCACTCATATCAACCAATGGATGCATGTTGATATCATCGAGATTGATGCCAAAACGATTCATATTCTGATTGGTAAACGTGAGCTGAGCACCAAACAAACAGATGGTCCAAGATATCTGCAGCCACAGCATAAACAAAGGCAGAGCGGCAAACGAACCGTAGATGGCGTTGTAGCCTGTAACCCAAATCTGTGAGTGGATATAGAACAGCTGCAGCAGTTGCATGGCAATACCCGAGAGGATGCCTGGAACAATCGCACTCTTAAGCTTTACATCGGTATTAGGCATGGAGACATACAGCCAGATGAAAAGCAGCGAGAGCAGCAGATAAGGCGAGAAATCGAGCAACAATCGCATTGCAGGGCCCAGCAGCATGATGCCACTCATCTTATGAGCAATGGTGGCCATGAAGATGGAAAGACCCATAGACACAACGATGATGATAGGTACGACGAAGAACATGGCCATATAGTTGGTTAGCGAGCGCATGATGGGGCGCGCATTACTAACCTGCCATATCTCGTTGAACGTCTCCTCGATGTTGTTTACCAGCATAAGCACAGTGTAAAGCATGAACAGCAAGCCCACACCAAGGAAAATTCCACTCTGGGTATGAATAAGATAACTGTTTACGAAGCCTGCAAGCGTATCGGCCACCTGAGGCTGAGATGATAGCGCATCGCGAAACCATATCTCGATATACTTATTATATCCGAATCCGCGAGCTATGGCAAAGATAACCGCCAATACAGGCACCATAGCAAGCAATGTGGAATAGGTAAGCGCAGAGGCCTGAGTCATCACTCGCTTTGTGGTAAAAAAGCGAATGGTAAGGAACAGGATGCGATATATCTCTTTAAACTTCATATTCGAAAAAAAAGCACTGCACCTATAAGCCGGGTTCTGTACCGTGCAAGCACGGCGTCTGTCATTTATCTAGTCCACAAGTCACCTCATGGCTCAAGCGTTCTACCCTCCACCGTATTACTCGGGCGGGCAACCCTCAGACGATGGTATACATGAACTTGCAGCCTCCAGTCGGCACAGCCCAACGATCACCCGTTGGCTGGTGGTCTCTTACACCACCTTCTCACCCTTACCCCCTGATTAATCAGTTCTTTGACTTACGTCAAAGCGCGGGGCGGTTGTTTTCTTCTGCCGGCACCTACTGTCACCAATAGCTTCTACTTTCGGAAGTGGAGTGCCCTATGCTGCCCGGACTTTCCTCTCGCGCGACCTTTCAGAAGCGCCAGCGACAAACCGTTGCAGTGCGTTTTCTGCGTGCAAAGATACAAATAAAATTCATAAATCAAGAATATTATCAACAAAACTATTATTATAATTGCAAATATGCAACTAAAACAGCAATAAAAACTTAATTTTGTCAGTAATTTAAGATTTCAAGTGTTAATCGCAAATGCGCGTTAAGCATTGGGGAATAAGTGTTAAAATGGGACAAAAGTTAGCGACAAATTGTCAGTATTTGAAATAATGCACTTATTTTTGCACCAACAAAACGTGAAAGGAAACATTTGTGTAGAATTTAAAACTTAAAAAAATGAATGAGAATATGAAAAAGATCGTAAATGTAGCAACTCCAGCTGTATGCGCAGTTGCTTTAGTTCTTTCGGTAGCAGCCATCACCAAGACTAACGCTGCTACTGCACCCGCTCCTATTGTTACATCAGCTCCAGCTCCTGCTGGTCAGCCAGTAGACCTTACCTATGCTGCAGAGAAAGCTCTGCCATCGGTAGTTTACATCAAGTCTGTACAGAACTCAAAGATACAGACAGTAGAATATAGTGATCCATTCGAGGAGTTCTTCAGCGATCCATTCGGAGGCTTCTTCGGACAGGGACAGGGTAACAACGGTCGCCGTCAGCGCCAGGTACAGACTCCTAAGCGTGCTGCTGCAGGCTCAGGTGTTATCATCTCGGCTGATGGTTACATCGTTACAAACAATCACGTGGTTGATGGTGCCGACGAGCTCACAGTTAGTCTTAACGAGGGTTCGAAGGAGTATTCAGCTCGCGTAATCGGAGCCGATAAGACTACTGACCTTGCTCTTATCAAGATCGACGGTAAGAATCTGCCTGCCATCGTGATTGCCAACAGCGACAATGTAAAGGTGGGCGAATGGGTACTGGCAGTTGGTAACCCTCTGGGACTTAACAATACCGTTACTGCAGGTATCATCTCGGCTAAGGCTCGTACACTTGGTGCAAACGGTGTTGAGAGTTTCATACAGACCGATGCAGCCATCAATCAGGGTAACTCAGGTGGTGCACTCGTAAACACCCGTGGTGAGCTGGTTGGTATCAACGCTATGCTGGCCTCTCCTACCGGTTCAAACATCGGCTACGGATTCGCCATACCAACAGCTATTATGAATAAGGTTGTTGACGACCTGAAGCAGTATGGAAACGTACAGCGCGCCATGATCGGAATTCAGGGTAGCGACGTTAAGAGCTACGTTGATGCCAAGAAGGACGAAGGCAAGGAAATTGACCTGGGCACTATGGAGGGTATCTATGTTGCCAAGGTTGTAGAAGACGGTGCTGCCGAGGCTGCTGGTCTGAAGGAGGGCGACGTAATCACAACTATCGACGGTAAGAAAGTTAAGCAGTTTGGTGAGCTTCAGGGCATCCTGGCTAAGAAGCGCCCTGGCGACAAGGTTACCATCACCTATCTGCGCGACAAGAAGAGTCACAACGCTACACTCACACTGAAGAACGAGCAGGGTAACACCAAGGTGGTGAAGAATGCTGACACCGACGTGCTGGGAGCCGACTTCCGTCCTGTTACAGAGGCTCAGAAGAAGCAGTTAGAGATTAACTACGGTCTGGAGGTTATCAAGGTTAGCGGCGGTAAGATGAAGGATGCTGGCGTGCCAAAGGGATTCATCATCCAGCGCGTGAACGA
>DEHD01000005.1:4438-15621 GCA_002351725.1 Prevotella sp. UBA2809
GGATCAGATGCTGGTTATCCGCGGTATCTTCCCAACAGGTAAAAAGGGTGGATTTGTGGTATATCTGCAGAATGAATAAGCAAAAATTAAGAAAAAAGGGCCACGAATATCAAAATTCGTGGCTTTTTTTTGGTTGTTTCAGGAAAAAGCCTTACTTTTGCGCGCAGCTAAAAATAATATTACCACGATGAGACAACTAAAGATCACTAAATCTATAACCAACCGAGAGAGTGCTGCTCTTGAGAAGTATCTGCAGGAGATTAGCAAGGAAACAATGATCTCGGCTGAAGAAGAAGTTGAATTGGCACAGCGTATCAAGAAGGGCGACCAGAAAGCGCTGGAACGATTAACGAAGGCTAATCTTCGTTTCGTTGTCTCCGTGGCTAAACAATATCAGAATCAGGGACTGTCGCTACCCGATCTGATTAACGAAGGTAACCTTGGACTGCTAAAGGCAGCTGAGCGTTTCGACGAGACACGCGGATTCAAGTTCATCTCGTATGCTGTATGGTGGATTCGTCAGAGCATCCTGCAGGCAATATCAGAACAGAGTCGTATCGTACGTCTGCCGCTGAATCAGGTGGGATCGGTGAACAAGATTAACCGAGAGATCAACCGCTTTGAACAGCTGAATGAGCGCCGACCATCGGTTGACGAGATAGCAGAGAAGGTGGACCTGCCTCAGGAAAAGATTGACGAGGCCATGAACATCAACGGTCACCAGATAAGCGTTGACGCGCCCTTTGTAGAAGGCGAAGACAACAGTCTGCTCGACGTGATGGCCAACAACGATGCACCAATGGCCGACAATCTGCTGGTTGAAGAGTCGCTGAGATCGGAGATTCAGACAGCGCTGAACGCCCTTAACGAGCGCGAGCGTAACGTGGTAGAGGCTTCGTACGGCATCAATCAGCCAGAGCTTACTCTCGAGGAGATTGGCTCTAAGTTCGGACTCACACGCGAACGCGTACGACAGATAAAGGAAAAGGCTATCCGCAAACTAAGGAATAGTAAAACGAACAAATTTTTAAAGACATATTTAGGATAAATGAAATTATTGAAACACCTCACTCTCGCCATCGCTATGATGGCATTCGGCAGTAGCAATGTGTCAGCCCAAGATGTAAAAGTTCCCCATGCGTATATGTTCGGTTTTGTAGCTTCGTTCAATGATTCTACAGTATATTTCACTAACATACAGAAGGTAGACAGCGTTTGGGTTACAAAAAAGAAGAAGATGCTTGCTGGACGCAACCACTACTCTTATCAGCTCCGCGAGTTCTTTGCTCAGAAGCGACAGATGCCTAACCGCACTTGCGTGGTAGTGGCAAACGTAGACCGCAAGAAGCTGGAAAAGAAATATATCAAGATGAAGAATAAGTATCTTGTAGGCAGCAAGAAACCATACGACGTTAGAAACATAGCCGAGACCGACTTTAAGTTCGAGCCAGTGGATATGAGTAATGAATAGAAAATAAATAATCCTAGGTTAACTACCTAGGATTATTTATTTCAAATATCTTCATGCGTTCCTCAAGCATATCGTACTGATGATCCTCGATGAACGATGTGCACACTCGCAAACCCTCTTGTTCAGAACCGCAGGTTATCAGGCAGATAGCCGAAACACCATAGTACATCAGCTCCTTGGCAAGCTGACCTGATGTCATGCCAGGATAGCCTATTGTGAAGTAGAATCCGTCGGCTATTGGCTCGTCAAGGTCCTTGTCGTAAACCACATAGAAGTTATGACGGCAGAATATCTCCTTCAGCTTCTTTGCACGCTCGCCATATACGCTTATCTCCTTGCGGAAGTCGTACTTGCCCTCGTAAGCAGCCTTCAGCATTGCTGCCATGGCATACTGGGCGCTGTGACTGGTTCCTGAGCTCAATGCGTAAAGCATACGTGTTGAGAATACAAGACCGAAAGGCAGACCCTGATAGCGCTCGGCCAGATCCTTGAAATGGCGATGGAACAATGCATCGCTGATGCAAACCACACCGATACGTTCGCCGGCATAGCTGAATGCCTTAGAACCACTGATAAGCAGCATGTAGTTATCTGTATATCGTGCCACAGTGGCCTGATATGGTGCCTGGAACGGTGTCGACAGGTCCTTACGGAAGTCCATTGCAAAGTAAGCAAGGTCTTCCATCACAACTACGTCGTACTTTGTTGCAAGCTCACCGATAATCTTCAGCTCCTCCTCACGCAGACAGATCCACGAAGGATTGTTGGGGTTCGAATAAACTATGGCGCAGATGTTTCCCTCGCTCAGATAGCTCTCGAGCTTGGCCTGCAGCTTGTCGCCACGATAGTCGTACACGTCGAAGGTCTTGAACTTCACGCCCATCACCTGCAGCTGCATCTTCTGCACAGGGAATCCTGGGTCGATGAACAGCACGGTATCCTTCTTCTTGTCACACTGTGAACAGGTGAGGAAGCTTGCGAATGTTCCTTGCATCGAACCGGTTACGGGCACACAGCCCTCGGGCTTGATGTCGATGCCTATGAATGCCTTAACAAACTGCGATGCAACCTCTTTAAGAACTGGAGCACCCTGAATGTCGGGATAGCTGTGGGCTATGCCGTCCTGCAGGGCTTTTATCTGGGCATCAACGCCCACCTGAGCAGCAGGCAGACCAGGAATACCCATCTCCATCTTAATGAACTCTACGCCGCTGGCTTTCTCTGATTTAGCAGCTACCTGCTTCACCTCGCGGATAGTTGCCTTGGCAAAATCTTCGATTCCCAGCTCAGCCACCAGCGAGTCAACTATTTCTCTTTTAATCGGAGTTTCCATAATTTCATATTTCTTGGCACGGATTAACACGGCTCTCTTTATGGGAGACACTGCTTTCTTTGTACAGTAAATCCGTGTCTTTTAATTTATTAAAAGCCGCGTTAATCCGTGCCTAATAATTTCTACTTTTGGGCGGCACGGCCGATGGCGAGGGCCTTGATGTTAGCATCGACGATGGCATCGCCTTTACGGGCGAAGACACGACGGATGGCATCCTCCAGCTTATCGTACTCGATGCCGAGTGCCTTCTGTGCAGCACCCAGCAGAATAACGTTGGCCGAACGGGGTACACCGTTATCCTTAGCAGCCTGCTCAATGTCCAGAACAATCACATTCTTTATACCATTCAAGTCCTTCTTAATTGTCTCAATATCAGGATAGTTTGGTATATTCACGAAAGGAGCGCTAGAAGTGATAATCCAGCCATCCTTAGCAAGGAATGGCAGATAACGCAGGGCTTCCATAGGCTCCATCGAAATGATTACATCGGCACCTCCCAGAGGGATAAGATCGCTGCTGATGGGGTTGCTCGATATGCGCAGGTTACTCTGCACATCACCGCCACGCTGACTCATTCCGTGCACCTCGGCCTGCTTGATATAGAGGTTCTCCTTCATGGCTGCTTCGCCAATGATGGTGGCAATCGAAAGGATTCCCTGACCTCCTACTCCACAAAGAATTATATCTGTTTTCATGAAACATTAAACATTAAACATTAAACATTATTTGGCTGCTGCTTTCTTCTGCTTGAGGTGGCGCTGCAGAGTCTGCATACACTCACGACGTGGAATGATAACGCTCACACCGTGATAGTTAATCTCATCGCGTATAGCAGCTGTAATCTCAGGCATATTCTTAGGTATTGGGTTAACCACCTTAAGGTGATCCTCCGAGAGACCTAAGCCCTTACAGATAGCCTCGAACTTGTTTGTTCCTGCAGAATCCTGACCACCAGTCATAGCCGTTGTAAGGTTATCGCTGATGATAACGGTTATATCGGCATTCTCGTTGATGGCATCAAGCAGTCCGGTCATACCGCTGTGGGTAAAGGTAGAGTCGCCGATGATGGCAACAGCAGGCCACTGACCAGCATCGCTGGCACCCTTGGCCATGGTGATAGAAGCACCCATATCTACGCAGCTGTGGATGGCCTTATAAGGAGGCAGGAATCCAAGTGTGTAGCAGCCGATATCACCGAATACGCGGGCGTTAGGATACTCCTTCAGCACCTCGTTCAGAGCAGTGTATACATCGCGGTGACCGCAACCCTGACACAGTGCAGGTGGACGTGGTGTTACATCCTCGCATGGAGCATAGCTCTCGCTGCTCTCAATGCCTAAAGCCTTCTTCAGGAAGTCGGGGTTCAGCTCGCCTGTACGAGGCAGCTCACCAGTAAGACGACCCTTGATAACTGCATTTCCAGGCATCACACCGCGAACCTGATCCTCGATGAATGGCTGACCCTCTTCGGCTATCAGCACCTGCTCGCAGTCGTCAGTCATACGGCGGATAAGCTTCTTTGGTATAGGATACTGGCTTATCTTAAGCACTGGGAATGGGCATCCGTTAGGATAGCACTCCATCAGATAGTTATATGCGATACCGCTAGCTATAACGCCCAACTTATGGTCGCTGCCATCGATATACTTATTATATTTGCTGTCTACAGCCATCTGCTCAAGCACAGGCTGCTGACCAGTTACAATCACATTACGCTTGCGTGCAAAGGCAGGCAGCAACACCCAGTTACTAGCCTGAGCATCGTAGTTAAGCTCGTTCTGTGGGCGTGGTTCGTCCTTCACCTCAACTACTGCACGGCTGTGGGCCATACGTGTTGTTACGCGCATAAGTATTGGCAGATGCAGCTGCTCTGAAAGGTCGAAAGCCTCCTGCATCATGTCGTAGGCCTCCTGCTGCGAGCTAGGCTCGAGAGTAGGAATCATGGCGAACTTAGCGTAGAAACGCGAGTCCTGCTCATCCTGCGATGAGTGCATCGATGGGTCGTCGGCCACCAGAACCACTACTCCACCGTTAGTACCCGTCATAGCCGAGTTAACAAATGGATCGGCACAAACGTTCAGTCCCACATGTTTCATACACACCAGTGCCCTCTTGCCCATATACGACATACCGAGTGCAGCCTCCATAGCCGTCTTCTCGTTGGTGCTCCAACGACGGTGGATGTTGCGCTCCTTGGCAATGGCTGATTCCTGGATATACTCAGTAATCTCCGTTGATGGAGTGCCGGGATAGGCGTAAACACCACTCAAGCCAGCATCGATGGCGCCCTGAGCGATTGCCTCGTCTCCCAATAAAAGCTTTTTCATTTTGACTATTTTACGTTTTTACTATTTACAGTTTATTATCACGGGCAAAGGTACTACTATTTTCGCAAACAGCCAAAAAAATACGGCTTAATTTGCATAAGCCGTATTTTTATTCAATCGTATTACAATTTTTACATTTTTACATTTTCTAATTATTACATTAGAAGGTATATCCCAATGTGAGCAGGAACTGGTTGCGCTTGTTGGTAACTTTGGTTATGCCTGAAGTATAAGGGGCATAAGAATTAGGATTAAAATATGGCTGGAATGGGTGGAACTCACCATCGGTCTTACTCAGCTGGTAAGCCAGGTCGATGTTCATCTTACCCACCTTGTAACCCACACCGCATGTAAGGCGCTGAGTGTCCTTCCAATTCACGTAGTCGGTTGTAGAGGCATACATGGTACCTGGGCTGTCAACGGTCATATCGCGTACGCCATCCATCTTGTAGCCACCAGTCAGGTAGTTGTAACCCAGTCGGATAGAAACCTCAGGCACGGGCTTGTACTCAGCACCAACCTTGAATGTAGAAACGCCCTTGAGCGACTTCTCAGTGTTAGCCTTCATAGCGTAGTCCTTCGATGTCTCAGCGTTATCGTAGTAGTCGTATCCGTCTATAATGCGGTTCTGACTTGCACTGTAGTCGGTATACTCATAGGTAGCGCCAAGTGCTAACTGATTGCCAACGGTAGTACCCATACTCAGTCCGAATCTCCAAGGAGTATGGTAGGCAAAGTCGTAGCTCTGCTCGCTATATCCCTTATCCCAACTTCCGTAAGGAGTGTTGTTAAGCAGCACGGTAGAGTTGCTCGATGTGAGCTGATACCAAGTTGGAGTGTGTACATAAGCACCTACACGGAATGCCGACTCCTCAAGAGGGCGAACGATGATACCGAACTTCAGGTCAACACCGCTACCGGTAATCTTGCGCTCATCGCCGTAAGACACAGCACCGCACAGGCCCTTTGAATCGAGCAACTGCTCGGTATATTCAGAGTAGCCCTTATAGCGTACGTCCTTAATGCCTACAGTGAGTCCCCAGAAGAAACGGTCGTTATAATTACCGCTCAGGTTGAAGTCGTAGTCGGCCACCCATCCTCTGTGAGCTCTGTCGAATGTATATCCGCTGGCATCATTATAGTAGAAATTACCATCCTTTGGATCCAGAATCAGCGCGTTAGCGTTCAGATAGTCGGCCTCGTTAAAGCAGTACGAGCGATAGTCGGTACCTGGCTCCCAGCCAATGATATCGCCACTCTTATTCTCCTCCATCTCGTAGATTCCCTTATCCCACTTTGCATAGGTCAGTCCGTTTTGCGAGGCCCCTGTCAGCGTGTTTGCAGCTGAGAGAATCTGGTCGAAGTTATGACTCTTGTGGTAGTTGAATCCCACGTTAACAAACGTCTGTGGACTAATTCTTGCCGAGTATACAAAACCTGCCTGGTCGAAGCTCAAGTTGGTCTTGCCCAGTCCGTCAAACTCCTTTGCATCAGCCTGCGACTGGAGTCCGAAGCTCACGCTGGCTGTAGAGTGGCGGAAGAGTCCGATACCCGCAGGGTTACTACTCATGGTAGATATGTCGGCACCTAAAGCCTCCATAGCTCCACCCATACCCACATAGCGGGCTGTTCCGTTCAGATCGCTGCCAAGCAGGCGAGCGCTCTCATATGTATCCTGTGCAGCTGCTGGCAATCCCATGCCCATAGCAATCACTGCCAAAATCATCTTCTTCATAATGGCTATCTAATGTTTAATGTTTAATCTTTAATGTTATCGGCGTCCTCCAGCACGGCCTCCTCCGCCGCCACCGCCAGAGCGTGTACCGCCACCGCCACTAAATCCACCTCCAGAGCTGCTACGGCTTCCGCCACCGCTGCTAAAGCTACCGCCTGAACTACGGCTGCTCGACGATGAGCTAGAGTAAGAACGGTTGCCATAGTTAGAGTTGCTGTAAACGGTTCCGTTTCCTCCACGACGACCACTGAAGTTGCCGCTACGGCTGCGCTCGTTGTTGCCACTGGTGTAAACACGTCCGCCACTTGCATTTACTGCACGGTCTCTCAGGCTTCCCATACGATAGCTGCTTGAGGCCACGGTGTTGCGGTGAGCAGGACGGTAATCTGTGCGGCCGTATACACTTATAGTACCAGAGTTGCCTGTAGATCTGTAGGCGTAGTGACGACCACCACCTCCGCCAGGATAGTATGGATAATAGTGATAATATCCACCATGCCAATAAGGCGAGTACCAGCTGTAGTATGAGCCGTAGTAAGGCCATCCCCATGAGCTGTACCATGGGTCGTACCATCCGTAGTACCAGGGATCGTACCAGCTGTAGAACCATGGACTATTGTAGTTATACCAATAGCTGTTGTACCAAGGGTCATACCATCCGTAGCGGCTGTAGTACCAGGGACTATGCCATCCCCATGTACTTGCTCCGGCGCGATATCCTGCCCAGAATGCAGCATTGCTACTCACGTCGTAGTCGTCAAAGCGCACCATCTGTTTTGTCAGTGCGTAGTCTTCTGCCTCCACACTGTCGTTAGGATAAACACCCTTACCCTCAGCAAAGTCTATCACGTCAAGTTTGGTTGTATCACCGTCTATCACCTCGTAGCTGCTCTTGGCCTTAGGCTGTGGAGCCACCACGGGGGCGTATTCCTTCACCTTCTCCACCTGTGCCTTCTTCTTTTTAGGTACGAAGTAGAGATCGTCATCCTGAGCCTGCATCGACAGAGGCATGGCTCCGATCAGCATTGAAATTAATAACAGTTTTTTCATCTTCTTGCAGTATTTAATGATTCACGTTGCAAAAATACAACGAATTTGAGTGCAAAAATAGGGAAAAACCCTAACTTATGATAGGATTTTCCCTATTTTTTGTAATTTTGCCCCAAAAATTAACTAATTATGAAATATTTCGAAGTAGAATTCACCATCAATCCCATGTCGGTCGACGCTTCCGACCTTCTTGCTGACCTTGCTCTCGAGGCAGGTTTCGAGACCTACGAGGAAACCGAAAACGGACTTCTGGGATACGTTCAGCAGGGTCTTTTCGACGAAGATGCGCTGCGCAGTTGCATTGCCGAATTCCCCATCGAGGGCACCAGTATAATATATAATGTACGCGAGGCCGAAGATCGCGACTGGAACGAGCAGTGGGAGCAAGAAGGTTTCGAGCCCATCATCATCCCTCCCCTTGCAATTCACGACGGTCGCCACCTGCCTGTGGTTGAAAGCGAGATATCAATCGAAATCGATGCAAAGCTCGCCTTTGGCACCGGTACTCACGAAACTACAAGAATGATATGCAAGGAACTCATTTCAACGGTTCCTGAGCTCGAGGAAGTACGAGTCCTTGACTGTGGCACGGGAACAGGCATTCTCTCCATAGCAGCCCTTAAACTAGGCGCCAGTGAGGCTGTAGGTTATGACATCGACGAGTGGAGCGCCGATAATGCACGTCACAATGCCGTTATCAATCGCGTAGACGAACGCTTCACCTCACTTCTTGGTGATGCAAGCGTCATCGACACCATCAAGGGCGAATTCGATTTAGTTTTGGCAAACATCAACCGTAATATATTACTGGCCGACATGCCACGCTTTGTTAGCAAGATGCATAGCGGTTCAAAACTCATTCTCAGCGGCTTCTACACAGCCGACAGCCCCCTGCTAATACAGAAGGCTGCCGACCTGGGATTGACGTTCGTTTCACAGAATCAAGACCAAGATTGGGCATGTTTGGTATTCAAGTATTAATATACAAGAAATATAAAATATAAATATTGTTAATATTACACCAAAATTGCACGAATCTAAAATAAAATCAGTACCTTTGCACTCGATTTTTAATGGTTAAGGTTTATGGTTGATTAATTTAGTTTTTTACTGATAGAGGCTAGCAGTGAATGCTCGCCTCTATTTGTTTTATGTAGTCTTCCATCTAATATACGCATTTTTTTTCTTTCGTTGTTCATTTTAATAAAAAAAAGTAGTATTTTTGCATCATGATAATCAAAAGCAATCTAATTTAGAAACAGAATAATAATATGACACACAAGGTATATGGTACCATCGTTGCACTCATCGGTGTAGTGTTCTTTATGTCGTGTGGCAACATCGATAATCCTGAATTTCCTCAGGAGAATAACCGCATGCAGCTGATAATACTCGACACCGACATCGGTTCTTCGACCGACGATCTGTTTGCAATGGAGATGCTTTACCGCTACGAGGAACAGGGACGATGCCGCCTGCTGGGTGTGGTGGTAGACCGCGAAGGCGAACAGAACGCTGCGTTTACAGATGTGATGAACACGTACTTTGGTCACGGTGATGTGCCCATCGGACTGGTTCGTGAAGGCATAGATAACCCCAAAGTGTGGATAGACTATGCACATGTGGCCGATATAAAGGATAACAACGAGCAGCCAATGTTTCAACGTACCGTTACCGACTACAGCAAGCTGCCTGATGGCTGGCTGCTATACCGCAGACTCTTAGCCTCGCAGCCCGACAACTCGGTTAGCATCGTATGTACTGGATTCGTAACCTGTCTGGCACAGCTGCTACAATCAGAAGGCGATGAATACTCGCCACTAAACGGTGTAGAACTGGTACGCCAGAAGGTAAAATGCATCTATCTGCAAGGCGGCGTTTTTGGCGAGGCCGAGGAACCGGACTTCAATTTTGCACAAGGAGCCAACTTCGCTCAAGAGTTCTTCAACCTCTGGCCTACGGATGTTGACATGGTGTTCTCGCCGATGGAGTCAGGACAGGCGGTGGAGTACACACCAGAACAAGTTATCAGCGATGTATCATGGACCGACGTTCATCCTATAAAACAAGTGTATATGAACTGCAACTGTAACACGGGCCAGCGTATGTGGGATGTGATGCCTACAGTTCAGGCTGTTGAGGGAGATGAACTCTTCACACTCACCGAACGCGGCAACCTAACCGTTACTCCCGAATGTGCCACCATCTTTACAGCATCAGCAGCCAGATATTTCCGCTACCAGATGCCAGGCGATGCCGCTTGGGCTGCCGCCATGCTGGAGAAAATAAGAATGTTCAATAAGATACATTAAAGCATGTCGCGGGCCCCTCCCCTAGCATACAATGATCCCCTGTAAGCGATATTAACAATTATTATCAGTTCCCATCCATCTGTCTTTCTCCACAAGAGCCTGCACTTTTGCATAGGCGCGCTTGTGCATCTTAATGCAGAACACGATGAGGATGGCAAAACCTACGCCTCCAACGTATGGATTAACCATACTCGACATGGCTAGAGCGTCGTATATGCCGTGAGCCAATACCGGAGCCAGCAACACGCAAACCGCAACCTTTGGCGAGCGATTAACAAAGTGGTAAACAGAATAGTAATAGCCCATAAGCACTGCAAAGGCATAATGACCTGGTACGGCCAGCAAAGCGCGAGTAACGGCAACTGCAGCCCAGTTATCCTGACTGAACACATAGGATATGTTCTCTACTGCAGCAAAGCCTAATCCCACGCATACGGCATACACTATCCCGTCGAAGTGCTCGTCAAAATAAGGATTATTCTTCAGCACCATCCAAAGCGCAAGCAGTTTAAACGTCTCCTCTGGTATAGCTGCCACTAGAAAAGCCAAAGCCGTTGTATCTGCAAGTGTTGCGGGCGTGCCGTTTTCGCCAAACAGCATCATCTTAATCATAGTTTCAACCACAACCACCGGGATAATAATACCTATTCCCCATGCCACAGCCTTGAGTAGCATGTAAGTAGGCTCTTTCTGTGTATCCTTCTTCCATATATACAACAACAAAAGTACCGCAGGAAGAAGCGCAGCTGCTATCATTCGAATGTAGAACATAGTTGTTAAGTTATTCTTTTAAGTTTGGGCACAAAAGTACAAAATAAATACTGAATAAGCAAATAATAAATATAATAAAATAAAAATGATATGATCATTCTTAATTTACTTACATTTAAGTATTGCAGGGTTCAAGAAAAACCTATACCTTTGCGCCTTGAAATTATTAACTAAAGTTTCGCAA
>DEHD01000031.1:0-266 GCA_002351725.1 Prevotella sp. UBA2809
GGGAAGCCCATTGCCGCAATATCTATATCAGGATAGTTCGCAAGTAGTGTATCTATCTTAACTTTCATGTCATTTTGCGGTGAAATGACATCCAAAAAGTATTTGATAATACACAGATTGAAATAGATACGAAGTGGATCTGTAGGTAGAGAAATCCAATGTCCAGTCATACGATTTGGCATCATAGGACGGATTGTGTTCTGTTTGTTCCAAACACGTGCATGATGGCAACATGAGTTACGAGTCAGAGCAACAATTGTAAGCCA
>DEHD01000031.1:335-931 GCA_002351725.1 Prevotella sp. UBA2809
AGGACACCGAAAGGTAGCACTTCTGCCAGAATCCATGCAAGAGGATAGGCATCTGAATATGTCTGTTTGAAATGGTCGATAAAATCCTCTCGTGAGCGACGTAACTCTGCATCAATCAAATCCATAGTATGCCGAAATTTCCCTGCATCGATGAAGTTGCGACTTTCTGTCATCCAAAATGGGTCATTTGTCATCTCACTGCCTATATTAACTATAGCACTGCGAACAGCTACCTCTATCTTTTCAATCTCATTGAAGATAAGCAGACGCAACTTCTTATCAAAGCGATAGAGCATCATCACCTGATTAAAGGACGTATTGGGCTTATAGCGGTGCTGATTCTTTGGCATCTGCAATAATGGGTACATATAGGCAGACAAACGATAATAGCCTATATACTCAAGGTAACTTTCTGCCTTGGCAGTATCTGTAACTGTCAAACCACGTGACTGCAATAACCTGACAAGGTCATGCGCATTGGTATAAGATTTCAGAAATGGTACTCTGTTGCTCATTGTATAAAAATAAAACGACCCGCACATTTGAGCATCGTTGAGAGGCTTGGCGGGTTCTAGTGGTGCAAAGGTACGAATAAT
>DEHD01000031.1:1067-89509 GCA_002351725.1 Prevotella sp. UBA2809
CCGCAAAAACCTCTTTAATGAAATCGACACAAGCTTTGTTGTCTTCCCCTATCAAATAAAGAGCACTACAAATCTCAATGATGCGATTATGGCTATATAGCTTATTATTTTGAACAACAACTGTCGGCGGAGAAAATTTACCTTCATTCACGAAGTCTATCGCACAGACTTTTATGGCATTTCTCTCTTCCACACCATATTGATTTAACTGAGCTAAAAACCAGGGCATCACTTTCCCAATAAGTTCTTCCCTTTGCATTCTTTCTTCTTCAGTCAATGCGTCTTTGTTATCATCTTTAGCGTCATCCTTGAGCTCATTATCAGTTTCATCCCCAACATCATCTATTTCTTCCGCTTCTGTCACATTTGCCGAGGCCTCTTCTTTACAGCCAGTAATTTCTTTGTTACCAACATCTGTGTTTACGTCATTAGCTTTAATAACATCAGTATTTTCAGCATTAACGCAGACAGCATCGTCATTGACTGCGTCTGTATCCGTTTGCTTGTTTTCATTTGTAACAAGAACAGCAGGATTTACTTGATTCTCCATAGGTGCAGTATTGGTTATAGGCTTAACCAAGTCCATAAACCCTACACCTGCTAACACCAAAGCAGCCAGGACACCTACCCCACCTAATAGATACCAGTCAAGAGGTTGACCTGCCCCATTTGGATGCCACATCATAATATATAATAGGTATGCGATGGATATAAATGAAAGTCCAAAGCATAGCCACTTTCGCATTGGCGACTTGAAACGAGCCATCAATACAAAGATAGCGAGAAATAGTAGCACTACCAATGCAACCAACCAAGGAAACGTTAATGTTATCATAACAATCTTTTTACGGAGTGCAAAATTACACAATAAAAACCATAACCAAATAGTGTTGAAAATAAAAATCCAAAATTTAACACTTCAGCCTGACACACATGAAGGATGACATACATGATACTAATTGCGAACTTCACAGTTAAACAATCTAAACGACGAAAAGTCGAAAAACGATACTTATGGATGCTTATCTCCACGTAATATCTGTTATCAAAAAATTGGGATATATTTGCGACACGTCACCGTATCTTATTGATTATCAATATAGATTATTTTCGAGGAGGTTAAGTAAGTTATTAACTATATAAAGGAAAAGGTGCAGATTCATCGTCTGCACCTTTTTTTATTTCGTAGCTATCCATACTTTATGCGAATGACTTCCGCGAGTGGTGATGCCACAATCAGCATCTGCCACCATTCGTTTGAGGTCGTTCGAGGCTGCAGCTCTCGACTGCTCAGTTGCCAAAGCATAGTCAGTAAGCGTCATATACCCATACTTCTTGATAATAGCTTTGGCCTTTTCCAGACGCTCTTCACGACTGTACTTGCACTTCTTTGGAACAACAACATCCGTACTAACACGATCGAATGTCGCCTGCTTGTTCATCTCCTTCAGCAACTTTGCATCTGGTTTAAAATTTATGCCCTTGATGCAGACATGCCTGTATTTCGTCTTCGTGTCTTCACCACCCTGCTCTTGTAAAATCACTTTTTCAGAAGGTGTAGAAGTATCAAATCCCAATGACAGAGAAAACACTCCAAGTCCATCAATCTTGATACTATGTCCCAAAGGCATCCAACTCTGCATCGTCGATACCAATGCATCCATGACAGCTCTTATCAGTCCATCACTGATACTACCAGCATAGATGCGCATGTGCTTGATGACGGTGTCGTAGTCATGCAGCGAATAGGTCTGCATCTTTGGGAAAACCACTTTCTTGCCATCACTCATTTCCTCAGGAAGTTCCTGAATAACGAAATTTGCCATATCCTTATTCTTTGTTTATGATTATTCCACTATTTTATTTCTGCTCTACACATTTTATGTTCACACTCCGAAAACTTATATTCACAGACTACGAACACGTATTCACAAACGCTAAACTTATGTTCTCTGGCTATAAACACAACTTTTCAAGTTGCAAAGATACATCTTTCCATTGATTCTACCAAATAAAACTGCTGTAATCCATGAAATATAACGCTTAATTCTGAAGAAAAACAATTATGATGTGCATTTTTTAAATAAAGAACATTTAATTCTACTTACTTTTTTGTATATTTGCGCCATCATTCTTATAAGAGTAATATGAGCAATAAAGAAACCAATTACACGGCATACTACGGAAATATTTTAGAAGAGGAGTTGAAAAACAAAGTGGCTCAAGACCTCTTTGAAGGATTTGACACAACTCAGATTATCGGACGTGTTGATTTTTGTGTGTCCATCCCTGCTGACCCGCTTGGACTAAATGAAGCGGAATCATTATTATGGGCTGAAGCCAAAAAAGGTACAAGTCATGATATTTACGAGTCCTTTATCCAGTTGATACTCACATTAGGTAAGGAGCGTCCACAAGACACAATTCTCCCTCCTGCGTTTCTTGGCGCTTTTGATGCTGAGAAAATGGCATTTCTGCCTTATAGCACCATTTTGGATGTTCTGCGCCAGAATGACTTTAATTGGAATGTTGCCCCAAGTGACCATACTACAAAAGAGTTTAAACAATTACAAGGGCTCTTGAATGATGCACTTCATCATGGACTTGAAATATACAACTATGAGAAGGATGCAAAAGAACTGGTTTACTTCATAAAGAAAAACTTCGCTTTGCGAAAGATTGGAGTCCGTCATATTCGCATAAACAAGAATAATTTCACCCATATTTATCTAAAATGGCTTGAAGCAGTAAAGCCAACTATCAATATTAATTGGGAGATTGCCAAGAAAGCTGGTATCATTGATGCAGACTTCTATTTAGCAGATATTCTTTCAAAAGAGAATAACACACTTAGCGAAAAGCTATTTGTGTTATTACAAGACGATCACTATCTGTTAGACCGTCGTATTAATGACTTTGGATTGGAGGATTTCACCAAAGCTCAATTTAATGATAATCAGAAAGCTCACATACAATTTTGGAATCGCTATTCACGTCCACCACGACGTGAATACTGGGATGACATTGTAAATCGCCGAGACCTACTTGTGCCTCAAGATGTTCGTGAGCGTAAAGGTTCTTTCTTTACTCCTGCGAAATGGGTAGAACTCTCACAGCAATATTTAGCAGCAGAGTTGGGTGAAGACTGGCAAGATGAGTATTATGTTTGGGATTGCTGCGCTGGTACAGGAAACCTGTTAGCAGGACTTACAAACAAATACAATATATATGCCTCAACACTTGACAAAGCTGACGTTCAGGCCATGCTTCAGCGCATTGACACTATGAATGCAGCTGCAAGAGATAAAGATAATGGTGGAGCGAACCTGTTGGAAAACCACGTATTTCAATTTGACTTCCTTAATGATCCACTTTTTGATGAAGTAGACAACAAGGGAGTTGTCACAAAGAAATCCAAATTACCAAAATCGTTACAAGATATCATAAAAGACCCAGAGAGACTCAAGAAACTGATAATTTATATTAATCCACCGTACGCAGAAGCAGGAGACAGTAAACAATTATCAGGTACAGGTAAAAACAAAACAGATGTTGCCGTCAAGACAGAAGTATACAAGAAATATTTAAATAAAATAGGAATAGCTGGTAGAGAGTTGTTCGCTCAGTTTATTATTCGAATATATGACGAACTCCCTACAGCGGTGCTTGCACAATTTTCAANNTTGAAAATTGTGCAAGCACCCAACTTCCGTGAGTTTCGCAGACAGTTCCGGGCGAAGCCCGGTCGATCATTTTTGGTTCCAGCCAATACCTTTGATAATGTAAAAGGGCATTTCCCCATAGGCTTTTTCATCTGGCATACTAATATTAAAGAAGAATTCACAGGGATGTCATCAGATGTGTATAACTCTGAAGGAGAATTCATTGGAAAGAAATTTATTTATTGCTACGATGAATCAATGGGAAACATTGGTAAGTGGGTAAACGAATTAAGAGACGACCAAAACAACAATAAGTTGGGATTCATGAGTAATGGTCGAAACGATTTCCAGAATCAAAAACTTGTCTACTTCGTAAATTTGAAGTCTCAACTTCCTACTCCACGCGGTTGGTGGATTACACCTAAGAATCTTTTGAGAATTGCAATCTTTGTTGGTGTTCGCCATTGCATTGAAGCTACATGGTTAAACGACCGCGATCAATTTTTATATCCAAATGAAGAATGGAAAAACGACATCGTTTTTCAAACGGACTGCGTAGTATATTCTTTATTCTGTAGCTCGAATAACATTCAGAGCAAATATGGTACAAACCATTGGATTCCTTTTACAGAAGAAGAAGTTGATGCTAAGGAGATATTTGAAAGCCACTTCATGAGTGACTTTATACACGGACGGACCCAAAAGACAATCCGAACAGAAGAAGAACAGAAGGAATACGAAAAAGATGGCAAGAATTATCATGTTGCAGACGCTTTTGCGGAACCAACTACTACAACCGATATTCACGATGGCACAACACCTTTAGTTCTTTCCGATCAAGCAAAAGCAGTAATGGATGCAGGTCGAGAGCTTTGGCGCTACTATCATCAACAACCTATCGCAAAAGAGAACCCCAATGCGTCTTTCTATGATATTCGCCTTTATTTCCAAGGTACAAAAACCACAAAGAGCGGTAAGCAACAGATGAACACAGAAAGTGATGATTCTACTTATACTGCCCTCATTGCTGACCTCCGCCAAAAGCAAAAAGAACTTGCCAAGCAGATTGAACAGAAGGTTTACAAATATGGTTTCTTAAAAAAGTAAGGATGTAAACTGAATGAAAAAGTAGAATCTCTGATAATAAAAAAATGAAAATTGAGATCAAGGATATAAATTTGAAAGAAAAGATTAGCGATTTCTCCCAATATCTAGCAACAACTGATAGAATTATTCTTTCAGCAAAGTTTGGCGATGGCAAAACATATTTGCTTAATCAAGTAAGAAGTAATGAAGAATTAAATAAAGAATATATATTCTTCACCATCTATCCTGTTAATTATACAGTTGCTAAAAATGAAGATATTTTTGAATATATAAAGCGAGATATTATAATTCAATTAGAAAAGGATGGGTTGCTTGACAAGGTAGATCTTGATGCAGTCTTTAATTCGCTTTTCAATTTTGAAGATATAAAAGTGTTGGTTTCGTTTCTTTTGTCATTTGTCCCAGGCGGAGCATTTTATGATAAAGTCTTTCAAAAGTTCTGCGACAAGAAGAAAGAATATGAGGAAAAGGAACATACAGGAGACAAATACTTAGCTTCGTTCTCTCAAATCAAAGGTAGTATCTATGAAAATGACGGATATACGTCATTGATACGAAATACAATAGAGTGGATGAAAGAAGATCATGCGATGAATGGTTCTGAATGGAAAAAGAAAAAGTCAGTCCTTATAATAGAAGATTTAGACCGTCTTGACCCGAAACACCTTTTTCGCATACTAAACGTTTTGAGTGCACATATTGATGACACTACGATACCTGACGTCGTCACAAATAAATTTGGTTTTGATAATATTATTTTGGTGATGGACTATGAAACAACAGCACATATTTTCCATCATTTTTACGGAATGGATGCATGTTATGAAGGTTATATGAGCAAGTTTTTGTCGAGAGAGCCGTTTAGATATAGCATTCAGCACTATATCGCCATACAAATAGAACTAGAATTATCGAAGGAGATAGGTATCACCCATATTTTTACGAATTTCTTCAAGTTCTGGATGAGAATTCGTCAATTATCTATTAGAGATTTGAAAAAAATCACAACGTTTGACACTCAAGACAGAATCAGAAGTGATTATTATCAGTATAAACACATAAAATTCTCTACTTCTTTACCGCTTTTCCATCTTATATTATATATGGTGGAATGTGGGATGCCTGTAGATGAAATTGTGGCAGATTTGAAATCACAGATTACACATACGTCAAAGGGAGAAATGAGAACTATGTGTCAGGAGTATATAAAAATGATGTATCCCCTGTATTCTATTAAGGAAAAAAGAAATATTAGTTGTATCCAATATGGTTCGGAACATTTTTCCATATCTGAAATAACAAATAATAATATTATTACAGGAGTAGAGGTGGAGCCTGTTTACTCATGGGTTAATCCCGTTGTTAAAATAGATGGAATGGATTTAGAAGAAGTTATAAGATGGTGTTTAAGTGAGTTTTCTACCTGTATTAATTTGGCCGCATTGTGGGATAAACAGAAATCATAAAGGTGTATTATGAATAAACACGTATTATATACAAAGACTCAGTTCAAGAAAGAGTTCGCAAGATTGATGGAGAGGACATCAATACCAGATAATCTTCCACCAATGGAAACTCTTATGCTATATTCGAAGGTTTGGGGATTTGTTAGTCATCATATCCCTTCAAAACTATTTCGTTTTCGCAAATGTAGTATAGATTCTTTTATTTCATTTGAGCAAGGGACTATTCCTGTGTGTATAGCGGATAAGTTTCCTGATAAATATGATTCTACTGTGTTTTATGATAATAAGTCAGTAGACACACGAATGAGAGAGATATATAAATTGTGTATCCCAGATATACTGAAAGCTTATAGGAATGATCCTTCTTCTTTCCCTATAAATTCTGTCACATCAAAAATACAGGAATTGATTGATCTTAATCAGTCTGACAGCATTATAGAAACAGAATTATGGGATGTTTATAAACAATCTTATAATAATTGGAAAAGACAAATCGAAAAACAGCAGTTATGGGCAAGGCAAAATAAGACAACTAAAATTGCATGTTTTACAGAAACAGTAACCTCTAAATATATGTGGGATACATATGCAGATGGTTATACAGGATTCTCTTTGGAATACGACTTTAGAAATTGGCGAGTATCGACAAAGAACACCCATGCAGTATGCTTATTTCCTATTATCTATACATCCCAGAAAATGGATGCAACAGAAATAATTGACAGAATAAGTGGGCGTATATTTCTAAGGAATAACTTTGTTGATGATACAATTCTGCAACAATATGCTCAAATGTATCCTGTTGACAAACTGTATAAGTTGAAAACCTATCTATATAAAGATAAATCTGATTATGCTCATGAAAAGGAATGGAGAATCCTCGATTTAGAACCATTAGCTGATAAGGATGCCGATAAAGAGTATTCTTCAATCCCAGATAAAGGGTGCTTGAAAGCCATTTATTACGGTCCAGACATGGAATCACGTTATAAAGAACATCTAAGAATGATTGCAAAAGCAAAAGGGATTAAGGAATATGACGTTGTACTTGATAGAAACAGTCGAAAATACAATTTAAAAGTAATTCCTCTTGGGAAAAATGATTAATTTTGCAAGGAACTGCAAGAACTGATGCTAGTAAAACTTAAAGAGAATGGTTTATTACGAGAGAAATTTGACATTTTTACCTAAATGCAATTGTTATGAAAAAACAAATACGACTTTCTGAATTAATGGGAGCCTTATCTAGGAATGGATTAGGTCATTTCCCTTCTTATGAGATAGAGGAGCTTAAAAGGGAAGTAAAAAACTCTGAAAACAGCTTGTTGTTGGAATATATTCCAGTGAAACTTGTGGCAAGTTTAGAAGAGGGCTTTCGCCAGCAATACAAATCTATCATTGACAGTCCTTTTTATCGTAAAAACCTCAAGGACGTAAAATATTTAAAAGACACGAAATTTGATTTTGAAGTGATTTCTGCTTTTGAAGATAATGAAATAACTTTAGGCGACTATATTTCATATTTACTTCCCTGTAATAATGTTCAGGATATAATTAGTAATTTGAACGAGCTACTTGGAGTTGAATTTTTTAATAAATTGCAAGAGTTTCTTAGTCTGGAGATAGAACTAACAGACATTAAAGATCAAAATGAAATGTTTAATTGGTTAGACTATCTCTTCAAAACAAGGCATATTATCTGTCATGAAGCATATAGACCTTCTGATCTAACAAATGATAATGCTATTAAAATGATAGAAAGTGCAAGCGCTTTTCTAATTGCGTCGGAACGTTATATATCTAAAAAGTTATATTCTCCAGATTATCTCAGTACTCCCGAATTACAATTGCTATCTTCTGCAATGTTTGAGAAATATGAGAATGAGTTAAATGATATTATCGAAAAATTATCAGAATGGGGGAAGGAATGTGATCCTCCGATTTCATTTGATTATATGAATAGTTGGCATGAATACAGGGAAGAAAAAGCTATATGTGAAGCTTCTTCCTTTGAAGGAGGAACTGGCTATTCTTATGTATATTTGAATAGTTTAGCAGAAACAACAAAACAGAAGATAAAAGAACTTAAGAGTGAGTATCGGATGTTTTTTTATCGCGACACGAATAAACAATGAGATATTTCAGATAATATAAACAAAAGTAATAAAATTGTTTCTTTTCGAAATAATTGATTAACTTTGCAAGCGAATTATGATTATGAACGAGAAAACGATAAAGGAAGTACTAATCAAAGGCGAACGTGTAACGCTGGAGTGCAAGAAAGCACAGTCGAGTATCCCTGGCAGTGTTTGGGATACATATTCAGCATTTGCTAACACCTATGGTGGACTTATCCTTTTAGGGGTGTATGAGGACTTGAAGGAGAAAGACATCAGTAAGCGATTCACGATAACTGGTGTGGATGATGCGGATAAGATCCGCAAGGATTTTTGGAATATCGTCAACAACCCAGAGAAGGTGAATGTAAATCTGTTGAGAGACGAGGATGTCGAGACAGTTATTGTCGACGGCAAGACGATTGTTGCCATTAGGATACCACAAGCCGACTATAATACTCGTCCAGTCTATATCAATAACAATCCAATAAGAGGAACATTCATTCGAAACCACGAAGGAGACTATCATTGCCCAGAGGAAATGCTCACGATGATGATGCGAGATGCTAACCATGATGGCAATGACCGTCTGTTCCTAAAGAACTACACGATGGATGACATTGACATTCCGACATTGGAACGTTATCGCCAGAGGTTTCATAACAGATATACAGAACATCCATTCAATGATCTCGACAATCAGGAGTTCTTACGACAGATGGGTGGATTTACAAAAGACCGTGAGAGTGGATTGGAATGTCTGAACATGGCAGGTTTACTAATGTTTGGTAAGGGTTTGCCCATTCGTGACCGCTTTGATAATCTTCGACTTGATTATATTGACAAGTCGGGACTGATAGGTGACCAGCGGTACAGCGACCGTTTAACTTATGACGGTACATGGGAGAACAACCTATATAACTTTGTCACAATGGTGCTTCCCAAATTGACAAAGGAATTACCACGTCCATTTAAGATGGTTGGATTGGAGCGAGACGACGACACGCCACAACACAAGGCCATACGTGAGGCCATGACAAACTGCATCATTCATGCTGACCTTATGTTGAATAGTGTGTTGAAGGTTGAAAAGTATGATGATAAGTTCGTGTTCACAAACCCTGGCCTATTGAAGCTGCCTGTAGAACAGATTTATGCTGGTGAGGAAACGAGGGCTCGCAATCAGCGTATTCAAAATATGTTCCGTATGATAGGCTTTGGTGAAAATCTTGGTTCTGGATTCCCGCTCATCCTCAGTGCATGGAACGAGAAGCACTGGCTGAAGCCAGAACTCATTGAACAGCGTGAACTGATGCAGGTAAAGCTTATATTGTCTATCGAGACTAAGGAAGAAATACCTCTTGTATCAGGAGAAGAAGCCAAAGAATTACCCGATGTCCTAAAGAATGTCCTAAAAGATGTCCGGAAAGATGTCCTAAAAGAACTATCTGATAGACAGATAGGTATACTTGAAATAGTATGTGCTTCACCAGAAGCTACTTGGATGGAAATGTCCGAAAAGCTAAAGGTCTCTGACAAGACCATTCAGCGTGAATTTACAGCCATCAGGAAACTTGGAATTGACATTGTACGTAAAGACGGTCGGAAAAATGGTCGATGGGAAATCAAAATTAGTAAGTGAGTTAATGGGATTAGACAGAGAGCAACTTGAAACATTAATAAAAATGATAAAAGCTAGGGGTGTCAAGCAACTTTCTTTTGAAGAAGTTCAAAAATTTATTCAGTTGGACACGCTTGATGATTGTAAACAATATCTAAGAGTGATGCTTGACTTCTATTTCGATGTCATTAAATCACCCGAAGGGCGTAAAGCCACATCCTATATTGAGGACGATCGCAATATCTGGATGCAGACATTGTTTAGCGAAGGTTTTCATTTTCTATCATTGTTAGACGGTATTGGGTATAATAAAGGGATTGATAGACTAAACCCTATTATTGATCCATCTGTCCTATTTTCGATAGCAAGACGCATTTATGAGTCTGTTATTGCATTTGAACTCTTATTCATAATTCCAAACTCAGAAGATAAAAGGACTATATTATATAACCTATTTATGGCTCATGGCCTTTCTGAAAGGCTAAAGAACTTGGATGAAAAGATGCGCAGTCACAATCCAGAAAGAGTAGCTGAAGAACAAAAGGATATTGATGAATGCCTGAAAGAAATTGATAGTACTGAGTTATACTCAAAATTGGATCAACAGACAAAGAATATAATTCATAATGCATTTGGCAAGAAATTCCGCTATATTTTTAAAGAAGACAACTCTTTAGAGTTTGTTAATTATGATGATGCAGACAATCTACTACGTATAAAAAATGATATATTGAAAGGTACATATTCATATTTTAGTCTTCATGGCCATCCGTCATACGTATCTATTTTCCAATTTCGTGACGCTTTCAAGAACGACAATCGTGCAGACACATCTATTATGGCTCCACATGCTACACAATGTGTATTGGCGTTCATGAGTATATTCATCGTAGATTACATGAAATTGGTCCCTGAGATTAAAACCATGTATGATAAACTTGAAGAACCAAGAAGATTTGCAATTGGCATGTACGAGGATGCAATGAGAGGAGAAAAGAAGTTTAAATTATTAGAAAAATAGTACCTTATTTGTACCGTCGATTCACAACTTACTGATACACAGTGACGTTGAATTTCGAGGAGGTTAAGTAATAAGTCTATAAAAAATAAGGAGGTGTAGCATATAAAAGTGCTACACCTCTTTTTTGTATCAGAATCCTGCCTCTGGTTCTTCCAGTTCCTCTTCGCTTTGGGTGAAGAGGTTCAGATAGCCATCCACCCACTTATAAACTACGTGGACGTAAGTACTGTAGTCGTTGCGATAGTCAGCACGGATGGTCTTCTCTACTTCATCAAACTGTGGATCTGGAATCTCTGAGAAGTTTTCTTCCAAACGGAACTTGCGCGTCTTCACATCCCACACATAGCCGTGATAGATGTCACCACCCTGACCACCATAGCCTATATAGCCGTAGAATATCATAAGATCAGGTATTCCATCGAAATTGATGTCGCGCTCGATTATCCACTGATGTTCGATATCAGGCGACTGGGGCGTGAACAGCATGGTACTGAAATCAAGATAGGTCTTTACACCATCCACCAACACATCTACAGTGATGCTGTCAATAAGCTCATCCTCCTGATTAACATGAGGAGTAACCTTAAAACTATAAGCGCTACGATCCTGAGCCTGGGCGCTTGTCAGGCAAGATAATGCCAAAAGGGCAGTTAATAGTAATTGTTTCATATATGGCTGATAAATTAAGGGGATTTTTACTCATAATGACGTATGCGTACATCAATGCCAGTGCCTTTGAGGGCGGCAGGCACACCACTCAAGTCAGTCTGACCGTAGTGATATGGGAATAGCACTTTAGGCTTGATTACCTTTGCTGCACGTATAAGCTGATCGGGAGTCATCGTGTAAGGCTGATTGCACGGCAGAAAAGCGATGTCGATATCCTTAATCTTCGACATCTCTGGGATATCCTCTGTGTCGCCAGCTATGTAGATACGCAGGCCGTCGATAGTCAGGATATATCCATTATCACGCCCCTTTGGGTGGAACTGGGTGTGACCCTCAGTATAGTTATATGCAGGAACAGCCTCAACGCTCATATCTGCCAACTGCAGCTTGTCGCCGTTAGCCATCACCTTACCTGCGCCATACATATCAGCGCAACGCTTGTTCATCACCAGCTGAGTCTTTTCGCCTGTAAGCTGCTTTATTGATTTGGCATCATAATGGTCGCCATGCTCGTGAGTCACAAAGATATAGTCTGCCTTAGGCATAGCAGCATAATCAACAGTGCGATCGCCCAGCTTAGCCACAGGGTCAATCTGTATCTCCTTGCCATCCAGCTCAATGCGGATGCAGGCATGCATCAGGGCGTGGAACTTTACAGTTTTTCCACTCTTGGTTGTAAACTCGTCAGTCTCGTAATTCTTTTGTGCGCAAGCTGTGGTAAGTCCAAGCACAGCCATCAAGCAAATAATCAGCTTTTTCATACCTTATTAATATATATAACAGAACAGCGGCAAAAATACGATAAATATACGAAAGTTCCAAACCATTTCAATAAAAATACCATTTTTGAGGTTACTTTCTTGGTTGATTCAAAAAAATACGCTAACTTTGTCGGCTGTAAAGTACTTTTAAATAATCAACAGCGAAACAGACAATGATTTGGAATGAAACAATGGAGTGCATGGATCGCGAACAGCTTCGCGAAATCCAGAGCAGCCGTCTGGTAAAGATGGCCGAGTACGTGTATTACAACACCCCCTTCTACCGCAAGAAGTTCCAGGAGATGGGGTTGGAGACAGGTGACATTAAGAGCATCGACGACATCACGAAACTCCCCTTTACCAATAAGCTCGACCTCCGCGACAACTATCCCTTTGGACTGGCTGCCGTGCCCATGAGTCAGATTGTAAGAATCCACGCCTCATCAGGTACCACAGGAAAGCCAGTCGTAGTACTTTACACCCGCAAGGACCTTGCCATGTGGAGCGAGGCCATCAGCCGTGCCTTTACCGCCTATGGCGCTGGAAAAGACGACATCTTCCAGGTGGCTTACGGCTATGGTTTGTTTACAGGAGGTCTTGGTGCCCACGATGGCGCCACTAACATTGGTGCATCGGTAATCCCCATCTCGAGCGGTAACACCCAGAAGCAGATGACACTGATGCACGACTTTGGCACCACCATTCTCTGCTGCACCCCAAGCTACGCTATGTTCCTGGGCGAGGCCATGAAGGAGTGCCCCTGGAACCGCGATGAATTCAAACTGAAAGTGGGCGTGTTTGGTGCAGAACCCTGGACTGAGAAGATGCGCAAGAAGTTGGAAGAGAGTCTGGGCATTAAGGCCTACGACATCTACGGACTGAGCGAGATAGCTGGTCCTGGCGTTGGATATGAGTGCGAACACCAGTGCGGCACCCACCTTAACGAAGACCTGTTCTACCCAGAGATACTTGACCCAAAGACAGGCGAGCCAATGCCAGAGGGGCAATTAGGCGAACTTACCTTCACCCATCTTACCAAGGAAGGCATGCCCCTACTCCGCTATCGCACTCACGACCTGACAGCCCTGCACTACGACAAGTGTAAATGCGGACGCACCTTGGTACGTATGGACCGCATTCTGGGCCGTTGCGACGATATGCTCATCATCCGTGGCGTAAACGTATTCCCATCGCAGATCGAGGATGTCATCCTGAAGCTGCCTGAGTACGAGCCTCACTTCCTGCTCACCGTCGACCGCGTGAACAACACCGACACATCCGAGCTTAAGGTAGAGGTGAAGGAAGAGTACTTTACCGACGATATGGCCACAATGGTTGGACTACAGAAGAAGCTTGAGGCAGAGTTGCGCAGCGTCATCGGACTGGGATTCAAGGTTAAGCTCGTCGAGCCAAAGGGCATCGAGCGCTCTGAGGGCAAGGCCAAGCGTGTGATTGACAAGCGTAATATTTAAAACAATAATCTTATGAAAACAAAGCAACTTTCAATTTTCCTTGAGAACAAGTCAGGCCGCCTTACCGAGGTGACCGAAGTTTTGGGTAAGGCAGGTGTGAACCTTTCTGCCATGAGCATCGCCGATAACAGCGACTTTGGTATTCTGCGTTGCATCGTTTCCGACCCCGACAAGGCTTATCAGGTACTTAAAGAGGCTCACTTCGCCGTTAAGATTACCGATGTCATCGGATTTGTATGCCCCAACGTCAGTGGTTCACTGGCAGTGGTACTCAAACATCTCTCCGAGAACGGCGTTTTCATCGAATATATGTATTCGTTTGCTAATGGCGATGTGGCTACAGTGGTTATCCGTCCTACCGATTTGGATGCCTGCGAGAAGATACTTTCAGACAAAAAAGTGGATTTGATGGCCGCAAACGACCTCTATCAGCTATAAATTTACATGAGACTGCAATTTTTTCGCCTGAAAATTTTGCAGTCTCAAATTTTCTTCTTACCTTTGCACCCGCTAAGAAGAAATAAGGGCGTTTAGCTCAGCTGGTTTAGAGCATCTGCCTTACAAGCAGAGGGTCGGCGGTTCGAATCCGTCAACGCCCACAACACAAAATAGCTCATGACGCAGCCGTTGAGGTTGCGTTTTTGGGTTAAAAGAGGATTGAAATTTTAAGGATTATCGATAATTTAGGAATTAATTTAAAACATGGATTTAAGTTTATTGACAGCCATCTCGCCTATAGATGGCCGTTACAGAAGTAAGACCGAGCCATTGGCAGAATACTTTTCTGAGTATGCCCTTATCCGTTACAGGGTACGCGTAGAAATTGAGTATTTCATCACGCTCTGTGAATTACCATTGCCTCAACTTCAGGGTATCAACCATCAGCTTTTCGATCAGCTTCGCGACATTTATCGAAAGTTCACACCCGCTGATGCACAGCGAGTTAAGGACATCGAGTCGATTACCAATCACGATGTGAAAGCCGTTGAGTACTTCATCAAGGAGCAGCTCGACGCTATGGGTGGTTTTGAGAGTTATAAAGAGTTCATCCACTTCGGACTCACCTCTCAGGACATCAACAACACCAGCGTACCTCTTTCTATTAAGGAGGCACTCGAGCAGGTTTACTATCCTTTGGTTGAGGAGCTTATCGAGCAGCTGCACGATTATGCTGAACAGTGGAAGAACATCCCCATGCTGGCCAAGACTCACGGACAGCCAGCCTCACCTACCCGTCTGGGCAAGGAGGTGATGGTTTACGTTTACCGTCTTGAAGAGCAGCTGCGCGGATTGAAGGCCACACCAATCACAGCTAAGTTTGGTGGCGCCACTGGTAATTACAATGCTCACCACGTGGCTTACCCACAGTACGACTGGCGCGAGTTTGGTAATCAGTTTGTTAGCGAGAAACTTGGTCTGGAGCGCGAACAGTACACCACCCAGATTTCAAATTACGACTGGCTGGGCGCTATCTTCGACGCTATGCGCCGCATCAACACCATCGTCATCGATCTTGATCGCGACTTCTGGATGTACATCTCTATGGACTACTTCAAGCAGAAGATCAAAAAGGGCGAGGTTGGTTCGAGCGCTATGCCTCACAAGGTAAACCCCATCGACTACGAGAACTCTGAGGGTAACCTCGGTATCGCCAACGCCATTCTGCAGTTCCTGGCAGCCAAGCTGCCTGTGAGCCGTTTGCAGCGCGACCTTACCGACTCAACCGTTCTGCGCAACGTAGGCGTACCTATGGGCCATGCCGTCATCGCATTCCAGAGCACACTGAAGGGACTGCGCAAGCTCATCCTCAACGAGGAGAAGCTGCAAGAGGATCTCGACAACACATGGGCTGTAGTAGCCGAGGCTATTCAGACCATTCTGCGTCGCGAAGCCTACCCCAACCCTTACGAGACTCTGAAAGCTCTTACACGTACCAATGAGAAACTTACAGGAGAGAAGATCAAGAATTTTATTGAGACACTCGAGGTTAGCGAGGATGTAAAAGAAGAGTTACGTGCCATAACCCCATCAACCTATACAGGAATTTAATAAAGAGAGAATAAAAATATTAATTAAGTCATTACATATTTAAATTTATACAACACATGGATTTCGAAAACAACGAGAAGAAACAGGAAGAGACCACTCAGGATGGCGCTCAGAGAGAGTATCGCCCAGGTCGTTCACCACGTCCACGTATTCACACAGCAGCAGTACGCCCAGCCTATGAGCGTGCAAGCTATCGCAATAACAACGACGATGAGGGTGGTTTCCGCCCCGAGGGTTTTGGTGCTGCTTTGCAGAGCAATACTCCTCAGCGCCCACAGGGTGGCTATCGTCCACGTAGCAACTATGGCGAGGGTGGTTACCAGCAGCGCCAGAGCGGTTACGGCCAGCGTCCACAGGGTGGCTATGGTCAGCGTCCACAGGGTAGCTATGGTCAGCGTCCTCAGCAGGGTGGTTACGGCCGTCCTCAGCAGGGTGGTTACAGTCGCCCACAGCAGGGTGGTTACGGTCGTCCACAGCAGGGTGGTTATGGTCGTCCTCAGCAGGGTGGCTACGGTCGTCCTCAGCAGGGTGGTTACGGGCGCCCACAGCAGGGTGGCTACGGCAAACCTTACGGCGCATCTCCTTACAAGAAGGGTCCACGTCAGCACAGCGCCGACTACGATCCAAATGCAAAGTACTCAATGAAGAAGCGCATCGAGTACAAGGAGATTAACTACGATCCAAACGAGCCACTCCGCCTGAACAAGTTCCTTGCCAATGCAGGTATCTGCAGCCGCCGCGAGGCCGATGAGTTCATCCAGGCAGGTGTAGTAAGCGTTAACGGCGAGGTAGTAACCGAGCTGGGAACAAAGATTTTGCGCACCGATGTAGTTAAGTTCCACGATCAGCCAGTAAGCATCGAGAAGAAGGTTTACGTTCTGCTCAACAAGCCAAAGGATTACGTTACTACAAGCGACGACCCACAGCAGCGCAAGACTGTTATGGACCTCGTTAAGAACGCTTGCCCAGAGCGCATCTATCCAGTAGGCCGTCTCGACCGCAACACCACTGGTGTGCTTCTGCTCACCAACGATGGCGATCTGGCTTCAAAGCTCACACATCCTAAGTATCTCAAGAAGAAGATCTATCACGTATATCTCGATAAGAACGTTACCGCTCACGATCTGCAGCAGATTGCCGAGGGCATCCAGCTCGAGGACGGCGAGATTAAGGCCGACGACGTTCAGTACGCTCACCCAACCGATAAGAAGCAGGTAGGCATCGAGATTCACTCAGGTAAGAACCGTATTGTTCGCCGTATCTTCGAGAGCCTGGGTTATCGCGTTCAGAAGCTCGACCGCGTTCAGTTCGCAGGTCTCACCAAGAAGAACCTGAAGCGTGGCGACTGGCGTTACCTTACCGAGGAGGAGGTAGACCGTCTGCGCATGGGAGCTTATGAGTAAAGGTAAAAAAGTAAAAAGGTAAAAAAGTGAAACGTACTAAGATTATTGATGTGCTCAAGAGCACAGAATATGGCAAGGAAGTCTGCGTAAAGGGTTGGGTGCGCACGCACCGCAGCTCTAAGGCAGTCGACTTTATTGCCCTCAACGACGGATCAACCATCAAGAACGTACAGATTGTGGTAGATCCCGCTAAGTTCGAAGAAGAGACACTCAAGCAGATCACAACAGGTGCCTGCATCTCAGCCGAGGGTATTCTGGTTGAGAGCCAGGGCGCAGGTCAGTCGTCAGAAATCCAGGCCACCCGTCTCGAGGTTTACGGCCTGTGTGGCAACGACTATCCTATGCAGAAGAAGGGTCAGAGCTTTGAGGTGATGCGTAAGAACGCCCACATGCGTCTGCGTACCAATACCTTTGGTGCCGTTATGCGCATCCGCCACAACATGGCAATGGCCATCCACACCTACTTCCACGAGCACGGTTTCTTCTATTTCCACACCCCACTTATCACTGCAAGCGATTGTGAGGGCGCAGGAAACATGTTCCAGGTAACAACAAAGAACCTCTACGACCTGAAGAAGGACGAGAACGGTAAGATTATCTACGACGACGATTTCTTCGGCGAACAGACATCACTCACCGTATCTGGTCAGCTCGAGGGCGAGCTTGGTGCCACCGCACTTGGTTCTATCTACACCTTCGGTCCAACCTTCCGCGCTGAGAATTCAAACACTCCACGCCACTTGGCCGAGTTCTGGATGGTAGAGCCCGAGGTTGCCTTCCTCGACCAGGAAGAGCTGATGGACCTCGAGGAAGACTTCATCAAGTACTGCGTTCGCTGGGCACTCGACAACTGTAAGGACGACCTTCAGTTCCTCAATCAGATGATTGATAAGACCCTTATCGAGCGTCTTGAGGGTGTACTCAAGGAGACCTTCGTTCGTCTGCCATATACCGAGGGTATCAATATCCTTCAGGAGGCCATCAAGAAGGGCAAGAAGTTCGAGTTCCCATGCAACTGGGGCGACGACCTTGCCAGCGAGCACGAGCGTTACCTCGTTGAGGAGCACTTCAAGAAGCCAGTCATCATGACCGACTACCCACGTGCCTTCAAGTCGTTCTATATGAAGCAGAATCAGGATACTGCCGATGGCGGTTCAGTAGGTTACAAGGGCGCTGTAGCTCCTGGTCCTACCATGCAGGGCACCGATGTACTCTTCCCACAGATTGGTGAGATTATCGGTGGTTCTGTTCGTGAGGAGAGCTACGACAAGCTTATGGGCGAGATCAATCGCCGCGAGATGGACCAGACCCACCTCTGGTGGTACATCGACACCCGCCGTTGGGGTTCATGCCCACACGCAGGTTTCGGTCTTGGTTTCGAGCGTCTCATCCTGTTCGTAACAGGTATGCAGAACATTCGCGACGTGATTCCTTTCCCACGTACTCCGAAATCAGCAGAGTTCTAAATCATACGAACCGCCATCACCCACTACGAGTGATGGCGGTTTTCTTTTTTTTCTGTACGCAAACGATTGTGCGCCTATACGCAAACGAAGAGTTTATTTTGCTAAGTGGATGCCATCGTCCGCGATTGTTATGAGGCGGCGTTTGTAAAGGTCGCCTACGGCTTTCTTGTAGGCTTTCTTTGATACCTGGAAGCGATCGTAGATGAGTTCGGCGGGGGATTTGTCGCCGAGGTTGCAGTAGCCGTCGTTCTCGTAGAGGTAGCGCAGCAGAGCCTCGGCAAAGTCTAACGTCTGCTGGCGGCCTGTCTGCTGCAGAACGATATCAATCTTGCCGTCCTGACGAACATGGTCGACAAAGGCCTTGAGCTTCATGCCGCTATGCAGGGGCTGGAAAATCTGATTCTGGAACACAAGGCCCTGGAACTGATTATTTACGATGACCTTAAAACCAAGGTCGGTCTTCTGCCATACAAGGATGTCGACCTCAGCGCCATGCTGGAGCTGTGGCAGGTCGTTGATGGTGGGCACAGTGAGATACTTCTCGACCTTGGCGGTAGCCATAAGGCGGTAGCTATCCTCATCTACCTTTATATATACAATGTGGCGCTGACCTTGCTCCATGCGCTTTTTCTGTTCGCGGAAGGGGCAGAAGAGGTCCTTCATCAGGCCCCAGTTAAGGAATGCTCCAAACTGATTGACCCATGCCACCTCGAGGCTTACAAACTCGCCAACCTTGGCAAAAGGTGTCTCGGTGGTGGCCACAGGGCGCTCTTCCTGGTCGAGGTAGATAAACACGGTTATCTCGTCGCCAATCTTCATGTCGTTAGTAACGTAACGCTGGGGAAGGAGGATTTCGCCTTCTTCGCCACCGTCTAAATAAAGTCCGAAGTCTACGGACTTCACGATTTTCAGGGTATTATATTTTCCTAATTGAATCATAGTTTTTCCTAGAATTATTTTGTTTAATCAACGGATTCTTGCGTCCCTTCGGTAGCAAGCGACCTTTGGTCGAGCGATACGGATTCATTTTCTGCCGCAGGATTATCCATGGGACCGGTAGGCTCCATTGGCAAAATGAGTCCATCTTTCAAATGAATTGTTCTATCAGTGATGCTTGCGAGGCCTTCATCGTGGGTTACGATGACAAAGGTCTGGCCGAACTGATTGCGAAGGTCGAAGAACAACTGGTGGAGTTCTTCCTTGTTCTTAGTGTCGAGAGAGCCCGATGGTTCATCGGCCAGAATGACGGCTGGATTGTTGACCAGCGCACGAGCCACAGCCACACGCTGCTTCTCACCTCCTGAAAGCTCGTTAGGCTTATGGGTGGCACGATCGGCCAAGCCCATGAACTGCAAAA
Organism: Prevotella sp. UBA2809; assembly: GCA_002351725.1. Lineage (GTDB taxonomy): Bacteria > Bacteroidota > Bacteroidia > Bacteroidales > Bacteroidaceae > Prevotella. The sequence goes on from DEHD01000031.1 coordinate 21,239, forward strand.
GCTCTTGCGCACGCAGCTTAGCCTTTTTGGGCGAAGTGCCTGCTATATAAGCGGGAATCATGATGTTCTCGATAGCGGTAAACTCGGGCAGCAGCTGATGGAACTGGAACACAAAGCCCAGATGCTGGTTGCGGAAATCGGACAGTTTCTTGGTAGAAAGATTACAGGTGTCGATGCCATCAACAATCACCTGGCCGCTATCGGGGCGATCGAGTGTGCCGATAATCTGCAGCAGGGTGGTCTTTCCGGCTCCGCTGGGGCCAACGATACTTACCACCTCGCCCTTGTCGATATGAAGGTCGATGCCTTTAAGTACTTGTAAAGAGCCAAAACTCTTGGTTATATTCTTAATATCTATCATCTCAAATGTTTAATGTTTAATCTTCCTTTCATGAATCCAGCGCAGAATGGTATCGTAGATACTGTTCTCCTCGTGGTGCTGAGCCTCGGTGAAGCTCATGCGCTCATCCTTATGTCCGCCATACTGATCGGGGAAGATGATCATGAGGTTCTTACCTGAGAAATGATGCTGCAACTCGTCGGGCAGTCGCTCGAGGGCGGTTTTATAAGAGATGGTACCCTTACGGGCTGTGACTACCACAAACAGATGGTCGTCGGCTATCTCGCCTGCCAGTTGTGGCAACTCGTTCCAATGGGCCATATAGGTGTACTCGGCACGAACGCTGGCGTGGCGGTTGTTGATGTACTGCTTGATGAGCTCAAGACTCTCGTTGCGCCCATGGAACTGGATGCGGCAATCGAGCTGACCAGCCAGACGACTGAGGCGCTCGAGCCAACGATGGAATCCGGGTTCGAACTCAGCACGCGAAGGTACTGCCACACGGATGCGACGCAGAGTTGTCATGGGCTGAACGAAACGCATGAGGATAATCTGACGGTTCAAACCATTATACAAGCTCTGGATGAACTCACCCCAGAACCTCGGGTTGATATCAGTATGAACGTGCATACCCATGATAATCTCGGAACAGCCAAACTCACGGAAGGCGTGCTTGATGCCGTTGGCGATGTTAGAAGCCAGGCGAACCTGAGTCTGCACCTTTACCTCGCTGGCGCTGGCCGTTTGCTGCAGTTTCTCAAGCAGTCGCAGTCCCTCTTCGCGAGCGGCATTACTGTTCTGGTCGTCATAGACAACGTTGAGTGCCACCAAGTCGCGATTAAGACGCTGGTTGCGCATATACATTGAGAGATAAAGCAGATGGGGAGCAATCTCAGGATATTTCACGCAGAGCAGAATCTTCTCGTCGTCGTCCTTGGGTGCATCATCATGCAGATGGGCTTTCTCGTGGAGGATAATCTGCTTGGAGGCATGCTCTGTCATGATGCTACTGATGATACAGGTGAACAGAATCATCATGATGATTCCATTCAACATATCGTCGTTCACCAGATACTCGTCTGGTGCTACCTCCAGTCGCATACCAACCATCAGCATAGCGATGGCGCCAGCAGCATGGGCCGAGGTGAGACCGAACATCATGTTACCATCGGCCTTTGACAAGCGGAACAGCAGACTGCTGACATAGGCCGCCACAGCCTTTCCGAAGGTGCCGAAGAATACGATGAGCAACACAATCCATACCACCTGAATGCTGGAGAACAGCGTGCCGAGATTGATGAGCATGCCCACACCAATAAGGAAATAAGGAATGAACAGTGCGTTACCAATGAACTCGATGCGATTCATGAGGGGCGACACGCGTGGTATATACCTATTTAATATAAGGCCTGAGAAGAAGGCGCCAAACACGCCCTCGATGCCAATAAGCGACGAGAGGGCCGCACTGAGGAACATCACAGCCATGACAAAGATGTACTGCATGACGGCATCGCTATATCGACGCAGGAAATAGCGGGTGAGCTTAGGTATCAGGATGACGCTGCCCACACAGAAGGCGGCAAACTTAACCACGAACATCACCCAGAACAGCCAGTTGCTATCCTTGCTATATGAACCAGAAAGGGCAGCCAGCATGACCAGTGCCAGGAACAATGATATCATCGATGAGCCCACGCTAAGAGCCACGCTCGGGTGACGCTGCAGACCATATCGACCTATGATAGGATAGGCAATCAGCGTGTTCGACGCCATGATACATCCCAACAGGAACGAGGCTGCAGGCGAGTAGTCGAGCAGGGAAATAGACATGACGTAGGTGAGCATCAATGGGATAAGACACGTGAGCAGTCCGAAAAGCAGGAACCGCCGCGAGTGTTTCTTCACACCCTCCATATCCATCTCGAGTCCGGCCAGGAACATGATGTAGTAAAGGCCTACCCTGCCAAAGAGCTCGAACGAGTTGTCGCGAACCAGAATATTGAAACCATACTGGCCGATGGCGATACCCGCAAGTACCATTCCGATGATATGCGGAATACGCAGTTTACTCATCACGATAGGAGCAAACAGAATGATTAACAGTACCACAAAAAAGATAAAAGTTGGCTCTGTAATCGGCAAATATGATAATAATAATGTCATTTTGGCTACAAAGGTAGGCATTTTTTTGGTAAAATGAAAAAAAAAACATAAATTTGCGGCCAAATTGTAACCATTTAAAGGATAGACAAGATGAAAGTAGCAATTGTAGGTGCGAGTGGAGCCGTAGGACAAGAGTTTCTGCGCATTCTCGCTGAGAGAAATTTCCCAATGGATGAACTGGTACTGTTTGGCTCAGAGCGCAGTGCCGGAACAAAGTACAATTTTAAGGGTAAGGAGATTGAAGTAAAGCTTCTGCAACACAACGACGACTTTAAAGATGTGGACATCGCATTCACATCGGCAGGTGCTGGTACATCAAAGGAATTTGCTGAGACCATCACTAAGTACGGTGCTGTCATGATTGACAACTCAAGTGCTTTCCGTATGGACGACGATGTGCCCTTGGTAGTGCCTGAGTGCAATGCAGAGGACGCACTGAACCGCCCACGCGGCATCATCGCCAACCCTAACTGCACAACTATCATGATGGTGGTAGTACTGCAGCCTCTGGAGAAGATTTCTCACATTAAGCGCATTCATGTTGCCAGCTATCAGAGTGCTTCAGGTGCAGGTGCAGCCGCTATGGCCGAACTGCAGCAGCAGTACAAGGAGATGGTTGAGAATGGTGAGGTGAAGACTATTAAGAAGTTTGCCCACCAGCTGGCTTACAATGTTATCCCACAGATTGACGTGTTCCAGCCAAACGGATATACCAAGGAGGAGATGAAGATGTTTAACGAGACACGCAAGATTATGCATACCGATGCTAAGTGCTCGGCTATGTGTGTTCGTGTAAGCTCGCTGCGCAGCCACTCTGAGAGCGTTTGGATTGAGACCGAGAAGCCCATCAGCGTTGAGGAGGCACAGAAGGCTATCGCCGCTGCTCCTGGCTGTACGCTGAAGGACGATCCTGCAACACTCACCTACCCCATGCCACTGGAGACTGCTGGCAAGGACGATGTTTACGTAGGTCGTGTTCGTAAGGACATCAGCGATGAGAATGGTCTTACCTTCTGGCTCTCAGGCGACCAGATCCGTAAGGGTGCTGCCCTGAACGCTGTTCAGATTGCAGAGTATCTGGTAAAGGTAGGAAATGTAAAATAAGAGGTTAGAAGTTAGAGGTGAGAGGTAAGAGTTTGCTTCTGTTGCTGCTGATGCCTTTTATGCTTATGGCTTGCGGTGGGGGTGACGACGATGGACGCCGACTGGGCGATTCTATTGTCGGCACTTGGCAACGTGGCTGGGGCCCAGGCGATGTGATAATTGACGGTGATACCGACCTCGAGCCTGAGAACTTCGTCTACGATCAGTTCGTTTTCCGTAGCGATGGTGCTTATAACGGTATGGTCAGGAAGGGAACTTTCTCATCCTACGACACCGAGGGCGAAATAATCTACGAGGGCGAATATCAGTGCGACAATAATAATCTGAAACTGCAATACACCGACGAGGGTGGAACAAAGCGTACCATTCTGGCTCAGGTGGTTGAGTTTACTGATACCTCCATCCGTTTCCGCTACGAAGAGGAGCAATATAACATAACCGTTACTTTCATTATCCGAAAACTGAGTAATGAAAGTAGCGGTTATTATTCTTCATCATCTTCTACAGCATCCTTGTAGTAGAAGTCCTGATAATATTCTATCTGATTGTGGGCTGAGAAATAGCCCAGACAGCCACCCGTAAAGTTTTCAATCGGATTTGTACCTGTGCTCGACATATGCTGCATGGAGTACAGATAATCGTAGGCGCGCTGGTCGATGGCACGGACAACAATCTTAAGCTCGTCGCCATCATGAAGCACATCGTTATCTTTTGCACCATCGCGAAAGAAGGTGAACAGCTGCTGCAACTCCTTATTAGGATTCTTTTCATCTTTCATCACCGCCCAGCGATAGCCTATGCCATTACGGTAGATGTGCATGAAATACCAGTTGTTCTCGTTGGGAATATCCTGCAATCGTAGGTCGCCAAACAGATAGCGCTCTGTAAGCATCTTCTTCCACACAAGTCTGAACTCGTTCATCCTTGGCGTGCGCTGCATGGTTGATGTAGAGGTAAAGTGGTGTCCGTCTACCTTAACGTCGAGCTGGTATTGTGTGCCAGGTATGCCCTTGAACTTAGAGCGATAATAGCCGTTGCGGATAAAGGGGATGGTGGCTGTGGTGCCATCGTCGCCAGTAATCACAACTACAGCGTTATCAACATCGCTGCCTGTTGAGTTATCGTCCATCGCATTGGTTTTGCTAACGCGTACCTCGGTGCCTGTGGCAGAAAGGCTGCCTTCCACCACGTATCGCGAATCGGCATCGTGGTAGTCAATGTCGATAACCTTCTCGCAGGAAACCAACGCTATCACACATATTATATAAATGAAGCGACGCATATATGTCAGAATTTGATGTTAAACGATACGCTGGGCACTATGCCGAAGAGTGAATACTGGGTGGCTTTGGTGCCAGCGCCATACTCGCCATCCTCGAAGTTGATGAGGAACGGATTGTAGTGGTTATACAGATTATATATACCAAACACCAACTGGTGAGTGCGCTTGCGGTACTGCTTACTCCAAACGGCACTTACGTCAAGATGGTGCGAGGCTGGTGCGCGATAGCCATTGCGCTCGGTATAGTAGTATATCCAGTTGTCTTCAATCATATACTTTCCACTTGGGGCTGTAAACGCCTGACCGCTGTTATACACCCACGATGCATTGAAAGTCCAACGCTTATTGAGTCGATACATAGCCACGATATTAATGTCGTGACGGCGATCGTTATTGGCATCATACCATCGGCCGTTGTTTATACCGTCAATCTTAGTCTTCGACCACGACAGGGTGTAACCAATCCATCCTGTAAGCTTGCCGTTATTCTTGCGGGCACTTAGCTCCACGCCGTAGCCCTTACCCTTACCAGCCAGAGTAAGTCGCTCGATTTCAATCTCGCTGGCAAACGATTTTCCATCGCGATAGTCAAGCACATTGTCAATCTGGCGGTAGTAGGCCTCAACAGAGAAATCGTAGTCCTGATTGGGAGTCATAAAGAACACACCTGCACTAACCTGATCGGCCACCTCGGGCTTTACGATATTACTGCTCATAGTGTAGCGGTCGAATGGCGTAGATGTGCTCTGATTACGCAAGGCGTGAATATTCTGCGATGTACGGGTGTAGCCGAGTTTTATTGAGGTTATTGGTGACAATTGGTAGTTTAAAGACAAACGTGGCTCAAGCGTAGTGTGAGTCTTTACTATCTTGTTCTTACCATAGTTATAATACCATCCGATAGAACCATCCTGCTCTATGTCGTAATAAAGCGAACCGCCAAGGGGCGAGAACATGCTAAGGCGCAAACCAGCCGACACATTGAGCTTGGATGTTATAGGAGCGGCAACGTTAACCCATGCAGCATTATCCCAAGCACGGCGTTGCTCTTTCTCATGCAAAGTAACCTGCTTCCACTCGGCCGACTTCACATTAAGCAAGGCGGTCTGGAATCCTGTTTCGATGGCATATTTGCCAAGGCTGACATGAAAATCCTGACGGAATCCAGTCTGACGGATATGGCCTGAGAACCAAATGTTCATACCTAAGAAGTCGATGCCATTATCAGTTTGGTAACCACTATAATAGGCTGTTGACTGTGAATAAGAATCGCCTCCGAAATGGTGCAGCCACTTTAAACTGGCAGAGAGATTATTCCAACGGATATCAACCATCTCATCGATAGCAGTACGGTCGTTTCCTGTAAAGAAACTAAGGAACAGTTGGTTATTCTCATTGATGGTCCAATCGGCCTTTGCGTTTACATCGTAGAAATACAGGGTGTTCCGCTTGAAATCGGGCGAGAACTTAAGGAACATATCCATATACGAGCGACGTGCGGTGACAAGGAACGAGGCCTTGTTTTTAACTATCGGACCTTCAAGGGTTCCCTTTGCAGCAAGTAGTCCTATGCTGGCACCTCCGTGAAGTTCGCTTTTGTTTCCCGTCTTACCTATTATATCAAGTACTGCCGATGAAGCTCCGCCATACTGTGCTGGGAGCAAACCCTTGTAGAGCGTGGCCGATACCAGCGCATCACTATTAAAGGCAGAAAACAATCCTGCCAGATGGCCCACATTATACACAGGAGCAATGTCGACAAGTATCTGATTCTGAGCTGATGTACCTCCACGCACCTGAAAGCTGCTGGATGCATCGCTCTCGGATTTCACACCTGTCAACAGCTGCATCGAGCGCATGATGTCCTGCTCGCCAAAAAGTTGTGGCGATGCTGTTAGGTCCTTAATCTGTACTTGCTCGGCTCCTGTCTGTATCTGGCGCAAACGCTGACGGGCTGAATTAGACTTTACAACCACCTCTTCCAACTGTTCCTGACGCAAGGTATCGGCAGGGGCAGCTGATATAGACAAAAGGGTTGATAGTAGTAACGATGATACAAACATGTTGCAAAGTTAATGGATTTTTTGGAAACTCCAAAAAAAATTCATATCTTTGCCCCCGATAATGTTAAAAAACTAATTATTATGAAGAAATTATTTGTTGCTTTAGTAGCAATTGCAGCACTTTGTGCTTGTGGAAGTGGTGAAAAAAAGTATCTTGACTACCGTGGATTGTCAATGGGCATGCCATTCAAGACTTTCTGCGATTCGCTTAGCGCACGCGGCTTTGCTGTCGACTCGGCTAAGAGCGATTCTGACTTCACCAAGGTTTCTATGTTCAACCCCGCCCTTAACTATCGCATTATGCTGGCTCAGAATAATGGCGCTCTGGTTGCTCTTCAGGAGAACTACATCATCTCTACCAACGACAGCACACGCAAGATGTGGCAGCAGATGCACGACCAGTTTGAAAAGCAGATTGGTGCATGGCCAAACATGCTGAAGGACGGCAAAGACCATCGTATAGCAAAATTCGAGGATGACGGCGGTTTCATCACCCTCACCCTCGAAAATACATATAAGCCTACCCTATCGGTGCTTTATCAATCAAAGTAACATGATGGTATAAAGGTAAACTACTGCAGCAGGAATGGCGAGCAGCGATGAATCGAAACGATCGAGCATGCCACCATGTCCAGGCAGAATGTTTCCACTATCCTTTATACCAAGGGTGCGCTTGAAGAGACTCTCAACAAGGTCGCCCCAAGTGCCAAAGATTACTACCGTAAGTCCCAGTCCGGCCCACTCTAAGGCTGAAAGCCCAAGCTGATTGAGCTGGTACTGCTCGGTAAGATACCATACAAGCACGGCTATGGCAATCACAAGGATACCACCGCCAATGCTACCTTCCCAACTCTTTCCTGGAGAAATTCTGGGGAAGAGTTTATGTTTTCCCAACAACGAGCCACAGAGGTAAGCACCTGTATCGTTCATCCAGAGGAATACGAATACTGAGAGTGGCAACACGGCATCGTAAGTCACCAGGCCTTGAGGAGTAAGGTGGAATGCCAGTGTGTTGAGCAGCGAGAATGGCAATGCTATATAAAGCTGAGCCATCATCGTATAAGCCCAATCGTGTATAGGGTCTTCGTTCTTAAGATACAACTCGGCAACCATCAGATAGATGATCGACACGAGGTAAGGAATGAATACCGCTGATGGCGTAAGATCGCTACTGAAACCAGCAACGGCAAAGAAGAAATAAACACCTGCAACGGTAGAGATGAGACGGTTAACGGTAACCTTCTCGCGTTCATTTACCAATCCGGTAAACTCCCAGATTGTCAAACCCGTGATGAGTGCAAACAATAGCACCATGGCCTGAGGGCGCAGAAAACTGCACACCACAACGGCAACAAACAGTATGCCGGTAATGGTTCTAACGATAAAATTATTCATCCTTATCCTCCTTTTCTTCTGATTTCACTTCGGTTGCTGAGTTTGTCGAAGCATCGCCATTGGCCTCAAGAGCCTTCTGAGCAGCAGCCTCGGCCTCAAGCTCCTTGGCACGCTCCTCGGCCATACGCTCTGCATCGGCCTTCATCTGTGCCTCGAGCAACTCCTCAGCACGACTGGTCCAAGGACGTTTGCCGAATATCTTCTCAACATCCTCGGCAAAGATAACCTCACGGTCAATCAGCAACTGAGCCAGCTGGGCGTGACCCTCCTTATGCTCTGTAAGAATCTGCTTGGCACGCTCGTACTGCTCGTTAATCATACGCATCACCTCATCGTCCATAATCTTTGCGGTAGTCTCAGAATATGGCTTCTGGAACTGATACTCAGCATTATTATAGTAGCAAACGTTAGGCAATTTGTCGCTCATACCTGCATAGGCCACCATACCGTAAGCCTGCTTAGTGGTACGCTCCAAGTCGTTCATAGCTCCTGTAGAGATATGTCCGATAAACAGCTCCTCAGCAGCACGGCCTCCTAACAGCGAGCACATCTCGTCGAGCATTGCCTCCTTAGTCTGCAGCACACGCTCCTCAGGCAGATACCAAGCGGCACCAAGAGCCTGACCACGTGGTACGATAGACACCTTAACCAATGGGTTGGCAAACTCAGTAAACCATGATATTGTGGCGTGACCAGCCTCGTGGATAGCAATCGAACGCTTCTCTGACTCGGTCATCACCTTGGTCTTCTTCTCAAGACCTCCGATAATACGGTCTACTGCATCAAGGAAATCCTGCTTTGTTACAGTCTGACTATTGTGGCGGGCAGCTATCAGTGCAGCCTCGTTACATACGTTTGCAATATCAGCACCTGAGAATCCAGGAGTCTGGCGAGCGAGGAAATCAATATCCACGCTATCGTCAATCTTCACTGGCTTAAGGTGTACCTTGAATACCTCCTTACGCTCGTTCAGGTCGGGCAGGTCAACATGTATCTGACGGTCGAAACGTCCTGCACGCAGCAAGGCCGAGTCGAGCATATCAGCACGGTTGGTAGCAGCAAGTATGATTACACCACTGTTAGTACCGAATCCGTCCATCTCAGTAAGCAGTGCGTTCAGAGTATTCTCGCGCTCATCGTTACCACCCATGGCTGGGTTCTTTGAACGGGCACGACCCACAGCATCAATCTCATCGATAAAGATGATACATGGACTCTTCTGCTTAGCCTGCTGGAACAAGTCGCGTACACGCGATGCACCAACACCCACGAACATCTCAACGAAGTCGGAACCACTCATCGAGAAGAAAGGAACTCCAGCCTCGCCAGCCACAGCCTTTGCGAGCAGAGTCTTACCTGTTCCTGGAGGGCCAACCAACAGGGCTCCCTTGGGTATCTTACCTCCCAGATCGGTATATTTCTGTGGGTTCTTCAGGAAGTCTACAATCTCCTGAATCTCCTGCTTGGCTCCAGCTTGTCCGGCTACGTCCTTAAACGTGATACCAAGCTCGCCACCCTTTTCATACATCTTGGCTTTGCTCTTGCCCACGTTGAAGACGCCACCTCCCACGCCGCCTCCTCCGCCGCCCATGCGACGCATCAGGAATATCCACAATCCTACTATAAATAAAATAGGAATAAGGTTAGATATGATGAGTGAGAAGAACTCGTTCTCTCTACGGTTGTCGAAAGCCAGTTCGCCTGAGAAGACCTTTTCTTCCTTAGCCTTTGCCACAAACTGCTCCACATGGTCAACGCTTCCGAACTCTACTTCAAGATAAGGCTCGGCACCAGTCTGGTTAGTTCCCTGATGGAACACATCGCGAATGTGTTCGGGCTTAACATACATGCGGAGTGTGCTCTGAGGCTTGTTTACAACAATCTTCTTAGCGTAGCCACGCTCCACCATTGTCTTGAACTCACTATACGAAGCGTTCTTGGCAACACTGCTGTTAGCAGTACCACCACTTGTAAAATACAACAGTCCTAATGCGAGTATCGCGATGAAATATATCCAGTTCATATTGAACTTGGGCATATTCATCTTCGGACCATTCCCGCCCATATTATTGTTTGGTTTCTGATTATTATCCATATTTTCAATTATCAATTAATCCAAGTCTGGAATCTGCTCGATTGGCGCATCTTCCCACAGATGCTCCAAATCATAATATTCGCGCACATCGGGCAGGAATATATGTACCAACACGTCGGTATAGTCCATTGCCACCCATTGTGCATTCTCAAGTCCAACCACATGGGCTGGTTTCTCACCCAGTTTTTCACGTACCACATCACCTACCGATTCGGCAATAGCTTCTACCTGTGTTGGCGAATTACCAGTGCAAATCATAAAGTACTGGCATATTGTTCCCTCTATTTTTGTCAGGTCGGCCACAACTATATTGCTGCCTTTTTTCTCCTGAATAGCTTCTTTAATTGTTTCTACTAGTTCTTTCATTAATAAATTATATGTTATTTGTGCACAAAGGTACTGTAAATTGGTCAAAAAACAAAGAAAATGCGGAAATTTTGCGGTTTTTTATAAATTTTCCTCGAAAAATTTTGGTAGTTCGAGAAAAAGTAGTACCTTTGCACCCGCAAAACAGAAACAACGAGTTCTTGAGCAAGACATTTTGGGGTATGGTGTAATGGTAACACTGCAGATTCTGGTCCTGCCTTTCCTGGTTCGAGTCCGGGTACCCCAACCAAAAGAGACGCTAAGCAAAATGCTTAGCGCTTTTTGTTTTTATACCCAAAAAAAGAATCGCTAAGCGGAGTGCTTAGCGATTACTTTTTATTATTTGTTCTCGGCATCGATTGCCTTTATCTTCTCACGAACCAGATTCATATCATCCTTCAGCTTCTGTACCTTGCGGTTCATCTCGTCAATAAGGCTATTACCCTTCTTCGAGCTTGCATTCAGGAATCCAAGGTTGTTCTCGTAGGTCTGAATCTCCTGCTTCAGAGCCTCATACTGACGGAACAGGCGTGCACGCTCGTTGTCGAGAGCATTCTCACCACGCTCGGCTACCTGCTTCAGGTTCTGCTTGAAGTTACTCAGTTTGCGCTTTGCAGTGCTGATGTTAAGATCCTTATAGAGCTTGTCGAGAACAGCATGATACTCCTTGTAGAGCTTGTCCTTCTCCTTAAATGGCACATGTCCGATGGCATTGTACTCCTCAACAAGTTTCTGTACCTTTTCTGCCAGGCCCTCACCAGTTTCCTCTGCAACAGCCTTCAGCTTCTCGATAATCTCCAGTTTCTTATCCAGATTCTCGCGTTCCTCACCACGTTGTCCTGCACCTGCAGCATTACGTGCCTCGAAGAATGCGTTACATGCACCAAGGAACTCAGCCCACAGCTGGTCGCCAAGCTTCTTTGGCACCATACCAATGGTCTTCCACTCCTTCTGCAGAGCTATGAACTTATCACCTGTAGACTTCCAGTCGGTTGAATCCTGCAGAGCCTTTGCCTTCTCAATCAGAGCACGCTTCTTATCGGCATTCTCCTTGAATGTATCCTTCAGGCCCTTGAAATAAGCAGCCTTACGACCGAAGAAATCATCGCATGCAGCACGGAAGCGCTCGAAAATCTTCACGTTCATCTTCTGTGGAGCGAAACCAATGGTCTTCCACTCTGTCTGGATATCAATAATCTGCTTGGTATGCTTCTCCCAGTCGCCGCTACCCTTGTTCTCCTCGGCAGCGATAGCCTCAACCTTCTCACAAAGAACGGTCTTTCGTGCCAGGTTATCCTCTTCCTTTGCACGAACACCCTCAAAGTGCTGCTGATGACGCTTGTTGATAACACTTGATGCAGCCTTGAAACGATTCCAGATCTCCTCACGCTGCTCTTTGGCAACAGGACCAATCTCACGATACTCCTGGTGCAGCTTCTGTAACTGGTGGAAGGCACTGATAACATCCTCCTCGTCGGCCAACTTCTCGGCAGCCTCGCAGAGGGCGGTCTTCAGCTCAAAGTTCTTCTTGAAATCATACTCACGGGCCTCACTGTTAAGGCGAAGCATATCGTAGAACTGCTCTACGTACAACTGATAGTTACGCCACAACTCGTTGGCCTTATCAGCTGGCACATTCTTAATCTCGCGCCACTGCTCCTGCAGGGCTTTGAACTCCTTGTAGTTCTTGTTTGCCTCATCGGGAGTGGTAATCATGGCCTTGATACGATCGATGATAGCCAACTTCTTCGTGAGATTCTCCTGCTTCTCAGCTTCCATCTCCTTGAAGATCTTGGCACGCTTCTCCTTGATGATTCCCATCTCTGCCTTGAACGACTCCTCTACCGGATCGGGGGTGTACTGATACTGCTCAGGATCGCCGCCAGCATCCAGATAAGCCTTGAGCTTAGCCTCGCGCTCAGCAATGTGCAACTTGTAGAATGAAGCCTTAAGATACTCCACTTCTTCCTTCTGCGGTGTCTCATCGCTATGAGCGATGTCCTGCAGACGATGCAACACGTCTTCCTTAGTCTCGTAAACTACACGAGCCTGCTCTTCGTTCTCAACTTGAGGTTCAGTCTCAACAGCCTGAGATGCAACTTCCTCATTAACTACTTCTTCGTTTGTACCCAACTCGAGGGTATTCTCTTGAGAGTCCATCATTTATATAAATTAATTAATACTAAATGATGCTTAGCATCATCACATTTGGCGTCAAAATTAAGCAATATTATTGAAACTTCCTAATTTTTTTCAGTTTTTTTGCGTTTTTGGGGCTTAAACAAGTCGTTTTCTGCGGAAAATACCCCACGCAATGGCTGAAATGGCTACCGAAAAGATGATTGCGATGACGAATCCCCAAGGTTTTGACTCCATTCCGTTCACCAGGTTCATACCGAACATTGATGTTATCAGCGTAGGTATCATCATAATAATGGTTACCGATGTAAGCGTACGCATCACGGTGTTCATATTGTTGTTGATAATACTCTGATATGTATCCATGGTAGACTCAAGGATGTTCGAGTAGATGCTTGTAGTCTCTCGCGCCTGGGTCATCTCGATATTTACGTCCTCAATCAGGTCGGCATCAAGTTCGTCAATCTGTAGTTTGAACTTCAACTTCGACAGAAGCGTCTCGTTACCACGGATTGATGTCTGGAAGTACGTAAGCGAGTCTTGCAGACGGCTCAGTCCGATAAGGCTCTCGTTGTTCACCTCCTTGTCGAGGTTACGCTTAGCCTTATCTACCAGCATAGAGATCTGCTTCAGTCGCTTCAGATACCATACCGCACTCGAAAGGAACAAACGGAAAATCATATCTACATGGTCAGTGAATCCCTCACCGCGCTTCTGCTGGAAGCTAACGAAGTCGATCATCACATTGGTCTCGTAGAAACACACTGTAATGGTTACATCACGCTTATGTATGATACCAAGAGGCACCGTGGTGTATGGCGTTCTTGAGCGTATCTCCTTTACATAAGGTATACGCAGGATGATAAGCATCCAACCGTCGTCGTACTCATAACGGGCACGCTCATCGGTATCGCTGATGTCCGACATGAAATAGTCGGGGATATTAAACTTCTCCTCGAGTTCGCGCTGGTCTTCTTCGGTGGGGCATGTCACCTGTATCCAGCAATTGGGCTGCCACTCTTCCAGTTGGGTCAGTCCACCTTGGGTATTCCAGAATGTCTTCATTTTGCTAATCCTTTTTTCGTTAATGAAATGGTTTTTAGCGGCAAAGGGATTAGCAGCCTTGCTCACCATCCCCCGCCTTTACGAATTGTAATTGTCCGCCGGGTAATCGTCCATAATTTTATTATTAATTTGATTTATCGGGTGCAAAGATAAATAAAAAACGCGGACCTGCCAAGCAAATCCGCGGTTTTTTATTCCAATTTTTCAATTTTTCAACTTTTTATTTCTCAGGGATATCCTCGAGAGTCTTCTTCAGCAGTTCCCAGAAAGGAGCCACAGTCTCAATGAGCGCACGCTCGGTAGTGGTGTGAGGCGACTTCATTGTGGGACCCATGCTCACTACGTCAAGGTGTGGATACTTACCCAGGATGATAGAGCACTCCAGTCCTGCGTGGTCTACCTGGATGATTCCGTCCTTGCCAAACAGATCCTTATACTCCTTCAGCAACAGGTGCAGAATCTCAGAGTCGGGATTTGGATCCCAACCGCCATAGCTACCTGCAGTCTCAACCTTCATGCCTGCCATATTGAAGCAGCTCTCCAAGGTCTTAACGATGTAATCCTTCATATCCTCACGACTTGAACGAGCCAGAATCTTAATCATAGCATGCCCCTCGCCTATCTCGATGATAGCCAGGTTGCTCGATGTCTCAACTACGCTTGGATAGCTTGGAATCATACGAACCACACCGTCGTGGCAACCGTAGATCACGTTGATAAGGTTGTCCTGAATCTCCTGTGGAACCTCCATCTTTGGTGTCTCCACATCCTCACAGATAACCTCGATACCACTCTCAATACCCTTATACTCGTCGACGAAGTCCTCGAGCCAGTCGGCAGCAAGCTCCTTCAGAGCAGCTACGTTCTCCTTTGGCAATGTCAGCACAGCCTCGGCCTTGAATGGGATGGCGTTACGCATGTTTCCACCCTGCCAGCAAGCCAGACGAGCCTCGCACTCCTCGATGGCCTCGCGAACCAGACGAACCAACAGCTTGTTGGCGTTTCCACGACCCTCGTGAATCTCCAGTCCTGAGTGTCCGCCACGCAGACCCTTCACTGTTACCTTTACAGCAGCATCGTCGGCATCGGTCTCCACCTCTTTATAATCAAGTGTAGCAGTGATGTTGATACCACCAGCACTACCGATAACGAACTTGCCCCAGTGCTCAGAGTCGAGGTTCATCAGTATGTCGCCGTTCAACTCGCCTTCAGGCAGTCCGTTAGCGCCAAACATACCTGTCTCTTCATCAGCAGTAATCAGTGCCTCAATAGGACCGTGCTTCAGGGTCTTGTCCTCCATAATTGCCATAATGGCAGCTACGCCCAGACCGTTGTCGGCACCCAGTGTTGTACCCTTAGCCTTAACCCACTCGCCGTCAATCCAAGGCTGTATTGGGTCGGTCTCAAAGTTATGTGTACTCTCAGGAGTCTTCTGTGGCACCATGTCCATGTGAGCCTGCAGAATCACACCCTTCTTTTTCTCCATACCAGCCGAAGCGGGCTTACGCATCACGATGTTATCTGCGGGGTCTTTAAATGCCTCCACACCTGCCTGCTTAGCAAAGTCGAGCAGGAACTGTTGTACTTTCTCCAGATGTCCTGATGGACGTGGAACCTGTGTCAGTGCATAGAAGTTCTTCCAAATGCACGTTGGGTTCAGATTTTTAATTTCACTCATAGTTTTTCTATTTTGGGGTTTAATCTTTTAGTAAAAAGTAAAGCAGCCCAGGCGTATATGCCAAGGACGGTGACCAGCATGGTCTGCACGGTATGTACGATGAGCACAAACCAAAGTGCCTGCTCGTCGGCCACACCATAAAGTATCAGCATGGTCTTAATGGCAAAGTGCCACGGACCGGCTCCGTTTGGTGTTGGTACGATAACAGCGAAGTTGGCCACCACAAACGATACCAACGCACAGCCGATGCCAAGATTTGCGGTGAAGTCGAAACAGAAGAACGTCAGATAGTAATGCAGGAAATACATCACCCAGATGCCTACTGAGAAGAACAGATACAGTGGCAGGTTGCGCACGCCCTTCAACGAGAGCACACCCTCCCAGATGCCACTAAGCGTCATTTTCACCTTATTATATATAGAGAAGTTCTTCAGCAGCAAGTGCAACAGTATCCCAACAGCCACACCACAGATAGCTGTAACTATCCAACCTGTAAGCGAGAAGCTGTTAAGTATACGGTCCATCGATGTACCCGTCTTGCGGAAGAAGGTGCCAAACACGCTCATCTCCAACAGCAAAATTATACCCGAGTATAACAGCACTATCAGCGTATCAACGGCACGCTCGGTAACTACCGTACCCAGTGCCTTCGAGAACGACACACCATCATAACGCTTAAGGATAGCGCATCTTGAGAACTCGCCTATTCTGGGTATTATCAAACTTGCGGCATAGCTGATGAATACGGCATTGATACAGGTATGGTTGCGGGCTTTTATCTCACGTCCGCCTTCAGTCTGTTCAACAGAGCTCGGCCTCAGGTCGATAGGATCAAGTGTCTGTTTCCATCGCCATCCGCGAAACATCTGTGCCAATATGCCAAATGGGAAGCTGAGCAGCATCCACGTCCAGTCCATTTCTTCTGTCAGCACATGACTGATTACCGAGAAATCCTCGCCTCGGTACATCCACCACAAGATAGCGCCACCCAACACAAAAGGCAGCACCACCTTAGCCACACTGCTGATTATAGTTTTTAAATTCATGGGTGCAAAGATAGTGCAAATCGAACGAAAAACCAAATATTAATCATATTTATTTTTATTGATACGTGTCAACGAATCCCTATTTTTTTACTGTTTTTATGCAAAACGTTTGGCTGTGTGCGCAAACAGTCGTACCTTTGCATCGGTTTTAAGGATAACAATTAAATTATTAGAGAAAGGAAATTAATTATGGTAACATTAGAAACAAGTTTTTTATTGATGACCTTGGCCGCATTTGCACTGGCCGTTTCACTGGTAGTAACCGTTGCTGTTAATGTAGACAACAATAAGTAATTCAATAGGTAACCGAAAAAAATGAGTCGCAGATTAAACAATCTGCGATTTTTTTGTGACAAATTTGGAATTTTGCTCACTTATTCGTAACTTTGCCCCCATGAAACAAGTTCGACCTAAGAAAAATCTCGGTCAGCACTTCCTGACTGATTTGAACATAGCTAAGCGCATCGCCGACACGGTGGATGCTTGTCCTGACATACCTGTGCTTGAGGTTGGCCCCGGAATGGGAGTAATGACTCAGTATCTGGTAGAGAAGCCCCGCCCATTCAAGGTTGTAGAGATAGACCGCGAGAGTGTGGCCTATCTGCAGGAGAATTTCCCTCGTCTGAATGACAACATCATAGGTGGCGACTTCCTGCGTATGGACCTGCATGAGGTATTTGACGGGCAGCAGTTTGTGCTGACAGGCAACTATCCTTACGACATCTCATCGCAGATATTCTTCAAGATGCTCGACAATAAGGACCTCATCCCCTGCTGCACTGGTATGATTCAGCATGAGGTGGCCGTACGCATGGCATCGCAGCCAGGCAACAAGCAGTATGGCATACTATCTGTATTGATACAGGCGTGGTACAACGTAGAGTATCTGTTTACCGTTGAGCCAGGCGTGTTCAATCCGCCACCAAAGGTGCAGAGCGCAGTAATCAGAATGACGCGTAATGAAGTTACCGACCTGGGATGCGACGAGCAGTTGTTTAAGCGCGTGGTAAAGGCAACATTCAACCAGCGACGCAAGATGCTACGCGTGTCGCTGCGCCAGATTTTTGACTCAAATCATCCTGCTCCTGCAGGCTTCTTCGATGCCGACATAATGACACGTCGCCCTGAGCAGCTCTCAATACCACAGTTTGTTGAGCTGACCAATATGGTGGCCGCAGCACTGTAACTGCTATTATTACCGGAAAAATGAACACTATATATAATAAGGTGCAGATTTATCGCGCCAATATAATCTATACTCCAGAGAGTAAACACTTCGAAGTAGTGCCACATGGCTACATAGCAGTTAGCGATGGCAAGGTAGAGGGTGTATATACCCAACTGCCAAAGCACTTAGAAGATTGCCCTGTTACTGACCTTGGCGACAGACTGCTGATACCTGCCATGAACGATATGCACGTGCATGCCCCGCAGTATCGCAACCAGGGACTGGCTATGGACGAGGAACTGCTGCCATGGCTGCAGAACTACACATTCCCAGAGGAGCTGAAGTTTGCCGATGTGGCCTACGCTGAGC
Source organism: Prevotella sp. UBA2809 (assembly GCA_002351725.1). Lineage (GTDB taxonomy): Bacteria > Bacteroidota > Bacteroidia > Bacteroidales > Bacteroidaceae > Prevotella. The sequence continues at coordinate 39,512 of DEHD01000031.1, forward strand.
ATATATACCGCAGATTCATACACGATCTGTGGCGATTTGGAACAATGCGCGTTGTGGCTTTTGCATCTATACACCTTGAGAGCACCCGCTTGCTTATGCAGTTGTTGCAACAGGCTGGCATGGGTGGCCGAGTGGGAAAGGTGAACATGAACCGCAACTGCCCCGAAGGACTACAAGAGAGCGTAAGCGAGGCTTGGGAGGCCTGCGATGCACTTGTTAGCGAGTTTGAACGCCCTGATGCCTTGGTGCGCCCGATAGTAACCCCACGCTTCGTGCCCTCGTGTACACCAGAGATGCTTGAGGCATGCGGACAGATGGCCAGCAAATACCAACTGCCAGTACAGTCGCACCTGTCGGAGAACCTGGGTGAGATAGAATGGGTGAAACAGCTTGAACCTGAAAGTAAGCACTATGCAGATGCTTATAATCGATACGGACTACTTGGCCAGACGCCAACCATTATGGCCCACTGCGTGTGGACTGATGGCGACGAGCTACAGATGCTAAGTAAACAAGGAGTGATGGTGGCCCACTGCCCAACATCGAATTTCAACATTGCCTCCGGGCTTGCTCCTATCCGCCGTTTGCTCAATGCAGGCGTAGCAGTAGGACTGGGTAGCGACATCAGCGGTGGACACGACCTAAGCATCTTCCGTATGATGGTATACGCAGTACAGGTGAGCAAGATGCATTATCAGCGCGATAAGCATAACACATTCCTATCGCTATCCGAAGCCTTCTGGACGGCAACAAAGTCGGCAGGCAGTTTCTTCGGAAAGGTAGGAAGCTTTGAACCTGGTTACGATTTCGACGCGTTGGTAATCGACGACAGTGAGTTGCTGATAGATTCGGACTACACCCTACTCCAGCGCCTTGAGCGATTCATCTATACTGGCGACGACCGCCATATAGCAGCGCGCTACTGTAAGGGACGTCTTATTCCCGAGCCCCAAGTATAAAACAACAATTATCGAAAATTTCCCGCTGAAAATTTGCGGGAATGAAAAAAATGTTGTACCTTTGCACCCGGTTTTGAAAATGGGTGTTTTCCAGAGTGGCCAAATGGGGCAGACTGTAAATCTGCTGTCTTTCGACTTCGGTGGTTCGAATCCATCAGCACCCACCAAGAAACAAGTTAAGGATGTGAGAAATCGCATCCTTATTTTTTTGTTTATATACATTTTCTTTAAAAAGTGTAAAATAAACGTGTTTTCGTACACAATTCGGTTGTGTTCGCACACAACAGCTTGATATACATCAAAAGAAAGGCACTTTTTTGAGGAAAGTAGATAATCTTTCTTTGATGGTTGCAAAAATCGTCGTACCTTTGCATCGTCAAAAGACAACAACATGATCTTCAATAGAAGCATAGAAAACAAAATACAGAGGTATTAGTTAAGGTATATAAAGATTGATTGATTTAGGTTTTAGTTAGAGTTAATAGTTAGTTAGAATTTGGTTTTAGGTTTATTAGTTAGTTAGAAATTGGAGATAGGTATTTCTAAGGTGTTAGAAAAAAGAATTGTTAGTAAGGATAACAAAGACGCAGTGGTGACACTCCGTTTTTTCTCAGAAAAAGGTTTTTAGTTATTCATAGATTGTTGGTGCCGCCCCGGAGTCGTTGATGACCCTTGAGCGGCTTTTTTTATGTCTAAAAATCAATTATTATTTACTCGTCACCTTAAGCTTGTTTGTCCAGTTGCCTTTGAACAAACGCACAAGGAAGATACTACCACGGAATGTGAGTTCGATGGCCATAGCGGTCCATACGCCACGCAGACCGAACTTTGGTGCCATAGTAGCTGCCAGAGAGAGTCGTACTGCCCACATAGAGGCGAGACTCATGATGGCAGGAACGATAGTATCACCTGCTCCGATAAACACACCATTACAAACGATGGCTGCAGCAAACATAGGCTCGGCCCATGCCTCTATACGCAGAACCTGCGTACCAAGGGCTATGACGTCTTCAACAGGCGACATGATAGACATCAGCTGAGGAGCAAAAATCCACATCAATACTCCCATCAGGGTCATAACACCAATGCCCAGTCCAACTGACATACGGGCAAACGACTGGGTAAGCATCTTCTGACCAGCTCCTATACCCTGCCCCACAAGCGTGGTAGCAGCCTCAGCAATACCATATCCAGGCATATAGCAGAGACTCTCTACTGTGATGGCAAGAGAATGGGCAGCTATGGCTATAGTACCAAGTGGAGCCACGATAAGCGTACTTACCACCTGAGCAGAACCCATGAGCAGATGTTGCAAGCCCATTGGCGCACCTATCTTAAATGCAGTACGCACGGTTTCAGCCTGAGGACGGAACGATCCTGGACGACCAACCAAAGAGAGAATCTTGGAGCGATACATAAGGAAATAGAACATAAGGCAGGCTGTTACCAGCATAGCTGCACCCGTGCCCATAGCAGCGCCCACAACTCCAAGGTCCAGTATGTAGATAAAGAAGTAGTTGAAAACCACATCCATCACACACATGCCTATATTAAGCATCGACGGAATCTTCATATTACCCGAACACTTAAGCATAGAGCCGCAGAGTCCCTCAATCTGGAAGAATATACCCGCCAAGCCGAAAATAGCGAAGTAGAGCGAAGCATCGTGCGCTATCTCTGGGGTTCCGCCAAGCCAATAAGGCAGATAAGGCGAAATAATAAGCGACGTAATTGAAATAAACACCGCCCAGATCATACAGCACACCATCGACTGTCGTAGCACTCTACGTGCAGCCTCGAAATCGTTAGCACCAATGAAATGAGCCACCTGAACAGAGAATCCCATGTTGGCAGCAGCAGCAAGTCCGCCCATAAGCCAACCAGTACTCTCTACCAGACCTATAGATGCAGAAGCCTTGGCACCAAGATGACCTACCATCGAGGCATCGATAAAGAACATGACAGTGGCTGAGATCTGTGCAAGGATAGAAGGTATACTAAGACTTATGATGAGCCAGAGTTTCTCTCTCTGAGTCATCGTGCGGCCTTCGCGAATATAGGAAAGCAGCACCTCGCTATTCTTAACCTTCTTCATACGAATCAGTAGTTGTGCTGAAAGAAAAAAAGGATGTGATTTCTCACATCCTAACTTTGTTTTGGTGGGCGTTGACGGATTCGAACCGCCGACCCTCTGCTTGTAAGGCAGATGCTCTAAACCAGCTGAGCTAAACGCCCTCATTTCTTGTAAGCGGGTGCAAAGGTAAGAAGATTTTTTGAGACCGCAGCATGTTTTGCCAAAAAAGTATGTTTCGTTAACACTATTTTGCAATTCAACCCAATAAATGCTCAATATCACCCTGTGGAAGTATGCAAAGTATAGCTTTTCCGTCGGGAGTGTAGTTTACGTTTGTACAGGCAAAAAGATCGTTGATAATGCACTCCATTTCGTCGTTACTCAATATCTGACCATAAGGAATGGCAGCACTCTGGGCAAGGCGTAATGACAGCTGACTATTTACAGTAGACAACTGACAGCTATTAGTATCATCTATCATCTCATGAAGCAATGACTTAGGGTCAATACCATCGATACCTGAAGGAATACCGTTAACGGCGAAGGTGTTGCCTCCCAGGTCGGAGAGGTCGAACCCAAGTTTGGTAAGCTCAGGCATCAACTGGAGCAAAGAAACAGCCTCGGATGGCGAGAACTGGACCGTCTCAGGGAAAAGCAGCTTCTGGGTAGTGATGACACGACCGTCCTGCTGACTCATGTACTTATCGTACAGAATACGAATGCTGGCACGATGCTGGTCGATAATCATAAGTCCCGACTTAACTGCAGTCATGAGATACTTACCCTTATACTGATAGTGGGCGGGCGATTTCTCTGAAATCATCTCATTGGCCGATTGGGGCTCGATGATATTATCGTCGTCGAAGAATGAAGGCTGCTCAAGAGGCATCTCGATAGTAGTGCCACGCTGCTCTACGCCTTCATAGAGCGACTCCCACTGAGATGGAGCCGATCCTGACGAATGACTGCCACTCTGTTTGAATGGGTTGTAATCAGGATTGTAGTTTACCTTCGGAGCTGTGAAGTTGTCTTGGAAGGAATTATTATCGAACAATGGTATCTCTGGTTGACCCTGTGTATCGAAGTCAATCGATGGGACTTCACAGAACTTGCCAATACCATCACGAACAGCTGCAGAGAGAATCTGCCAGATGGCCTGTTCATTTTCAAACTTAATCTCAGTCTTGGTAGGATGTATATTAACATCAATCTCGCTTGGCTCTACCTCTATATATAAGAAATAAGGTATAGCCATGCCCTCGGGCACCAAGCGGTCGTATGCCTTCATAACAGCCTTGTGGAAGTAGGCATGCTTCATGAATCGTCCATTAACAAAGAAGTAGTCGCAACCAGTCTTCTTGCGGGCAGCCTCAGGCTTGCCAACAAAACCAGTAACGGTACACATTGCTGTATGGACTTCAACGGGCAGAAGATCCTGACTGTACTGCTTGCCAAACACATCGGCAATGCGCTGACGAACACTGCCAGCTCGAAGATTGAGCATCTCTACTCCATTGTGATGAAGAGTGAAGTGTATCTGAGGATATACCAACACGATACGCTCAAAAGCAGTAAGTATATTGTTAAGCTCGGTAGAATTGCTCTTAAGGAACTTGCGACGGGCTGGTACATTAAAGAACAGATTGTCTACTTTGAAGTTACACCCCACTGGGCATGACACAGGCTCCTGACGAGTGAGCTTTGAACCTGCGATATTTATTAGCGTACCTATCTCATCTTCCTTACGGCGTGTCTGCAGTTCAACCTGAGCCACAGCAGCTATCGAAGCCAAAGCCTCGCCACGGAATCCCATGGTATGAAGGGCAAACAGATCGCCAGCCTGCAGAATCTTCGATGTTGCGTGACGTTCGAACGAGAGACGTGCATCAGTCTCGCTCATACCCTTACCATCGTCGATAACCTGTATAGAAGTGCGGCCTGCATCAACCACAATGACATGGATGGTGGTAGCTCCTGCATCAACAGAATTCTCAACCAACTCCTTGATAACAGAAGCTGGTCGCTGAATAACCTCACCAGCAGCAATCTGGTTGGCTACACTATCGGGAAGAAGATGTATTAAATCGCTCATTTCTTGGGTCGCCAATTAAATATATCGTAACGGTTAAGTGGACGAACATAATTATACCAGACAAATCCTGGCAGATGTCTGCGATCAGCAGGTATCTGGTTCAGAGGATACATGGTTCCGCTGCTCTTAGGTGTCCACACTTTCTGCAGTTTGCGGTCCTTAAGAAACATGCGCAACTCAGCAGTCTCCTGATAATTATATACAATAGGTACACTATCGCCCTCTTCAAAGAAATAGCCAATAAGCACATTACCTTTAGCACGAGTCTCGTGAATCTTGCCATCGACAAAGAAGGCAAACATCTCCTTCGACGACACCTGATTATAAAGCGTAGTATCGCTGCGGAGCTGCTGTATGGAGAAACAATTATCAATAACATGTGCGTGATCGATAATAGAATCCTTCATAAACACATCGATGCGGTCGCCAAGCAGCTGCTGATTCTGATTCCACACGATAGGATCATGATAGAGTGTGAGACAAGAGTCGAGCGAGTTGTATATAAGCGAATCGCATACGGCCTGAACATCAGTACGATAGGCACGCACATGATGGAAACCGAATATCTTACGATAAACAGAATCGGTCTCGATATTGTATGTTACAACCTTGAAAGTGTCGGCATGCATAAAGAGCGAGTCGCCCTGAGAATAGTCAATAGCCACAGCACTATCAGTACAGAGGGCAAAGCCTGTATTCTCCCAGTATTCGCCATAGTTACCAGTAAGCTTATTCTTGTTTACCGAGTCAACATAAATCACATTGCGGAAAGCCTGACTGAATCCGTCCTTGCTGTCGTAATACACACTATCGCCAACCAGCATCTTGCCTTTATTCGACATTACAGAGCGGTTCATCAATCGGGCACGGTCGTGCTTAGTATCGTAATATCCCTGTTCAGAATAAATATGACTATCACCAGAGGTAATGTTTGACGGACCAACAATATGTGCTAAAGACAAGCGGGTATCGTAATAAAGGGTATCGGTGGTAAGATAGAACTTAGGACTCTTCATCTTAACATCGTAGTTAAACACCGACATCTTTGTCTTTGTGTTATACTCACCCCAATCGGAGGTAAGTGTGGTCTTACCGTCAATCATCTTTCCGCCCTCGAAGAAGTAGGCGTTATCATAAAGACGGTCGAAGTCGAGACTATCTGTATAAAGTGTGGTTTTCTTATGTTTCAACACCACATTATAGCGGGCACGCGCCATCTGCTCGTTACCATCGTAGTAGGCATAGTCGCTAAGCAGCGAGAGGGTATCACCCTGATACATCTTCACATGACCGAAAGCCTCGAAAGAGTTGCTGGCCTCATAGAAATAGGCACTGTCACAATACAAACGAGCTCCCTGATGAGTGAAGTGAACCTTACCATTAAGGATGGTAGCATCGGCATTCTTAGTCTGATCGTAGTGCAGCACATCGGCATGCACCAGATATACACGGGTATCCTGAGTCTGGGCCTTACGAGCGGGACGACGGCGTTGCTGCTGCTTCTGTGCAAAAGCAGACACCATGCCCAAGGTAAGGACAAAAAACAATAAGAAATTAGTTGTTTTCCTCACTTCTTCCAGCCTTCGAATTCAAACTCACAATCCTTAAATTCGTCGTTAAGACGTGTATATGTGCTCTTAATCTTATCTACAACCCACTGATGGATACGATCCTCACGACGCTTGTTGATCACAACGTCCTTTAGAGTCTGGAAATCCTCAGTAACAGTAGCGCGATGTCCATCGGTACGACTCTTGAGCTTAGCAATAACGCACACAGTCTTACCACGCTGGTTAATCATCTGGAAAGCATGAGAGATCTCGCCAACCTTAAGAGTATCTACAGCCTTGGCAATCTCTGGTGGAAGATCCTGCATACGGAACTTTGAAGAGGTCTTACCTGTCTTCATCATATCGGTACTGAGCAATCCCTTTGCGTTACGAGTATCCTTGTCGTCAGAAATCAGCGATGCAGCATCCTCGAAAGAAAACTTCTCAGCACGCAGATCATCAGCAATAGAATCCAGACGTACAATAGCCTTCTGAACGGCTTCGTCAGAAACAACAGGCTTGCGCAGGATATGGCGTACGTTTACTTTGTCACCACGTTTCTCTATGAGCTGGATGATATGGAAACCGAACTCTGACTCTACAATCTTCGACACCTTCTTTGGGTCGGTAAGGTTAAAGGCAACCTGAGCGAAAGCAGGGTCAAGAGTACCTCTACCCATCAGACCAAGCTCTCCACCACGACGAGCCGAACCAGGATCCTCAGAATAGAGCTGAGCAAGAGTCTGGAAACGTGTTTCGCCCTTGTTTACACGGTCGGTATAGCTACGGAGTTCATCCTTAATACGGTTAATCTCCTCCTGATCAATCTTCGGAGTTAGCTGTACTATCTGGACCTCAACCTCAGTGGGAACAAAAGGAATACTATCCTGAGGCACATTGCTGAAGTATCGACGCACCTCAGCAGGAGTAACAGTAATATCCTCAACCAACTTCTGCTTCATCTTCTGAACCATCTGGCGGTCCTTCATATCCTCACGCAAATCGGCACGTATCTGCTGCAGATTCTGATGCTTATACTCCTCAAGACGCTCACGAGAACCGTCAACCATCTCAAGCCAGTATGCAATCTGCTGCTCTACTTCGGCAGCGACATCAGCATCGGTAACCTCAATACTGTCAATCTGAGCCTGATGCTTGAACAACTTCTGTACGGCAATCTGCTCTGGTATGGTGCAATCAGGGTTTCCACTCCACTTAACACCCTCCATGGCAGCCTGCATACGCATAGCCTCGACATCAGAACGGAGGATGGCCTCATCGCCAACCACCCATACTACCTCGTCTACAACAGTACCAATAGAATCCTTCTTCTGGGCAGTAGCCAGGAGTGGCAGAGCCAGAAGCGCAAGGGTAATTACTTTCCTTATAATACTCATAGATGTTTATTTACAGTTTTCAATACTTCTTTATTTACTTCAACCTGATAACGACGGCGCAAATCTTCTACCCACTCTTTTTCGAGATAATCCTGCAGATCCTCTACAACCTGCTGACGCACATCGGTATAGTCATCAGGACGCTTTACCTTCTTACCGAATACTGCATCAATGGGGTAATTGATATCGGACGTGGCCGATACATTCTGTTTAAACACCATCTTATCGATAGTAGCATTATCGCCAGGCTTAAAGATTCCCTTCTCTACACGGATGCGGATAACAGAGTCGGGGTTGAAAGTTGTGCGTAGAGCCTCGGTCCACTGATCAAATGGCAGACTCTTAACACATTTCTTCACGGCCTTTACATCGGCCTTGGTCTTTACATGGTAGGCAATACCCTTATAACGGGGTTCCTTCCATGCATAATTCTTTTTGTGGGTATCAAACCAGGCTTTGAGTGCGGCCTCATCCTGCGAGGCTTTATCCCACACCTCACGACTACTAATCTCGTAAAGCAATAGTCCGTCGTGATACTCCTGGAAAAGATACTTAAGTTCGTTATCGGTAGCAGCAAGCGAGTCTGACTGCTGCTGCATAACCTGCTCGGCAGTAAGCTTCCCTGCAGACTCATTGACTTTGCGGCGCAGCTTCATATCAGCTATGTCATTGCGGATACCACGGCGCTCCAAAGAGGCAACGATGTTCTGCTTCAGCGAGTCGAACGGTTCAAGCTGCTTACGCTCTTTCATCAGCACGATGTGGTAGCCAATAGGACTAAGGAATGGCTTACTCATCTCGCCTGGAGCTAAAGAATAAGCAACATCCTCAAACTCTTTAAGAGTCTGCGATGGAGCAATCCATGGCAACTCACCACCGCGTGCAGCCGAGCCGCCATCATCAGAAATCTTCTCAGCCATTTCAGCAAAGTCGGCCCCAGCCTGAAGAGCGCTATAAACAGAGTCTATACGCTGCTTAATCTTATCCTGCTGCTGGGCAGTAGCCTTGGTAGACAACTTGAGCAGGATGTGTGCAGGACGAATCAGCCCACGACTACCAATCATAGCCTTAGTACGATCGTACATCTGACGTGCCTCAGCAAGAACTTCGGCATCCGTAACCATTGTGGGCTTTACCTGCTGGTCGCGATACATAGCGTATTCCTGACGGAACGACGACAATGTATCAAGTTTAGCATCGAGAGCAGCAGCCACCTTAAGTTTGTAATTTACAAACAAGGTGACATACTCATCGACAGATAGTTTATCAATAACCCCTTCACCGTTGTTCTTGTTATACGAATACTCAAACTCAGAACGCGACACAGGCACTCCATTGATTGTCATGATTGTAGGATCAGACGATTGTGCCAATGTTTGCTGCGAAGTTATCGCAGCAAACAAGGAAAGGGCTATAGTGAGCTTTTTCATTAATCGTTAGGACGGCTATAGTTAGGAGCCTCACTCGTGATTGTGATATCGTGTGGGTGGCTCTCGTTAACACCAGCATTAGTAATGCGGGTGAACTTGGCGTCATGCAGCTTTTCGATAGTAGGAGCACCGCAGTAACCCATACCTGAACGCAGACCACCAACCATCTGGTAGATAACCTCCTGAACGGTTCCCTTGTAAGGAACACGACCAGCGATACCCTCTGGAACAAGCTTCTTAACATCCTTGGTGTCAGCCTGGAAGTAACGGTCCTTTGAACCGTGCTCCATAGCCTCAAGTGAACCCATACCACGATAAGACTTGAACTTACGTCCGTTGTAGATGATGGTGTCGCCAGGACTCTCCTCGGTACCAGCAACAAGCGAGCCGATCATCACACAGCTACCACCTGCTGCAAGAGCCTTAACGATATCGCCCGAGTAACGCAGACCACCATCAGCAATCAAAGGAACACCAGTTCCCTTCAGTGCACTATATACATCGTAAACTGCGCTGAGCTGTGGAACACCAACACCAGCTACGACACGAGTGGTACAGATACTACCAGGACCGATACCAACCTTAACAGCATCGGCACCATTCTCAACCAGCATGCGTGCAGCATCACCAGTTGCGATATTACCAACAACGATATCAATATTTGGGAACGAAGCCTTAGCCTCGCGAAGCTTCTCAATAACACTCTTAGAGTGTCCGTGTGCAGTATCGATTACGATGGCATCAACACCGGCATTAACCAGAGCCTGCATACGATCGAGGGTATCGAATGTTACGCCTACACCGGCTGCAACACGCAGACGACCCTTATCATCCTTACAAGCCATTGGCTTATCCTTTGCCTTTGTGATATCCTTATAGGTAATCAGACCGATAAGACGGTTATCCTTATCTACTACAGGCAACTTCTCAATCTTATTCTCCTGCAGAATCTGAGCTGCAGCAATAAGATCAGTCTGCTGATGTGTGGTTACGAGGTTGTCTTTTGACATAATCTCCTCAACGGGACGATCAAGACGACGCTCGAAACGGAGGTCACGGTTGGTAACGATACCTACCAGGTGCTTGTCATCGTCAACTACGGGGATACCACCAATATGATACTCTGACATAATGTCGAGAGCCTGAGCCACTGTACTGCCCATAGGAATGGTGATAGGATCGTAGATCATACCGTTCTCGGCACGCTTTACGATAGCAACCTCACGAGCCTGATTCTCGATAGACATATTCTTATGGATAACACCGATACCACCTTCGCGAGCAATGGCAATAGCCATCTGGCTCTCTGTAACGGTATCCATAGCTGCTGTTACAAACGGAACATTAAGTTCGATGTGCTTTGAAAAACGGGTTTTCAACTCTACCGTCTTAGGCAGCACTTCTGAATAAGCGGGAATCAACAGGACGTCGTCGAATGTCAGGCCGTCCATCACAATCTTGTCTGCAATAAATGAAGCCATAAATAAACTACTTTAAATTTTATTGCGTGCAAAATTAGTCATTTTTTCCGAGATAGCAAGCGTTTTCACCTATCTTTAATAGGATTTAACGTAGTGTGACCACTACCCTGCCCTGTTTGTCGGTCGAAACGACTACTGTCATGTTGCCCTGACGCCATGTTTTCTGATCGGAAGAAGTAAAACCATAGGTCTGCAAATCCTTGCATATTGCGGTAACATCATCAGTTGCAGTGATGGCAACAGAAGTAATATTCTGCTTTTTACGCGCCATACTTACCGATGCCTGATAATCGGCCATAGCAAAGGTTGCTGGCACCACTTTAGCTGTAGTTTTTCCTAACTTATAGTCATAACTGCGCAGAATGGCCTGAGCAGCCTTGAGCTGACGGTTCTGCAACAGTTTCACACCCAATCCAACCAGGTCGGTATGGTTACAAGCCTTAGCCAATCCATTATCAATGCTACGTGGAGCATCTTCGTATTCCTTATCCTCGACATCCATCTCTCCATAAGCCATATTATAAGCCTTGGCATCGTCAAGAGTAAAACCTATGGTGTAGCTGCTGGAAAGTGAACCACGCTCATAATGCAGACTTACGGTACCAAGTCGAGTCTGGATGGTATATGCCTCACCCTGATTGTCGATAAAACCTTGTCCGTAAACACCGGTAAGTTGCTTTTTCAGTTCTTGGAATCGCTGCTGAACGGCCTGCAGCGATGGATATATCTGTTCCTCTTCTACATCAACAGCATAAACACGGGCTGTCTGATCGGTAGTCGCTAAGGTAACAATTGATTTTGCCCCGTACACATCACCCTCGTAGACATACGACTTTGCCGTCTGTTTTCCCTCGGGCTTGCGCTCGGTGAAACTCTGTTCCATCAGAGATTTCTCAAAGCGGTCGGCCTTGATTCCTAATGGAATATTAAGGAAGGCATTACGGTTATTCTGATTATCAGCTACTGTAGCCCAATCAGCCATTGCAACCTGAGCATCATCATCGATACCATCGGCCTTAGAGCCCGATTTCTTTTTCTTCTCTGTCTTTGCCTTCTTCTTAAACAGTTTCTTAAAAAACTGTGCGTCTGAAGGTTGGGCAACCAATAAGGCGCCCAACACTATCAATAAAAGTTTCTTCATAAAATCAAATTAGTTTGCCATTTCTGAGATAAACTTAATACGTACCAGTCGTATCTCATCCTCAGAGTAGTCTTCGCCAAGTTCTTCTTCTGCAACTCTTAAGTTGTCGGTTTCACTCTCAGCAAAGTAATCATATATATCATCAATATGATCCTCGTCGATAACCTCCTCAAGGAAGTAATCAATATCAAGTTTTGTTCCACTATATACAATGGCCTCAACCTCGTCAAGCAGCTCCTCGAACTCGATACCCTGAGCATCAGCTATATCATCAAGAGCTATCTGACGGTCAATGCTTTGGATTATCTTTACCTTAAGCATCGACTTCTTTGCCACCGTACGAACACGCATGTCAACCTGGCGCTCTATCTCGTTCTCCTCGCAGTAGGCCTTGATTAAATCAACAAACTCCTGAGCATAAGGCTGTTTCACCTTACCCTCTCCCACTCCCTGGATATTCTTCAGTTCCTCAAGGGTGATAGGATAGTCAGTAGCCATCTGGTCGATAGACACATCCTGGAAGATAACGTATGGTGGACGAGACAGTTGCTTTGACCACTTCTTACGCAAGTCGCGAAGCATAGACGTAAGCACAGGATCAAGCGAGCTTACTCCTCCCTCATGGTCAGCCGAATCGTCATAATCACTGAACTCTGCATCCTTAACAATCATGAACGACTTTGGTGCCTTGAGGAACTTCTTACCAGCCGATGTAAGTTTGAGCAATCCATAGTTCTCTACTTCCTTTTCAAGGAAGCCGGCAATAAGAGCCTGACGTATAACGGGATTCCATATCTTCTCGTCGTCATCAGCACCTGCGCCAAACAGTTCCTGCTGCTCGTGGTGATGAGCCAAAATTTCTTCAGTCTCTTTACCTATAATAAAGTCGATTACATAATCTGAGCGGAAGTTCTCCTTGATAGCCTGTATAGACTTGAGCACGATAACCAACTGTTCTTGAGCCTCAATCTTGGTCTTTGGATGCAGACAGTTATCGCAATTGCCACAATTATCCTTCTCGTAGGTCTCACCGAAGTAGTGCAACAACATCTTTCTGCGGCATACACTTGTCTCAGCATAAGCGGCAGTCTCAACAAGCAGCTGGCGACCAATATCCTGTTCAGCTACAGGTTTGCCCTCCATGAACTTATCAAGTTTCTGCAAGTCCTTATATGAGTAGAATGCCAGACAGATACCCTCACCTCCATCGCGACCTGCTCTACCTGTCTCCTGATAATAGCCTTCAAGCGACTTAGGGATATCGTAGTGGATAACGAATCGTACATCGGGCTTATCGATACCCATACCGAATGCGATTGTAGCCACGATAACATCGATATTCTCCATCAGGAACTCATCCTGAGTGTTCGAACGGGTATTACTGTCGAGTCCGGCATGATAAGCAGCAGCCTTGATATCGTTGGCACGCAGAATAGCCGCCAACTCCTCAACCTTCTTTCTCGACAAGCAGTATATGATACCACTCTTGCCGGGATGCTGCTTAATGAACTTGATAATATCTTTATCTACATTCTGTGTCTTGGGACGTACCTCGTAGTAGAGGTTAGGACGATTGAACGAACTCTTGAACTCAGTAGCATCTACAATACCAAGGTTTTTCTTGATATCCGTACGAACCTTGTCGGTAGCCGTAGCGGTAAGTGCGATGATTGGTGCCTTGCCAATCTCGTCAACTATAGGACGTATACGACGGTACTCAGGACGGAAGTCGTGACCCCATTCAGAGATACAGTGTGCCTCATCGATGGCATAGAACGAAATCTTTACCGACTTGAGGAACTCCACGTTATCCTCTTTTGTCAAAGATTCGGGTGCCACATATAACAGTTTGGTACGTCCGGCAAGAACATCCGACTTAACCTGGTCTATAGCAGCCTTGTTCAGTGATGAGTTCAGGTAGTGAGCAGTACCCTCAACCTCACTGAGGCTTGAGATGACGTCAACCTGATTCTTCATCAGCGCTATCAGTGGCGAGATAACGATGGCTGTGCCTTCCATCAGCAACGATGGCAGCTGGTAGCACAACGACTTACCTCCACCGGTAGGCATCAGCACAAAGGTGTCGTTACCATCCATCAGATTCTGAATGATACGCTCCTGATCGCCTTTGAATGTATCAAATCCGAAGTACTTCTTCAGGGCTGCTGTGAGATTCTTATTTTCGCTCATATATCTTAGTTAGTTAGGCTTCCAATTTCTGAAGATATGACTTTTCCAACTGTTTATTAACATAGTCGGCAGTCACCTTGAACTTCTTGGTTTTCTTCGAAGGCAGGTCATACATGGCATCCATCATCACGCTCTCAACGATAGAGCGCAGACCACGGGCACCAAGTTTGTATTCCACAGCCTTGTCTACCAGAGTCTCTAATGCTTCCTTGTCGAAAGTCACCTCTACACCGTCCATCTCAAAGAGTTTCTTATACTGACGGATAATAGAGTTCTTTGGCTCTGTAAGGATCTTCTCCAATGCCTCACGATCCAGAGGATTCAGATGAGTAAGCACTGGCAGACGACCAATGATCTCAGGAATAAGTCCGAACGACTTCAAATCCTGAGGAACGATATACTGCATCAGGTCGTTCTTATCTATCTTTCTTACGTTAGTCACCGAGTTATATCCCACCACATGGGTGTTCAATCGCTGGGCAATCTTACGCTCGATACCATCAAACGCACCTCCGCAGATAAACAGTATATTGCGGGTATCAACATGGATATAATCCTGATCAGGATGCTTACGTCCGCCCTTAGGTGGAACGTTCACCATTGTACCCTCCAACAGTTTCAACAACCCCTGCTGAACTCCCTCACCACTTACATCACGGGTAATCGAGGGGTTATCGCTCTTGCGGGCAATCTTGTCGATCTCGTCGATAAACACAATACCACGCTGGGCTGCCTCTACATTATAGTCGGCCACCTGCAGAAGACGTGACAGAATGCTCTCTACATCCTCTCCCACATAACCTGCCTCGGTAAATACCGTAGCGTCTACGATGGTAAAGGGCACATCCAGCAGTTTAGCAATAGTACGCGCCAGGAGGGTTTTTCCTGTTCCCGTACTACCCACCATAATAATATTGCTTTTCTCAATCTCTACGCCATCTTCATCAACAGGCTGCTGCAAACGCTTATAATGATTATAAACGGCCACCGACAGGTAGCGCTTTGCATCGTCCTGACCGATAACATACTGATCAAGATATTCCTTAATCTCTTTTGGCTTGGGCACCTTCAACTTGGCTACCTCATCGCCCTTTTCTCCTGTCTTGGTAGTTTTTGGTGTTTCCTTTAGATTATCCTGTACAATCTGGTAAGCCTGACGTGCGCAATCATCACAGATATGTCCGTTCAGACCACTAATCAGCAGCCTTACCTCTTTTTCACTTCTACCACAGAAACTACAAACGTTCTTCATTTATTCTTCTTACTTCTTACGAGCGAGCACCTCGTCAATCATACCGTAGGCCTTAGCCTCTTCTGCTGTCATCCAGTAGTTACGGTCTGAATCAGCATATACCTTATCATATGGGGTATGCGAGTGCTCTGAGATGATAGTATACAACTCCTTCTTAAACTTCAGAATCTCCTTAGCCTCGATTTCGATATCCGAAGCCTGACCCTGTACACCGCCCAGAGGCTGGTGAATCATTACACGACTGTGTGGCAAAGCCGAACGCTTGCCCTCTGCACCAGCCACAAGCAGCACAGCACCCATAGAAGCTGCCATACCTGTACAGATAGTAGCAACGTCGCTGGTTATGAACTGCATAGTGTCATAGATTCCGAGTCCGGCAGTAACACTTCCGCCAGGAGAGTTGATGTATATCGAGATATCCTTACCAGGATCGGTAGAATCCAGGAACAACAGCTGAGCCTGGAGTGTATTAGCGGTATAGTCGTCAATCTGTGTACCAAGGAATATGATACGATCCATCATCAATCGTGAGAAGACATCCATCTGAGTAACGTTCAACTGACGCTCCTCAAGAATATATGGATTCATATACTGGTTCTGGGCCTTGATAACATCGTCAAGCACCATACCGTTCATACCTAAATGCTTAGTAGCATACTTCCTGAAGTCATTATTCATATTCTTTCCTTTCTTTTATATACAGAGAAAAGGTTATCGACCTTCCTCATCTTGCGTTTGGGACACAAAGATAATAAAAAAGTCGATAACCCTTGCATTTTAGGGGTTATTTTTTCCTAAAAAAGCTTATTTTTGCTGCATCAGCTTATTAAACTCCTCCAAAGTAACCTCTTTTTGATTCAGTTTTACAACATTTTTGAGGGCTTCGGTAAGCTTAACGTCTACGGCGCGGTCAACGAAGTTGTCAACATTCTCACGCTTCTTCATCTGCTCTGCAGCATAGTTCTCAAGAACATCATCAGGTACGTTGCTCATACCATACTGAGCGAACTGAGCACGGATGGCCTCCTTGGCAACAGCCTTCAGGTCGTCCTCCTCTACCTTAATATTATTAGCAGCAACCAACTGCTCCTTGATCAGGTGCCAAGCCAGCTCCTTGATGCTACCCTCGAAGTTTTTCTCTACGTAGTCAGCACCCTTATCCTGGTTGTTCTGCAGCATAACGCGCTTGAGCAGAGCCTCTGGGAACTCCAGCTTACCAACCTTCTTCTCCATGTGAGCACGAACATCAAGCAGGAACTTGTAGTCACTGTTCTGCTGGAGCTGTGGAGCGATTGACTCAGCAATCTTCTCACGGAATGCCTTCTCGTCCTTTACAGTACCCTCACCGAATACACGGTCGAAGAGCTTCTGATCAACCTCTGCAGGCTGGAAGTGACGGATCTCAGTAATCTGGTAGCTGAAGTCAGCATTCAAATCCTTCACATCCTCCTTCTTCACCTTGAGCAGAGCAGCTACCTCAGCATCGTTATCTGGGTAAGCCTTCTTTGGGTTGAAGGTAATGATATCACCAGGCTTAGCACCGTCGAAGAGTTTCTTCTGGTCCTCTGCCTTGATGTATGCAGGCATAACCATACCGCCCTCGGTTACGATACCACCTTCCTTGGTGTTACCGTTCTCATCGAGCTCGCGAAGATCACCGGTGATAGTATCATTACCACTGAACACCTCAGCCTTTACGAACTCACCAGCCTGAGATGCGTACATCTGAACCTGGTCATCGATAAGCTTATCGTCAGCCTTGATTGTGTAATAGTCAACCTTGTCTCTACCTGTAAGCTCAGCCTTGAACTCTGGAGCTACAGCAATGTCGAATACGAATGTCAGATCGTCATCCTTCTCAAAGTCCTGAGGAACCTGCTTCTCCTGATTTGGGAGGGGCTCACCCAGCATCTGAATCTTGTTCTCACGAACATACTCATACAATTTCTCGCCCAGCAGTTTGTTAACCTCTTCAACCTTCACTGCTGTGCCATACTGCTTCTTTATCATTCCCATAGGAACCATACCAGGACGAAAACCTGGAACCTGTGCCTTCTTACGATAATTCTTCAGTGTCTTTTCAACTGCTTCCTGATAATCGGCCTTCTCAACGGTCATAGTAAGCAGACCATTGATTTTGTCGGCGCATTCAAACGAAATTTTCATCTTTTTACGTACTTATTTATATTATATATTTTCAAATTTGAGGTGCAAAAGTACAAATAATCGGCGATATACTAGCAAGTTTTTCAATTTTTAACTTTTCTCCGCATCATCTTTTGCTTGGCGTTCTGCTTCAATCTGCTCAAAGTTTTTCTTTCTCAATTCAAACGATTCTGTAAGGTATTTTTCACGAACAACTTTGTTAGCCGCCAGCTCTTCAGGTGTTCCCTGGAACAGAATACGTCCTTCAAAAAGCAGATAAGCACGATCGGTAATAGCCAATGTCTCGTCTACATTATGGTCGGTAATCAGAATTCCAATGTTAAGATACTTCAGCTTATATACAATCTGCTGGATATCCTCTACTGCAATAGGGTCTACACCAGCAAATGGCTCGTCAAGCATAATAAACTTGGGCTCGATGGCCAGACAACGTGCAATCTCCGTACGACGGCGCTCACCTCCCGACAGTCTGTCACCAAGGTTCTTTCGCACCTTCTCCAGGCGGAATTCTGCTATCAACTGCTCCAGCTTATTCAACTGGTAGTCGCGGGGCTTACCCGTCATCTCAAGCACCGACAGGATATTATCCTCAACCGACATCTTACGGAACACGCTGGCTTCCTGTGCCAGATATCCGATACCGGCACGAGCACGCTTATATACAGGAAATTTCGTCACATCCTCATCGCCCAGATAGATATGTCCGCCGTTAGGAACAATCAGTCCGGTTGTCATATAGAACGAAGTAGTCTTACCAGCACCGTTAGGGCCCAGCAATCCCACAATCTCACCCTGCTTCACATCGAAGCTTACATTGTTGACCACCGTACGCTTACCATAGCGCTTAACGAGGCCCTCTGTTCGTAATACAATACGCTCTTCTTCCATAATCGGCTGCAAAGGTAGTTAATTTTTGGCACGGATTACACGTATTACACTGAATTTTTTAAATTTTTATTATTAATCTGTGTTAATCCGTATAATCCGTGCCTTATTTTTAGTAATTTTGCAGCCGAATTCAATTTGTAATTAGCATGTTATTACATAAATGGCTGACCGCCTTAGGTCGTTACATGATGCTTATGGGCCGTGTTTTCTCACGCCCCGAACGAATGAGAATGTTCCTTAAGCAGTACGTCACCGAGATGACGCAGCTTGGCATCAACTCCATCGGCATCGTACTTATTATTTCGTTTTTCATCGGAGCCGTCATCTGTATTCAGATGAAACTTAACATCCAGAGCCCCTGGATGCCTCGATGGGTTGCAGGATATACCACCCGTGAGATTCTTCTGCTAGAGTTCTCCAGTTCAATCATGTGTCTTATCCTTGCCGGAAAGGTAGGATCAAACATTGCATCCGAGCTGGGCACCATGCGAGTAACCCAACAGATTGACGCACTCGAGATTATGGGCATCAACTCTGCTTGTTATCTTATCCTGCCAAAGATCATTGGTATGCTCACAATCATGCCGTTCCTGGTAATATTCTCATCGGCCACAGGTATCATCGGAGCCTATGGCACAGCCTATCTGGGTCATATCATCACCCCCGACGATCTTACCCAAGGCCTCCAACACGCCTTTATTCCATGGTTTGTGTGGATGAGTATCATCAAGAGCCAGTTCTTCGCATTCATTATCTCTAGTGTACCTGCATTCTGCGGTTATACTGTCGAGGGCGGAAGTGTTAACGTAGGTAAGGCCTCAACCGATGCCGTCGTAACGTCGAGCGTACTCATTCTTTTTTCCGATGTTTTCCTAACCCAGTTACTGTCATGATCGAAGTTAAGCACCTATATAAGAGTTTTGAGGACAGAGAAGTCCTGAAAGACATCAATACCGTATTCGAAGACGGAAAGACTAACCTCATCATCGGACAAAGCGGCTCAGGAAAGACCGTACTGATGAAAAATCTTGTCGGACTGTTTCTCCCCACCAAAGGTGAGATCCTGTACGACGGTCGTAACTTTGTAAACATGTCAAAACACGAAAAGGTAATGATGCGCCGAGAGATGGGAATGATATTCCAGAGCGCAGCCCTTTTCGACTCGATGACTGTTCTGGAGAATGTAATGTTCCCCCTCGACATGTTCTCAAGCATGAATCTGCGTGAGCGAATCCATAGAGCCAAGGAATGTTTGGACCGCGTAAACCTTAGTGGAGCCGACGAGAAATTCCCTGGCGAGATTTCTGGTGGTATGCAGAAACGCGTTGCCATAGCCCGAGCCATAGCGCTCAATCCTAAATATCTGTTCTGCGACGAGCCAAACTCTGGTCTCGACCCAAAGACTTCACTTGTAATTGACGATTTGTTGCATTCTATTACCCAAGAATACAACATGACCACTATCATCAACACCCACGATATGAACTCCGTTATGGGTATTGGCGAGAACATCATATTTATTTACGAGGGCAATAAAGAATGGCAGGGTGTAAGCAGCGAGGTTATGGGCTCTACCAACACAAAACTCACTGATTTCATCTTTGCCAGCGACTTGTTAAAAAACATGCGTAAAATTGTAATGGACAACGGATTGCAATTATAGTCAAAACAGAAAATTACATTATTATTAAATAAAAATTCCTTAAAATCTTGTTTGATTCAGTTTTTTTATATACTTTTGCAGCATAATTTAAACAATATAACCAAGATTGCATATTCTTATGAAAATGAAAAAAGAAATTAAAATCAAGAACCAGGTCGGTGAACTTGAGAAAGTAAACGCCTTCATCGAGGAAATCGGTGAGGAGCTTCAGCTCGACATGGAGCTCTTGATGAATCTGAACCTGGTGATGGAAGAGATGGTATCAAACGTTATTTTCTACGCCTATCCAGAAGGAAAAACTGCCGACATCGAACTCTCTGCCGAGTGCAATGGTAGAGAACTGACTTTTGTACTTAGCGATAAGGGCCGCGAGTTCGACCCAACAATGAAAGATGATGCTGATACAGATATAGACCCAATGGAGCGCGAGATTGGCGGTATGGGTATCTACATCGTAAAGAACATTATGAACGAAGTTACCTACCAGCGTCTGGAAGGAAAGAACCTGCTCACAATGAAAAAAGATATTTAAAGAAGAATACATAAATTTAGAAACACGAAATTATGACACAGATTATTAAAGAAGGTGGTAAGACCATTATTAAGACTGGATCTAGAATCGACACTATGAATGCCAACCAGTTCGAACAGGATATTCAGCCTGCTCTGCGTGACGGTGGAGTAGACCTTGAGATGGACTGCACAGAGCTCACTTATATGGCCAGCTCAGGTCTCCGTATCATTCAGAAGACCATGCGCACTGTAACTCAGCTGAAGGGCCAGTTCAAGATAACCAACGTATCGCCCGAGATCTATAAGATTCTGGCAATGACAGGTTTCACTAAGTTCATGAAGGTAGAACAGAAAAAAGACTAACCGATGATTTGGATTGTTGTCATACTTATCATAGCACTCCTGGCCATCTGCGTAGTTCTGCAGATGAAGGTTAAACATATTCGCGAGCAGGAGGTAGAAAGCAAGCAGTTACTCGATGACTATCAGAAGCGCGTCAACGAGATGGAGAAGTTGCTCAAGGACTATCGTTCACTCGAGCAGAACTTCGACAATGTAGGTCAGGGCTACGAAGAGGCACTGATGGCTTTCGATAAGATGGAAGAGGAGAAGCAGAAGGCGCTTAAGGTAAAAGAGGCTATCGAGAAGCAGTCATCTGAGATTATGGCCGCCAAGCAGCAGCTTGAGCAGACCATGCTTAAGAAGAAGGCTATGATCGAGAAATATGCCGAGGGCATCAAGCAGCAGCTCGACTACACCCATCCTAATGCCGGCAATATTGCACTGATGGCTAACGGCATCCTTAATGTTGCCGAGGTAGAGATGGAACAGCCCATCGAATGCGACGATAACGTTATGGCACAAGATATAGCAGCATTGGCAATTCAGGAGTCTGGTATAGACAAGTTCCAGAAAGCCGACTTCAAGTGTCAGATGGTAGAAGAGGCTCAGGCCACTATGGTGTTCACTAATACCAAGCAGGCCGTTCGTGCACTTGTAGCATTGCTCGATAACGCAATGAAGTTCACCGCTCAGGGAGATATTCTTCTGCTCATCAACATCGATGGCTCAAATCTCGAGTTCTGCGTTGAAGACACCGGTACTGGCGTTCTGTCAGACTATGCCGAGAAGATCTTCGAGCCTTATGTTAAGCTCAACGACTTCTTCGATGGCAATGGACTTGGCCTTACCGTAGCACGCAGCATCGCTCGCCGTCTTGGTGGCGACATACGTCTCGATACCGAGTATCGCGGCGGTTCACGCTTCGTGTTCTCACTGCCAATTTAATATAACTAAGCCCCTCCCCTATATCGGAGGGGCTTATTGTATATATATAACAAGGTATAAAACTATAATATTCACCACCACCTATGACCCTACGACATCTACTCACTCCCCTATTGTTTTGTTTGGCTGTATCCACAGTCCAAGCCGACAATTCTGACGATATTCGTAAGTCAATTCCCAAGCTAAATGGAGAAGCATTGATTCAAGCCTATTATAAGTTGTATGTTATTAGTCTTGAAACTGACGACCTTGAATATCAACTTCGATGTGTTAATGACTTTATTTCCGAAGCACACCGACAAGGAAATCGCAAACTAGAGGGTGAGGCAAGAGTAGAAAAAATGACCTTTTTCTACAACAACGGTATTAATGATTCAATCTACGAGCAGGTACCTCAGACCCTTAATTATCTTGAGAGCACAAAAAGTTGGAAGAACTACTACGAAACGTGGTCTATACTTATTGATACCTATAATTTTGATGGTAAGACAATTATGGGTATGGACGAGGCAAAAAACATGATAACCGACGCTGAAAACCGAAAGGATCAGTACGGAATTGGCCTTGGACACTACTCATTGGGATTGGTTTATGCTATGATGCGAAACAACGAAGAAGCAGCAAATGCATACCAAAAGAGTATCAACATATTGATGAAACTCAATCCTAAACCATTGCAGCTTGCTGAAATTTTCTCGTATTATTCCGAGGTTCTTGATATCCTAAAGCGCTACGACACCATGAACGCCATTAACAAGCAATGGCGGCAATTCCTCATGGAGTTTTATAATTTCGGTCAGAACTCAAATGCTGGTGAGACCCAAAACCGCTGGGGCTATTACTACCTATCACGCGCGCAAGTTGAGTTAGGCACTGGTCACTACACTGAGGCCTCAAAAATGCTCGACGAAGTAAAGAAAAGTATCACATACGAAGGTAGCAATCTTAGCAATCTTTGGATGTACTTCCGTGCAGAACTTTATAAACTGCAGCATCTTTACGAAGAGGCTCTCGCGCTTAATAATCGTCGATTACAATATTTTGATGAGGCTAGCGATCCTTCAGAAGTCATTCGTATTCGCAAACAGCGAGCCGAGATATTCGAAGAACTTGGTCGTTATCGCGAAGCTGCTCAAATGTACCACGACATATATAATATCAGCGACTCTGTCAACACCAACGACACCAAGAATAAGTTGGCCGAGATGAGTACAAAATTTCATGTAGATGATCTTAAGATGCAGCAGGCTGAAGAGCGAGCTCGCCAACAGCGCCTCAGCATAATCATTATTGCCACCATCATCGTTCTGGCACTAAGCATCTTTATTTATTTCCGTCTGCGCTCTGCACGCCGACTCAAAGTAGCCCACCAGAAACTTGAGGCTACCCACCAAGAGTTGCTCACAGCGTACGACCAACTTGAGGAGACCACCATCGCCAAAGAGCGTATCGAGAGCGACCTGCGTATTGCCCGTAACATTCAGATGTCAATGGTGCCTAGCACCTTCCCCGACCGTCCCGATCTCGACCTCTATGGCTCTATGACCCCTGCAAAGGAGGTTGGTGGTGACCTTTATAACTTCCTTATTCGCGACGACGCACCTGATAAGTTATACTTTGCTCTTGGCGACGTATCAGGTAAGGGAGTTCCCGCATCACTGTTCATGGCCCAGGCCACACGACTGTTCCGTACACTTGCTGCCCAGCAGATGATGCCTGCCGAGATAGCCACCCGCATGAACGACGCCCTTTCTGGCGACGACAACGAGCAAGGCATGTTCGTCACTATGTTCCTTGGTGTAGTTGATCTTACCACAGGTCACCTGTCATTCTGTAATGCCGGTCATAACCCGCCAATACTCGGCACCGAGTTCATCGATATGATTCCAAACGCGCCTATCGGACTGTTCCCTGGTTTGGAATACGAGGGCGAAGAGATAGCCGACATCCGAGGCCGTCAGCTGTTCATCTATACCGACGGACTCAACGAGGCCGAGAACAACGAGAAAGATCAGTTTGGCGACGATCATCTACTCGACATTATGGCTACTCACCATTTCGATTCTGCCAAGGAAACCATCGAGTATCTTAAGGCCGAAGTAGAAAAGCACCGCGAAGGCGCCGAACCAAACGACGACCTCACGATGCTATGTTTCACTGTTAAAGAAATGGATATAACATTATAAAAATAACGTCATAACGTCATATTCAAGATAACTTATTGATAACATGCATATTATGCATGATGAAATTATATGATCTTACAATACATAACGTCATATTTACAGAGTTTTACGCTGTTCAAATACCCGAAACACCTTGTTTCATGCGGTGAAACACTTTGTTTCACGACTTGAAACACTTTGTTCCTGCCAAGGAAACTACTTTTACAGATATTGCGAACAAGCATCATGGCTACAAATATGACGTTAGCATGACGTTATATGACAGTTAATGTCATAGACTAATCAACTGTGTATCAATATCATAGATACCAATATGACGTTATGACGTTTAAAAACAAGAAAATTGTATAGAAATGAAAAATCACCCTCAAAGTAAAAAAAACATTAATAGCTTACAACAAAATCTTAAAAAAACTTGGAGTCTATTGTTTTAATTTTTATATTTGCGGAAAACTTTTAAGCGTATGATTAAGAAAGTCCTTTCAATTGTAGCTGTTTCGGCAGCAGTTGTGTGTTTTTCGTGTTGCTCAGGTGATGGCGGCAAAGTTTCGAATAATGGAATCTTCGGCGAACTACCGGCAGTGGCGGATGATTATAATCAGAAGTGCATTGACCTGCTGAATAATCTTCAGAATAGTGAAAGTAAGGAGGAAGCTTTGAAGCAGCTTATGATCCAGTCTAAACAGTTGGACAGCATGGCTACAGTGAACTTCAAGGCTGTTATCGACACTTGGGCCGACAAGGCATTCCCCACCGAGGTGGCTGAGGGTGTACCCTTCAAGATTATTTCAGATTTCAAATACAATCCGGATCGTTCAAAAGATGACAGATTGTATTTCAGAGCAGAGATAGAACGTACCGCAAAAACAGGTATGGGTGAGGGTGAATACAGATTGAACCACGCAAGAGTAATGTTTGTTGACAAGGATGGCAACCCGCTCTGCACAACCAATGAAACCCTCATGTACACTCTTGAAGAAGATTGGAAGAAGTCAAGCGAACCTGGTTCTAAATCAGAAGTTTTCACCGATATTGTTTTCTCAAAATGGAACGCAGAGTGGCTATCAAAAGCAGCCAAATTCTACATCGCTGATAGCGAGACCGACTTCTACAAGCTGGCAAAAGACACCACCAAGAATGCCGAAAAGGCCTATAAACAGTACATTAAAGACTTAGGCCAGCAGCTAACTGACAAGTTTAAATAAAATTTGCACTAAAAATATTATCATAATAGTTCAGGGCTTGCATTTTTAAGCAAGCCCTGTTTCTATTTTCAAACCATTATTCTTAAAATTAAATAAAAACTTGTTTTTATTTGGCTGTTATCGATAAAAATCGTATATTTGCCACTGAATTTATAAATGAGTATCAACCCCGTAAAAATATACCATTATGATAAAACGATTACTCAACTGTCTATCATTAACTAAGATCATTCTGGTTCTACTTGTTACAATCCTCACTCAATCGTTATGGGCTGCAGATGATAATTACGGTATCATTGTAGCTGGCATAACAATCAACAGTTCAAATGCCTCTGACGTTTTAGGCGATGGCGATGGCGAAACAGGCTCGGTTTCATTTGACAAAAACACAAACACGCTAACTTTGGACGGTGCAACAATTAACATGCAGGGTATTATGGATCATTATGCCGTAGAGAGTAGCATAAACGATCTGAATGTAAAGTTGTTGGGATATACATCAATTACTATTGATAAAAATAGTGACTGCACTAACGTCTTTGCCTATACCGGTGAGAGTAATGCAGCCCAGCTGACCTTAGAAACAGAGGCAAATTCAGAAGGTTCTTATGGTAAGTTGTATGTATCAGGTATTTCAGACAAAGAGTATATAACCAAGGGCTATACGATTACTAATCAGCTACAGAATTCTGGCGAGCAGACTGGATGGAAATACACAGAACAAAGCGGTACTTATTCGTCTGTTTATATAATGTTCACCGAATATTATGACTTATGGATTGGTGGAGCACATATCACTTCAGATAATCTAATGCCTGTTTCTGGCGGAACAAAATATATTCCATCTACCCATACACTCCATTTAGCCGGTTATGGCTATTCAGACGCTATCAGCAGTAAAATGCAGGAGTTGATAGTAGAGGTAGATGGAGAAAATAGTCTGAGTAGTTTTTCATACATAGGCACAGAAAATGGTCGAATCGTCTTCCGTACAGCAGAAAACAGTCAATCGACCAACACTGTGAATCTGCAAAAAGACAACGGCGGTGTAATCACAGGCTTTTACCAGGTAGTAATTGAAGAGCCACTGCAACTAAACTCCCCCGGAACAATAAGCGAGTTGTCAACAGCGTCCTCTGCTATCATATCAAACAATGTAGTTGAATATAGTATTAGAATCGCCGGAATTCAAGTAAACAACAAGAATGCATCATCAGGTATTACAGGTGAAGGAATCACAGGAACGATCAAATATGACAACGATACCCACACACTTACGCTAAACAACGCTACAATCACCCCAGAGCAAGAAGCGCCCGGTATTGACTATCATGGAAGTGAATCACTTATTATTGAATTAATTGGAACAAACAAAATTATATCCTCTGGCGGCTGTGATGTAATTCAATGTAGCAGTATTTTAGATATTAGGCCCGATATTACTTTAAAAAATGGAGATGGTAACCCATGCTCTTTAGAGCTAGAAGGGGGATCCGGTAATATTATAAGTGGATTCCGCAATATATCTGGCCTTAGTAATATTGGAGGATATGGAAACAACTTGGTTTTAGTATATGACAAAGATGTTTGCTACGTTCAAAACGATGGTTTATACTCATATGGATCAGATGGAACAGGAGCCCCTGGCAACCCTGTTTCAAATGCCACAATAGCTACGGATTACCATCTAAGGATTGGTAATGTGTATGTCACTAATTTAAACAAAGATAATGTTTTATCGAACACGAGCAATGACGGAAAACTAAGTTATAGTCCACAAACTAATACACTTTCGTTTAATGGTGCAGAGATACTACAAAAAATATCTATCGAGCAGGAGAACCTTACAATAGATTTAGAAGGTAATAATTCTATTACAATAAAGGATGAACCTAAAAGTTCGGCAATCATTGCCGAAACATGTTCCTTAACTATAAAATCCACAAGTAAAACAGGTAGTCTGACTTTATCAAGTTCAGGTGAATGTCCATTAACACAAGGAATTACACCAACAATAACAAAGCCATTGGTTTCTTCTAAAAACATTGCAAATGAAGAAGTAACAATGGCAACTATTCACCCTGTTTATCCACCTATAGCCTCAAATACAATTAAAACCAATGAAGGAATCTTTATTTATCTAGAGAACAGTGAAGATAACGGAGGATCAGGAATCATTAAATACTCGATAAAAAATGCCGACAAATCTACAGGTATTAGTAACCAGACGTTTTCTCCTGAGACAGGTATTTCTATGACAAAGCCAGGAACCTTAACAGCCTGGATAGAACTAGATAGCGAGAACAAAAGTACTGACCTCGTAGGAAAATTCTTTGGTTTTAAGCAGAAATCAATTAGAAAGGTATATAATGGAACTGATGCTGTAACATTTAGTCCAGAAATTGTACCAGAGATAGAAGATGGCGATAACATTACGGTTACTTACGAAAAGGAATCAGGTAACGCAACAGTAAGCGAGAATGCAATCAGTATGTCAAGCTATGGAAGCTCTATGATTGCAGCAAGATTATCACAATCATATTCTGACAATCAACACACATACAAGTTGAATCCTGACACCATACAAATTAAGGTAATAGCTGTACCTGCAACTCCAAGCATTCCTGAAGATAATAGTATATTCCTCAGTACTGACAAAATAACGATTTCTTCTACATCCCCTAGTGGTACAACCATATACTATAAATGGGATAACGGTGCCGACAAGACCTACACCAACGAAATCTCCATAGAAGGTTCAACTCTCAGCGCTTGGGTAAAGTATCAACCATATTCAGATGCTGAGCCAGTATACAGTGACACCATAAGTGCTACATATGCAATCAAGACGAATATTGAAGGATTGATATTTACACCTTCAACTATAACAGATATCCCATATACAAGTAGTGCTATAACACCCGATTTCACTATTAGCACTCAAGATGGTACAACTTTAACCACTAACGATTATACCTTAAGCTATAAGCAAGTTGTAGAGAATACTCCAACAGCTGTTGAATCTGCTATAAATGTTGGTTCATACATTTTAACTATAGAGGGCAAAGGCAGCTATGGCGGAACAAAAGAAATGCCTTTCAACATCGTCAAAGCCACTCTAGATTGGACATCGGATAGTTGGACGGTTCCAGAGCCAAAGAGTGAGCTAAATTATACTGGCGAGGCTTTGGATTTGATTACAAGGGCCTCCATACCAGAAGGAGCAACCATAAAGTACTTAACCGTATTCAACCCCGAAAGTTATGATTATATTGAGAGAGCTAACGAAGAATGGAGCACAACAACTCCAACTGGCAATGCCCCCGGAAATTATGCCATCTTTTATAAAATAGAAGGTGGAGACAACTTTGAAGATTGGGGACCATCAGAGGTTGGAATAAAAGCCACAATCGAAAAGGGTAAGGTTTCTATCACTGCTGAAGATATTAGATCAACTTATACGGGAGAACCTATAACTTTTGATAAGAATAAGGTTGAAATATCAATTTCATCAATATCGAAAGATGGTATTAACTTTAAGTACTATGTACCAAACGCAGATAATCCAGAAGAACAAACTCTATTAGACAATGCACCTACAAATATCGGCATATACAATGTCGAGATTTCACTTAATGATGACAATTACTCAGCCGAAGCAATCACTGCTACGCTCACAATTGCAGCACAGGCCATCACCAGCGCTATGGTAACTCTCGATCCTGATGCCAACCTTATGTATGATGGAAACGAGAAGCACCCTGCAGTAATAAAAGTTGCGATTGCTGCGGATGAGTCTGTTGGCGCAGCAGAAAAGGTGTTCAGCGCCGAGACCGACTACAACGTAAGCTATAGCGAAGGTTGTACTATTATTGGAGATTATACTGCTACGGTAACCTTCAAGGGCAACTACTCCGGCGAAGCTACTGCAACATTCACTATTACAGCAGCAACGATGAATGTTACATCCGAAGGGCACAGCGGTAGTTACGATGGCGAGGCACATGGAATAAAGGTTACTGCACCCGAGGACGCAACAGTGAAATACAGAAACCAGGAAGGAACATACGAGCTTACAGAAACGCCAACATACATCAATGCAGGTTCCTACGAGGTATACTATCAGGTAACCATGGACAACTACACAACCGTAACTGGTAGTGCAACAGTAGAGATTAGCAAGGCCGATATCACTCCGACTGTTACATTAGAAGGCTGGACATACGGAGCAACAGCAAATACTCCTACCATTACAGGAAATAGCGGCGAAGGAACTGTCACTTATACTTATAAGGCAGAAGGCGCAGAAACGTTTGTTGAAACAGCTCCAGAAACTGCCGGTAACTACACTATCAAGGCCTCGATTGCTGAGACAACAAACTATAATTCTGGCGAGGCTACCGCAGAATTCACTATCACAGCGGCAACGATGAATATTACTGCCGAGGGATACGAAGGAACATACGACACCCAGGCCCACGGAATAACAATTAAAGCACCTGAGGGCGCTGTAGTGAAATACAGAAATCAAGAGGGAACATACACTCTTACTGAAGCACCGACTTACACAAATGCTGGTACATACGAGGTACACTATCAGGTAACCATGGACAACTACACCACCGTAACCAGCAGTGCAACAGTAAAGATAAGTAAGGCTGACATTACACCGACAGTAACACTTGAAGGCTGGACATACGGAACTACCGCTAAGACGCCAAGCATCACAGGTAATCCCGGCGAAGGAACTGTCACCTATTCATATAAGGCAGAAGGTGCAGAAACATTTGGTAAAACAGCACCAGAAATTGTTGGTACCCATACCATAAAGGCCTCGATTGCTGAGACAACAAACTACAACGCAGGCGAGGCTACTGCAACATTCACTATCACAGCAGCAACGATGGAAGTAACTGCCGAGGGATACGAAGGAACATACGACACCCAGGCCCACGGAATAAAGGTTACAGCACCCGAGGACGCTACAGTGAATTACGGAAGTCAGGAGGGAACGTACAATCTTCAAAATTCACCCACATACACGGATGCCGGAACATACACGGTTTACTATCAGGTAACCATGAGCAACTACACCACCGTAACAGGTAGCAAAACTGTAGAGATAAGCAAGGCAAACATAACACCTACAGTAGCACTTGAGGGTTGGACATATGGCACAACTGCTAATACTCCAAGCATTACAGGTAACACCGGCAATGGAAACGTTACCTATACTTATAAGGCAGAAGGATCAGAAACATTTGTTGATACCAAGCCAGAAGTAGTTGGTACCCACACCATCAAAGCCTCGATTGCAGAGACAACAAATTATAACGCAGGCGAGGCTACCGCAGAATTCACTATCACAGCAGCAACATCGAGTGTAACAGCCAAGGGATACAAAGGAGCATACGACAAACAGGCCCACGGAATAACTGTCACAGCCCCCGAGGGCTCAACTGTGATGTACGGAACACAGGAAGGTACTTACGAGCAATCAGAATCACCTACATACACCAATGCAGGAAACTACACGGTTTACTATCAGGTAACAAAGGAAAACTATACCACCGTAACCGGTAGTGTTACAATAGAGATAAGCAAGGCTGACATTACACCAACGGTAACACTTGAAGGCTGGACATACGGAACTACCGCTAAGACGCCAAACATTACAGGCAACACAGGCGAAGGAACCGTTACTTATACTTATAAGGCTGAAGGTGCAGACGCATTTGGTGAAACAGCACCAGAAGTCGTTGGTACCCACACCGTCAAGGCCTCGATTGCTGAGACAACAAACTATAACGCAGGCGAGGCTACAGCAACATTCACAATCACAGCGGCAACGATGACCGTTTCTGCTGCTGGACACGAAGGAACATACGACAACAAGGCCCACGGAATTACAGTTACAGCACCCGAGGGCTCAAAAGTGATGTATGGAAGCCAGAATGGTACATACAACCTTACAGAAGCACCAACATACACCGATGCAGGTACTTACGAGGTATACTATCAGGTAACGATGAACAACTATACCACCGTAACCGGTAGCGAAACAGTAAATATAAGCAAGGCAGCCATTACTCCAACAGTAACATTGGAGGGGTGGACATACGGAACTACCGCTAAGACGCCAAGCATTACAGGCAACACCGGCGAAGGAACTGTCACTTATTCTTATAAGGCAGAAGGTACTGAATCATTTGTTGAAACGAAGCCTTTAGTTGTTGGTACTCATACCGTCAAGGCCTCGATTGCTGAGACAACAAACTATAACGCTGGAGAGGCTACCACAACGTTCACTATCACAGCAGCAACGATGACTATAACTGCTGCTGGACACGAAGGAACATACGATGGCAAGGCTCACGGAATAACTGTTACAGCACCTGAGGATGCTACCATCAAATACGGAGAACAGGAAGGTTCTTACGAACAATCAGAAGCACCAACATACACCGATGCAGGTACTTACGAGGTTTACTATCAGGTAACCATGGACAACTACACAACCGTAACTGGTAGTGCAAAAGTAGAGATTAGCAAGGCCGATATCACTCCGACTGTTACATTAGAAGGCTGGACATACGGAGCAACAGCAAATACTCCTACCATTACAGGCAATACCGGAAACGGAACTGTCACTTATACTTATAAGGCAGAAGGCGCAGAAACGTTTGTTGAAACAGCTCCAGAAACTGCCGGTAACTACACCATTAAGGCCTCGATAGCCGAGACAGCCAACTATAATGCCGGTGAGGCTACCACAGAATTCACTATCACAGCGGCAACGATGAATATTACTGCCGAGGGATACGAAGGAACATACGACACCCAGGCCCACGGAATAACAATTAAAGCACCTGAGGGCGCTGTAGTGAAATACAGAAATCAAGAGGGAACATACACTCTTACTGAAGCACCGACTTACACAAATGCTGGTACATACGAGGTACACTATCAGGTAACCATGGACAACTACACCACCGTAACCAGCAGTGCAACAGTAAAGATAAGTAAGGCTGACATTACTCCGACAGTATCATTGGAGGGCTGGACATATGGCACCACTGCTAAATCACCAAGCGTTACAGGCAATACTGGCGAAGGAACTGTTACCTATACTTACCAGGCAGAAGGTGCAGAAATATTTACTGAGACTATGCCAGAAGTTGTTGGTACCCATACCATCAAGGCCTCGATTGCTGAGACAACAAACTACAACGCAGGCGAGGCTACCGCAACATTCACTATCACAGCGGCAACGATGACAGTAACCGCCAAGGGATATGAAGGAACATATGATGGCAATGCCCACGGAATTACAGTTTCTGCTCCTAAGAATGCTACCATTAAATACGGAACAGCAGAAGGCTCTTACGAGCTCAATGCATCACCGGAATATACCACTGCAGGAAACTATACGGTTTACTATCAGGTAACCATGGATAACTATACTACCGTAACTGGTAGCGAAACAGTAAAGATAAGCAAGGCCGAAGCAGAGCTGGAATTCGATGTTCCTGAAGAAAGCAAGGTTTATGCAACTATCGGCAAGGAGTTTACTGAGCCTACACTTAACAACCTGAAAGGACTGGATGTTACTTTCAGTAGCTCGGACGAAAGCGTTGCTACCGTTGACAAGAACACAGGTAAGGTAACACTGAAAAGTGCCGGTCTGACTTACATTACAGCTACATTCGCTGGAAACGACAACTATAACGAGTTTGCCGTGAAATACGAACTGCGAGTTAAGGGTTCTTACAACCTGTGGATTGACAACGTACAGGTTACAAGCGATAACTATAATGACATACTGGAAAACCAGAAATTCTTCTATGATCTGGTAAACAAGTGGCTCATTATTACTAATAATGAAACACCTGTAACGGTGAAGAGCAGTATGCCTGAACTTACTATCTATTTGAACGGAAAGAGTGAACTGGAACGTATATACTTCGACAATCAGGGCAACGCTCAAAACACAGGAACACTGAGCTTCTTCAACTATAATGACGTGCCGGGTAAGCTGACACTCGATACCAATAACGATAATGGTGTGATAAGCGGATTCAGCTCGATTAGCTTCGACGATAATACAAAACTACGTTTTATTGATCCCGACAGTTGCGAATACAAAGACGGCTTAGTAAAGATGACAAAACCCAGTCAACTCGGAGAGATAGTAAAACAGGTCACCATAGGACAATACATCGAGCCTATGGCAAACGGTGATGGTATTAGCTTCGGAAACATCGACAGTGAGACAAACATCACAAACATGACTATTGAAGACAAACTGCTTATTACAGCAACACAACACGAGGAAGGCAGCAATGAAGATGATGACTACATCGACCCGAATAATGGTGCCTTCGTAATGAATACCACTAATACATCTGAGGATGTAGAAGTTCTGTCACAAGGGGTAGAAAGCGGAAATAAGCAACCTGGTTCAGAAGATTATGCCGACAGCTTCAGAGGAGGTATCACCTTTATGATACCGAGTGGTACAGGAACCATTGAGCTAGAGCTTATGAACGAAGAAGGATACATGCTGATGCTTAAGATTGGCACAGGAGTCCCCCACGAGATAGTTAGGTACGAACGTGCTACAGTAGTCATCGATTACAATGTAGATGAGCCGACATACGTATACCTCTATCTGGAAGAGAAATCGATAATAGGAGCACGAAGAGCAGGTAATAACACCCGTGTGGGTAAGCGTGACAAAGCTCACGGCACTGTATTCTCTGTAAAAGTAAAGGCTGCATCGGTATCATCTACCAACCCGTTGAATAATGTTGAGGGTGCTACGGGTAATATTACAATACCTGATGTTAACACAACAACCCCAAGTGGCGATGATGTTCCTACTAAGGCCGAGTTTAAAATCACTAACGATGAAAACAAAGCTAATGACGATAAGTGGTACACCATCAATGGTCAAAGGATTAACAAGCCAACTCAAAAGGGTGTGTACATCAGAAACAGAAAGAAGGTTGTAGTTAAATAGAAACAATGATCCCCGCCGGTTGGGCGGGGATTATTGTTTGAATATTTAGAAGTTCCACTTAACTGCGAGAGTTGGGTTAATGAAGAACGTCTTATCATCGTAAGTATTGTAGATGAAGTTGTTGCTAAGCTCAACCTCGGTACCAACGCTGAAGTGGTTGGTGATGTTATACCAGAACTGAGGCTCTGAGAGGAATACCAACTGACCATGACCATCAGCATTCTCACCACGCCACAGATCGAAGAAACCAGAGAAGGTACACTTGTTGTTAGCGAAGTTAAGACCCCATACACCTGTGAGCTGAACAGAGTTGTAAGCCGATGTATTGTCGTAGCTCTTGAAGTAACGCTTGTACATCAACTGAGCACTCCAAGTCTTTGAGAAGTCGGCGTTGTGACCATTATAGGCAGCACCAACAAGAGCAGCCTGCTGGAATGAACCGAAGCGGTTAAGTCCACCGTCGTACTCAACGTGAGCAGCGAAACCGTTCTTACCAATATTGAACTCACGAGAGATCTCGGTATAAGCACCCTCAGTGAACTTATTAGTGAGGTCTACATCAACGAAATAGTACCAAGAACCCCACTGGTCGGCCTTGAACTGCTCGAGGGTAACGGTAACTCTCTGGCGACCATCTTCCTGGTCAGAATAGAAACTGCGACCGAAGTCATAATGAACCTGCACATTCTGTGCGTTTGCGCCAAGTGCTGCTACAGCCATAAGCGCCATAAAAAGAATCTTTTTCATTTTATTTTAATATTTAATGTTTAATGTTTCATTTTTAACAATCTCTCAAACATCATTCTCGCTGCATTATCAGGCGCTTTCTCATCACCTAACGCGCGTGATACCTCTTTATATCCCTCGAGCATCTGCTGACGAGCATCACCATCAAGAATCTTAGCAAGCTCTGTACGGATGTTGGCTACCGAGAAGCTTTCAGCCACCAGTTCGCGAACCACCTCACGACCAGCTACAAGGTTCACAAGCGAAACATATTTTACCTTAAGCATATGTCGGCGTACGAAGCCGGCAATCTTTGGCAACGGTGTTTTATAGCACACCACCTGGGGCACGCCAAACAAGCAGGTCTCGAGTGTTGCAGTACCGCTGGTAGCCAAGGCTGCATGGGATTTTGCGAGCAGATCGTAGGTTTTGCCAAATACGATATTCACCTTGGCGTCCTGCATGAACTGCTGGTAGTATTCGGGCTCAATACCGGGTGCACCAGCCACTACAATCTGGTAAGTATTTTCATAACCATTTACCGCCTCAATCATTGGGGGCAGGTTATCTTTAATCTCCTGCTTTCGAGAGCCGGCAAGAAGGGCGATGATATTTTCTTTCTTCGCTGCTGGCGAAGCATGGAAATATTCACGGACCTCATCAGCCGTAGGATTTCCTACATAATGGATAGGATAGTTATGTTTCTTTTCAAAGAAATCAACCTCGAATGGAAGGATTGAGTAGAGCTCATCAACATCGCGCTTGATGTTTTTGATACGATACTCCTTCCATGCCCATATCTTTGGTGAGATATAATAATACACAGGTATGTTTGTATGAGATTTTACATACTCAGCAATCTTGAGATTAAAGCCCGGATAGTCAACCAGTATAACGCAGTCAGGCTGCCATTCTACTATATCCTGCTTACACATCTTCATATTGCGAAGTATTGTTGGCAAGTGCATTAACACTGGGACAAAGCCCATATAAGCCAACTCCTTATAATGGCGCACACGGGTACCACCAACGGCAGTCATCATATCGCCTCCGAAGAAACGAAATTGCGCGTCCACGTCAATTTCTTTCAACGAACGCATCAGATGCGATGCATGAAGATCGCCAGAGGCCTCACCAACTATCAGGTAATATTTCATAGATTCCAGCCCTTAATCTGGTTCATAGCCTCGTAGGCTGTCACATCGATAGTAGTAGGAGTGATGGCAACATAGCCGTTACTGAGAGCCCAGTTATCAGTATCCTCAGCTTCTGGCTCGTCGTTACGATAGTGTCCCACCATCCACCAGTAGTCGTAACCGCGTGGATGATGTTCCTTGATGGTCTCGTTATACCAAGTACCATAGGCCATGCGACACACCTTAACACCCTTGAAAGCCTCAACCAGAGGGAAATTCACGTTAAGACACACACCCTTAGGCAAACCTTCGGCCAGAACACGCTGAGTTATCTCACGGATATAAGGGCGCAAGGGCTCAAAATCAGCATCTGCGGAATAATCGCAAAGCGAGAATGCCAGCGATGGGATGTACTTCAGACAACCCTCGATGGTAACACCCATAGTGCCGCTGTAATGGGTATTAACCGAGGCATTATCGCCGTGGTTGATACCACCGATAACCATATCTGGACGACGCTGACAGATATTGGCCAGCGCCATTTTCACACAATCAACAGGTGTGCCGTTGCACGACCACACCTCTACCCCATCTTCTTTATGGCGTAATTCCAGTCGGAGGGGTATTCCTGCCGAGAAAGCACGCGAATAACCGCTGCGTGCATCGTCGGGGGCACAGACTATGATATCTGCTATATCCTTAAGCATTTCCACCAGGCTGTTTATGCCCTTGGCCTGAAAGCCATCATCGTTGGAAATGAGCAGTAAAGGTCGTTTAATTTCCATAAAATAATTACGATTTGCGTGCAAAAGTACGAAAAAAGGTTTAAAAAGCAGCGGTTTCTCATAAGAAATGTGTAACTTTGTGCCCAAATTTCTTATTTTTATCAAGATAGAACTGAATAAAATGGGTAAGATTATTGCTTTAGCAAACCAAAAAGGCGGTGTCGGTAAGACCACGACAACCATCAACCTGGCAGCTTCGCTGGCTACGCTGGAGAAGACTGTTCTCGTAGTCGACGCCGACCCTCAGGCAAACGCTTCAAGTGGTCTGGGTGTCGACATTAAGGAGGTAGACTGTTCACTATACGAATGTATCATTAACAAAGCCGACGTTCACGAAGCCGTGTACACCACCGATATCGACGGGCTGGACATTGTGCCAAGCCATATTGACCTGGTAGGTGCCGAGATCGAAATGCTGAACCTGAGCGACAGAGAGAAGGTGCTTAAGAACATGCTGGACCCAATACGCCAGGAGTACGACTACATATTGATAGACTGCTCGCCATCGTTGGGCCTCATCACTGTTAACGCACTTACTGCTGCCGACTCTGTTATCATCCCCGTACAGTGCGAGTACTTCGCTCTGGAGGGAATCAGTAAACTGCTGAACACCATCAAGATCATCAAGAACAAACTGAACCCTGCACTGGAGATTGAGGGATTCCTGCTGACGATGTACGATAGTCGTCTGCGCCTGGCCAACCAGATTTACGATGAGGTTAAGCGCCACTTCCAGGAACTGGTGTTCAAGACTGTAATACAGCGAAACGTAAAACTCTCAGAAGCTCCGAGCCACGGACTGCCTGCAATTCTCTATGATGCAGACTCTACAGGTGCAAAGAACCACCTGGCTCTGGCTCAGGAAATAATATACAAGAACAAGAAATAACTATGGCTGTTAAGAAGAAATACGACCGTAGCGTCTTGGGACGCGGACTGGATAGCATCGGTTCGGGCAGAGGCCTTGGACTGGATGCTCTTATAAACACTAACGACATCAGAACCAAGGGTACAGCAAACCTGCTGATGCTGCCAATAGACAAGATTGAACCAAACCCCGACCAGCCTCGTCATGAGTTTGACGAGAGCGCACTTAAGGAATTGGCAGTTAGTATTCGTGAAATTGGAGTTATCGTACCCATCACCGTTAGAGAAATAGATGATGAGCACTACCAGATTATAGCCGGAGAGCGCCGTTGGAGAGCATCTAACATGGCTGGTCTGAAGGAGTTGCCTGCCTATATCATGGCCACTGGCGATGAGCATGTGATGGAGATGGCTCTGGCCGAAAACATCCAGCGCGAGGATTTGAACGCGATTGAGATTGCGCTTGCTTATCAGCGTCTGGCCGAGACCACAGGTATGACTCAGGAGAGAATGTCGGAGCGATTGGGTAAGAGTCGTGCTTCGATAACCAACTACCTGCGACTGCTTAAGCTGCCCGCACAGATACAGATGGCTCTTAAGAACAGGGATATCGACATGGGCCACGCCCGTGCTCTGCTGTCGCTCGAAAGTCCATCGGCTCAGCTTAAGCTGTTTAAGGACGCTCACCGCAACGGTTATTCTGTACGTAAGATAGAGGAGATAGTACAGAGAATGAAGAAAGGCGAGAGTCTGCAGGAGGTAAAGAAGCTTATCGATCCAAAGCAGCTGCCATTGGAGTACAGCATCCTGAGAGACCGTCTGTCGGAGTTGTTCAAGACAAAGGTAAATATGACCTGCTCACCCCAGATGAAGGGTAAATTCAGCATTAGCTTCAATAACGAAGACGAGCTGGAGTACATTATGCAGGTGTTTGACAAAGTGAAGAAAAGTCAGAAATGAGAATAATAAGCAAACTGTGGATAACGGGCATGCTCCTTTCATTGGTTACCAATGCCGCAAAGGCACAGGAGCCAGTGGAGCCGGTGGAGAATGACACGCTGACACAGGTAGTAAACAATGAAATGTCGATTCTGATCGACTCAGCCCGGATTCCAAAGAAACCTGTGAAGGACATGAGTCTGTGGCGCCCTAATCCTAAGCGTGCACTATGGCTTGCTCTGGTGATACCTGGCGGCGGACAGATTTACAACCGAAAATACTGGAAACTGCCGTTGGTTTATGGAGGATTCCTTGGTTGTCTGTACGCCATGAACTGGAACAACACTATGTATAAGGACTATTCGCAGGCATATCTTGACCTTACGGATAACGATCCTGCTACACAGAGCTACAACCAGTTTATGCACTTGGGAATGCAGATTAACGACAGCAACAAGGACAGATTTAAGGATCTGTTCAAAAAGCGTAAGGACAGATACCGCCGCTGGCGCGATATGAGTTTCTTTGTGTTGGTGGGCGTTTACGCATTGTCGGTAATCGATGCATATGTTGATGCCGAGCTGTCGGAGTTCGATATATCGAAAGACCTGAGTCTTAGAATCGAGCCTACAGTACTCGACACCCACACTTCGAAGAACCCGCTCGACTCGGCTGTCGGAGTGCAGTGTAGTATCAAATTTTAATGGATATGATAGATAAGAATTACATAAAGATTTTAAGTTTTGCGGCACTGCTGTTCAGTAGCGCCCCATTGTCGGCACAGACTATTTTAGATGACCCAGAAGACGACGAGGAAGAGGTTGACTCTTTGTTCGTACCTATTGAAGATGAGATTTCGGTGATTGACAAACAGGGAAACACAGAGTTTATCGACTTCCCTGAGGCTATGACCTATAATCTCGACAGCCTGATGAGCCTCTATATGTCGAAGAAATATCTGAGCATGCCAGGCGACTGTGAGATGAAGAATGAGAACCCAGTATTCACCCCCGAGGAGTATATTGACCGACTTCGTCGTATGCCAACTGTAATGGAGATGGGATACAACGATATCGTGCAGCGATTCATCGACCGATACATGGCGCGTCTGCGTCACTCAGTAAGTTACATGCTGGGAGCAACAAACTTCTATGTACCCATCTTTGAAGAGGCACTCGAGGCATATCAGGTTCCACTTGAACTAAAATATCTACCGGTAATCGAGAGTGCTCTGAACCCAAGAGCCGTTTCGCGTGTAGGTGCCACTGGACTGTGGCAGTTCATGCTGGGTACCGGAAAACAGTACGGACTGGAAGTAAACTCACTAGTTGACGAGCGCCGCGATCCTGTCCGCTCATCATATGCAGCAGCCCGCTATCTGCGTGACCTGTATCGCATCTTCGGCGACTGGAATCTGGTTATCGCCGCATACAACTGCGGACCTGGTAACATAAACAAGGCCATACATCGCTCGGGCGGCGAGAAGGATTACTGGCGACTTTACCCATATCTGCCAGCCGAGACTCGCGGTTATGTGCCTGCCTTTATTGCAGCAAACTACGCAATGACATACTACTGCGAACACGGCATATGCCCTATGAGCACCAAACTACCTCTCGAGACCGACACAGTGGTTGTTGACCGCGATGTACACCTGGAGCAGATAGCAAAAGTGCTGGATCTGGACATAGAGATGCTGCGCTCGCTGAACCCGCAATACCGTCATGACATCGTGCCCGGTGCCACAAAGAAATATGCAATCCGCCTGCCGATGGCCGATACCGGTCGTTTCATCGACATGCAGGATTCTATCTATCGCTACCGCACCAGCGAACTGCTTACCAAGCGTGCTGTAGTTGATGTTAACGACGATCAGCCTACCTTCCGCAAAAAGGTTGTTAAGCGCAGTCGTCGAGCCAGTGCCCGTAAGGGTCGCAATGCCCGTCGCGGCAAAGCCACAAGCAAAGCCCGCCGTGGCAAGGCTACTAAGTCACGCAGAAGAAGAAGATAATCAGTATAATCCATAGGAAAAACATAAAGCGTATGGCAGAAGAAGTGCAATTAACCCAAGAGGAGAAAGATGACCAGATAATAAACGAGGCGTTTGAAAAACTACTGAACGACTATATCGCATCGCGTCATCGTAAGAAAGTTGACCTGATTACAAAGGCCTTTAACTTTGCGCGCCAGGCTCACAAGGGAGTACGCCGACTCTCGGGCGAGCCATATATCATGCACCCCATCGCTGTGGCTCAGATAGCCTGTAGCGAGGTTGGACTGGGCTCAACAAGTATCTGTGCCGCACTGCTTCACGATGTTGTTGAGGATACCGACTACACCGTTGAAGACATCGAGAATATCTTCGGTGCCAAGATTGCACAGATTGTTGACGGACTTACAAAGATCAGTGGTGGTATCTTCGGCGAACAGGCTTCGGCACAGGCCGAGAACTTCAAGAAGCTGCTGCTCACGATGAGTGACGACATTCGCGTTATCATCATTAAGATATGCGACCGTCTTCACAACATGCGAACTCTGGAGAGTCAGCCGGCCAACAAACAGTATAAGATTGCAGGTGAGACTCTGTATATTTACGCCCCACTGGCAAACCGACTGGGTCTGAACAAGATAAAGACAGAGCTTGAGAACCTGAGCTTCAGATTTGAGCACCCCGACGAGTATGCATCGATAGAGTCGAAACTGAAACAGACCAGTGATGCCCGTGACGAGCTGTTCTCACAGTTCACCACTCCTATCGAGGATGCCCTGAAGCAGATGGGTATAAAATATGAGATCAAGGAGCGTGTAAAGACACCTTATTCTATATGGAACAAGATGCAGAACAAACACGTGAGCTTTGAGGAGATTTACGATATCCTGGCTGTGCGCATCATCTTTACGCCCAACAACCGCGAAGAAGAGGTTAACGAGTGCTTTAAGATTTACGTCGCCATATCGAAGATATACAAGAGTCACCCCGACCGTCTGCGCGACTGGCTCTCACAGCCTAAGGCCAACGGCTATCAGGCGCTGCACGTCACACTGATGTCGAAACAGGGTCAGTGGATTGAGGTGCAGATACGTTCCGACCGCATGGACGAGATAGCCGAGCAGGGATTTGCTGCTCACTGGAAATACAAGGACGGCGTTGAAGAGGAGTATACCGAGGACGAGAACGAGCTGAACGAGTGGCTACGCACCATCAAGGAGATTCTGGACGACCCACAGCCCGACGCCATGGACTTCCTCGATACCATCAAGCTGAACCTCTTTGCAAGCGAGATATTCGTGTTCACGCCAAAGGGCGAGATACGTACTATGCCTGCTGGTTGTACGGCACTCGACTTTGCATTCTCAATACACACCTTCCTGGGCAGCCATTGTATCGGTGCCAAGGTAAACCACAAGCTGGTGCCACTAAGCTACAAACTGCAGAGCGGCGACCAGGTGGAGATTCTCACATCTAAGTCGCAGCATGTAAATGCCGGATGGATCAACTTCGTATCGACAGCCAAGGCAAAGGCCAAGATTCAGGCCATTCTGCGTCGCGACAACCGTGAGACACAGCGCGAAGGTGAGGAGGTATTGAACGAGTTCCTGAAGAAAAACGGTTTTGAGCCAACAACAGTGCTGGCCGATAAGCTGGCCGAGTTCCATGAATACAGTGGGCGCAACGAGTTCTTCCAGGGACTGGGCGAGAAAATTGTGCTGCTGGGCGAGAAGGATATCGACGAGCTGAACGGTAAGAACAAAGACGAAGACAGCGGCAGGGGCTGGCGAAAGTACATACCATTTGTAGGCAGCGACAAGAAGAAAAAGGAGGAAGCACCCAAGCAGGAGCTGTTTGTGGTGCCCGACAAGTTCAATCGCAAGAAGCCTATCTACATCTCTGAAGAGAACATCAAACAGTATAAGTTCATGGGCTGCTGTCACCCGATACCCGGTGACGATGCCTTGGGATATATCAACAACAAGAACCAGATTGAGATACACAAGCGCGCCTGTCCGGTAGCTGCCAAGCTCAAGACCAGCTACGGAAACCGTATCCTCGACATCAAGTGGGACATGCACCGCAAGCTCTACTTCGATGCCACCATCCGTATCAGCGGTATCGACCGTCTGGGTATGTTAAACGAAATCACACAGGTGATATCGTCGCAGATGAATGTGAACATACACAAGATTCTCATCACCTGCGAGGAAGGTATCTTTGAGGGAACCATCGAGATGCGCGTTCACGACCGAGCTAACGTTCGCGCCATCATGGACAATCTGAAGAAGATTCAGGATCTCAAGGAGATATCGGAGATTATGTAATTTTACACATTATTATATTTATATGAGAACATTACTATTACTAGTTTTAACAACATTACTTTCTGCCCCTGTATCAGCACAAGAACGACCTTTATGGATGCGTTTCTGTTCCATCTCACCCGATGGACAGACCATCGCATTCTCGTATAAGGGCGACCTGTTTACAGTGCCTGTTACAGGTGGCACAGCTAAGCAAATCACCACAAACCCCGCTTACGACTATTGTCCGGTATGGAGCCCCGACGGCAGTAAGATTGCCTTTGCTTCTGACCGTGAGGGCGGGATAAACGTATGGATTATTTCAAAGAACGGTGGTGTACCAACACAGATTACAACAAGCAGCCACTACAAGAACGTACTTACATTCAGCGACAACGACCACGTGCTGTTCAGCATGGCCGACATGCCAAGTCGCCAGACTATCATCCCTGCTCTGGGCAAGTTCCCACAGGTATACGAGGTTAGCATTAAGGGCGGGCGTCCACGTATGTACACCACACTGCCTATGGCCGACGTGAACATCAACCGCAAGACCGGTGATATACTCTATCACGACATCAAGGGCAGCGAGGACATGTACCGTAAGCACCACAAGTCGCCCATCTGTCGCGACATATGGATGATGTCGAAGAACAAGAAGTTCACTAAGCTTACCGACTTCGAGGGCGAAGACCGTACACCAGTATGGACTGCTGACGGCAAGGGTTATTACTACCTGAGCGAGAAGGACGGTACATTCAATGTATGGTATCGTAGTCTGGATGGCAATCAGTACCAGCAGATTACTCAGCACAAGACAAATCCTGTGCGATTCCTGACAGCATCAAACGACGGAACACTGTGCTACGGCTACGATGGCGAGATCTACACTGTTCGTCAGGGAGCAAAGCCTCAGCGTGTAAACATCAGCATCGTCAGTGACCGCAGCGACCGCGACCTTATCCGTGAGGTAAACACAAAGGGTGCTACCGAGATCTGCGCTTCGCCAAGCGGCAAGGAGGTTGCATTCATCGCTCATGGTGAGGTTTACGTTACATCTGTTGACTACAAGACAACTATCCGCATCACCGATACTCCTGAGCAGGAGCGTAACCTGAGTTTCTCGCCCGATGGTCGTAGCATTGCCTACGCTTCAGAGCGCGGCGGTTGCTGGAACATCTACCGCACAAGCATCAAGAACAAGGATGAAAAGCAGTTTGCTTACGCTACCGACCTGGTAGAAGAGCAGCTTACAAAGCAGAACCGCACATCGTTCTATCCACGCTTCAGTCCTGATGGAAAGGAGCTGGCTTTCTTCGAGGATCGTGGTACTATCCGTATCATCAACCTGGCTAACAAGCAGATAAGAACGGTGATGGACGGCAAGAACCTGTTCTCATACAGCGACGGCGATATCGACTTTGAGTGGAGTCCCGACAGCAAATGGCTATTGGCCACATATTATGGCGACGGAGGTTATCACCACGATGACATCGCACTTATCGATGCTTCGGGCAAACAGAAGCCTTACAATCTCACTAATAGCGCCTATGTTGAATCAAACCCTCATTGGGTTCTGGGTGGAAAAGGTATGCTCTTCAAGAGTAACCGTCGAGGCTACAAG
Organism: Prevotella sp. UBA2809; assembly: GCA_002351725.1. Taxonomy (GTDB): domain Bacteria; phylum Bacteroidota; class Bacteroidia; order Bacteroidales; family Bacteroidaceae; genus Prevotella. Next base: position 84,381 of record DEHD01000031.1, read on the forward strand.
AATCACGGCGGACACGGATATCAGAACGACTTCTTCATCATGTTCTTCGATATCGATGCCTATGAGCGTTTCATGATGAACAAGGAGGAGAAAGCACTCTACGACGAGGCTCATAAGAAGGATGCCGCACAGACAACTCTGACATTCGACCTTGAGAATGCCCGCAACCGAGTAGTTCGTCTTACAGCCCACTCTACCCGACTGGGCGATGGATTCCTTACCGCAAAGGGTGACACTCTTTTCTACGAGGCAGCTTACGATGATGGATACGACCTGTGGAAGTACGACCTGCTTGAGGACAAGAACGAGCTGGTGCTGAAAGATATCGGCAGAGGAAACCTTATGCCCGACAAGAAGCGTAAGAATCTTTTTGTTATGAGCAGAGGCGGTATAAAGAAGATTGAGATTGCCAAGGGCAAACGTACAAATATCGACTTTGATGCTCCATTCAACTATCGTCCTTATGAGGAGCGCCAGAACCTGTTCGAGCACATTTGGCGTCAGGTTGACGACAAGTTCTACCGCGAAGACCTGCATGGTGTTGACTGGGCCGCATACAAGAAGACATACCAGAAGTTCCTGCCATACATCAACAACGAGTATGACTTCCGCGATATGCTGGCAGAGATGCTTGGCGAACTGAATGCTTCGCACACCGGTGCACGCTACTCTAACAGCGTAAAATACCGCACAGCTTCGCTCGGACTGTTCTTCGACGAGAACTACAAGGGCGACGGTCTGAAGATTGCCGAGGTTGTTAAGGGCAGTCCGTTGGCAGTCCGTAACACAGGCGTAAAGGCCGGCGATATTATTGAAGCCATCGACGGAACTCCTATCAAGAAGGGGGATGACTTCTATCCACTGCTGGCAGGCAAGACCGGAAAGCTGGTACGCCTTACCATCGGCGGACGTAACGTAAACGTAAAGGCAATATCACTCACAGCATTCAACAATCTGCTCTACGACCGTTGGGTTGAGCGCAACCGCAAGATGGTCGACAGTCTGTCGAATGGAAAGATAGGCTACGTACATATCTCATCGATGAACGGTGATAAGTTCCGTTTGCTGTATGAGGAGATTCTGAATGAGGATAACCGCGAGCGCGATGCCGTTATCGTTGACGAGCGCCACAACGGTGGTGGCTATCTGCACGACGACCTGTGTCATCTGCTTAACGGGCGTCAGCACTCTCACTTCATCGCCCACGGCAAGTACCTCGGCATAGAGCCATCGGCACAGTGGAACAAGCCATCATGCGTACTGCTCTGTGAGGACGACTACAGTAATGCCTGCGGATTCCCACGCCAGTATCAGGACATGAAGATTGGTAAACTCATCGGCGCTCCTGTGGCCGGTACATCTACCAGCGTTTGGTGGGAGACACTCATCAACGGTATCGTATTCGGTATTCCACAGGTGGGACGTATTGATGTTCGTGGCGACTACGGTGAGAACACACCGATTACACCCGACATCATTGTTTACAACAGTCCTGAGGACTACCTGAACGGACACGATGCCCAGTTGGAGCGCGCCGTGAAGGAGATGCTGAAGGAAGGTGCCGCATTCAAGGAAAAGACAAAGAATGACTTCAGAGGTCACAAGAAATAAAATAACAAGAATCCCCGCCAGTTGGCGGGGATTTCTATTTTTTATAACATGTCCAAGTGGTCTCTGAGTTTCTCTAGCTCTGTGCGCATCTCTATCAATTCGCTAAGAGCCTTGGCTGTGGTCTCGGCACCCTTGCGATTCTTCTGAAGGATATCACGTGCAGCCGATATCTTAAATCCTCTAACCTTTACCAGGTTGTGTATCAGTTTGATCTGCTCAATATCTTTCTCCTGATACTGACGTATCTTGGCTGTTCCTGAGGTCTTTGGCCTCAAGAATGAAAACTCCTGCTCCCAATAGCGCAAAGTACTCTCATTAAGATCGAACATCTCCGCAACCTCCCTTATGGAGTAGTAAGTCTTGAAATTCCTTCTCAGATTCAGTGCCATAATAATTACTATTTTGCCGCAAAGGTACAAAATATTTTTGAACGACAAGGAAAAAATGGAATTTTATTTTGTATTTAGCGCGTTTATTCGTACCTTTGCACCCCAAATAGCAATTTGTAGAAAGTAAATAGTCAAATATAGCAATAAGATGATGACAGCAAACGAGATTCGCGACTCTTACAAGAAGTTTTTCGAGTCGAAACAGCACGCTATCGTTCCATCAGCTCCTATGGTTATCAAGGATGACCCAACGCTGATGTTTACGAATGCAGGTATGAACCAGTGGAAAGACATTATTCTCGGCACACGTGACCCCGAGCCACGACGTCGAGCGGATACACAGAAGTGCCTGCGTGTTAGCGGAAAGCATAACGATCTTGAGGAGGTTGGTCATGACACTTACCACCACACAATGTTCGAGATGCTGGGCAACTGGAGTTTCGGCGACTACTTCAAGGAGGGTGCCATCGATATGGCTTGGGAGTATCTGGTTGATGTACTCAAGCTGAATCCTGAGGATCTCTATGTTACTGTATTCGAGGGTTCGCCCGAGGAGAATATCCCACGCGACGACGAGGCTGCCAAGTACTGGGCTAAGCACGTTCCCGAGGATCACATCATCAACGGAAACAAGCACGACAACTTCTGGGAAATGGGTGATACAGGTCCTTGCGGTCCTTGCTCAGAGATTCACGTAGACTCTCGTACTCCCGAGCAGAAGGCTGCTAGCGGAAAGAGCGGTCGTGAACTTGTTAACCAGGACGACCCACAGGTAATCGAAATATGGAATCTGGTGTTCATGCAGTTCAACCGCAAGGCTGACGGTTCACTCGAGAAACTGGGTATGAACGTTATCGATACCGGTATGGGCTTTGAGCGTCTTGTTCGCATGATGCAGGGTAAGCACTCAAACTACGATACCGACGTATTCCAGCCAATCATCAAGGCCGAGCAGCAGATTACCGGACTGAAATACTATACTTTCGAGGAAGAGACCGTTAATCCTATCAGCAAGGAGCAGGATGATATCAACGTAGCAATGCGCGTTTGCGCCGACCACCTGCGTGCCGTATCATTCTCAATTGCCGACGGTCAGCTGCCTTCAAACGCTAAGGCCGGATATGTTATCCGCCGAATCCTGCGCCGTGCAGTACGTTATGCATACACATTCCTCGGACAGAAGGACGGATTCCTGCATAAGCTCGTTCCTACACTTGTTGCCGAGATGGGCGATGCCTTCCCCGAGCTGAAGGCTCAGCAGCAGCTGATTACCAAGGTTATCAAGGAGGAAGAGGATTCATTCCTGCGTACTCTTGAGAAGGGTATCGGCATGTTGAACGACGCTATGGGTCAGTTGAAGGCTGAGGGCAAGACCGAGTTGGATGGTGTTCAGGCATTCCGTCTGTTCGACACCTACGGATTCCCTCTCGACCTTACAGAGCTTATCTGTCGTGAGAACGGCTTCACCGTTAACGAGGAGCAGTTCAACGTAGAGATGCAGAAGCAGAAGGAGCGTGCCCGTAACGCTGCTGCTGTTGAGAACAGCGACTGGGTAGAGCTTGCCCAGGGTGAGCAGCAGTTCGTGGGCTACGACTATACTGAATATGAGTGCCACATCATGCGTTACCGCAAGGTGACTCAGAAGAAGAACGAGTTCTATGAGCTGGTACTCGACTATACTCCATTCTATGGTGAGATGGGTGGTCAGGTAGGCGATTGCGGTGTTATCTGCAACGAGGCCGAGACCATCGACATCATCGACACCAAGCGTGAGAACGGTCAGAGCGTACATATCGTAAAGGCTCTGCCAAAGGATCCATCAGCCCAGTTCATGGCTTGTGTTGACACCGACAAGCGTAACGCATCTGCAGCCAACCACACAGCAACCCACCTGCTTGACTATGCTCTGAAACAGGTTCTGGGCGACCACGTTGAGCAGAAGGGTTCGTTCGTAAGCCCCGACACATTGCGTTTCGACTTCTCACACTTCAAGAAGGTTACCGACGAGCAGATCCGTGAGGTTGAGCGTATGGTTAACGACATGATCCGTCAGGACATCCATATCGACGAGCACCGCGATGTACCATTCGACGAGGCTAAGAAGCTTGGCGCTATCGCCCTGTTCGGCGAGAAGTACGGCGACAAGGTTCGTGTGGTTCGCTTCGGTCCTTCGTGTGAGTTCTGTGGTGGTATCCACGCTTCAAGCACAGGTCGTATCGGTTTCTTCAAGATTATCTCTGAGAGCAGCGTTGCTGCCGGCATACGTCGTATCGAGGCCAAGACAGGCAAGGAGTGCGAGGAGCTGCTGTATCAGACCGAGGATATGCTGAAGGCTGTTAAGGCATTCTTCAACAACGCCAAGGATCTGCAGGGTGTCATCAAGAAGTACATCGACGAGCACGACTCTATGAAGAAGGAGATTGAGGGCTTCCAGGCTCAGGCTGTTGAGCGTGCTGCTAAGCAGCTGGTTGAGAAAGCCCGCGACATCAACGGTGTAAAGGTTGTTTCAGCTGTTCTTCCAATGAACCCAGCTGCTGCTAAGGACCTTGCATTCAAGATCCGCGCCGCTGTAGACAAGTCACTGCTGTGCGTACTTGGTACTCACGCTGATAATAAGCCACAGCTCTCTATCATGATGAGTGATGATATGGTTAGCGACCATGGACTGAATGCCGGTCAGATGGTTCGCGAGGCTGCCAAGCTTATCCAGGGGGGCGGTGGCGGTCAGCCACACTTTGCACAGGCCGGTGGTAAGAACGCCGATGGCTTGAGTGCCGCAGTTGATAAGGTGATAGAGCTTGCTAAGCTGTAAAGAGACTTTGCCTACTATACAATCTAGAGAAAAAACGAAGAAAAACTTTGTTTTTTCTCTTTTTTTTTGTACCTTTGCAGGCAAACTGAAAACCCCATATTGATAATGGATGACGAAATAAAAGATGTATTAGAGTCGGAGCAGCACACCGACTATAAGCCAAGTAACCGCTTTGATGCCGCAGCGGTACACCATCTTAGCGGCATGTATCAGAACTGGTTCCTGGATTACGCAAGTTATGTAATTCTGGAGCGAGCCGTGCCACACCTTGGCGACGGACTTAAGCCCGTACAGCGACGCATACTCCACTCTATGAA
>DEHD01000031.1:89573-99770 GCA_002351725.1 Prevotella sp. UBA2809
TTCCACCCTCACGGCGATGCCAGTATCGGCGATGCTCTGGTACAGTTGGGTCAGAAGGACCTGCTCATTGATACACAGGGTAACTGGGGTAACATTCTCACCGGATCATCGGCAGCCGCACCTCGATATATCGAGGCCCGACTGAGCAAGTTCGCACTCGACACGGTGTTCAACCCAAAGACTACAGACTGGAAGATGTCGTACGACGGACGAAACAAGGAGCCTATAACACTCCCCGTAAAGTTCCCTTTGCTGCTTGCACAGGGTGCAGAGGGTATCGCCGTAGGACTGAGTTCAAAGATCCTACCACATAACTTCTGTGAGCTATGCGATGCTGCCATCAGCTATCTGCATGACCAGCCATTTGCTCTCTACCCCGACTTCCCAACAAGCGGAAGCATCGATGTGAGCAAATATAACGACGGACAGCGTGGTGGAGTTATAAAAGTACGTGCCAAGATAGAGAAAATTGACCAGAAGACTCTGGTTATACGTGAGATACCATTCTCAAAGACATCAGAGACTCTGCAGGACTCAATAGTCAAGGCCATCGAGAAGGGTAAGATCAAGGCCCGCAAGGTTGAAGACCTTACTGCTGCCGAGGTGGAGATCCAGGTTCATCTGGCTCCGGGCGTTTCAAGCGATAAGACTATCGACGCACTCTATGCCTTCACCGACTGTGAGGTAAGCATCTCGCCTAACTGCTGTGTTATCGAGGACAACAAGCCACAGTTCCTTACTGTGAGCGATGTACTGCGCCACTCAGTCGACCGCACCAAGGACCTGATTCGTCAGGAACTTGAGATACGTAAGGGCGAACTGCTGGAGCAGTTGCACTTCCAGAGTCTGGAGCGCATCTTCATCGAGGAGCGTATCTATAAGGACAAGAAATTCGAACAGGCACCGAACGTTGATGCCGTTTGCGAGCATATCGACGAGCGACTCACCCCGTACTATCCTCAGATGATTCGCGAGGTGACCAAGGACGACATACTGAAGCTGCTGGAAATTAAGATGCAGCGCATCCTGAAGTTCAATAAGGACAAGGCCGACGAACTGATGGCACGTCTGAAGGCTGAGATTGATGAGATAGACCGCGACCTAGCTAACCTTACAGAGGTGACAGCCAACTGGTTCCAGTTCCTTAAAGACAAGTACGGCAAGGATCACCCACGCCTCACTGAGATACGCAACTTCGACACCATCGACTCTGCTAAGGTGGCCGAGGCCAACCAGAAGCTTTATATCAACCGCAACGATGGCTTTATCGGTACCGGATTGAAGAAGGACGAGTTTGTATGCAACTGCTCGGATCTTGACGATGTCATCATCTTCTACAAAGATGGTAAATACAAGATTGTACGCATAGCCGAGAAGTTGTTTGTGGGCAAGAACATACTGTATGTAAACGTGTTCAAGAAGAACGACTCGCGCACAATCTACAACGCCGTTTACCGCGACGGACGTAAGGGAGCCTGCTTTATCAAGCGATTCAACGTCACATCGATGACCCGCGACAAGGAGTACGACCTTACACAGGGTACCAACGGTTCTCGCGTGATGTACTTTACCGCCAATCCAAACGGTGAGGCAGAGGTAATTAAGGTAACACTCGACCCATCGCAGAAGGTAAAGAAGATATTCATCGAGAAGGACTTCTCTGAGGTGATGATCAAAGGTCGCGCCTCTAAGGGTAACCTGCTTACAAAATACGCTGTTCACCGCATCGGTCTGAAGAGTCACGGTCACTCTACACTGGGCGGACGTAAGGTTTGGTTCGACCCGGATGTGAACCGCCTGAACTACGACGAGCACGGACAGATGTTGGGCGAGTTCTTCGATGACGACCAGATACTGGTAATACTGAAGAACGGTGATTACTATCTGAGTAACTTCGACTTGAACAACCACTACGAGCCCAACATACTGCGTATAGAGAAGTATGATGCCGATAAGGTATGGACTGCAGTGCTATATGATGCCGACAACCAGGGTTATCCTTACCTGAAGCGATTCCAAATGGACGCCTCGAAGAAGAAACAGAACTGGCTGAGCGACAACCCTGCATCGCAGTTGCTACTGCTTACCGACACTCCCTACCCTCGCATAAAAGTAACCTATGGCGGTGCCGACGCCTTCCGTGACAGCGAGGAGATTGATGCCGAACAGTTTATTGCCGTGAAAGGCTTTAAGGCTAAGGGTAAGCGCCTTACTACATATCAGCTTGACAGTCTTGAGGAGCTGGAGCCAACAAGAGTCCCAGAACCTGTAGCCGAGCCTGAGGACAACGAGAGCGAGGAAACAGAAGACCTTGATCCCGATGCAGGGAAAAGTGAGGAGCAGGTACGCGACGAACTTACCGGTCAGCTAAATCTCTTTGACAATGAGGACTTTAAGTAAAATACTATTGTGTCTGGCTTTTGCGGCTACAACCGCAAAAGCTCAGACTACAACCCATATGCTCGGAATAGGTCAGAGCAAGATACTCGACACCTACCTCACCCCAGAGCACTTCAGCGGCACGGGCTACACCTATCTTTATATTAAGGACACAGCCCCAACCGATAGTCTGCGCCGATGGACTACCACCATCGAGCACGAAGTGGATTTCTCGAAGACCAAGGATCGTAGCGGAAACGCATCAAACCTGGAAGTCTCCTACAACCTATACTGGGCACGTTACTACAATCTGCAGCCCATCAGTAATCTGCGACTTCAGGTTGGTGCAGCCGCCAACGCCTCTCTGGGTGGCATATACAATATGACCTCAAGCAACAACCCCGCTCAGGCCCATGCATCAATAAATATCATGCCATCGGCCACAGCATCTTACGACTTCAGAATCGGCAGTCAGAACTTCAGTGCTCGATACGAGTTGAACCTGCCATTGATAGGCGTGATGTTCAGTCCTAACTACGGACAATCGTATTATGAAATATTCTGTCAAGGCAACTACGATCACAACATAGTGCCTACCACTTTTATCTCTGCCCCTACATTCCGACAGACAGCATCTGTCGATTGGCATTTCTCTAAACGGATGTCACTTCGTTTGGGATATCTGGGCAACTATCAACAGTCGAATGTTAACAACCTAAAGAGCCATATTTATGCTCATCGCATAATGATTGGCATAACCCGCAGCCTATGAAAAAATATATTCTCATATTCTTTTGTCTAAGTCTTTTCATCGGATGCGTTGATGAGGAGGAACGCCCGAACACCCCAGAGGGAAACTTTGAGGCTTTGTGGAAGATAATGGATGAACACTACTGCTTTTTTGATTACAAAAATATTGACTGGAACGCCGTTTATAATATATATAAGGTACGCGCGAGAGGTGATATAAACCACGAACAACTATTCGAGGTTCTTACAGATATGCTCAGCGAACTGCGCGACGGCCATGTAAACCTGTCCTCCTCCTTTGACTACGGACGATACTGGCGATGGCACGAGGACTACCCGAGCAACTTCAGCGACACCCTTCAGCGCAGATATCTGGGAACCGACTACCGCATAGCCGGCGGACTGAGATACAATATTCTCGACGACAACATCGGATATGTTTATTACGAGAGCTTCAACAATTCCTTCGGCGAGGGGAACCTCGACGAGGTGATACAGTACTTAATGTTCTGTCAGGGTATGATTCTGGATATACGCGGCAATGGCGGCGGAAAAATCATAAATGCCGAAAAGCTTGCAGCCCGTTTCTGCAATGAGAAGACTCTGGTGGGATACACTCAGCATAAGACCGGCAAAGGGCATAACGACTTCTCCGACCTAGAACCGCTATATATTGAGCCTTCGAGCAACCTGCGCTGGCAGAAGCCTGTGGTGCTGCTTACCAACCGCGAGGTGTTCAGCGCTGCCAACGAGTTTACACAGTATATGAGATGTATGCCGCAGGTGATACAGGTGGGTGACCAGACCGGAGGTGGTAGTGGTATGCCGTTCACAGCCACTCTGCCCAACGGATGGACAGTACGTTTCTCGGCAAGTCCTAGCTATGACCGCGACAAGAATCAAACAGAATTCGGCATCGCCCCCGACTATAACGTAGCCATAACCGACGCCGATTTCCTCCGCGGCAAAGACACAATCATAGAATTCGCTAGAGATATTATTAATAATCCGTAGGTAAAATTAAAAAAAGATAAGCAATCCGTAGGTTATTTGGAAAATTATACGTACCTTTGCAGCCGATTTCAAGAATAAATAGCGTTTTTGGAAAACCTAAATAAGCGCCTGTGGCGGAATTGGTAGACGCGCTAGACTTAGGATCTAGTGTTTACGACGTGCAGGTTCGAGTCCTGTCAGGCGCACATATTACTTATAATAACAACAAACAATGGCTATAAACGAAAAAACTACCACGAATATAGTATTTAGGCAGAAATTTGCGGTTTTTTGAAAAAAAAACCTAATTTTTCTTGCAAGTTTCAGATATATTTCCTACTTTTGTCACCGATTTATATAAATTAACGTACGATATATTGTTTTATTTATTTGTTTAATTATAATTTTTAGTTCAATGAAAAAGAAAATTATCAATGGTTTCCTGATGGTAGCACTTCTCGCTGCTACTGTGACATCATTCGTTTCTTGTAAGGACAATGATGAGGATGTAAAGACTGATCTGATTGCTCAGCTCCAGAAGCAGGGTACCGATCTGACAAACGCTTACATTGCTGCAGACAACGCTCTGAACAGTGCTTTGACAACTGCATATCAGAATGCAGATGCTGCCCTGAAGACAGATCTTCAGAACTGGGTAGAGGGTAAGAAGTATGCTACTGAGGAGTGGGTTAAGAACTACGCCGAGAATGAGCAGGACTTCTTGAAGTCAGCAGAGTTCCCCGATACACTTAAGAAGTACCTTGCTGAGAACGAGGATTTCAAGGGCGTGCTTAACACTCTCTATGGTGAGGATGGCCAGTCAGGTATTAACAAGAATGTTGCTGACCTGATGACTAAGGTTAACGATCCTGAAAATGGTGTTGACGCAATCAACGATGCCATCAACGACGAGAAGACAGGTCTTAAGAGAATCAACGAGCGTCTTGATTCAGTTACTGATGCTATCAACAAGCTCACTGAGGACTTCAAGAACTTGATTACAAGCGTTAACGTAAACGCTACATCTACAACTCTGCTGGCTAACAGCAAGATCTTCCCAGGTCTGAACGTTCAGTTCGTAGGTGCAGCTTTCGGTAAGGCTGTTACAACAACTGGTTCATTCCCATCATCTACAACTGCTGACCTCAACGGCAACAAGCTGGATGCAAACTACATTGCTGGAGACATTACTCCATACGAGTGGGAGAAAGGCATCATCAACAACAACGAGAACAACGCTGGCAAGGTTTACTTCACTGTTAATCCTTCAAACATCAGCGCAAACGTTCTGAACAACACTGTTGCTCTGTCTCTGACAACAAGCAATAACAACGAAGAGCTCGTTACTCTCGACAATGTTAAGGCTTCAAATAAGGTTCTTTCATGGGGCACAACACGTGGTGACTCAAAGGTTACTCTGTTTGAGGCTGACGCTACATACGATATGACTAAGGCTGACGCTATCGATCCTACAAAGATTATCGACTTCTCTGCTCTTAAGGATAATGTAAAGAACATCATCAACGCTGCTAAGACAGTAAACATTCCTAACAGTGCTACAAAGGCTGAGGTTAAGGAAACTGCTACTACAGCTAAGGCTGCTAGCAAGGTTGTTCTGAAGGAGATGGCTCAGGCTGTTGCTAACCTCGTTAACTCTAAGATTCCTGCACTGCCTGCACTGGCTCTGAAGGCTGAGTGGAAAGACAACAACGTTGGCACACGTAACGTAATCTCTGACTACTCTCTGGCTGCTACAGCTTACAAGCCATTGTCATTCAACTTCGGTAAGGCAAGTGGTGAGATTCTTCCTACTATCAGCCTCGATCGCGTTGACAACGGCATCTTCAAGATTGCTAACAAAATTAAGAAATCTCTGAATGGTATCAACCTCGATGGTCTGCATATTAATGATATTAATATTACTGAGGAAGAACTTAATAATTACAACAAATCTAAGTATGTTTGTGTATCTGTTTATAAGCATTTCTCAAATATAGGTGGTACAGATGGAATATTGGATGATCTTTATATAAACGTATGGGTTCAGTCAGATGAATATGTTGGAGGCTACTATGACTATACTGATACATACGGAAATGGAGCTATAGTAGATACTTGGGGTAATTACATAGACGCCGACATGAGAGCTGCTATTCGTACTCTGGTTAATGATAAGGTTAACGGAACATTGGATTCTGCAAATGAGTCTATTCAGGATGTTGTTAATCAGATTAAGGATTACATCCAGAAGACAAAGAAAGCTACAACAAAGGCTGCTGACCTTGCAGACCTTACAACAGACTATCTGCAGAGCTACATGAACCGTGCAATCAACTTAGTAAACAACGGTGGTATTTCTCGCGCTCTTGAGCCAATCCTGCTCGTTAACACTGAGAACGGCATCTGCCGCGCTACTGGTGCTTACAAGGCTGGTGAGTTCACATTCGTTCCAACAACTGTTACATACGAGATTGCTGCTCCTGCATTCAAGAAGTACATCGCTGTTATTGGCAAGGACGGTAAGGCTAGAGCTGCTGACTCTAAGTTGCTCACCAAGGGCGACAATAACTTCAGCGCTGTTAAGTTGAACCTCCAGCAGGGTGACACCAAGATCGTTTACGATGCTATGGACTTCACTGGTCGTCATATCATCAAGGTTTACGACATCACTGTAGAGTAATTAACATTAGTGGATTAAAAAACTTTTAAACAGAATATGAAAATGAAGAAAGCAATATTGTCTTGCCTGATGCTGGTAGCTGGTCTTACTGCATCTGCTCAGGAGCAGAAGGGCACGACTGAATACGTCTTCGAGCCACACTGGTATGTACAGGTACAGCCTCTGGGTGTACAGTACACTCTGGGTGAGCGCGACTTCGGTGACCTGTTGTCTTACAATGTTCAGGCTGCTATCGGCCGTCAGTTCACAAAGCTGTGGGGTGCTCGTTTCGCTCTTAACGCTTGGCAGAGCAAGGGTGGTAGCAAGTACGATGGCACTGGAATGCCATGGGCCAACAAGGAGTATGGCTGGAAGTGGAACTATGTTGCACCTACAGTAGATGCTACTCTGAATCTCTCTAACCTTATCGCAGGTTTCAACCCCAACCGTGTATTCAACCTCAGTGCATTTGCTGGTATTGGTCTGAATATCGCTTGGAAGAACGACGAGGCTGCTACTGCTAACCAGCAGATTAAGACTGACCTCGCTCTTACAGGTGTTGAGCCTCTGGCTTACCTTTGGGACGGCACTAAGCTCCGCCTGATGGGTCAGTTTGGTCTGAATGGTGATTTCAAGATCAACGACGCTTGGAGCATCAACGTTGAGTTGAGCGCTAACACTCTGAACGATAAGTACAACTCAAAGAAGGCAAAGAACTGGGATTGGTACTTCAACGCACTCGCTGGTGTTAAGTACAACTTCGGTAAGACCTACTCTACACGTTTCATCCCTGCTCCAGAGCCAGAGATCCGCTACGTAGAGAAGATTGTCGAGAAGGTTGTTGAGGTTCCTGCTCCAGCACCTGCTGAGACAGCTGCTACAGCTGCTGAGCCACTCCGCCGCGATATCTTCTTCCAGATTGGTCGCACTGTTATCCGCAAGAGCGAGCAGCAGAAGGTTAACGACGTTGTTGAGTACCTGAAGGCTAATCCTGAGGCTAAGGTTAACGTAACTGGTTACGCTGACGCTGGTACAGGTAACGATCGCATCAACGATCGTCTGGCCGCTGGTCGTGCTGACGTTGTTGTTAAGGCTCTGAAGAAGGCTGGTATCGCTGCTAGCCGCATCAGCTACGACAGCAAGGGTGCACGTGTTCAGCCATTCGCTGACAACGACAGCAACCGTGTATCTATCGTAATCGCTGAGTAATCAACAGATTAAGATTATAGTTCAAGCCCAGTCCCACAATGGGGCTGGGCTTTTTTAAACAAAAAAAGGATAACGAGATGAAAAAGATTATTATAGCTATCCTGACGTTAATAGCAATACCCACAACAGCCCAGATTACAGGCGATGGTTATTACCGCATTCAGAACAACGGCTCTGAACGATATATTACCATCACAGATGATATCGTTGGTGGTATTGATATGTCAGCTACTACTGTAGATATGGCTAACATCACTACATGGCGTGGTTTCGACAACATTAAAAGCGACCCAGCTTCAATCATATATATCAATAAAGTAGGTTCGAAATACGACCTGGAGGCACAGGGCATCAGCGTACACGCAATCACAAACGGACAGGCCTATGTGGCACTAGATTACATTGATGAAGATGTCTACACCATCTCCGCAAGTGCTAAAGGAGTTAGCAAATCATTATACGATGTAACAAGTTCTAAAGACTATAGTAGCGTAGCTGACTATGGTGAAGGAGAAAACATGTATTGGCACATAAAGCCAATCAATACTACAAACAATTACATTGGTTTTACTCCAACCCTTCAAACCTCTGATGGATGGTATGGCACATTCTATGCTGCATTTCCATTCACTGTGGCTTCATCTGACGTAGAAGTATTCTACGTAGATAATTATAAAGAAGGTGTTTTCCAATTGAAAAAAATCACAGACGACATCAAACCTGCATTGACTCCAATGATTATCAAGTGCAAAACCAACGATGCATCGAAGAACCAGATAACACCACTAGTGGCAACAACCACAGCTCCCAGCGACAACAAACTCCGTGGTACATTGTTCTGCAGCTTTACCTACGAACATGAGAAGAACGTAAAGTTTGAAAAAAACACTATGCGAGTATTGGCACTGAACAATGCTGGTGAATTAGTGTTTACCACTGACAATTCTTCCCTCACAAAAGACATGGGTAAGTACTATATCCCCAAGAATACAGCATACCTGTATAATGCCTCTGCCCTTTCAGGCGATTATAAGCTTGTGAGCCGCGAAGATTATACAGGAATCAAGGATATAGAAACCAAAGCTCAGTCGAAGGTCTCAAAGGGTACATACACTCTCTCAGGCATTCCAGTAGACAGCAATAAAGTTCTACGCCCAGGTGTATATATCAAAGACGGAAAGAAAGTAGTAATAAGATAAGTACAAGCAAATATATTTTAAAAGCTATGCTTTCAGGATTCGAAAGCATAGCTTTTGTTTTCTAAGTACTTTGCAATAGCAGCCTAGTTACTTTTCAATTATTCTCTAGTTACTTTGCAAATGAAGCTAAAATATTGTCTTAGTAAAGCGAACGCTTAGTACAGGATAAACCTTGATACCACCTAAGAAATCGATCCAATCGCCAACCTTACCACTTACATTCTCGATATCCTGTGTCAGGTTTGTACCATCATGAGTAATCAAATCGGGAGTTCCGCCCCAGAACATAGCACCAGCATCAAACGATACGTGCCAGTCGTTGCGGTTCTTGAGCAGGCGGCCACCATATCCAAAGCCAAGATATGGTTTGAAAGAATTAGATTGAGCCGACACCTTAACCATTCCATCTGTATCAGGCTCCATCATGTACGTATCACCTTTAGAATGCAACAAGCCATACTCGCCAGCCTCATGGATAACCTTACCATATTTTCCATATTCGGTACGAGGATAATAGCCATATACATCATGTGTATACTGGCCAAGCGGAAACCCCATTCGACCATACTCCTCAAAAACAGCCTTCTTCTCCTTTAGGATGTCAGGAGTAACACCATCGTAAATAGGCAGATTATTGGTAATCTTATAATGCAACTGGTTATACATACCTACAGCCAGAAGAGACATCATTGCCTGAGTAGAATTCTCGGCATAAGCAAACTCTGAAGGTCCCCAATAGAAACCTGCGGTAAAGTGCCAATGCTTATTCTGCTTAAATGGGAACACATCAACCAGAAACTTGAAGTTATTAACGGTTGGCTTACCTATCATCTCTACCTCGTCTTGCACTTCAAAACCTGTCACCTGAGTCAACGCCTTCGACAGACGATCAAAACGGGACTCAATGCGGTTACCATCGGCATCATACTTACGGGCAGGCTCACCACCCACCTCTATTGGGAAATAGATACTCTTATTGAAACGTGGCATATACTCGTATCCGGCACG
>DEHD01000007.1 GCA_002351725.1 Prevotella sp. UBA2809
ATTAATTCCGCCAACAGGTATAAATACTACAAGTAGATGATTATATCAGACAATTATAAATTCTCAGGACACGAGTCATTCCCTTGTAAGGCATTGTGGCTGAAAAAAGGATATGACTACGACAAGGAGAACGGGGATTTCAATGACTCGTTGGCCGTGGTGAAACTGGGAGTAGGAAAGAATATGGTCGGCTCCATCCGATTCTGGTACAAGGCCTTCGGGTTGAACAGGGAAAGTAAGACGAGGTGGATAGCCGATTTCTTGCTTGGCGAACATGGGCGTGACCCCTATATGGAAGATGCAGGAACGCTTTGGCTGCTGCATTATCTGTTGGTTTCAACTGGTGAAGCATCCCTGTATCAGTGGTTCTTTACCGACTTCCAGCGGAAGAAGAAACTGTTTAAAAAGGCAGATGTGATATCATACGTCAAGGCAAGGATGCTAGATGCTGGGAAATTGTCACAGTTTAATGAGAACACTGTTGGAAAAGATGTGGGTGTGCTGATACAGAACTATAGTGCGCCTCGCAATGCAAAGAACAACGAGGACTATGCTTCGTTGCTGTTGGATTTGAACCTACTGACATCAGCAGGAAAAGACGAATATACTTTCAATGAAGATGGAAGGTTGCAACTTCCACCAGAAATCTTCTTCTTTACTGTATTGATGGAAAAAGGTACGGATACTTCCGTGACATTTGAAGATACTCTCAAGCGTATCGGATTGATATATTGTATGACAGAACTGGATATTATCAACTGTCTGAAGGAAATCGCAGTGAAGTATTCCGACATTGTTGTGTATAGCGACATTGCCGGAGTTAGACAATTGCTTTTTACGAAAGAGGTGGAACCAGCGGAGATATTGAGGAGGTACTATGCGTAAAGGATCATTCAGACTATCATCAAACATCGCGGACGGTTATTTTGATGAATGCAAGTATATAGCCACGCCCAATGCCAAACGTGTGGCAGGCATTATTTCCGATAACTTCAAGGCCGGAATGCACTCCTTTACAATAGTAGGAGCCTATGGCACAGGTAAATCC
This sequence comes from Prevotella sp. UBA2809, assembly GCA_002351725.1. Lineage (GTDB taxonomy): Bacteria > Bacteroidota > Bacteroidia > Bacteroidales > Bacteroidaceae > Prevotella. The sequence continues at coordinate 1,049 of DEHD01000007.1, forward strand.
ACGTTTCTGTTACAGTTTGAGAAAGACCTTGAAGGCGGAAAAAAGAAACCAGTACTCATCAATCCAAAGATACTCTGTGAGGGTAGATTTGAGGTGATGAACATAGTGGGTGACTATGCCGAACTGACAACCATCTTGCAGAGCCAGTTGAAATATGTCAAGGGCAAGGGAAGTATTCTAGACCAGTTGAACGAATACTATCAGGATCTGCAGAAAGCGGGTAAGTTCCTCGTTATCGTTATTGACGAGTTTGGAAAGATATTGGAACATGCCGCCAAGAATAATCCAGAACGGGAATTGTACTTCATCCAGAAATTTGCTGAATTTGTCAATCTCCCTACAAGAAATATCCTGCTGCTAACCACCCTGCACCAGAACTTCGGTGCCTATTCAAGAGGGTTGAGCGAAACGCAGATAAATGAGTGGATTAAGGTAAAAGGTAGGTTCCGTGAGGTGACCTTTGTAGAGCCTGTGGAACAATTACTTTATTTGGCAGCCCAGTGGAAAGACAAAGGAAACGGTATTTATGCCAATGCGGAGAAGCTGATAATGTTAGGACACACTACCCAGTTTGTTTCGGGTATGTTCTCGGAAGAAGTAAGCAGATGTTTGTATCCGCTGGATCCTTTTGCTGCCTACGTTCTGACATCTGCTTTGCAACGCTATGGGCAAAACGAACGCTCCCTGTTCTCTTTTTTGGCCTCGGAGGGCGAGGATTCCTTGTCACAGTTTAGGGCTAGCGAACACCTGACCTACCATTTGGGTAAGGTATATGATTATATAGTCTATACTTTCTACTCTTTTTTGCGCGATACCAACGCCGACAGCATGAGTTGGAGTGCGATGAGGGTGAGTTTGGAACGCGTGGAAAGCGTGGATTGGGAGAATGAAAGTCAGAGGGAAAATGCGCTCAAGATGACCAAAGCCATCGGTTTGATGGGACTGTTTGGTACAGCAGGCTTTACGTTGGATGTTCATGATTTGACGGATTATGCCCGCGAGGCAATGGATGTAGAGGACGGTGAGGCCATCGTAAAACGTCTTATCCAGTACAAAATTATACGTTATGCAAAATATAAGAGTCGTCTATTATTGTTTGAAGGGACGGACATTGATATCGAGAATGAGATACGCCAGGCAGAACTGGTTGTTGACCGGCCGGTTGATATTGGGGGCGACATCAGCTTGATGTTGGCACGCACCATAGTTCCCGTAAAGGCTTACTACTATGAGAAGGGAACACCCCGCTATTTCGAGTATGAGGTGGTGAGCGAACCGATACATAGAACCCCGAAAGGTGATGTAGACGGCATTATAGAACTTGTGTTCTCAACACAAACCAATATACTGAACAAGGTAAAGGCTTTCAGTAAGGACAGTAACCAAGCTATTGTCTATGCTGTATTCAACAATACAGATGAAATTGTTGACCACCTGTATAACATCAAAAAGTATGAGTATATACTGGAAAAGGTGGTGAAAGACAAGGAAGATCGTGTGGCAACGCGCGAAATGGAACAATTGAAGTCATACGAAGAGCAGATGCTGAATAAGTCCATCAATGCCAGTTTGTTTGCCTCCAGGAACCACGTGTCATGGTTCTATCATGGCGAACAGCTGCAGGTGAGATCGTTCAAGGAATTCAATACGTTGCTTTCTAGGGTTTGTGACGAGGTTTACTGCAAAGCGCCTAGGGTGAATAGCGAACTGTTCAACCGCCATGCACTAAGCGCTTCCATATCGACTGCCAAGAAAAAATATCTGACAGCGCTTATTGAGCATGGTGATGAAAAAGATTTGGGTTTTCCTGCGGAAAACTTCCCGCCAGAAAAGACCATTTATTTGGCCCTGTTGAAAGAGACTGGGCTGCATGATGGAAATAGTTGGAGGGATAGACCTACGGATGAGGGCTTCTGTCAATTGTGGGATGCTTGTGAGGACTTCTTGGACAGTACAGAAAACAAGGCCCGCAACCTGAGTGAGTTGATACAAGTGTTATCAATGGCACCTTTCAAAATGAAGCAGGGATTCTTGGATTTCTGGATGCCCACCTATTTATATATCCGCAGGCAGGACTTTGCTCTATATTATATCACGCGCGACAACAGTTTTGTGCCTGACATCACAAAGGGCTTCTTTGAACTGTATCAGAAAAATCCGAATGCCTTTGCCGTGAAGAAATACAGTGGCGACGGTGTGAAGATGAAGTTTTTTAAGAAATACCGCCAGTTGGTGAACCTTGATACCGATGTGGCAGTGAAGAATAGTTCGTTTATCGAGACTATCAAACCGTTTTTGTTCTTCTATAATCGTCTGAATGCGTATGCCAAGCATACCCGGAAGTTTGATCACGAAACTACGGTGAAATTCAGGGATGTAATTGCTACAGCCAAAGACCCTGAGAAGGCCTTTTTGGAGGATTTGCCAGAGGCATTGGGCTTCCGCAAAAATACTTTGCAGCAAGCTTCGAATGTGGACGAGTTCGGAAGTGTCCTACAACAGTCCATTAATGAGTTGCGCTCTTGCTACGGAAACCTGATTACGCGCATAGAACAACATCTGGTGAAAGAGCTCGGGTTGATAGCTGAAGACTACGATAACTATATTGTAGAGATACGTAAGCGGCTCGCTGACGTGAAAGTGTACTTGTTGACGGATAAGCAGAAAGAATTTTACAACCGAGCGATGACCCAATATGAGAGTCGGAAAGAGTGGTATGAATCGGTGTGCTACACCTTGCTTGGTAAACAGTTGGATGCAATGAAGGATGAGCAGGAAGAGAAACTTCTGAACGATTTGCTTTATATGATGCGAGTCTGCGAGAAGTACGCCGACATTACTAAGAAAACCAAAGGGCAGAAAGAAAGTGTAGCATATTCCTTTGACCTTGTGTCCAACCGTGGAACAAACTTGAGAACGCAGACTTATGTGCTACCCAAGAGTGAGAATAACCAAGTGACAGATTTGGAGAGTAAGATTGAGGAATTGCTTTCGGGCGAAGATAATCTGGATGTATGCGCTTTGCTGTCCGTACTAAATAAACGATTAGGAAAATGACGAAGGTTAGGCACATATTAGGCATATCTGGCGGCAAGGACAGTGCGGCATTAGCCATATATATGAAGAAGAATTATCCGGATCTGAAGATAGAGTATTATAATGCAGATACGGGCTGTGAACTAAGTGATACAGAGAAGTTGTTGGAACGACTTTCCTCTTTCCTTGGAGGTATTGTTACTTTGAGGGCAGCGAAGGATAGTCCCGAGAAGAATCCTTTTGTGCATTTCTTGAAGGCACAGGGCGGTTTCCTGCCTTCGCCCAACGCACGCTGGTGTACGAAGAAAATGAAGTTGGAGCCTTTTGAGGAGTATGTGGGTAGTGACTATGCCATCTCATACGTTGGCATCCGTGGTGATGAAGACAGGGATGGCTACATATCCTCGAAGCCTAACATTCAGGCGGTGTTCCCGTTCAGAAAGAACATCTGGAGTTTGGATGTCATCAATCTTGTATTGGGGAACGGAAACATTCAGAAAATGGTGGATATTGTGCGGGATTTGTCGGCCGATTTTACGATGAAAGATGAATTCATAGAGATTCTGGAGCAGCCTCTGACCAAAAGTTTCTATTATTCCAAGAAGCTTAATGCGTTGTTAGACTTGGATATTCCGCTTTTTAACCACGCCGTGTTTGAGTTTTTGAAGACTACGGACTATCCTGTGGGGAAACTGGAAAGTTTTCCGCTACTTGACAATACTGACGTGTTGGTTAAAGCGGACATCTTCAAACTTCTGGAGGATAATGGCGTTGGAGTGCCGGCTTATTACAATGAAATACCTTTTGAAGTAGATGGGCAGACGGGTACTTATTGTCGTAGCCGTTCTGGGTGCTATTTCTGTTTCTACCAGCAGAAGATAGAGTGGGTGTGGCTATACGAGCAGCATCCCGACCTGTTCGCAAAGGCGATGGAGTTTGAAAAGGACGGATATACATGGAATCAAGGAGAAACGTTGGCAGAACTTATAAAGCCCGAGCGTATCAGACAAATTAAACAGGATGTTATCAGACGGCAGAAAGAAAATGCCAAGATGGGAAAAGGGAGCAGTCTGGTGGATATACTGGTAGACGATGATGTTCTGTGTACAAACTGTTTTATTTAGAGATTGTTAGATATGCGCAATGTTAAGACGCTAATAGAGGGATTGCCATATAATGATTCTGTATTGAATTGTTATCGAAATGAAATATGGCTAACTTTCGATAACTTTACTTTAATCTTTCATTATGTCACCCCTGACGATGGCGTGTTCCCAGATAAGGAGTATTTTGAATTGGATGATGTCAATACCGCTTTGCTATATGTGGATGAGGTTTGCTTGTCTAATGGAACGAATGCGGACGATGAAAGTTATGAAAATAATGATGTCACGTATACAGTCTCTATGTATGCAGTTGCAGAACAAATTAGAGAGGTGTACCCAGAAGCGATAGAGAGAAGTGTTATAGATTCTATTTTTCTGGATGATTGTGATTTTTATGGCTGCCCGGAGAATTGCGAGTATGGATATCGGATATACTTACAACCATCTTTCTGGGAAACTCCCTCCAATTTGGCCTCAATTATATCAATGCAACTGGTTACTGAGTTGGACTTCCATTCATTTTATGAGGGACACATTGGCCATCAGTTCAAAGATGACTATCGTCTTTCTTTCTTAGGAACAAATACCAAGGATCGCAGATTGGGTTATCTTAATATGCTCATGCAGCTTTTTTCTGATAATTCCAAGATTGCAAAGAAGTCATTATCGAGGCAGTTAGAAACAAAAGCGCAAGAATCAAAAGAGTTACTTTCTGCATACAAGAATCAAAAAGGTGCCATTACCCCATCCAAGACAGGAGTCTCTGCCGTTCCATATATAAATCTTGCCCTTGAATTGACAGTTATACGGGAGGTAAATGGTTATTACGAACTTGGAAAGTTGGGGCGGGTTTTTCTACAATCAAAAGAACTGCTCCATGATACTTCGGATTCGCCTTTTGAACTTACTGTATTTGAAACTATTTTTTGGCTAGAAAGGTTGTTGGAAAAAGACTTTCTATACCTTTCTGTTTTAATGACTTATGCTTTCGGTGAGGAGCATCCTTCTTATGCGGATTTACGTAAATGTTTCAATCGTCTGTTATTAGAAAAGTTGGAAAATATTTATACAAAGGCTGTTGATACCCCAATGCAATCCAAAATGGCATTAAAGGCTACGATAGATCGTGTTAAAGGTTGGAAAAAACCCGAAGTCTATTTGGAACATGTCCTTATGCCAAGAATTAATTGGCTTTATGATTTGAACCTTCTGGAATTAAATAAGGATCTTTCTTTCAAACTGACAAAAGAAGGAAAAATGTTGATTGTGAATATTCTTGAGTGGGGAGATTTGAATAAGACTGTGATATGTAATCCAGAGTCTTATATGGATTTGTTTTATATGCATATCGCTAATGATATCTACAAGGATTCGGAAGGATGTGAGAATCAGAAGAAAGATGAAGCGTTATTGGAGGCTTTGGACTATAGTTTTGAACACTTTAAGACCTTTGCTCCCAACAGGGTTACATATTCTGTTTATGCAGCATTTGCAAAGTATACACTTCTTCTTGGCAAAGGCATAGTGGTGGAAGCGGCAGATATCAAAGAAGCATATCTCCCTTCAGTAGCTGATAAATACGTTTTTATGTTTCAGCGATATTATAATGATGGATTTATACAAAAGAAATAAAATATATGTTGACATTTGAAAAGTTTAAGTTGAAAGAAAACCCGTTTAGGGTTGTTCCAGCCATAAATTCTCAGGAGTTGATTTGGGCAGGGTTTAGTGAAATAAAGGAGAAGTTTGAGACTCGTATCTTGCGTAGCCTACATATACCCAATTCTTCCATTGTGCTGAACTGGGGCGATTATGGCAGCGGCAAAACACATGCGGCACGCTATTTCTGTAAAGATAGCGTGATGGAAGAACTGGCTCAGAGGGCAGGATGCAAGAAGTCGCTATCGATGATGATTAACTTTCCTCGCGGAAAGAAGGTCATAGAAGAGATGTACACTCAGATATTGGATAAAATAGACATTCATTACTTGAGAGAAAATATTCCTGCGGGTGCGGATATTGTAGACTGTATTAAAAATAGTACTGACAGCGTATATATACAGCATGTGCTGGAAGAGGTGTTTATCAATCGTGGACGCACCGTTGAGCAGGTTAAGGCTTTCCTATATGGGACGGAATATCCCAAGGACTTGGTTGGTGTGGGTATCACTCGTAAACTAAGCATTGAAACCGATGCCGTTGATTTGTTGTCTGCGCTGTTCAATGTTATGACAGAGTCCAAGGTCTATACAGCTGTGATACTGTGGATTGACGAGTTCGAGGATATTTCCTTGCAGAATTCAAATGGTATCAATGCTGCCAACAGCTTCATCAAAATACTGTTGGATAAAACCCCTAACCACTTGTTGATGTTTATCAACTTTACATTAACTGCTATTGCCTCTGCTGTGGAAAGTTTGGGGGACTATTTGCAGGAGGCAGTGAAGTCGCGTATCGTTCAGCGCATTGAGTTGGCCTATCCCAAAACGCCTGACATGCTGAACTATATTTCAGAATTAATGAACAATCCGATTTTTAGGATGGAGGAGGTGGAGAACAAATACACACCGTTTGAGGAAGCGGTGGTCTGTCAGGTTGTGGGGGATTTAGGTAGTGTCTCATTGAGAAAGTATAACGAAGCCTTTTCTCGGCTGCTGGACTCAGCTGCCTTCGACGACCAAGAAACTATAACTATGGACTACTATATTGCCCATAAAAGTGAAATCATAACAAGTTGGTAAGAAGATGACACCCTTGGTAGTTTTAGATGCTTGTACCATACTGAATCTTCTTCGGATAGATGATGAAGATTCAGATTTTCTACTGAAGCTTATCCAAAATTGGAGAGTGTGTCTTCCGGAACAAGTGTTCAATGAAACCAAACTCCATGTTTGGTCGAAATCTTACTCGAAGGAAAAGAACGAACATATCCTGATTATCATTAATCGGGAGTTTGACCACAGAAAAACATTCGATAGCGCTATCAAGAAAGACCTTGATGATGATTTTGAACGTCTTGTCAGATTTAGTGGTCATAATGATAAAAGGGAGAATGGAGAGCTGTTTTGCGTGGCGTTAGCATTGGTGAAGAGCAGGGAAGAAGAAGAGTTCGTGTCTATCTATACAGATGACTATAAAGCTATAGAGGAGTTCAGGGAATTTTGTCGCTATCATCGAATCGGGGAGTTGGGCGATACCCTCGACTTGTTGACATTGCTCTACTGGTCGACTTCTGATGCTGTTTTCCAATATAGTTTGTATTACTCTTTCTTGGAGAATCTTAGGGCAGAGTATAATCATCAATTAAAAGATGTGGCCGAATCGGCGGATGTCTATCTTGCACATAAAAAAAAGAGCAAGTGCAATGACAGAAACCTTTTGGAGAACTTGGGCAAAATCGTAGCAGGTTACAGGAGGTCGGATGTGGATCAGATGGATGCCGGGGTGCGCTTTTTCCAAGATGGGAATAAGTATAAAGAGTTGAAGAATATTGTAGAAAATGTTGATGTTAAGAACGTAAACCGTCAGTCGCAGCGAATCACGGAACATCTCAGAAGACTGAAGGAGTATCCCATGTTTAAATTAGCGTGAGAGAAATAGATATGAAGAGGGCTTGGAATGATATAAACAAATACGGAGAAGTTCCAAGAGGCTTGATTGTACTTGGAATAAGACTTTATCCTATGCGTGACCAAACTCTTACCATGCGTAATGCCATACGCAGTATGCAGAAGTCGCTTTATGGACAGGAAAACTGGTTCTGTTTTAATGTTTAACTAAATATAATTACTTATGGCAATAACAGATTTTGATTTATGGCTTGACAATAATGATTTGTCAGATTTTAATGATGTCTATTCTCTTTATCATTCAGTTTCCGGTATTGAAGATTGGGGCTCCTTTAAAACCGAAAGAGGACGAGGTGCTCAGCAATTATTAGTCCACTCTTTCGATTGTGACGAACCTCTTTTGTTAGCTTCAGATAAAGCACGAGATGCTTTCCTTAAGAAAATAGAAGATAAATATTGCGAGGACATGGATATTGAAAGTTATTATGGCTTTCACCATGCTATGGAAAAGAATGACTAAATCGAGAACTGTCATGGATTCTGGTTCCTGACATCCCACATAACCGCTAACTAAGTGCTTCAACTTTGTTAGCGGTTTTTTGTCTTTTTTACATGATATTTTTGATAAACAATCTCAAGACTGCTCTTTTGAAGTATACCGGTTGGTATTCTTTGTGTGCATAGGTTTGAGAAATAGGCAGATTAGTTAAATAATCATAAATCAAAGCGATTCTTGGATATTGTGCTTTGTTTTTTCTAATATTAAATGTATTTTTGTGGCAAAAATATAAAAAAATGAAAATGACGCTCGATGTAACCCTCAACTCTTTATTTCCCTCTGTTAAGGAAGAAGAGCGGTTTATGACTTCGCTAAACGTAATTGGAGAGGTCATGAATGTTCCTCTGTGTGCCTTGAATAGCATACTGAGGGCAAATGGTTACGCCGAGGTTGAGCCGGGAAGCATTTGTATAGATGAAAAAATGCTGTCCGTTTTTGCAGATGAATACATCCGCAAAATGAAAAACTATTTTCTAAGTTCTGTCCGTGACATAGAGAATCTATCCTATGAGGAATTCTCGGACCTTGATGAGTTTTATAACACTTTTAAAAAACAAGATGTAAAGTTCGTACGCAGAGCCGAATGGAGCCAGATCGATACTGAGCTGATTCGCGATGTGTTTATGGACAAGATTAAAGAATTAACCCCACGAAAGAAATCACGCTTCGAACTTTTTCTGGAGCAGTTTTATGAAAGACGTGAGTCGTTTTCGGTATGTCATGAATTGGCACATATTCTTATAAAAGAATCATGTTCTGATGAAGAAAGCCGTCTTTTGGATCGCGTAACTCATAATCGGTTTTATTTAGTAAAACAGAAGGTCAAAAAAGTATTTAATTGTTCGGTAAATATCGTGCGACATTTCTTTGTCGCGGCTCAATATCATATATTTGTTGCTGATGATGTAGATGCTAATGGTGGTTTGTATAATATGTCGAGACTATCATTTAATTTTCACTTAATCAGTAATAATTATGAACAAAGAACGATTGATATCAAATATTGAGGCAAGCAACTTGCCGAAGGAAGATAAGGAAGAGCTTATCAAGCTATTGAAACAGAATCGGCTGAACGAGTATATAAAACTAATAATAAAGTTAGTGGGGGTGGGCAGCGTGTTCTGGGATTAAGCCCCTGCAATAAATAAGTATGGATTTAGGAAATGCAATTAAGACTCTGCGTAAGCAGAAGAAGATTACACAGAAACAACTTGCAGAGTTGAGTGAAATATCAACTAATGCGTTGTGTAGTATTGAGACCGGTCAGTCGTTCCCATCGATGGCGACAATCGGCAAGATATGTAGTTCTCTGAATGTTCCAGAGTCTTATTTGCTTTTGTTTAGTATTACAGAAGATGATATCCCTGAGGGGAAGAAGATTTTGTATAGAACTCTCTGTGAACCCTTGAAAGAGGAATTGATTCGTGAGTAATAAGCCGTGTTGTAGATAACGATGAGAGAACCTTGCTAAGATGAGCTAAGATATAGATGATTGGGAAGAGAAAAACCGTCCCTGTAACTCCTGAGAGGCGCAGGGGCAGATCTTTATTTATTCCAGAACTTCATAATAACAATACCGCAAGAGTCTTTGACGGCGTAGTTGAACTTATATACATCCTTGGCATTTTTTATAACAATATCTTGTATTTCTATAACACGTTCTTGCGCGTCGATAGTTTTCTTCATGTTCTGATAAGTTAAAACCTCGCCTTTTTCATTTCTATGAACAATATAATATCTACTCGTAGAGTCGCTTTTTACGCCGAGAAGTGAGTCTGCAAGCTCGCTGTATCTTATTGCTTGTCTTAGATCCTTAATTTGCGACTTGTATTCGCTTATTTGATACTCATTAACCACTATTTTTGCAATTAAGGCCAGGAATATAAAAATAGCCCCCATTGCGATATATTTATTTCTTTTCATAGCTTACCTCCTTTTCTGATGTTGCCTGTTCTTTTTTGTTAATGAATTCTTTCATTAACTGTAGTTGCTCCATTTTCATGTTGAGATTGTCATTACGCAGGGTATTGATTCTCTGTTTATACTCTTCAATCTCCTTTGCATGGGATTTCTCTAGTTCGTTGATTTGCTTGGAATAGCGAACTTCGTCAAGGTCTTTTTGTAAGTCCCTGACGAATCCTCCATAAACTCCAAGAAATACAATGAATGCCCCGATTTTTGCAATCTTAGCATGTCTCTTGAGCCAATTTAATAATTCTTTTCTCATATGTAGTGGTACTTCAAACCCTTTTTGGGGGCAAATATAATGTTTTTTTTCTTTTTATCAACCTTAATTAGATGTTTTGTCGCTTTTTATTTGGAAGTAATGAGATAATTATATCGATTTACCATCGATAATTGCCGTTACATGTTTTTGCCTGTGCCAATGTTTAACGTCTTTTTTGTTTAAAGATTGAGTCTATGTATGTGTTGTATATTTTAGGAAATGCTTTGATAAAGCTGTAGGGATGAAAACAAGTTACCCGGAATTCTATCATTATTTAATGGAGAATACTGATAACTGTTGTGATTTGATGCAACAACTCAAAAGTGATATAAATGCAGATAAAGAACTGTGGTCTGATATGGAAGTTGCGTTCGGACTGCAAAAAACGGTCGATATCCCCGTTTTGGGTGGGTGGATATCGACCGTTTTTTGCATGTTTTGCGATAGTAATAATGATGTGATTGGTTTCACTCGTGATCACACACAACATTTACCTTCACATCCTGGGGGGTGTGGAACTCCTGGTATTCCAGCATTAGAATGGAAGCCGGGAAAACCTGGCTTCGAGGGAGAGCCGGGAAGGCCTGGATATGGTGGATGGTCTAGTATGGATTTTGAAGATTATATAAAAGAGTGTTGATGATGGCTGATCTTTTATTCTAACGAGAAAGTTAACCGACAGGTTGTGCCAATATGGACAGACCCTGCCAGGGGCTAGATACGTGATATCAATGACCAAGTATTCCATCAATGATGGTATAAATGTGTAAGAAATGTAAAAAATCTCCTATATTTTATTGTCATATTAAAAAAAGTTTATATCTTTGCCATCGATTATAGATTAGCGAAATTTACTATCAGTCATTAAATAACAACTAAGAAATGGGTACAACAAGTAATTTGAGATCTAATCTTGCATATGTTTGCAAGACAGAAAAAGGTTATGTGTCCGACTTGATTAATAAGGTGGGACGTGAGGGTGTTGCCCAGTTTGAGTCGGTTGGATTCATTACAAAAGGTCATACTTTAAAGAATGAAACATGGAAGAAAACAAAGTTGGCTGACAGCTATTTTAAAGAAATGTTTGGTTGGTGGGCTTTCTTCCGTTTGAAATGATATTTTTTCTAAAGAAATGAAAAATCTTTATGTCGTATTGTGGATGCCGACGGTCGTCCACACAGATTTTAATTGGCTATATAAACAAACTACTGAAGTATTTGAAATCTCGGATGGATTAACTGGGGATAGCCTGGCTAATGGTGACTCGGCTTTGTTCGCTCAGATAAATATCATGCCAAATAAAGATTTTGTAGTATCTATTTTTAGTGAAAAAGAAGGGAAAAACAAACTAGATGACGAATGTTTTTGCTTGAGATATTTAGACTATAGCCATAATGGGTTGTTTAAGTATGGATTGACAATACCAGATGAAGGAAATGCACTGATTAAAATTGATGATAACGGAAAAGCTACTTTTCCATGTGATATCTATAATAAAATGAAAGGCTTCTACCATATGCATAATTATCATGCAGTGGATGGCGGCGACTCGATAATTAAACCTTTCATTTCGGAGGAAAACATTGATATCAAGGCTGATAATAATGATGCTCTTAAACATTATCTATGTCAGTATGACAATAAATTCTCTCATAGTTTTATGCTTCTATCAGATCTCTATGAGATTATGTTTAAGAAGAAACGTATTTTAGTTTATCTAAATTTGATGATTGGAAAAGGTAAACATGGACCTTTTTACCAAATGGCTACGGCTATAAAAGGTGATAAGACGTACTGTAATACATTGTTGAGCTCCTATTATAACAGATTTGATTGTATTAACAGAACAGAAGCAACAGTAGAGCAAATTAATGAAGTGAAGGAGGCAAGAAGGCGTTCATTTAATATTGAGAATATTACTCGTAGTGTTGGGATAATGACAGAGCGTGTTAATAATCATTTTTCGCTTTCAACGTCAATGATATCATTTTGGATTGCTTGTTTTGCTATTGTTCTTTCTGTAGCGTTTTTCCTTTTTGCACCTGCAACTTGATAATAAAAAACTAACCAACTATGGCATTAACACAGATGCTTAGTTCGTTTGCCATCAGTGTTGCGGCTAATATCGTGACATCGCTCTTTGCCAGAAATGGCACGGAGAAAGAAATTCGTGCAGCATTTCAGGAGGCCATCGAAAAATGGTGCCCTAACGAGGATATAAGGCGATTTAGAGAACCTGCCATTAATAAGTTCGTAGAGGACTATATTAAAGACCCTCTGTTGAATCCTTTGACATTGACAGAAGAGATGAAAGAGTTCCTGTCTTGTTTTGAGAAGTGTATTGCTGCTCATGAAGCAGCATTTAATTATCTCTCGGCTATCAAGGAGAAAGGCTATTATAGTGAGGTGATGGCAACACTCCAGATCGTGAATAGAAAACTAGATACGATTTCTAAGAAGCTGGATGAAGTCAATCCAAGGCATGAGCAATTGCACTGGGATGCTGTTGTGCAAATTAATACCATTCTTTGGGATGTGGTTGAAGAACCTTTAAATGTGTTTTTGTATGGTTTGTTGTCGGCGTTCGATGGTGATATTTTTGCTACTGCAGACGTGAAAGATGACGGCACAATAGAAATCAAGATAGATGAAGACTCAAGGTTAATGGAAGATGAGGATGGTGATAGCTATAGGCCAAAGTTTCACGATTTTGAGTATAATTGGGAAAAAGAACGGAAGCCTGGCTGGACGGAGATAGAACCTGACTTGGATTTCTGGAATATGTTTCGTGGAAGCTATATAGCAGCATTTCAATTGATGCGGATTGATTTTTATGAAGGTATTGACCAGTTGCAAGGATATATTGACAGAACAAGCATCAATGACCAGCTAACAATAGATGAAAAAAGACTTCTCTCGGAGATTATTGCTGATATGAGGGCGCTTCAATCAGTGATAGAAGACCATCACGATATTTTTACCCATGTGGAAGAAGCCCATTTCAAAAATATGGAGGTGAAATTGTTGGAATCGTTTGAAGAGCATGGTAAGAGAATTGGTCATTATGCCATTTGGTATAACGATGGAGAATATTCAGAATTGATTACCGACACGCTGGCTCCTGTAGAATTAGAGAAAATTCTCTTAGATGTAATGATGATAACGCCTGATTATTACTATAAACTGACTGGTTATATGGGAGAACTTTTCAGAAATGTAGTTCAGTGGTGGAGTATGACATCTAAGGTATAAGGTGTCAAGAATAAGTTGAGGATTTTGTTGTTGGCAGTAATGGCAATGCTGATGAGCTGACTAATTGGGATGGAACTAAGAAACGAGGATGGGGTAGGCAAAACCGAAACCTCCTTCATATACGAAAAGGTGAATTCTGGACATGGCTCCAGAATCACCTAAGTCATCAAACTTTTCGTTTGCAAAATTAATCAATTATTTGATACAAGTGGTTCGCAATATGTTTTATTAACAACTCTATCACGCATTAGTTTCATATCTGTGAAGTTTCTACTAATATTCTGAATCAATTCAAGATAATTATCCGTTCCATCCTCTTTCACATAATAGTATGGTTTGATTGAAATACAGTTCTTATGTTCGAATATAGTATTAAGAAGTGTGCGGTCAGAATTACCACAGGAGTGTCCCATTATATATACTTGGAATGGGGCAAAGTCGAGAAAACTAAGTGCGTTTCGATAATTATCCGATTCAAGATATTTTGACGTTTTTATATTGCATAGACAATCATTATCATTTAAATCTTTTAGCGGCTCGTAGTTTTTATCCTGTTCATCTCCATATCCGAATATGATACTTTGAGGTTTTTCTAATTCACCATGAATATGTGTAACACCACAAACGTTTTTATTAATGTATAGGCAGTCTGTCGGGGTGTAATTAAAATTTAATAGTAGTATGCTATCTGGTAACATATATAGCCGAGGGAATTCACCCAAAAGCGGATAATTTGAATTACGGAATTGTTTGTAATTGGTAATCTCATGTAAATACTCTGCACCATCCAAGCCATATCGTGCTATTTTATTATTTGCCCATGCCGCGTCTTTTTTCATCCACATATCGATATGGTCTAACAGGGTTTGAGAGCTTCCAATAGCAATATCGGAAGTCTTTATCGGTTCATATATTTTCCTGGCAATACTACCGATAGCTTGAGGGCAATTCTGACAAACAAGACTTAAGTATTGAATTAAAAGGTCTTGAATATATTCTAATTGCTGATTTAGCTCGCTCAAATTTTCTTTTGAGTTCTCTTTTATTGCATATTTGACCAATAAATTGTAGTACTCGTTTTCTATATCAACCCATCCTTTTGTTTCAATGCTCTGGTATATATTTTTAAAGAATGGCGCCATTGTAGTTTTAAAGAATCTTTTATCTTTAATTAGATGATCGATGATATCTTTTCCGCACGCATTATTTAAATTATATCCATTGTTAAATGCATTAACATTCCACACTTGACCACGCAAATCCTGAAACGAGCATAATAAATCGCTTGATGTGTCTGTAATATTCCCCACAAATGCATTTATTCTTTGGTCGCAATACCATCTAACAAATTGCTGGTAGCTTGTGGGAAGTCCATGAGCTAAATCAAAGCCATTACCTATTAGAACAATTCTATTCATATTCATCGCATTTCAATTTAGGTGAATCTCCTATGCTACGCCACATGCGCAGACGCTTCTTGGCAGTCAGCAGATGTACTTCTTTGGAAAACTCTTGTCCTAGTTTTGCCAATGTCTCTTGGTCAAAAGCATAGACGCTCTTCCAACCCAGTTCCTTTTCCAGGAACTCGGCTGTACTCCGTTGTATCAGGTGGTCTTCGCTATAGTCCTTTGCCATAATATACTACGCTTAAAGATTAATAAAACGGTTCTTCATTAAGAGTTGATTGCAAAACTGGCTTTTTCAATCCATATACTTCAACAATATTCTTAACGACATCATAGAACCATGATTGTGATGTAGGGGATACGTAAATGTTTTCAATTAAACACACCAGATCTACGGGTTTATAAATACCTGTTGATAAATCTTGATTGCTGAACTCATGAATAACGCTTCTTACCTCTCGCTCATGGGCAAAAGAATAGCGTTTATAAAAAAGTGTATCATTTATGCTAGCGAACTGTTTACTAAAGTCAATATAATTTACATAACCCGTATAAATGTCAGGGTCTTTATCTAATGCTAAATAGAGGTTGTTATATGTAGTTTGAATTGCAACACCTTGTTTACTGTCATTTGTATATAAGTTCCACATTGCCTCTGATTCAAACTCGTTTGCATGCCAACAGCATACAAACGACTTGAATCTCCAACTTTTACCATTTTCTTTCAATTGATTTAGCAATTTAAGAGACTGTTCTTGTGCCTCTTCATCTGAAACATCTTTCCCAGTAAACTCCTTTGTTGATTTTACTGCATCTATGAAGAACTTTTTATAAGCTTCATCCCAAAATGCCTCATTTTTCTTTATTCCTTTTGCTCCTTCATAAGAATCATCAAAGCAATCAGCCCTTCTAAAATACAACTCACTTCTTTGTATTAATGAAAGAAATTTGCTAAGATCCATAAATTTCCATAAACGAGTATCTCGTTCAGGAACTGTATATTGCCGATCCTTGTGAACTCGCTTTAATATCAGCGTTTGAACAAGACTCTTACAGTCTTCACAAACCGCAGTATGATTGCCTTCATAGTCATATCCAACATAGACGATTTCATCATCTACAATTCTTCGTCCACAATTAGAGCAAAATCCATGATGCTCGTTTTCAAATATTCGTGATTCTTTTGACTGCACCATCTCAAAAATATATTATTGAATACTCAAACCAATTCTCCAATAAATTAGCTGTTCTCTTCTATATCAGTTAGCCTTCATTATAATATTTTCCCATAATATATATTGAATATGATTATTCTTGCTCATATTGCTCTAATAAATGGTATATATGCTTCTTCCTGTTCCAAAGAAAAACAGACAAAAAGGCAGAAATAATACAAATTAAGGCAAAAAAAGTAAGCACAAATCCTAATATTGTATCGGAACTGCTCCATAAATACTTATTTTGAAGAGAAACGTAATAGTTCCTATCTAATTCTTCTTTTGACAAATTTTCTTCTCTGCAAGAACAACTTTCAGTCGATTTAAATCTTTCATAAAATCTACTTTATATGATTTCAACGCAAATTTAGTGATTATTTCCTGATAATGAATCATTGCAAGCAATAATTTAATATTTTTAAACTATATTACTGTTTAAGACTACATTCTTGGAGAATTGGGGCAGTGGCGTAGGTCGCATGGTTGATGCTTGCAAGAAAGGTAAGAGGTACGTGGCATGAACAGATCAAACGCCTCGGAGAAAATCGATTCTTTTCTGGGGCGTTTGTCGTTTTTCGCTACATTTCTACTATTTTTCGTACGTTTTGTTTGGAGGTATTCAGAATTTTCGTATATTTGCATACGTATGAGCTGGTATCACCATCGCTCACCTTGCGGATGAAATAGTATGCGGTTAAGCCAATAATGATTAGTGGAGAATGGCTGTGGATGCGAATCATAAAATAGATAACAAAAAAATTGCTATTGCCCGTGTGAAGGACTATATTATGCGTAATGAAGACATAATACGCTATACAGACCTTTTTGAGAATGAAACTTGTCGGTTCTCTTACCCATGAGCATAGTAGCTTCAAGATGGGCTGACAGCAATCATGCCGAAGCAATTGTTAATGCTTTAAAGGCCATAGCGAATAGACCGATAATAATTAATGGCGTGTTCACTGACGAAGGCAAACTGCAGAACCATGCAGTTGATACATTGTACTTATACGGAGTGGGAATAGCATGTATCTATTATAGGAAGTATGAATTGCTTGACAGGTTGTTTAGAGTGAAATTAGACGATGCTGATAGATTATCATCTTCTTATCTGATTAATATTGCCAACTGCTGGCTAATAGATAAGGATAGGTGGAACAGTACGTCACAAAACAGATTGAAGACACCATTCAGTTGGTTGGTCTCAGATTTGATAAGGCCAATGTTTACTGTTAGAACAGTCATCCCAGCATGGTCTGCCAGGAGGCTATCGAGGGATTTGCTGCTTATCGTGGATGTCAGGCTGGATGTAACTATGCAGAGGCGTTTGAAGTGGTATTGAGAAAAGTATGGAAATATCGCAAGCACATGGCAGGGGACGGGTACCTGGCATGAACAGGCAAAGGCTTCGGAGAGGCTGAGAATGAATTTGGATCTCAGGGATTCTGTAACTGATGATCCGCAAAGAATGCTCAATGCCATAGAGCCGGGGAGTACGCTGCCTATACACAGACACCAGGAGACTTCGGAAACGATGGTGTGCCTGAGAGGGAGGCTCCAGGTGGAGTATTACGATGACGAGCTGGAACGCGCATGGCAGGGGACGGGTACGTGGCATGAACGGCCAAACGCCTCGCATATGGCAGGGGACGGGTACCTGGCAGCAACAGGCAAACGCCTCGGAGAAGATTGATTCTTTTCCGAGGCGTTTGGCGTTTATCGCTGTATTTGTGCTATTTTTCGTGCGTTTTGTTTGGAGGTCTTGAGATTATTTTCTAAATTTGCCAGCGAAAGGGGAATTTAATATCATTTAAAACTCCCCTCGAGATTTTAAATAATTCATGAAAGCATAATAATAGTTATGAAGGAAAATAGGGGATTTTTATCTGACTTGCCACGGTGGCTATGGTTTGTAAGTGTTGTTTCGCTACTTATCATTTTGATTTTACCTGCAATACTAACACTTCCTGGTTATGTAGATTTCTCAAATACAGGTGAAATAGGGGATACTATAGGTGGTATTATGAATCCTTTTATTGCTATTATTGCAGCCTTCCTAACTTTCTTTGCATTTTGGGTTCAGCTTGAGGCAAATAAAAATCAGAGAAACGATATATCAATTGAACGTCAGGAAGCAAAATTCTATAAGATGCTTGACATTTACTCGGAGATGACAAAGAATTTAGAAGTTCATGGTATTAAAGGCAAAGAAGCTTTTGCAGATCTTGTAGGAGAGTTTACATATACATTCTTTACTATAGATATGATTTTTGAAACAATACTCAGCAATGCTGAGTACTTAAATAATGCTCAGCCACAAGTAAAAACAATTATACAGAACTTTATAGCTAATAAGAAAGATCGTTATGCTTTTATTACAATCTTTTCATATAATTTATTTTTCTATGGGAAGCATTATATGATTGTGGATTTTAATCATCCAGAACGTACCGCATTAGGAGAAGAGATAAAAAAGATAGCTTTCAGCATGAATAAATATAGTTCGGCGATTTCTTTTGTAGATTATGTAAAAGCAGGTAATTTTGAAGTTCCTATGCTAAATAATAGGGTGAAACCTTTGTTGTTTGTTGGTCATTCTGATTTTCTTGGTCATTATTTTCGCCATCTATTTCAAATGGTTAAATATGTTTCTTCTCTTGATTGTTCGTTGTTTGATGAGGTGGAAAAATCAGGATACGTAAAAATGTTAAGAGCTCAGATGTCAGACTACGAACAGATACTTCTATATTACAATTCGCTAACAGAGCAAGGTAATGCATGGAATAAGAAACGTGGCGAACGATTTCCTGAGGATACTGGTTATATAGCACGTTTTAGATTAATCAAGAACTTGCCTCCAAATTTTCCCATGTTTGGTATTTTGCCTCAATTATTGTATAAGGATGACTCACAAAAATGGGAAAAACAAGGGAAAAAGTTTTATGAACATGTTAAATTGCCTATTAATAGGAGGGCTGAAGATATTATATGAAACAAAACGACCGATGGTCTGCAAGGTATAATGAAGTTGTTAGTTTTATCGAATCAAATCAAAGGAATCCATCGAAGCATAGGATAGAGGAGCATGATATGCTTAACTGGCTCAAGCAACAAAGGAAGCTGCTTAATGCAGGGAAATGCGAAGGGAACGGTGGCTTTCTCGACGAGGGGGATGCTCGTTTTTGAAGAAAAAACGGAAGGAATGTGTGATTTTTGTCATTAGACTTGGAAGGGAAAGAATTTTTTAGTATATTTGCGGTGGAAAGGCTGCGACGGTGTCGCGGCGTACGAGACAATAATGAATAACAATATGACACAAGATGAGAGATGGAATATACGGTATGAGGAGGTGATGAGGTTCCTGCAGGAGAATCATCGGAAACCGTCGCGGTATGTGGCGGAGGAAAGGGATCTTCGGAACTGGTGGAAAGCTACGAAGAAAAAGATGAATGCGGGGGAACTGAAGCCGGAGCGAGTAGAGCTGTTTGAGAGGTTGCTGGCGCTGGCGGAGGAGAATAAGCATGTGAATCAATATGTGTAAGATGTAAATAACGGAAAGTCTGACTGCGATGGAGAATATTGATTTAGACCAGAAGTTGGAGTATAAGGGGGATTGGTGGTTGCCCTCAGATCCGGACAAAAGAGTGGCTGGGGTGCTGACGTATTATCCCAATGAGAAGATAGTGCTGGAGTTGTTAGGATGCTTTGGCGAATATTCTCTGGCCATATTGACAGGTAAAGACGAAGAGGATATTATCTATGGAAAGACGGCAGAAAGCAAGGAGATAACACTGATTAATAATATCAGGTCGCTGAAGCTTAACTTCAGTGCGGATTTCCCCATCGTAAAGTATACATGCAACTACATGGTGATAGGAAAGCATGTAGAAGGACTTGACGAAAAACGAAGTTATTGGGCAACAGCTAGAATCCCTGAATTGTCGAATTGGTGTCAGCCTGAGGCTATTACCACGACTATGTTCTTTGACAAGAACCATAATTCAACAATGACAAACTTGTCGTTCAGTACAAAATTCAGGAGTAGGAAGGATATTATCAACAACGTTGAGGTTAACGAGAATACGACTGTAAAGATAAAGAAGGGTGTGCGATACAATGGGAACCACTTTGCTCCAGAGGTTGAACAGTATTCTTATCTTGAGATACGCAAAAAGGGGAAGACATCGATTAAGGAGATTGTATCGGATATATTTAAGTTTGAGCAGTTCCTTTCGTTGGCGACGCTTAGTATTGTAAAGAGTTCGAAGATTACACTGCATGATAAGAGTACATACCAGCAGGAAGGGGGGACGAGGTTTTATAGGGAGATTCACTTTATACATGCCTTCAGAGAGAGGAACAATCTGCAAAGCGCGGAATCGAAGATGTTCAGGAACCTGTTTGATTATTCGACGATTAAGGATGTTTATCCAGAGATAATATCAAAGTGGTATAATGAGCCTATAGAACTGGCTCCCATACGGTATCACTTGATTAGCAGTCTGGAGAAGAAACAACTGTATGGCAGCGTGGATTTCCTAATCGTGATACAGGCGCTGGAGGGTTTCTGCAGGAGGTTCAGAAGCAAGAAGTATAGGAAAACGCATGGGTTGCCGGAAAGAGATTATTCGGACCTCTTTGCTATGATGGGGAGCCTGTTGGATGAATTCGGTAATATTGAGCTGATACAGAAATGCAAGATAGATAAAGAGGCCGTTGTAGATTCGAGGAACTATTACTCGCATTTTATGCCTAAGGATAAGGATTCGAAGGCGCTTGATGGGTATGAGCTATATAAACTTACGATGAGGCTGAGGATATTGCTGGTATGCTGTGTGCTGTCGTTGTATGGGTTTGATAATAGTAGGATAAATGAGATTATGAAGGAGAGCCATTCGAAGGTGCTGGAGTTGTAGTAATGGACAATGGTGGTTTCGCGATAATTTTCATGTTTTGCCTAATATCGTAAATGAAACATTAAGAAAAAATGTGCAAAAATGAAGATTTTGTTATAGAAATAGTTATTATATTGGAAAATATTCCTATCTTTGCACCATGAATGATGCGAAGTCAGGCGACCCCTCAGCAATGAGCAAGCTCGCAGCACTCGGTTTCTTGTGTTCCGCTGGTAACAAGCGGCGAAGGTCGGGTGGCGCAGACTTTATCACGTAGAAAACGTAAATGACTAAGGATCGTATAGTAGAAATTAACTTGGAGCGTCTGCACTATCTCTTGAGGTTGTTCAACCTTTCAGAAGAGGAGTTCATGGCAATGCTTAATAGTGGACATAAACGGGCGTTAAATCGCGAGGAGGTGTTCACTAGCGAGGTGTCTATGGCTTTATTGAAGCGTATAGATAAAATATTCAATAAGGGGATATACTACTATATAGACTTTACACCAGTAGTGCAAGGGAATCATGCGAGCATATTCTTCAGGAAACAGAGTTTTAATGGTCAGCTCAATCTGGAAGCTAGGAAAATGGTGGACAAATTTGAAACTCTGAAGAATACGCTAGATACTTACAATGCGCTTGCAGATGTGGCTTTTGAGCGTCTGTTGCCATCATACACCGTAAAAGACGACCCACGTGAAACAGCCTGCGCGATAAGTGAACTGTTGAAGATAAGGAGCCATAAGGACGAGAAGGAACATCTGAAGTTCATGATTAATCAGCTTGCTAAACTGAATGTATATGTGTTTGAATATATAGAGACCGCCAACAAGAAACAAAAGAGTAATGTTGAAGGTTTCTTTATTGCGCCTAATTCTATAGTTGTGAAAAGACAGCAGGGGCGACTGAAGAGAGAACTATTTACATTGGCACACGAACTAGGGCATTGCGTGATTAACGTGGAAGAGGTTGAAAACGTTTCGGATGAGTTGTCGTCTGGCTTGTCTGAGATAGAGAAATGGTGCAATGACTTTGCGTTCTACCTGTTGATGGGTGACGAAATTGTAAAATTAGACGGCTTGAAATATGCTAATGCCCAAAACGACTATGCCCATGATATGATAAAAGGCATGTCAGATGCAACACATGTCAGTATGCTTGCCATTTATACCCGGCTTGTGATAGAGAAGAAGATGACCCGTGATGATTACGCGCTTGTAAGAGGTGGCATTATGGCTAATGTAAGACGGACTGAGGAGAAGCGAAAACAGGAGGCGGCAGACGGTAATTCGATTATATCTTCTCCACGCCCTATTATTTCTAATCTTTTTCGTGACACAATGCAGTGTGCGCTTTTTAGAGGTGTGATAGATGAGGCGACTTTTTGCCAGCAATTGAATGTAAAACCAGAAAGGATGGAGGCTTACTTGTGATGGAATACTATTTTGATACAAGTTCGCTTGTGGCCTTGGCTCGCTACTATCATCCTTTTGACAAAGAAGGTCGGCTCTTCGATTTTGTGCGTAGCAAATTCCATACTAAGGAGATTATTGTTCTTGATGCTATTTTGAATGAAGCCAAATTCACATCTAAAGGTATTGCGCTGAAAGCATATCCTTTTATAGAAGAGCAAAAAGATCTTATTGTCGATACAAAGGAGTTGATGCCATATAGTACCAAGAAGTTTGGTAATATGGTTGACAATAACTTCGCAGTGGCCGCTTTGGTGAATAATGGAAAGGTGAACTATTCTATCATGAAACAATTCTTTTTGAACAGTGGGGATGGTAAGTTGATACTCACTATGTATAACCGGTTGCATGATGACAAGGATGCCAAGATTTGTATTGTAACGGAAGAATCGCGAACAGGGAATGATAACAAAATATTTAAAAAGATTCCTGCTCTGTGTGAATTTATAGGGGTAAGGTGTATATCCTTGGTTGATTTCTTGTCAACAACCTCATTCTCTGTAGAGTTATAATCGTAATTCCTAGGTAGCAGAAAGGCGGCAAAACAACAATCGCCAACTAAGTTGAAGCACTTGGTTTGCGGTTTTTCGTTTATCATATATACCTTCGCATCAAAAATCTCAATTTAAATTTGGATTTATCCTCGCATGTTCGTATCTTTGCCAGCGGTAAAAGAATATTTAGTGACATGAAAATAATCGTCCATGTAAGGATTTGTATACTTTCTTTGTTCTTGGGATTGTGCATGATAGGTGCGCAGGCTCAGGTGCTTGACACGAATAAGTGCCATAACTGGCCTCGCTTCGCTGGTAACACCGTGGCATCGATGGGTGTGGCATTCGGAGGTAAGACAGCTCTGAAAGCCATCGTAAACGAGGAGCGCCCTGACCACTCTGACAACAAGTCATTCCCATCAGGTCATGCTGCCATCGCCTTTGCCGCAGCAAGATCTATCGACAAGGAGTTCCGCAAGGAAAGCATCTGGATTCCAATCGCAGGCTATGCCGCTGCAACAGCATTAGGTGTAGAGCGCGTGGTTAGCGACAGGCATCATTGGTATGACGTGGCCGCCGGTGCCGCCCTTGGCTACGGTAGCGCTGAACTCACCTGGTGGTTGAGTGATAAGTTCCTAGGCACCGGCAAGAAACTATCCGTCACTACCACCGGCCAAACACTCGACGTCGTGTACAACTTCTAGCCTCCCCATGGCAGATTTTTTTGCATAAAAAACTCGATTAATATTTGGCGGTTTGGGGGATTTGCAGTATCTTTGCACCGTCAAACATAAATGTTAATCATACAATAACATGTCAAGACAATCACGTAAGGAATCCGGAACGGGTATCTACCACGTCATGATGCGCGGAATAAACCACCAGAAAATATTCAACGATGAGGAGGACTACTTCCAATTCATCACCACTCTCGACAGAATGCGTTTTCGTTACGATGACGAAGGATCGCCGTGTGGGAGCAACTGCGTTTTTTATGCCTATTGCCTGATGTCGAACCATCTGCATCTGCTGATTCGTGAGCGCGGCGAAAGAGTGGGCGAGACCATCAAGCGAATAGCCAGTAGCTATGTGTTCTATTACAATCGCAAATACGGTCGCGACGGCCATCTCTTCAGGGATCGATTCAAGTCGGAACCGGTGAACGACATGGGATACTTTACCACCTTGCTGCGATACATCCACCAGAATCCCGTGAAAGCGAAGATCGTTGAGAGGGTGGGCGACTACGCGTACAGCAGCTGGGGGGAGTTCGACGGAACGGTGGAGCCGGTGTTCCAGATTTGCGATACCGAGACTGTGATGAAGAGGCTTCCGTTTGAGGAACTGAAGGAGTGGGTGGACGAGCCGTTGGACGACGACGTGCCGTGTATCGATATCGAGAACGTCTCGGGAGGCCGACCTTCGGACGATCAGGTGTGGCTTCTGATAAAGGAGTACACCGGCGTTACGAATAGCAGTGCATTCCAGCAACTGGAGGATGAAACGAAACGCACTGTGTTGAAGCGATTGAAAAACCGAGGTGCCTCCCACCGCCAGCTAGAACGCCTAACCGGCATCGGCCGCGGCGTCATCCAATCCCTCTAGCCCCCCCCTGCCAGGGGACAGGTACCTGGCATCTGGGCGTTGCCTGCGCTGCCAGGTACCTGTCCCCATGGCAGCTGTCCCCATGGCAGCCATTTTTTGAAAAAAATGTGAGTTTCCTTTGGCGGTTTCGAAATAAATGATTACTTTTGTGGACGGAAATTTGAACTATAAAACTTGATACATTAAATATAAAATAATGAAACGTTATAAATCGTTTTTGCTGTATGGCTTATTGTTGTGCGGGGTTTTGTCGTGCGAGAAACCGGTGATTCCCGGAGCTGAGGTTGAGGACGGAAACCTGGTGATAAGCCTGATGAGTATCGAACAGATACCATTCGCCGGTGCTACGACCCGCGCAGAGGAATCAGAATACTTCAACAGACTGAACTTCGCCGTATACGATTCGCTCGGAACCCAAGTGCGGAAGTCGAACCAACAGTCGGGCGACAAGAACTTCGGAACCGCGACCTTCCAACTGGAACCGGGCAAATATAAAGTGGTGGTGCTGGCGCATAGTAGCAACGGAAACCCGTCGATGACGGACTACAAGAAGATTCAATTCAAAAACGATTATGGATTCACAGATACCTTTCTGTGCTATGACAGTGTGGAAATAGGCGACACTCCAGTAAGCCTCCCGGCGAATCCAAAACGCATCGTGTCTCTGTGCCGCTTCGTGATATCCGATACAATTCCATCGGACGTATCCAGAATGCGATTCCTATACACCGGAGGCTCTGGCTCATTAGATGCCACAACAGGTCTGGGCTGCGTAAAAAGCCGACAGAACGAATTCTTTGATGTAGAACCGGGAACCGCCCCTACGACGTTCGACCTATACACTTTTCTACATGGCGATGAGGGTACTATACACCTGCAGGCCACGGCATACGATGAAGAGGACAATGTGCTGACCGACCGCGAGTTTGACATCCCGTTGAAGCGACGAAAGATGACTAAAGTATCAGGCCAATATTTTAATACATCATCGGCCGGACTCACTATTACTATCAGTCTGGATTCCGAATGGGAAGGGGAAGAAGAAATAAGCTATTGAGCACCGGCTCAATAGCTTATTTCTATTACAGGGCGGAAGATGTAATCCGCAGAATAGCAGGAATTATCATTTTCGGTGAGGGTTCTCTTCGTGTTGTTGCCTTTCAGAGTCACCGTTGCTAACTTGCCATCTTTTGTGCAATAGTATGTTCCAGGATCGACCTCGTAGTTCAGATCTACACTTTTTTCATCGACAATTCTGGCAGTGCTAAGAATAGACTTGCATTCGTCGATAGTGGGCAGTCGCCATCCCCCAATAGACCATTCTGGTCGGTTAATACTATTAAGTCTGGCATTCAGTACAGAGTCGTTGGTAACACCACTCGCTCCCTTGCGTCTTAACAGTACTGCCGTTCTTTTTGATTTATCAACCGACACCACGTAGTACTTGTTGTATCGCCCGCCGGCCTCAGGGTGCTTCACCGAAACCTCATTGCTGATATCCTCCTTCTGATACTGGTATTTGATAGAGTCGGTACCCTCCCAAACTGGGTTCGACAGCGAGCTGGCGATATAGGTCTTTATCCCCTCGCGGAAGTCGATGTCAAGTTTCACGAAGTGGTTCTTGGTGAGGGGCCTGTTGAGTTGGTAGGTATACTCCGTCGTGGTGTCGCTGGTCTTGAGTCGCAGAATGAATGATGGGTTGCCTTTTGATGGCAGCGAGAAGATGGAATCGCCTTTGTAAACCCATACCCCTTCTTCATTCGGATCTTTCTGGAGCGCGATTCTTATGGTGTCAACATCGTTTGTGTATTTCCCGTTGAGTTTGATGTTCTTGTACATCGGACCGACCATTATCTCCGTGCCGATGATGTCGTCGGGGATGTTATCGGCGGTGAGGTGCTTGAGACAGATAACCTCTCGGCTCATTGTGATGTCGGTTTGAGTTGTTTCTCCTTCTTCAAGTGTAGTAGTGGTTGTTCCTAATATCAGGTCGGTTAGGGCTCTTCCGCTGTTTAGTTTGATGATGCTACTGTCGGTAACAGTGCTTTTGTATGGGAGGTTGTAGGCTGAGAGGTCGTTGCTTCCGATTGCTATCAGTTTGACAGTGCCGGGCTTAATTCGTGTGGGAGTGTTGTCTCTCAGAGCGCTTGGGCTTATCGTGTCGATACAAACATTGTTTTGGTTGAAGATGTAGATTTTTCCTTCTTCAGGTTTCGATGACTCGTCATCGGTTCTGGTAATAACCTTTAATTTGCTAATGTCTTCTTCTTCGCCTTGGTAAGCCATTTCTTCTTGAGTACAGCTCCCAAGGCTGCATAAACCAACACACGCAGTTACTGCTGCATAACAGAATTTTTGTTTCTTCATTGTTGTAAAATTTAAATTGGTTAATGTATATGATTGCTCCTATTTTAGCGCTTTTTTGCGCTATCGGAACTAAATGCAAATTTACTGCAAAAAACTCAGTAACCAAAAGAAAAATTCATCTTTTTTTCACCGAAAACAAAAAAAAAGTAATATTTACCAATTTCCGAGAAAAATCGGCGACTCCTGCCATGGGGACATCCTGCCAGGGGACATCCTGCCAGGGGACAGGTACCTGGCATCTGACATTGGCGCTCGGTTGTTGCTGCCAGGTACCTGTCCCCTGGCAGGGGCAGACAGCCCCGACGAGCGAGGGAAAAGAAAAAAGCTTCACTTGGTAGTGAAGCTTTTGAAGTAATCTAAGCAAACTTGGCGCCATTGCTTGGCGTTTTCTAATTGATGCTGGAGGCGAGCATCGACCTCCTGCCAGCGCTGGTCGTCGATGTAGGGCTTGGCCTCGTTCCAAACGCGGATGAAGTCCTCAACCTCATCAACACCGCGGTTGTAATGATACTCCATCTCCTCAATGACAGTGCGACCGCTCTTGAAACGATAGCTCCAAGGCACGCGGTGGAACCACAACAGATAACGCTCGGGACAGGTGTTGATGTCGTCGTATATCTGACAATATGGCTCGCGATACTGAGCTGTGGCGTTAGAACCGGTATGTGTGCGGTCGAAACCGATTGAGTCGTTGTTGGCCTTGTGATAGTAAACAGGGCACCACTCGATAGGATAGCTTGGGATGAAGCCGTTAGGCTCTGGTCCGTAGTGCTCGTCGAAGGCGAAGATGTGGTGCAGGCCGATTGGCATCATGTAGTCGACGCAGGCTTCGCGCGAGCGGAGCATAACGCTGAGGAGTTCTGCCAGGGGACAGGTACCTGGCATCTGACATTTGCGCTCGGTTGTTTCTGCCAGGGGACAGGTACCTGGCATCTGACATTGGTGCTTGTTTGTTGATGCCAGGTACCTGTCCCCTGGCAGAAACGTCGCTTTCAGCCACTCTTTGGCTATCGACTCGCTCGTCAACAGAGGGTTCCAGGCGAGGCGGCCGAAGGCGTACCAGTTGGCCTGGGAGAAGTGATGGCCGCACCAGTTGGTGTCGAGACCGATGTTGGCTACACCTGCTATGCCCACGAGCTTCTCGGGAGCAACGAAACCGAAGAACTCGCGCCACATGGGAGCCAGATATACAAGATGACGTGACTGACCAAGATACTCCTGTGTGATCTGGAGCTCGGCCATCTGCTTTGTGTGTTTGATGTTATCGAAGATAGGAGCGTATGGTTCGCGGGGTTGGAAATCGAGTGGGCCGTTCTTTGACTGCAGGATGACATTGTCGCGGAACTTACCGTCGAGACTGGCAAACTCACTGACAGCCTGCTTTACACGGTCCTCGCCAGCATGAGCAGCGCCGTAGACAAAGCTGCGCCACATGATGATACCACCGAAGGGCTTAACAGCGTCGGCCAGCATGTTGGCACCGTCGGCATGTGTGCGATGGTAGTCGAAAGGACCGGGCTGGCCCTCAGAGTTGGCCTTTACAAGGAATCCACCAAAGTCGGGAATCAGAGCGTAAATCTCCTTGGCCTTAGCCTTCCACCAAGCCTTTACCTGTGGGTTCAGCGGGTCGGCAGTCTTCAGAGTCTTGCCCTTGTTGAAACCCTTTGCGGGGATAGTCATCGGCGAAGCGAAGTTGACCGAGAGATAGACCTTGATGCCATAAGGGCGCATGATGTCGGCGTACTGCTTAACCTTGTTGATATACACCGCTGACAGCATCTTGGGCGATGCGTTGACGTTGTTGAGCACTGTGCCGTTGATGCCGATAGAGGCATTGGCGCGAGCGTATTCCTTGATGAGTTCGACGTCGATGGGCTGGTCGGGGTCCTCGACGAAGATGGTATGACCGCGACGAGTCTTACCGCCTTCCTTGCCCTTCCAAAATATCGACAAACCTGCATATCCGCGCTCGATGGTGCCGTTGAGGTTATCCCAGTGATTCAATATGCGGAGCTTATAAAATGGCTTGCTACCTGTGGTCTCGCCACGAAGATAAGCATAAGCGCCATAAAGCAGACCGATCTCGTTCTTTGCAGAAATCACGCCATCAGCGATGCGATACTCGTCATCCTGAAGCGAGGCATCGATCTTCAGTGTTACATCGTGATTGCTATAGGTTCTCAGTTCCTGGGCTGCGATACACTCCGGTCCGGTAACTACAGCCTTGTTAACAGGTGTTTGGCGGAGCCACAGCTTATGGCCATCCTCTGCCTTTGCCATCCCAGCAAAGACAAACGCCAAAGTAAGTAATAAAAGTTTCTTCATATACATAATTGATTATTTTGCCGCAAAATTACGAAAAAATTAAGAATTAAGAATTTAGAATTGAGAAAAAACGTATCTTTGCACCAAATAATAAAATAAAAGATACAAAATGAAAAAGGTTAAACTACTAATTACTGCTATTTTTGCCGTTTTACCGATGTTTATGTCTGCCGGAGATTTCACCGTGGGCGACAAAACATTCCTGCTGAACGGCGAGCCATTCGTAGTAAAAGCCGCCGAGGTTCACTACCCGCGAATACCACAGGCCTACTGGGATCATCGCATAAAAATGTGCAAGGCCTTAGGCATGAACACCCTGTGCATCTACGTGTTCTGGAACATCCATGAACAGCGCGAGGGCGAGTTTGACTTCAGCGGAAACAACGATGTGGCCGAGTTCTGCCGATTGGCGCAGAAGAACGGGATGTACGTGATAGTGCGCCCGGGACCATACGTTTGTGCCGAGTGGGAGATGGGCGGACTGCCCTGGTGGCTGCTGAAAAAGAAGGATATACGATTGCGCGAGCAGGATCCTTACTTTATGGAGCGAGTGAAGATATTCGAGCAGAAAGTAGGCGAGCAGTTGGCGCCACTGACCATACAGAATGGTGGCCCTATCATCATGGTGCAGGTGGAGAATGAGTACGGCTCGTATGGCGAGGATAAGGAGTATATCTCGGCTATCCGAGATATACTTAAGGAGACATGGAGTTCTTGTCTCCTTTTCCAGTGCGACTGGAGCTCGAACTTCGAGAAGAACGGCTTACCAGACCTGGTGTGGACGATGAACTTCGGTACAGGCGCGAATATCGACCACGAGTTCGCCCGCCTGAAAGAACTTCGCCCTAATGCACCCCTGATGTGCTCGGAGTTCTGGAGCGGATGGTTCGATAAGTGGGGAGCCAACCACGAGACTCGTCCCGCAAAGGACATGGTGGACGGCATGGACGAGATGCTGCAGAAAAACATCAGTTTCTCGCTGTATATGACTCACGGCGGAACAAGCTTCGGCCACTGGGCAGGAGCAAACTCGCCCGGTTTTGCTCCCGACGTGACAAGCTACGACTATGATGCCCCGATAAACGAATACGGCGGTACAACCGACAAGTACTTCCAGCTGCGCAAGATGATGCAGAAATACAGCAAGACAAAGCTCCCTGCTATCCCAAAAATGCCTGCGCAGTTCATCTCGATACCCGCATTCGAGCTTACGGAGCACGTAGACCTGCTTAATGGAGTTGACAGCGTGGTGATGGACAGTCCGCTGCGCACAATGGAGGAGCTGAATCAGGGCTGGGGCTCGATAGTGTATGTTACTACCTTGCCCGAGGTCTCTACTCCCAGCGTGCTTACACTCAACGAGGGCCATGACTTTGCGCAGGTGTTTATCGACAATAAGTACATCGGCAAGATTGACCGCGTGAGAAACGAGAACAGCTTGCAGCTCCCGGCGATAACCAAAGGACAGGAGCTGAAGATAGTCATCGAGGCCATGGGCAGAATAAACTTCGGTCGAGCCATCAAAGACTACAAGGGTATCACCAACAGCGTGACCATTTCGACCGATATCGACGGACATGAGATGATATGGAACCTGAAGCGATGGACAATACTGACGATTCCCGACGACTACGCCACAGCACAGAAGGCGTTGAAGAACTTCCCATCGCCGCTGACATCGAAGGCCGGATACTACCGCGGACACTTCAACCTGAAGCGCACTGGCGACACATTCCTGAACATGGAGCAGTTCGGCAAGGGTCAGGTGTACGTGAACGGCCATGCCATCGGACGATTCTGGAGCATCGGTCCGCAGCAGACACTCTATGTGCCCGGATGCTGGCTGAAGAAGGGAAAGAACGAGGTGATTGTGCTGGATGTGGTTGGACCTAAGCAGCCCACCATCTTGGGACAGAAGACTCCCGAGCTTGACAAGCTGAATGTGGAGAAATCGCGCACCCATAACAACCCCGGCGACAAGCCCGACCTGAACTCGGCAACACCTGCTGCAAAGGGCGAGTTCTATGCAGGAAACGGTTGGCAGAAGGTGAGATTCGACGCACCTCAGACCGGTCGCTATATAGCTTTACAGGCACTGAGCACCCATGCCGGAAAGAGCGATGTGGCTGTGGCAGAGATCTATGCCATCGGCACCAACGGCAGCAGAATGAGTCGTGAGCAGTGGACAGTGAAATATGCCGATAGCGAGGATATCCGCAGAGGAAACTTTACTGCCGACAAGACATTCGACCTGCAGGAGTCGACCTACTGGCGTACAGCCAAGAACGCCGAGCTGCCTCACCTTATGGTAATAGACTTAGGCAGCGAGCAGACAGTATTTGGAATTGACTATCTGCCAAGAGTTGATCAAGGTGCACCAGGAAGTATTAAAGATTACAGAATCTTTATTTATTAAAATAAAAATCCCCACCAAACCGGTGGGGATTATTTTTAGTAGATTACCAAACCTCCGTTAGGCTGGATGGTAACTTTCGTCTTCCCGTTCTTATCGCGCTTAAGGGCACTCTTCTGAGGTTGTCCTTTTTTGTTGTCGGTAAGAACCTTTGATAGCTTATCGCCAAATCCGAAAATGTCGATAGTCAAGGTGATCGGAGTCTTCTCGGCATTAAGACCGGCGATGTACCAGTTGCCGTTAGTGGCCTTACGAGCCAGAACAACATACTTGCCGGGATAGCCGTCGATGAAGCGAGTCTCCTCCCATGTTGTGGGCAACTGGCGGAGGAAGTCCATCTCGAACTGTGGCAGCTCCTTGAGGTTGTTGGGCTGCATGGCCACGCACTGAACAGAGGTCTGCATGGTGATGCCCGATGCAAGCTCGAAGATGTCGGTGGTGTGGCGGCGATGGCGGCTCTTATTGTCGGTAGACATGTACTTGTTCATTATAATGCCGCCCCAGTCCATTGATGCCGTAGCATTGCGGCAGAAGGGATGGAGGGTGAGGTCGAACGGCTCGCGGATAGCAGCTCCCTCGCCGAAGAATACATTCTCGGAAGCAAGGACAGCCTCGGAAGCCACGAAGTTAGGATACATGCGCTCCCAACCGCGAGGCATTGTGCAACCATGGAACACCACCTGAAGACCATATCGGTTGGCATCAGAGAGGATATCCTCGTAGAGCTGCATGGTCTGCTGCTTGTCGCCTCCGAAGAAGTCGACCTTGATGCCCTTAACACCGATGCTCTGCAGCCACTTCATCTCCCTTTCGCGGGCGATGGCAGTGTTCATGCAGTCGCGTGGAGTCTGAGGAGCATCGTTCCAGAATCCGTTGCTGTTATACCACATCAGCAGGCTGACACCCTTTGACTGAGCGTATTTCGAGAGTTCGGCAATGCGAGTACGACCAATCTGCTGATCCCACCAGTTGTCGACCAGACAGTACTCGAAACCCATGGCAGAGGCAAGGTCGATGAAACGAACCTGATCATCGTAGTTGATAGAGTTGTCCTGACCGATGAGCCAGCTCCATGTGTAGCGACCGGGCTTGTAATCGGTAGATGCCTGGTAGCGAGGTGAGACAATATCATAGCTGATGGTGGTCTCGACGATTGGCTTGAGACTGTTGCCCACGGTGATAGTACGCCAAGGAGTCTCGCCGGGCAGTGGGATGGCAGGGTACTCAGAGCCAAAGCCGTTGTTCTCGCCCTTGTCGGGGTAGGCGATGGTGTAGCCACGGCCTTTCTGATAATCAGAAAGGTGGCTGCCACAGTAGTTGCCGCCAACTCCGGTTTCTGATACCAGAACCCAGAGGTTCTTGGAGTTAGGGGAGTTAGGGGAGTTAGAGGAGTTAGTGGAGTTAGAGGAGTTAGGCAGGTGAAACAGGGCGGGGAAGATGTAGCCATGGTCATATCGTGACTTGGCAGTCATCGGGGCATCGGCAGAGTACTCCTCCTCGTAAGAGGGCTTGGTCTGCTCCCAACCTGTCTCGGGTCCAATCTGTGGTGACAGGAAGGTTGTTGTGCCTTGAGGGAAGTTAAATGCACTTGCCTCGTGATAAATCAATGCGCGCTTAAACTCCTTGCCGCTGTACTTTTGACGAGGAATGGCATATCTGAATGCAATATCATTGTTTGA
This sequence comes from Prevotella sp. UBA2809, assembly GCA_002351725.1. Taxonomy (GTDB): domain Bacteria; phylum Bacteroidota; class Bacteroidia; order Bacteroidales; family Bacteroidaceae; genus Prevotella. Next base: position 34,670 of record DEHD01000007.1, read on the forward strand.
CACCTGGAAGATGATGCCGAAGCCCAGTCCATCGCGGTCGCGGAAATTAAGAGTCAGGCGGTTGGCCTCGTAGTCATTTCCCGAAGCCTTTGTGCCTCGCATCTGGTACTTGTTGTGTACTGCTTCCGTCTTATGGTCGAGCAGTTGGAGACTGCAGGTGAAGTTGCCAACGCTGGTCTTCAGTCCCAGAGCCGACTGCTCGATAACGGGTTTGTTGAACAATGTAGCAGAATAGCTTGGTACGCCATTCCTGATGTTCACTGTCACCACCAGATTACCATCGGGTGATGAAACACGAACGTCATCAGCGTTTATCGATGAGAAAAACGCCATGAAAAGTAGAAAAGTTATTACTCTATTCATCGTATAATGTAGACATGGAGACAGGGAGACAAGGAGTTGCAAGACATTACTAATGATACTTGATGGAGAAGCAAAACATACGTCCTGAACTCCCTGAACTCCTTGGACTCCCTGTCTTCTTAATAATTAAAGAAGCTGATCGCTTTCGATATCCTTAAAGTACTTATAAGTAGAAACCTTGAGCTCATCGGCAGCCTCCTCATCACTTACGATGATTCCGTGCTCGTGCATCTGAAGAGCAGAGATAGTCCACATGTGGTTTACAGCACCCTCGATAGCAGCCTGCATAGCGCGAGCCTTGCCGTGACCGTTAACCAGGATCATCACCTCGCGAGCATCCATAACAGTGCCTACACCAACGGTGAGAGCGTGAGCAGGAACATTCTCGGGATTGCCACCGAAGAAACGGCTGTTGGCAATACGGGTATCGGTGGTAAGAGTCTTCATACGGGTTCTTGAGCGCAGAGAAGAGCCTGGCTCGTTGAATGCGATATGACCATCAGGGCCGATACCACCAATGAACAGGTCAATACCACCTGCCTCCTTGATCATCTCCTCGTAGTGCTTGCACTCAGCCTGAAGGTCGGCTGCATTACCATTAAGGATATGTATATTCTCATTTGGACAGTCGATATGATCGAACAGGTTGCGAGCCATGAAAGCGTGGTAGCTCTCTGGGTGAGTCTCAGGCAGACCTACGTACTCGTCCATGTTGAAGGTGATGACATTCTTGAAAGAAACCTTTCCTGCACGATTGGCCTCTACCAGTGCATTGTACATGCCAACAGGTGAAGAACCGGTGGGAAGACCCAGTACAAACTTGTGATCGGGTGTGGGTTTGAACTCGTTGATTCTCTCGATAACGTGGTTTGCAGCCCACTGTGACATCTTCTGATAGTCGCTCTGAATAATTACTCTCATAATTGATATGTTTTAAGTTTGGTTCTTAATTTCCGTGCAAAAATACAATGATTTTTTATTTTTAGGCACGGATTAACACGGATTAACACGGATTTTTCCATTTCGAGCGAAGAAATCATTAATTTTGCAAGCAAAATATGAAAGAATTTGTAATATCAGAAGCAAAGGCTGAGACTGCGGTGCTGGTAGGACTTATCACCAAAGAGCAGAACGAGGCAAAGACAAAAGAATATCTAGACGAGTTGGAGTTCCTGGCTGATACGGCAGGAGCTGTAACGGTTAAGCGATTCACCCAGAAGGTGGGTGGACCCAGTCAGACTACATATGTGGGTAGCGGAAAGCTGCTGGAGATTAAGGAATACATCAAGCAATGTCAGGATGCCTATGACGAGTGGCAGGAAAGTGAAGAACGAATAGTGAATAGTGAAGAATTTGCTACCGCTCATGAGGATGCACCACAGCCAGTGGGTATGGTGATCTTCGATGACGAGTTGAGCGCCAAGCAGATGCGAAACATCGAGAAGGAGCTGCAAGTGAAAATCCTCGACCGTACATCGCTTATCCTCGACATCTTCGCCATGCGAGCCCAGACTGCCGAGGCTAAGGCTCAGGTGGAGCTGGCACAGCACAGATATATGTTGCCAAGACTGCAGAGACTGTGGACACACCTTGAGCGACAGGGTGGTGGATCAGGCTCTGGTGGCGGTAAGGGTTCGGTAGGACTGCGTGGTCCTGGTGAGACACAGCTTGAGATGGACCGACGTATCATCCTGCAGCGCATAACCCTGCTGAAACAGCGCCTGGCCGAGATCGACAAGCAGAAGACTACACAGCGTAAGAACCGCGGACGACTGATTCGTGTGGCCCTGGTGGGATATACCAACGTGGGCAAATCGACGATGATGAACCTGCTTGCCAAGAGTGAGGTGTTTGCCGAGAACAAGCTGTTTGCCACACTCGACACCACTGTGAGAAAGATGACCATCGACAACCTGCCATTCCTGTTGGCCGACACAGTTGGATTCATCCGCAAGTTGCCATCAGACCTGGTGGAGAGCTTCAAGAGCACGCTCGACGAGGTGCGCGAGGCCGATCTGCTGGTGCATGTGGTGGATATCAGTCACCCCGACTTTGAGGACCAGATACGTGTGGTAGAGGAGACTCTGAAGGAGTTGGGATGTGCCGACAAACCTGCAATGCTGGTATTCAACAAGATAGATGCCTACACATGGACCCCGCAGGATGAGGATGACCTGACCGCCCCGAAAAAGGAGAATATCTCGCTCGAGGATCTCGAAAAGACCTGGATGGGGAAATTAGGGAGACAAGGAGACAGGGAGACAGGGAGTTCAAGACAATACTTGGAGTGCATGTTCATTTCAGCAAGGCAGAAAGAGAATATAGACGAGTTACGTGAAACGCTGTATAAGCGTGTGCGCGAGCTTCATGTACAGAAATATCCGTATAATGACTTCCTCTATATTATAGATGAATAAGTAAACAAGGAGACAAGTAGACAAGTAGACAAGACAATACTCCAAGGGCAGAACATACGTCCTGAACTCCTTGCACTTCTTGAACTCCCTGTCTCCATAAAATTGAGTAAAACGAAATTTTATAAAATTATGAGTAATTACAGACAACTAACCCAAAGCGAGATTGATGTTTTGGAGAACAACGTTTGCTGGGCTGAGGACTGGCAGCGTGTATTAGTCGACGAAAACTTTAAACCGTACAATTTCCATCGTGTGATTTTCTATGGCGACATCCGCTTAGGAGCCTTCGACAAGATGGTAGAAGTAAGCAAAGGTTTTGTTAAGCATTCGGGTATCAACGATGCCACACTGAGAAACGTTACGGTGGGTAACGACTGCCTGATTGAGAAAATCGGAAACTATATCAACAACTACACCATAGGTAACGACTGTTATATCTCGAACATCTGCACCCTGGAGACAACCGATGACGCCACTTACGGCGAGGGTTCGGTGATATCGGTGCTCAACGAGATGGGCGATGGAAACGTGACCATCTTCCGCGAGCTGAACAGTCAGTTGGCCTCGTTTATGGTGAAGCATAACACCGACAAGAACCTACGACAGACACTGCAGCAGATGATTGAGGATGAGCTGCGTGTATCACGTCCTGATCGCGGCTACATCGGAAACAACGTGAAGATCATCAACGCCAAGGATATCACCAACACCATCATCAAGGGCGACTGCGAGATTAGCGGTGCTGCACGTCTGAGTGAGTGTACGGTGATGAGCTCGATGGATGCACCTGTATTCATCGGAACAGGTGTTATCTGCGAGAACTCCATCATCTGTGACGGTTGCTCTATCAACAACAGCGTGAAGATGCAGGACTGCTTTGTGGGTGAGGCCTGTCAGATAACAAACGGATTTACTGCCGAGGCAAGTCTTTTCTTTGCCAACTCGTTTATGGCCAATGGTGAGGCATGTGCTGCCTTCTGCGGTCCGTTCTCGGCATCGCACCATAAGAGTTCGCTGCTTATCGGCGGTGAGTTCTCGTTCTATAACGCAGGTTCGAACACCAACTTCTCGAACCATGCTTATAAGATGGGACCAATGCACTTCGGCACCCTGGAGCGAGGAACAAAGACCGCATCTGGCTCGTATGTCCTTATGCCCGCTACCATCGGTGCATTCTCAGTATGTTTCGGAAAACTGATGCACCATCCTGATACAAGAAACTTGCCATTCAGCTATCTGATGGCTTATGGTGACGACTGCTATCTGGTGCCAGGACGTAACATCACAACAGTGGGACTGTATCGTGATATCAAGAAATGGCCAAAGCGTGACAAGCGCTCAAAGCAGTCGAGAAAGAGTATCATCAACTTCGACTGGCTGTCGCCTTTCACCGTAGGTGAGATTGTTGAGGGAATAAAGATTCTGAAGGCTCTGCGTGAGGCTTCGGGTGATAATGTGTCGACATACAACTTCCATGAGTATGTGATCAACGCATCGTCGTTGCGCAAGGGTCTGAAGTACTACGACATCGCCCTGCGTATCTATATGGGTGCAGTGCTGAAGCGTGCACAGAAGGAAGGATATATCGGACGTCCCGCAAGTACCGTCGGTCAGGGAAAGTGGATAGACATGAGCGGACTGCTGTTGCCTCAGAGTGAGGAGCAGCGACTGGTTGACGACATTAAGAGCGGTGCCATCGACAATATCCAGCAGGTGCTCGACCGCTTTGCTGAGATTAACAACAACTACAGCAACTACCGTTGGGCGTGGAGCTACCAGATGATTCTGGACTACTACCAGTTGGAGGAGCTCGACGAGGCAGCATGTGAGCGCATCCGCGAGGACTATGTAAAAGCCCGCAGAGCATGGATTGCTGAGATACGCAAGGATGCAGAGAAAGAGTTCCAGATGGGCGATGTGGACCAGGATGTTTACGACGACTTCCTCTCAAAGCTCGACCATGAGATTGACTACGAAAATTAAACATTTAAATATTATACATTACTTCAATGAAAACTAAATTTTTACTGGCGATTTGCGCTGTGGCACTGGGATTGGGTGCACAGGCGAAAGACTTTAAGTATCAGACCGTGGATGGGGATATGATGAAAACCCGCATCTACACACTGGATAATGGTCTGAAAGTTTATTTATCGGTTAACGCTGAGAAACCCCGTATCCAGACTTATATAGCCGTGCGTACTGGTTCGAAGAACGACCCTGCAGAGACAACTGGTCTGGCTCACTACCTGGAGCACCTGATGTTTAAGGGTACAAAGCAGTTTGGTACTAACAACCCTGCTGCTGAGAAACCATTGCTCGACGAGATTGAGCAGCGCTACGAGGCTTACCGTAAACTTACCGACCCAGAGGCACGTAAGAAGGCCTATCACGAGATCGACTCTGTATCGCAGGTGGCTGCACAGTACTTCATTCCCAATGAGTACGACAAGCTGATGGCTGCCATCGGTGCTCAGGGTACAAACGCATTCACAAGTAACGACGTGACATGCTATGTAGAGGATATCCCATCTAACGAGATCGAGAACTGGGCTAAGATCCAGAGTGACCGTTTCCAGAACATGGTTATCCGTGGTTTCCACACTGAGCTGGAGGCTGTGTACGAGGAGTATAACATCTATCTTACTGATGACAATGATAAGGTATGGAATGCTATAGGCAAAAAGCTTACTCCAACTCACCCTTATGGTACACAGACAACTATCGGTACTCAGGAGCACCTGAAGAACCCATCGATAACAAACATCAAGAACTACTTCAACAAGTGGTACGTGCCCAACAACGTGGCTATCTGTATGGCTGGTGACTTTGATCCCGACAAGACTATAGCTATCATCGACAAGTACTTCAGCGGATGGAAGCCAGGTGCTGATGTTCGTCAGCCTGTGTTCCCAGCACAGCGAAAACTTACTGCTCCTAGCGATACTACCATCATAGGTAAGCAGGCTGAGCAGGTGTGGGTGGCATGGTTGGCTAACAAGGCTTCTGACCTGCAGTGCGACACTCTCGACGTGATCGGCGATATGCTGAGCAACGGACGTGCTGGTATCTTTGACCTGAACCTGAACCAGACAATGAAGGTGCAGGGTGCAGGTGCAGGTATGCAGGATCAGCAGGACTACTCATCATTCGTACTGATGGGACAGCCAAAGCCAAACCAGTCGTTAAAAGAGGTTCGCGACCTGATGATGGCTGAGATTGAGAATCTGAAGAAGGGTAACTTCTCTGACGACCTGCTGCCATCGGTAGTGAACAATAAGAAACTGAACTACCAGCGCGCAATGGAGAACAACCGCTGGCGTACAAACCAGTTCATGAATGCCTTTATCAATGGCACTTCATGGGAACAGGAGGTTGGTTACCTGAACCGCATATCGAAGTTGACAAAGCAGCAGATTGTGGACTTTGCCAACCGTTTCTTCACAAACGGCTATGCTACCATCTTCAAGGTTCAGGGTGTTGACACCTTGCAGAAGAAGATCGACAAGCCTGCCATCACTCCTATCCAGGCCAATCGCGACCAGAAGAGCGCTTTCGTAAAGGCTATCCAGGAGACAGAGGTTGAGCCTATCCAGCCTGTATTCGTTGACTACAGCAAGGATCTCACCATCACACAGACAAAGAAGAAGCTGCCTCTTTATTATAAGAAGAACGTAGACGACGGACTGTTTAACCTTGTGTTCCGCTATGAGTTCGGTCATGAGGACGACAACCGCTATGACATGGCCAGCAACTATCTGGACTATGTGGGTACAGAAAAGCTCTCGGCTCAGGAGATTAAGCAGCAGTTCTATAAGCTGGCTTGTAACTACAGCGTGAACGTGAATGGCGACAACCTGAACATCTCACTCTCTGGACTGAGCGAGAACATGCCTGCAGCCCTGAAGCTGATGGAGGATGTACTGCACAATGCAAAGGCCGACAAGGAGTCGTATGCACAGTTTGTTGACCTGATGCTGAAGGCGCGTGACGACAGCAAGAAGGATCAGCGCACATGCTTCGACTATCTGTATTATTACAATGTTTACGGTCCTCACAACATGCGTCGTGACGACATGACCGAGAAGCAGTTGCGTGAGGCTGACCCACAGGAGCTGCTGAACCTGCTGGGTAACCTGAGCACCAAGGAGCACAAGGTGCTGTACTACGGACCTATGAGCGAGAAAGAGCTCTCGAACCTGCTCTCAAAGGAGCACAAGACTCCTAAGTACCTGATGCCTGTATCACAGGGTGAGCCATTTGTTGAGCAGAAGGCTACAGAGAACCAGGTTGTTATTGCACCCTACGATGCAAAGAACATCTACATGAGAATGTACCACAACGAGGGTCGCACATGGAACCCTGACGAGGCTGCTGTACAGGAGGTATTCAATGAGTACTATGGCGGCGGCATGAACGGTATCGTGTTCCAGGAGATGCGTGAGGCTCGCGGACTGGCTTACAATGCTTATGCAAGATACTATAGTCCAAGTGAAAAAGATCGTAAGGAGTACTATTTCACTCATATCATCACTCAGAACGATAAGATGGTTGACTGTATCTCGCACTTCCACGACATTCTGAACGAGATGCCTGCCAGTGAGACTGCATTCCAGATTGCAAAGGATGCTGTGACAAAGCGCTTGGCAAGTGCCCGTACCACAAAGAGTGCTGTTATCTACTCATATCTCGCAGCCCAGAAGCTGGGTCTGAACATCAGCACCAACGAGCTTATCTACAAGAACCTGGATAAGGTTCAGCTGAAGGATATCGTGAACTTCGAGAAGAACAACATGGCCAACAAGGCCTACCGCTACATCATCCTGGGTGATGAGAAGGAGCTGGATATGAAGTACCTCGAGGGTCTCGGCACAATCAAGCGCCTGAGCCTTGAAGAGGTGTTTGGGTATTAAGGAGACAGGGAGTTCAAGGAGTTCAAGGAGTACAAGACATATGACTTATACGTTTGAAAATGTGATTGCATGGCAGAAGGCACATGCGTTTGTGCTTCTGGTTTATAGGATTACTAAAAGTTTTCCTGCTGATGAACTCTATGGATTAACATCTCAATTCAGAAGAGCTGCTGTCTCTATCGAAGCAAATATAGCTGAAGGTTATAAGAAAATCAGTAAAGCAGACAAGTTACGTTTTATGAACATCTCTCAAGGCAGTATTGAAGAATGTAGAGATTATATCTTGCTATCTAGAGATCTGCAATATTTCACAGATACTGATTTCTCAAATCTTCATGATGCACTAGAAGAAACAAGCAGAATGTTACATTTATATTGTAAAGGAATAATTAATAATAATGGCATAAAAGATTAATAACTTGGAGTAATGAGATGGGATTAAGGTGTTGTCCTGAACTCCTTGAACTCCCTGTCTCCTTGTCTCCTTAATTTTACAAGTATGGCTAAAACTGTTGAATTTAAGTATGCGCCCATGTTCCAGGTGGGCGAGGACAAGACGGAGTACCGTCTGTTGTCGAAGGAAGGCGTGACAACCGCCGAGTTTGAAGGTAAGACAATCGTAAAGGTCTCTAAAGAGGCCCTGACCCTTTTGGCCCAGCAGGCATTCCACGATGTGGAGTTCATGCTGCGTAGAGAGCACAACGAACAGGTTGCTAAGATACTGACCGACCCTGAGGCCAGTGAGAATGATAAGTACGTGGCACTGCAGTTCCTGCGCAATGCAGAGGTGGCTTGCAAGGGTATACTGCCTTTCTGTCAGGACACAGGTACCGCTATCATCCACGGTGAGAAGGGTCAGCAGATATGGACAGGTTTCGAGGATGAAGAGGCTCTGAGCCTGGGTGTGTTCAATACCTTTACTCAGGACAACCTGCGCTACTCGCAGAACGCTCCTCTGAACATGTATGACGAGGTGAACACCCGTTGTAACCTGCCTGCACAGATCGACATCGAGGCAACAGAGGGTGCTGAGTATAAGTTCGTGATGGTTGCCAAGGGTGGTGGCTCGGCCAACAAGACCTACTTCTACCCAATGACAAAGGCTACTATCCAGAACGAGGGTACACTCATCCCATTCCTGGTAGAGAAGATGAAGAGTCTGGGAACAGCAGCATGTCCTCCATACCACATCGCATTCGTTATCGGTGGTACATCGGCTGAGAAGAACCTGCTGACAGTGAAGCTGGCTTCAATCAAGTTCTACGATGGTCTGCCAACAACAGGTGACGAGACCGGTCGTGCATTCCGTGATATCGACCTGGAGCAGAAACTGATTAAGGAGGCTCAGAAGATTGGTCTGGGTGCACAGTTCGGTGGTAAATATCTGGCTCACGACATTCGTGTGATCCGTCTGCCACGTCATGGTGCAAGCTGTCCTATCGGTATGGGTGTATCTTGCTCGGCTGATAGAAATATCAAGGCTAAGATCAATGCCGACGGTATCTGGCTGGAGAAGATGGACAGCAACCCAACAGAGCTTATCCCTGAGGAGCTGCGCAAGCCAGGCGAGGGTGGCAAGGGTATCGAGATCGACCTGAACGAGGGTATCGATGCTGTACGTAAGGAGCTCTCTAAGTATCCTGTTTCTACCCGTGTGAACCTGAAGGGTACCATCATCGTGGCTCGTGACATCGCTCACGCTAAGCTGAAGGCCCGTCTGGATGCCGGTGAGGGTATGCCTGACTACTTCAAGAAGTACCCAGTGCTGTATGCAGGACCTGCTAAGACTCCAGAGGGATATCCTTGTGGATCGATGGGACCAACAACAGCCAACCGTATGGACCCATACGTTGATGAGTTCCAGGCTAACGGCGCATCGCTCGTGATGATTGCCAAGGGTAACCGCTCAGATGTTGTTACCGAGGCTTGTAAGAAGCATGGCGGTTTCTATCTGGGAACTATCGGTGGTGTGGCTGCTGTACTCTCAAAGAGCAGCATCAAGAGCATCGAGTGCGTTGAGTACCCTGAGTTGGGTATGGAGGCTGTATGGAAGATTGAGGTTGAGGACTTCCCCGCATTCATCCTCGTGGATGACAAGGGTAATGACTTCTTCAAGACTCTGAAGCCTTGGACTCCATGCAAAATGTAAAAATGTAAAAATTAAAAAATTAAACATTGTTTAGGCGGATATTGATATACGTGTTGTTGGGGCTGGCTGTGGTAACCACAGCCAGTTCTCAGCAACGTATGTCATGTATTCGCACAAACGCAAAGGCAACAACGCGCGGCAGTTCATATAGACTGCCGTTGCCTTTGGATTTCGATCCTCAGAAGACGTATCGTCAGCCTGTGGTGCTCATCTCGTTCAGCGATGCTGACTTCTCGATGGAGAATCCCAAAGAGTATTATAATCGATACTTCAATGAGTCAGGCTTTAACGAGGGAGCCGGAACAGGGTGTGCTGCCGACTATTTCCGTGATCAGTCGGGTGGGCGTCTTAACCTGCAGTTTGATATCTACGGGCCTTTCAAGGTTAGTACTACTGCCGGTGGACATGAGGCCCCTTATTATGGCGAAGATGCTATCAGAAGTGCTGTAAAAAAACTATGCCAGACAGAAACAACAGACTTCTCTATCTACGACTGGGATGGAGATGGTAAGATAAACCAGGTGCTGTTTATTGCAGCCAGCTACTCGGGAAATCAGACAGAAGGGTATATCTGGCCAAGTTCTGGTGATCTTGATGATAAATTTCCAGGTGGTGTTTATACCTATTTCTATTCTGTTGCCTGTGAGTTTTGGAAAGACGGCTCAATAGGCGGTTTCGGCGTAATAGGCCATGAGTTCTGCCATTGCTTGGGTCTGCCTGACATCTATCCCTTGGGTTCTGCCACTATTTTCTCTGTTGCCGACGAATGGGATATCATGGACGGCGGTGACTATATCAATAGAGGATGGTGCCCGCCTAACCTCACGGCCATGGAGAGGATCTATATGAAATGGGATGAGCCTGAGGAACTGACAGAACCTACTACTATTACAGGAATGAAACCACTGGGTGCAGGAGGTAAAACCTATATTATACGCAACTCAGGAAATGAGAATGAGTACTATCTGTTAGAGAACCGTCAGCAGGTGGGGTGGGACTATGGTTGTCCCGGCAGCGGACTGCTGATTACTCATGTTGACTACTCTCTGCCGAGTTGGGCAAACAATGATGTTAACATCTCTGATAGTTATTTCCGCTATGACGTGTTTCATGCTGATGGAAAGGACTATATAACATGGGATCCAACTAACGGTGGTGGTGATTATACCAAGTATACCATGGATGGTCTTATGCGAAGCAAGTTCCTAAGCACATCGCCTTATCCATATACTAATCCCGACACTCAGGTGCTGAACGATATGCTGACCGACACTTCGTCGCCTGCCTCTGTTCTGCTGCATGAGAATGCCGAGGGAATAAAGCTGATGGGTAAGTCGATAACAAACATCAAGGTGGCTGCGGATGGTACCGTTTCGTTCGACTTTATGAAAGGTAGTACCGGTATCAGAGCCATTGAAAACACACAGAAAAACGACGACCGTTGGTATGATATCCAAGGTCGCCGTTTATACAAAGAGCCTACGCGTAAAGGCTTATATATCCATAACGGAAAACTAATTTCTAAAAACTAAACTATCGCCGAAGCTATCGATGATGATCGGTTTGGTGCGATCAACTTCATCTGCCAAGAGTTTCTTTGAAAGGTCGTTGAGTACGAACTGCTGGATGGCACGCTTTACTGGGCGGGCACCAAACTCCGGATCGTAACCCTGCTCGGCCAGGTAGCTTATTGCTTCGGGAGTACACTCCAAGGTGATGCCCTGAGGTGCAAGCATGTCGGTGACCTTCTTCATCTGCAACTTCACCACATCGGCAATCTGATCCTTGGTGAGCGGAGTGAAGGTGATAATCTCATCGATACGGTTCAGGAACTCCGGACGCATGGTGGCTCTAAGCTGCTCGCGGGTAGCATTTGAGGTCATGATGATGATGGTGTTCTTGAAGTTGGCCGTACGACCCTTGTTGTCTGTAAGTCGACCGTCGTCGAGCACCTGCAACAGGATGTTGAACACATCAGGATGAGCCTTCTCAATCTCATCGAACAGCACTACCGAATAAGGCTTGCGGCGCACTGCCTCGGTGAGCTGACCACCCTCATCATAGCCAACGTATCCCGGAGGCGCACCGATGAGTCGGCTCACGCTGTACTTCTCCTGATACTCACTCATATCGATACGAGTCATCATGGTCTCGTCGTTGAACAGATAGTCGGCCAGTGTCTTGGCGAGCTCTGTCTTACCCACACCAGTGGTGCCAAGGAAGATGAAACTTGCGATAGGACGCTTAGGATCCTGAAGACCGGCACGACTGCGGCGAACAGCATCTGACACTGCTGTGATGGCCTCGTCCTGACCGATGACACGTTTGTGAAGCTCCTCCTCGAGGTGCAGCAGCTTCTCGCGCTCGCTCTGCATCATGCGGGTTACAGGGATGCCAGTCCAGCGAGATACTACCTCTGCAATATCATCGGCAGTAACTTCCTCGCGAACCAAACGATTACTGTCACTATTCACTCTTAACTTTTCACTATTCACTTCTATATCATCTTCGAGGGCCTTCAGCTTAGAGTAGCGGATCTCGGCTACCTTACCATAGTCGCCCTCGCGCTCTGCGCGCTCGGCCTCCAGCTTGAGGTTCTCAATCTCCTGCTTGTCCTGCTGGATCTTGTTGATGAGCTGGCGCTCGCCTTCCCACTTAGCACGGAACTGAGTCTCCTGCTCCTTAAGCTCGGCGATGTCCTTATCCAACTGCGCAATCTTCTGTGTATCGCCCTCGCGCTTGATAGCCTCGCGCTCGATTTCGAGCTGGGCCAGTCGACGAGTAATCTCATCGAGTTCCTCTGGTACAGAGTCGCGCTCCATACGCAACTTGGCTGCTGCCTCGTCCATCAGGTCGATGGCCTTATCAGGCAGGAATCGCTCAGAGATATATCGCTCGGAGAGTTGTACTGCGGCGATACATGCATCGTCCTGGATACGTACCTTATGGTGGTTCTCGTAGCGCTCCTTCAGTCCTCTCAGGATGGAGATGGCACTGAGCTCATCGGGCTCGTCGACCATCACAGTCTGGAATCGGCGCTCAAGGGCCTTGTCCTTCTCGAAGTATTTCTGATACTCGTTGAGGGTGGTGGCACCAATGGCGCGCAGCTCACCACGAGCAAGGGCAGGTTTGAGGATGTTAGCTGCATCCATGGCACCCTCGCCACCGCCGGCTCCAACAAGAGTATGGATCTCGTCGATGAACAGGATGATGCGACCCTCGCTCTTGGTAACCTCGTTGATGACACTCTTAAGTCGCTCCTCGAACTCACCTTTATATTTCGCACCTGCGACAAGTGCGCCCATATCGAGCGAGTAGAGTTGCTTGTCCTTAAGGTTCTCGGGCACATCGCCACGAACGATACGACCGGCCAGTCCCTCAACGATAGCCGTCTTACCAGTACCCGGCTCACCTATAAGAATAGGGTTGTTCTTGGTGCGGCGGGAGAGAATCTGCAGTACGCGACGGATCTCGTCATCACGACCGATGACTGGATCGAGCTTGCCCTGACGAGCCATCTCAACAAGATTCTTTGCGAACTTCTCAAGACTCTGGTAGTTGTCGTCGGCACTCTGCGACTGTACCTTCTGACCCTGACGAAGCTCCTGGATGGCTGACATCATCTCCTTTTCGGTGCAGCCTGCATCCTTCATGATGCGTGATGCAGTAGAGTTGACGCTGAGCAAGGCGAGCAGAATGGGTTCGACAGATACGAACTCATCGCCAAGCTTCTGGGCTGTCTCTTGCGCGCGCACGAGTACATTATTACTATCACCAGAGAGATAAGGCTGACCTGCACCCTGGACTTTGGGCAGATGCTGTATCTCCTGATCGATGAGCATCTCTATCTGTTGGGCGTTGACTCCCAGCTTCTGGAAGATGAAGGTTGTTACGTCCTTGGCCTTAGAGATTACTCCTTTCAGTATGTGTGCAGGTTCTATCACCTGCTGGCCGTTCATCTGTGCGGTGTTCACCGCCTCCTGAACCGCCTCCTGTGCTTTGATTGTAAACTTGTCTAATGTCATATTTAGCTCCTTTCTGTTATTAATTCTTTTTTTAGCAACGGACTACAGGACTCAAGGACTTTTTTCTATTAGGATAATCAGTCCTGTTAGTCCTGTGGTCCGTTGCAAAATAATATTCAAAGCTTATGCCGATGATAAATTTCTGACAAATTGGCGTGATTTCTGCCGATTTGTCATGGAAAAACGAAAAAATCCATATAAATAGGGATTGCCTGGGTTGCAAAATTGTTGTAATTTTGCAGCCGCAAACAAATAGTTGTGATTTTAATGAATAAGAAGATTGTTTTCGTGCTTATTGCACTGGGTGGACAGCTTACAGCAATGGCCACTCCTCTCGGGAGCCTTGATACCGAGGCTCTTACTGATTCTAGTAAAGTAGTAGACCTTGACGAGGTAGTTGTTGTTTCGCAGCCTAAGGAGCAGGTGCGCCTGCGTCTGCAGCCTGTGAGCAGCAATGTTTTCGGCTCAGAGCAGCTGCAGCAGTTGAATGTGCGCGACCTGAGTCAGCTTTCACAGTACGTTCCATCGTTTGTTATGCCAAGCTATGGTTCACGTCTCACATCATCGATGTATGTCCGCGGAATAGGTTCGCGTATCAACAATCCTGCTGTTGGTGTTTACTACGATAACATACCACTGATGTCGAAGTCGGCATTCAACAACCATTTCTATATGCTGGATCGTGTAGACGTGCTGCGTGGTCCCCAGGGTACTCTGTACGGACAGAACACCGAGGGTGGACTGGTACGTATCTACTCTAAGAACCCAATGAATTATCAGGGTACTGATGTTCGTCTGGGTATCGGTACCGGACTATATAGTAATGTAGAGGTGGCTCACTACCATCGTCCAAGCGAGAAGCTCGCATTCAGCGTGGCTGGTTTCTACAGCGGACTGAAGGGCTTTATCGATAACCAGAACTTCGATAAGAAGAACGACCTGACCAATGAGGCAGGAGGAAAGTTGCGTCTGATGTATGCTCCAAACAAGAAGCTCACCTTCGACTGGACTGCTGATTATCAGTACGTAAACCAGAATGGATTCGGATACGGAGAGTTCCAGCCAATGCCACAAAGTTCTGTGAAGCCTTACAGCCTTGATGTAGAAGACCCTGCTACCACCATTATGAACGGTTACAAGCGTAATATGTTCACTACCGGTCTGAACATCAGCTACAACACCGATAAGCTGTTGTTTACATCGACTACCAGCTACCAGTTCCTTGAGGACCTGATGCTGATGGACCAGGACTATATGGCTGGCGACTATCTGCAGCTTAGTCAGGCTCAGAAGATGAACGCGCTGACTCAGGAGTTTGTGCTGCGTAACCATGACACATCTCGTTGGCAGCATACTACAGGACTGTTCGGTTCATACCAGTGGATGCGCACAGACGCTCCTGTTTACTTTGGTGAGGGTATCACCGCACCTATCGGCAATGCCATTGCAAACGCAATGAAGAACTCGATGATAAAGGGTATGCTGGGCAGATATATGGCTCAGGGTATGACTGCAGAACAGGCTCAGGCAGCTGCTGAAGCTGCTGTTGCGAAGATGGGTGTTACCATGACTGCCGAGATGGCTGTGCCCGGACTGTATCACACTCCACAGATGAGTCTCGGTCTTTATCACGAGTCGAACATCCTGATTACCGAACGTCTTAAGGCCACCGTTGGTCTGCGTCTGGCTCACGACTGGGCTAAGATTGAGTACGATGCCCTGGCATATATGAACATGACTGGTGGTACTGCTTCGGCTACTGCTACATATCATCTCACATCGCACGTGGCTGACAACCGCTCGAAGAGCTTCACCCAGCTGCTGCCTAAGTTCGCACTCACATACACCTTCGATGAGAACATCGGTAACATCTACGCTCTGGTATCAAAGGGCTATCGCGCCGGTGGTTATAACTTCCAGATGTTCAGCGACATTCTGCAGACCGACCTGAATGCTCATCAGCAGGATGCTATGCGTGGCGACTATGATGTGGAGCACACTGCAGCCGACTATGATGCCATTGAGGAGACAATACAGTACAAGCCCGAGGAGAGCTGGAACTACGAGTTGGGTACACACCTGAACCTGTTTGGCGGTAGCACACACCTCGACCTCTCGCTCTACTACATGCAGATACGTAACCAGCAGCTGTCGGTTATGATGCCAGGTAGCAACTACGGACGTATAATGGTTAATGCCGGTAAGAGTCACTCTTGCGGTGTTGAGGCTACTCTGCGCGGACGTGCTTTCGACAATGCGTTTGACTGGGGCGTGACCTATGCCTTCACAAATGCCAAGTTTGATGAGTACGACACATATAATGACAACTACGTGCCATTTGTTCCACAGCACACATTCAGTGCCATGGCCGACTATCACTTCGGTAATTTCACCATCGGAGCCAACCTTGCTGGTCAGGGAAAAACATGGTGGGACGAGGCTAACACATTCTCACAGAAACTCTATGCCACACTTGGCGCACATGCCGATTACGACTTCGGTCCGGTTCTGGTTAGCCTGTGGGGTAGAAATATAACCAACACAAATTACAATACATTTGCCATCGCATCGAGCGCAGTGGGTGGTACACACTACTTCGCTCAGAAGGCAAACCCAATTCAGGTAGGCGCAGATGTTAGAATTCATTTCTAACATCCCGCCCATCCGGGCAAAAAAAATCCCTCGCCAAATGGCGGGGGATATTTGTTTTTGTAAGTCTCGAAATTACTTACGCAGACCAAGTGCCTTGATGATAGCACGATAACGATTGATATCGTTATTGTACAGGTACTTAAGAAGCTTACGACGCTTACCTACGAGCATAGTCAGCGAACGAGCTGTGTTGTGGTCCTTGTGATTCTTCTTCAGGTGCTCTGTCAGGTGAGAGATACGGTAGCTGAAGAGAGCAATCTGTGCCTCAGCTGAACCTGTGTCAGTAGTGCTCTTACCGTACTGACCGAAGATCTCCTCCTTCTTTGCCTTGTCTAAATACATAATTAATAATGTGATTAAATAATTGTGCAATAACATTTTTCAAACGCGATTCCCGCCTAATCACAAGTGGGTTTACGTCGTCAAATGCTCCGGATTTTCCGAAATGCGGCTGCAAAATTACAACTTTTTTTTGATTTAGCAAATTTTTTTCTAAAAAATGTGTACCTTTGCACCCGAAATTTAAGTATTATAGTATGCAGGATATCAGAAACATTGCAATTATAGCACATGTTGACCACGGAAAAACTACTCTCGTGGACAAGATGATGCTGGCTGGACACCTGTTCCGTGACGGACAGAATCTCAGCAATCAGGTACTGGATGCCAACGACTTGGAGCGCGAGCGTGGTATCACTATTCTTTCGAAAAACGTCAGTATCAATTGGAAAGGCGTTAAAATCAATATCATCGACACTCCGGGACACTCTGATTTCGGCGGTGAGGTTGAGCGTGTGCTTAACATGGCCGACGGATGTCTGCTGCTGGTAGATGCTTTCGAGGGTCCTATGCCTCAAACTCGATTCGTGCTGCAGAAGGCACTGGAGATCGGATTGAAGCCTATTGTTGTTGTAAACAAGGTTGACAAGCCTAACTGTCGCCCTGAGGAGGTGTATGAGATGGTGTTCGACCTGATGTTCTCGCTCAATGCTACCGAGGAGCAGCTTGACTTCCCTGTGGTTTACGGTTCGGCAAAGAACGGCTGGATGGGTGAGGACTACAAGAAGCCTACAGATAACATCACCTATCTGCTGGATAAGATTATTGAGATGATTCCTGCTCCAAAGCCTATCGAGGGTACACCACAGATGCTTATCACATCGCTTGACTACTCAAGCTATCAGGGACGTATCGCTGTGGGACGTGTTCATCGCGGTACTCTTAAGGACGGCATGCAGGTAACCATTGCTCACCGCGATGGTTCGATGGAGAAGACAAAGATCAAGGAGTTGCACACATTTGAGGGTATGGGACATGTTCGTACCGATCAGGTGGAGTGTGGAGATATATGTGCTGTTATCGGTCTGGAGAAGTTCGAGATCGGAGATACCATCTGCGATATCGAGAATCCAGAGCCAATGACTCCTATCGCTATCGACGAGCCTACAATGTCGATGCTGTTCATGATTAACGACTCGCCATTCTTCGGTAAGGAGGGTAAGTTTGTTACATCACGCCACATCAACGACCGTTTGGAGAAGGAGTTGGAGAAGAACCTGGCTCTGCGTGTGGCACCTTTCGAGGATAGCACCGATAAGTGGATTGTATCAGGCCGTGGTGTGCTGCACCTCTCAGTGCTGGTAGAGACCATGCGTCGTGAGGGCTATGAGCTCCAGGTGGGTCAGCCACAGGTAATCTACAAGGAGATTGACGGTGTGAAGAACGAGCCTGTTGAGGAGCTTACTATCAATGTTCCCGAGGAGTTCGCATCGAAGATGATTGATATGGTAACACGTCGTAAGGGCGAGATGACATCGATGGAGAATCAGGGCGAACGCGTGAACATCGAGTTCGACATCCCATCACGTGGTATCATCGGTCTGCGTACCAATGTGCTTACTGCCAGTCAGGGTGAGGCTATCATGGCTCACCGCTTCAAGGAGTATCAGCCTTACAAGGGTGAGATTGAGCGCCGCGTAAACGGTTCGATGATCTCTATGGATACCGGTAACGCCTTTGCTTATGCCATCGATAAGCTGCAGGACCGCGGTAAGTTCTTCATCGATCCAGGTGAGGATGTATATGCCGGACAGGTAGTGGGTGAGCATGTTCACGACAACGACCTTGTGGTGAACGTTTGCAAGGCCAAGCAGCTTACAAACGTGCGTGCATCGGGTACCGACGATAAGGCTCGTATCATTCCAAAGACCGTGATGAGTCTTGAGGAGTGCCTGGAGTACATCAAGCAGGACGAGTTGGTTGAGGTGACACCAAAGTCGATGCGTATGCGCAAGACAATTCTGGATCACGACCAGCGTAAAAAGGCAAACAAAGTCTAAACATAAAAAATCCCCGTCTCAGTTGAGATGGGGATTTTTGTTTCTAGTGCAGTGGCGTTAGCGGATAAACAATATTCACTATAAATATGTTTGCTGCCAGGATGATGAGGTTCATGAGCAGACCGATGCGCATGAAATCGCTGAACCTGTAGCCGCCAGGACCATATACCAGCATGTGGGTTGGTGAGCCGATAGGAGTGGCGAAGCTACTGCTGACGCTTACCATGAGTGCTATGAGGAATGGGAACGGCTCGTAGCCCAACTTCTCGGCAGCCTCGTACATGATGGGGAAGAACATTGCTCCAGCGGCTGTGTTGGATATGAACTCAGTGATGAACGTGCCAACAAAACAGATGGCTGTCATGACAACAATAGGGTTAGTGCCGCACACATCGAGAATCTCGAATGCCAGAAGTTCGGCAATACCCGTCTTCTGAATGGCTGTTCCTAACACCACAGAACCCGCAAACACCATAAGGATATCCCAGTTGATGGCCTTCATGGCCTGGTTGGGCGTGCAGCATTCGGCCACGAGCATTGCTGCTGCAGCAAGGAAGGCGCAGTTAAGCAGAGGCATAACATTGAGTGCCGACAGTACAACCATGGTTATCATGATGACTGTTGAGATGATAGTCTTTGTACCGATGTTAATCACCTCTTCGCCCTTGATGAGTCCGTGAGTCTGTTGCAGTTCAAGGATGTCCTTGATACGTCCTGCAAAGACAAGGTGGTCGCCACCCATGATAAACTCGTTCTTGTCTATCTTTACAGGTACATTATCGAAGTGGTGCATCTTTATCAGTCGTCCGCCCTTAACCTCAAGGAGTTCGGCATATCCCAGTGTCTCGCCGATGAACTTATTGTCGGATGGCACGAGCATCTCGATGGTATAGTCGTCGGTATCCTCTAGACTGTCTTCGGGAGCCTTGCGGTTGGGCAGAAGCTTACGCATGGCGATGATAGACAGGATGCCGATGAACAGGCAGAACAGTCCAGGTATAGTGGTGGCAAGCACATTTATGGTGTTGCCGGTATGTTCGGTGTATAGTCCGGAGATGATAAGATTGGGAGGTGTTCCAATCAACGTACACACACCACCCATGCCCGATGCATAGCTAAGAGGGATGAGCAGTTTAGACGGTGAGATGTTAAGCTTCTTTGACCACATCTTCACGATGTTCACAAACAGGGCAACAACAGTGGTGTTGCTGAGGAATGAACTGAGGACGGCTACTGGTACCATGAGGCGTACAACCGCTTTGGTATACGACCTGGGTTGACCAAGAAGATTCTTTACTATCCATTGCAGAACTCCGGTGTGTGTTAATCCTGCTACCACAACAAACAGTACGCCTATCACTACTACCGATCCGCTGCTGAAACCTGCGAAGGCCTCCTTCTGGTCGAGCACACCTGTAACGAGGAGTACTCCGATTGCTCCGAGGAATACAAGATCGGCGCGCAGCTTAGTGGTAAGCAGCACCGTAAACATAGTAAGTACCGTTAGAATGGTAATCCAAGCATCGAGACTAAAACCATAAATCTCCATATTTCGTAATTACTGTTTTGATTAATAGAATATTGATTAATAGAATTGCGGTGCAAAAGTACAAAATATACTATTAAAAACAGCGCAAAAATTGCTTTTTTTTGCCTTAGTAGTAAAAAAACAGAAAAAAGTTTGGTGTTTTCTTTCTTTTTTTTTATATTTGTCCGCAGAAAACCTAAAATAATGAAACCGAAAGTGAGATATCTATTACCTAGTTCACTTTCAGCGAGATTGAGCCTGTGGGTGATGCTGTTTGTTGCCATTCTTTTCTTGGCGACATTCTCACTTATGTTTTATTATGCACGACAAGCTGTAAGGGTTGAGGCAGAAGGTAAGGCCGAGGATATGTTGCAGAAGATGGAGATTGCTGCGGCTAACACACTGCACGAGAAAGAGGTGGTGGCAAGACAGACTTTCTGGAACGTGGAGCAGAATCTGCATAACCCCGATGCAATTGACGACTATCTGCAGGAGATACTGAGAAACACACCGGAGATAGTAGGCGTGGCTGTAGCATTTGTGCCTGATTATTATCAGCACAGACCCGGAGAGTATATGATATACTACTATCGTAAAGGTACACAACTGATAAAGAGCGAGACCTTTGCCGATGAATCGTATATGCACCAGCCATGGTATGAGGAGACGCTGAACCGTAATACAGAATACTGGAGCGACCCCGCTGAGAACTACAAGACCAACGGAGAACCTATAATCTCATTCGGTCTGCCTCTGCATGAGGACGGTAAGGCAGTGGGCGTGTTTGCTATTGACATATCGCTTTACTGGTTGTCGAAGGTGATAGAGGGAAAGCGGCCGTCGCCCAACATGTATGGGGTTGTCGCCTCGCGAAAGGGGGCGTTTATTGTCCATCCGGATACCACACGACTGAAGCCTGGTGCATTGTTCAAACTCATGGAACAGTTCCCCGGTGCTATATACAGTTCTCTGGCCTATAAGATGCTGGACGGTGAAACAGGAACAGCCTCGGCCGTATTTAACGGAGTGAAGAGCTTTATTGCCTATAAGCCGATGGAAGGCACACAATGGGTGGTGGATGTGGTATGTCCGGAAGAAGAGGTCATGGCATCGTACAACCAGCTGATATCACTGATGATACTTATTGTGGTTCTGGCGCTGATGGCCATCGCGGCATTCTTCTATTTCTTTATACATAAGGAGCTGCTGCCACTGCGCACCCTTGAGGCATCGGCAAAACAGATGATAAAAGGAGACTACTTTGCGCCTGTGACTACAAACAACCGACAGGATGAGGTGGGAATACTGACGAACAGTTTCGTGGCTATGAGACGTTCGATAAGAAACCATCTGAACAAGATTGACAGAAACCGAGAAAAGCTGGATGAGCAGAATAAGGCTCTGAACGAGGCCCACCAGCATGTGAAGGAGGCTGACAGGGTGAAGACCGCATTCCTGCAGAATATGACCGACCAGATGAGTGAGCCTGTGCTTGAGATATCGAAGATAGTGACTGAGGTAAGATATCATCTGGATGATATGGATCACGAGCAGATAGTGAAACTGGCCGGACAGATGGACGGGCATACCAATACCATTACTGCTCTGTTGGACAGAATGCTTGAGGTGGCTACCAAAGAAGAGAAAGAGGAGGAGAGCGAATGAAGGGACTGTTGTACCTGATAAACAAGAGGCTGTCGCTAAAGCTGAGCTTTGGCATTATGCTGTTCCTGGTGCTGATATTCACAGTATCACTGGGAATACTCTTTTTCAGGTCGAGACAGATGGTGAAAGAGGAAGCTATAGGTCGTGCTGAGCAGGAGCTGGAGAACCTGGTGGAGAGGGTGAACGGAGCCATGAATGAGGTGGAGGTGGCAACAAACACCGCTGAGTGGCATTTGACCGACACACAGCTGGTGCCCGACTCGATACTGCATTATGCACGAAGGATAGTGACCATGAACCCCAACTTCGACGGATGCTCTATATCGATGGAGCCGAACTTCTTCCCTCAGATAGGAAGATACTTCTCGGTATACGCATACCACAATGGCGACTCGGTGATGGCTAAGGTTGAGGATCCGTACGACTACTTTGACAAGGTATATTACAAAACACCGATAACTCTGGGAAAACCCAGTTGGGTGGAGGCATATATAGAGAATGTAGATGGAGAGGTATCGGATGACTACAATGATATGATAGTATCGTTCGGTGTGCCGCTGGTTAACAGTAAGAAAGAGGTGATAGGCGTCATCTCCACCGACCTGTCGATGCCTTGGCTGTCGGAGATTGTATCGGAGTTCAAACCTTACCCGAACTCATACTGCATCATGCTGGGAGCTGATGGACAGTATCTGATACACCCTGACACTACCAAACTGATGCACAATACTATATTTACCGACCTTGACCCGCAGACTCAGCAGGACCTTATTTCACTGGGACACGAAATGATAGCCGGTAATAAGGGCATTATGGGCGTGAAGGTTAACGGAAAACGTTGTATAGCACTGTATCAATCGCTTAAGCGTGCTCCATGGAGCATGGCACTGATCTGTCAGGAGACGGATATCATGGCAGGATATACGAAACTGCTGTATATCCTGATTCCGCTGCTGGTGTTCGGACTGCTGGTGATTCTGGCGTTCTGTCTGAATGTGGTTAACAATGTGGTGAGACCGATAAAGAGTCTGACCGAGAAGCTGAGCTATATCACCAACGGGCATTTCAAAGAGCATATACCTACTACCGAAAGGAAGGATGTAATAGGTAGACTGCAGAATAATTTTGCCGAGATGCAGAAGGCACTTTCGGAGCATATCTGCAGTCTGCAGGATGTGAATGCTGCCACCAAACAGATGAATAAGGAGCTGGAAGAGGCAAGCGAACAGGCTCGTAAGGCCGATGAGAAGAAAAATGAATTCCTTAAGGATATTACGCACCAGATACGTACACCACTGAACATTATGAACGGTTTCATACAGGTGTTGCGCGATGACTATGAATCGATTCCGAAGGACGAGGTAAACAATATCCTGGATACCATGCAGACCAATGCCATTAGCATTAGCAGAATGGTGAACATGCTGATTGTGGCTGCAAACAGCGACAAGAACGTGAAGATTAACACCATGGAGGAGGTTAATGTAAGGAAGGCTGTTGACTTTATTAAAAACCTGTGTGATACCAATCCTCCGTTCACCATCAGTATTATTACCGATGTGAAAGTAAGTGATGATCTTGTGGTTAAGTCGAACTGGGAAATCCTTACTAAGGCTCTGGCTGAGTTGGCCTATAATGCAAAGAAGTATACCACAGAGGGATATGTGAAACTATCGGCTAAGGCCGAAGGACTCACCGTGGTGTTCGAGGTAGAGGATACCGGTCCTGGTATTGATGAGGAAACACAGAAGAGACTGTTTGACAACTTTGAGAAAGGTGATATCTTTGCCGAGGGACTCGGACTGGGACTGCCTTGCTGCAGGCAGATGGTGAGAATGCTGGGCGGCGACCTGAAGTATGACACTACATATACTAACGGTTCAAGGTTCAAGCTTATTATTCCTAACTCGGATGGAGGAGACTTTGAATTACAATGATGTTTTAGTGAAAAATTGGTTCAAATCGTACGTTTTTTAATTATTATTGTGTAACTTTGCACCAAAATTCAGCTAAAATCAAATTGTAAAATAGAAAATAGTCAAATAATATGGCTCCTGTACAAACAACCAAAATGTCCAACTTCCGTTGGGTTATCTGTGCCTTGCTGTTCTTAGCAACTACTGTAAACTATATGGACCGTCAGGTCCTGTCGTTGACATGGAAAGACTTTATCGCCGTTGATTTCCATTGGACTGATGCCAACTACGGAAAAATAACGGCCTATTTCTCCATCTTCTACGCCATTGCCAATCTGTTTGCTGGTAAGTTTATCGACTGGATGGGTACCAAGAAGGGCTATCTCATCGCTATCTTCGTATGGTCTTTGGGTGCCTGTCTTCATGCCGGTTGCGGATGGGCTGCCATGAACATCGAAGGCTACGCTTCTATTGAGGCCTTGCGTATGGTTAAGGCCGGCAGCGATGCTGCTGTAGCCATTGCTACGGTATCAATGTATCTGTTCCTGTCGTGCCGAATGGTGCTGGCATTAGGAGAGGCAGGAAACTTCCCTGCAGCTATCAAGGTTACTGCTGAGTATTTCCCCAAGAAAGACCGTGCCTTTGCTACCTCCATTTTCAACAGCGGTGCATCGGTAGGTGCGCTTGCTGCTCCAGCTACTATTCCCCTGTTGGCTCGTGTTTGGGGATGGGAGATGGCTTTCATCGTGATTGGTGTGTTAGGCTTTGTGTGGATGGGCTTGTGGATGTGGCTGTATGAGAGACCACATACCAGCAAATATGTTAATCAGGCAGAGCTGAACTATATAGAGCAAGATAGTGATATTGCAAAAGTGCAGGATCGCACGGTTGAGAAGACCGAGGCTACTATCCCGTTCTGGAAGTGTTTCACATTCCGTCAGACATGGTCGTTTATTGTTGGTAAGTTCATGACAGACGGTGTGTGGTGGTTCTTCCTGTTCTGGGCTCCGGCATACTTCAGCGATCAGTATGGCTACACCTCTGATTCGGCCATGGGTATCATGCTGATTTTTACCCTCTATCTGATTGTAACCGTTCTGAGTATCGGTGGCGGCTATCTGCCTACCTATTTCGTAGATAAGCGAGGCATGAATCCCTATTTAGGACGTATGCGTGCTATGTTTATTTTCGCATGTTTCCCATTGCTTGGACTCTTTGCCCAGCCTCTGGGCGCCCATAGTGCTTGGTGGGCAGCCATCTTGATTGGATTGTTGGGTGCCGGTCATCAGGCCTGGAGTGCTAATCTGTATTCTACCATTGGTGATATGTTCCCCAAATCTACTATTGGAACGATTACCGGTATAGGTACGATGGCTGGTGGACTCGCTTCTTTTGCCATCAACTACAGTTCTGGCGAATTCTTTGACTGGGCTGCTGCTCAGGGTAAAGCATACACATTCTTTGGATTCGAAGGCAAGCCTGCCGCCTACATGGTAGTGTTCTGCATCTGTGCTGTGGCCTACTTGATAGGTTGGTTTATCATGAAAGCCCTGGTACCAAAGTACAAGCCTGTAACAGTAGAATAAATAACAGGGGTTCCTCAATCGAGGAACCCTTGCTGTTTTAATGTGGTGAGGAGGCCTTCGGACATGGCTTCGTTGTCCTTGCGGGTGTAGCGGATGTCGGTGAAGATCTGAGCCAGGGTCTCTTTGTTGTTTATACGTACAAAGTTCTGGTTCTCTTCGAGGTTCTCCTTATAATTATAATAGGTGTCGATATCCTTGGCGAGATAGTCGTTGTATGTCTCGTGATGAATGAAACTCTCCAGCGGCAGACGGTCGCTAAGGGCGGGCTCCTCATCTGGCCAGCCCACGGTGAGTGTGGCTACAGGCATCACAAGCTTGGGCAACTGCAGTGTGTCGATAATCTGCTGAGGCTGATAAACGGTGGTGCCAAGATAGCAATATCCAAGACCCTCTTCGTCCATAAGGTTGCATAGAGTCTGTGTGTAGAGCAGGGCATCGGTGGCTGCGTTTATAAATGAAAGGAAGTTATCGTATCCTGGTTCGGCGTTACGACATTTTGCCCATGTGCTGGTGCGATTGAAATCGGCACAGATGGTAAGCACCACTGGAGCCTCTTTTACCATCGGCTGGTTGAAATGAGCAGGGGCAAGCTTGGCTTTCATATCTGCGCTGCGGGTTACTATCACGCTGTAAAGCTGAAGGTTTCCCATGGTCTGGGTGCGTGCTGCTTCGGTCATCAGGCGGTTAAGCAACTCATCGCTGACATCCTGTGAGGTATATTTTCTGATGCTTCGTCGTGTCAATAAATTCTTCATATCTCTTAATTTTGCTTATAAAATTCTGATATTTAGTAAGTTTTGGTTGCAAAAATACAAATAATTCTCAATTTATTATTAACTTTGCACGCAAAATTTATAATGATATGGAAGAAAACTCCACTCGCGAACTCATACAGAGTATTGCTCATGTACTAACAGCAATCGGACAGAGAACAGATTCCTCGCTCTCTGAAGAACGTGTTGCAAATATCTTGACCTCGTGTATGCAATCGTTGAATGCCGATGATTCTGCTTTGGTGCTGAATCTGGCTACTCAAGCTGTAGATGTCTTTGCCAAGGGTGTTCGTCCTGATGTTACGGAGATTCGTCCGAAGGAGTTGGAGTGCGATGTGGTTAGGTTCCAGAACAATCGTGAGAAATGGGTGGCCCTTGTGGGTCTGCTCGACGGCTATCCATACGAGATATTTACCGGACTGGCTGATGATGAGGAGGGAATATATCTGCCCAAGAATCTTACTAAGGGCAAGATTATAAAGCAGGTGAATCCTGATGGAAGCAAGCGCTATGACTTCCAGTTTGAGAACCGACGCGGTTACAAGACCACTGTTGAGGGACTCTCGGAGAAGTTCAATCCAGAGTACTGGAACTATGCCAAGCTGATTTCGGGTGTGCTGCGTTATCGCATGCCTATAGAGCATGTAATAAAGCTTGTGGCTTCGCTCTCGCTTAAGGATGAGAGCATCAACACCTGGAAGACAGGTGTGGAGAGAGCCCTGAAGAAGTACGCTCCAGGTGCCCACGAGGAAGATGACGCTGCACTCGAAGAATAAAAAATAGTGAAATAGTAAAATCGTCAATTAGTCCAATCGTGAAGTCTCAACGGGGATACATATTTCTGCGTAATGTGCGCTTCTACGCCTTTCATGGGGTGATGCCTCAGGAACAGGAGGTTGGGGGCGAGTTCGTGGTTGACCTGAAAGTGGGATACCCCATTGAGGCCGCCATGCAGAGCGATGAGGTTGATGATACACTGAACTATGCAGAGTTGTATGAGTTGGTGAAAAAAGAGATGGCGATACCATCGAAATTGCTTGAGCATGTGGCAGGTCGCATTGTGAATGGTATTAACGAGCGATTCCCGAAGGTTTCATCGATTGAACTGAAGATAACAAAAAAGAATCCGCCCATGGGCGCTGACTGCGATGGAGCGGGAGTGGAAGTTTGCATTAAAGATTAAATTGTGAAAAAGATAAGATATATAATAGGTATATTATTGTTATGCGGGGCGGTGATGGCTAACGCAGCGGCTAAGAATGGCTTTACACTGGTTATCGATGCCGGTCATGGCGGTCATGACACAGGCGCCGTGGGAGTTATCTCAAAGGAGAAGAACCTTACCCTGAAGTTTGCCCTTGCCTTTGGACGACTGGTTGAACAGAACTGTCCCGATGTAAAGGTGGTATACACACGTAAGACAGATAAGTTCGTTGAGTTGTATCGTCGTGCCGAGATAGCTAATCAGGCCAAGGCCGATCTGTTTATCTCTATACATATCAACGCCTTGCCAAAGGGTAGGGTGGCACGCGGATTCCAGACTTACACCTTAGGTAGCAGCAAGCGCACAGGAAAGAAGACCGGTGTGCTGCAGAACCTTGAGGTGGCAAAGCGAGAGAACTCGGTAATCTTCCTTGAGAAGGACTATAAGCAGACATATCAGGGTTACGATCCTAACTCGCCCGAGAGCGACATCATGTTCGAGTTTGTGCAGGACAAGAATATGGAGAACAGCGTTGAGTTGGCTAAGTATATGCAGAAGTACGTATGTCAAGCCACGGGTCGCCAGGATATGGGAGCCCAGCAGGATAACCTGGCTGTACTCCGACTGTCGTCGATGCCAGGAGCACTGCTTGAGCTTGGCTTTATCTCTACTCGCGATGAGGAGGACTTTATGAACTCTGCAAATGCCGAGAGTCTGTATGCACGCGGTATCTTCAACGCATTCCTTAATTATCGCAAGCGTCATGGTGGTAACATCACCATACCATATATGAAGATTGACGACCCAATGCCAGAGCCTGTGGTTGAAGAGACTAAGGTAGAGCCTGTAGAGGTTAAGTCGGTTGCTGAACCTGAGCCTGAACCTCAGCCTGAGGTGGCTTCACAGCCCGAACCTGCGAAGACCGTTAAGGCTGAACCAGCGAAGACCGTTAAGTCTACGGGTGACGATGCACCTGTTTTCAAGGTTCAGATTCTGTCGAGCTCGGCAAAGGCAAAGTCTAACGATGCCCGATTCAAGGGTCTTACTGATGTTGACAGCTATCGCGATGGTGGAATGTACAAGTACACCGTTGGTGCATCAACCGATTACAACGAGATATATCGTCTGCGAAAAGAGGTTGCCAAGACAATTCCCGAGGCATTTATCATCGCCTTTAAGGGAGGTAAGCGTGTAGACGTGAATGAAGCAATACGCGAATTTAAATCAAAGAAAAAATAGATATGAAGAAGTTTTCGAAAGAAATTCAGATTGCCCTTGTGGCTGTGGTAGGTATTATTGTACTCTACTTTGGTTTGCAGTTCTTGAAGGGAATGACGCTGTTTTCTACCGACAACAGATATTTCGTTAAGTTCCAGGACGTAAGCGGTCTTTCGGTGGCCAGTCCTATCTTTGCCAATGGCTATCGCGTGGGTGTAGTTGAGACCATTGAGTTCAACTATGAGAATACCGGCGAGATTGTTGCATCTATTGGCGTTGACAAGAATATGCAGGTGCCTAAGGGCAGTCGTGCTGAGATTGCTACCGACCTGATGGGAAATGTTAAGGTGCAGCTTGTGCTGGGCAATGTGGCCGATGGCGTTGTGGCTCCCGGCGATACCATTACCGGTGGACAGCAGGTGGGTGCCATGGGTAAGGCCGCTGACATGATTCCTACTATTCAGCAGATGCTGCCTAAGCTCGACTCTATCCTGGCAAGTGTGAACACCCTGCTTGCCGATCCTGCCATCGCAAGTTCGCTGCACAATGTCGATCAGATTACAGCTAATCTGAGTCGTACCTCGCAGGATCTTAGTCAGCTCACTGCACAGCTTAACCGTCAGATGCCTCAGATGCTGAAGAATGCCGATGGAGTGCTGGCAAACACAAATCAGATTACCAAAAATCTGAGCGATCTCGACATCGCTGCTACTATGACAAGCGTAAACTCCACGCTTAAGAACGTAGAGCAGATGACTGCTACACTGAACAGCAAGGAAGGTACACTCGGACTGCTGATGAGAGATCCAGGGCTGTATAACAACCTGAATTCTACCATGATGCATGCCGACTCGCTGATGATGGATCTTAAGCAACATCCAAAACGCTATGTACACTTCTCGGTTTTCGGTAAGAAAGACAAGTAATTTAAATTTTGTCTAAATAAACAGAAAAATTCCTCGGACAAACTCCGAGGATTTTTCTATTAAAATCGGGTGGTTAAGATTACGTAACTCACTGAAAAACAGAGAAAACTATATTTGCAATAGTAGCAAACGGGCTGTTTTAGTGTGAAACGCCGTAAATGCCACAAAATAAGCGTGTTACAAAAATCAGTCTACACGTAGGGCGATTTTAATGATTTGCAAGTTACAAAATATTGTATTACCTTTGCACCAGATTAGAAACATAAACTCTACAAGCCTAAGTCTTGTATCTGTGTAATTTAATAAAAAAGTAACATTCGCCAAATGAATAATAATCATCAGGCGCTCTGGGACGACTGCCTTCGTCTGATCCGAGCTAACGTAACAGAGCAGCAGTTTAAAACGTGGTTTGCACCAATAGTCTTCGAGTCGTACTCTGAGGCGCAGCACACTCTTTTGTTGCAGCTTCCCAGTATGTACGTATTCGAGTATCTGGAGCAGCACTACGTTGGATTATTAAGTAAGGTACTTGCGCGAGTGTTTGGAACAAGCGTTAAGCTTAACTACAGAATCGTTGAGGTAAAGGCTCAGCAGGGCCAAGGCCGCGATATAACTACTGATGTTGAGAGTGAGGGTCCAAGTATAGAGACTGTTCCTGTTCGTCAGAACATTAATAAGTCGCCAAGCATGCTCGATGCTCCACGTCAGCAGCAGCTCAACCCACAGCTCGACCCTAAGAAGAGTTTCAACAACTACATCGAGGGTGCATCAAACAAGCTCCCACGTACCGTTGGTCTCTCTATCGCTGAGCATCCGGGCAAAACTACATTCAACCCCTTCTTTGTATATGGTCCTTCAGGATGTGGTAAGACTCACCTCATCAATGCCATCGGACTTAAGTGCTGCGAGACTTATCCACAGAAGCGCGTACTCTATGTAAGTGCAAGATTGTTCCAGGTGCAGTTCACTGATTCTGTTCGTCAGAATACAACTAACGACTTCATCAACTTCTATCAGAGCATTGATCTGCTGATTGTTGATGATATCCAGGAGTGGGTGAACTCGCCAAAGACACTCGATACCTTCTTCCATATTTTCGACCATCTGTTCCGTATGGGCAAACAGATTATTCTGGCCAGCGACCGTCCTCCTGTTGACTTGCAGGGTGTTAAGGACCGCCTGCTCACACGTTTTGCCTGCGGACTGATTGCTGAGCTTGAGAAACCAAACCCACAGCTGTGTGTAGACATCCTGAGTGCAAAGTGTAAGCGCGACGGACTGAAAATTCCTGCTGATGTAATCGAGTTTATTGCTCAGACTGCAAATGGTAGTGTTCGTGACCTGGAGGGTGTGGTGAACTCGCTGATGGCTTATTCTATCGTTTATAATTCTAATATCGATATGAAGTTGGCTGAGCGCGTTATCAAGCGTGCTGTAAAGGTAGATAACCATCCGCTCACCATCGACGATATCGTAGAGAAGGTGTGCAAGCACTATGGTGTAAACCAGCAGAATGTGTTCAGCAAGAGTCGTAAGCGTGATTTTGTTCAGGCTCGTCAGATTGCTATGTACTTGGCTCAGAAGCACACCAAGATGCCTGCATCAAGAATAGGACAGCTTATTGGCGGTCGCGATCACTCAACAGTTATCCATAGCTGTAATACAATCGAAAAGCGACTGAAGATTGATAAGATGTTCGTAGCAGAACTAAGCTCAATAGAGAATTCATTTAAACTCAAGAAGTAATGCGAGCAAGCTCGCATTACTTCAATTAACTCCCATTAACTACAGCTGGATTGAAAATCCAGCTATCAGCCAGCGGCCGGGCTGTTCTACGTGACCATAGTCAACGTAGTTATTATCCAAAAGATTATTAGCTTCAAGATATAGCTTATACTTTGCATCCTGCCAGGTAAGACGGGCGTCTACAAGTGTATAAGGCTTGTAGTCATGGGCAATGCCGTTGAAGTCGGTATATTGTCCCACGCGGTCCTGCCAACGGAAGTTCGCACCAAGAGTAAGACGTGCGAACAGTGGTACCTGCGCATTGGCTATCAGCTTATGGCGCAGATATTCAAGCGCATATTGCGACACGATATTCGCCTCCTGCTCCTTCTCCTGGTTAATAAAACTATACGAAACTCTAAAATCCGATCTCTTAATTCTGAATTTTGCTGAAAGCTCAGCGCCGATGCTATTCACCTTGGTATGGTTAACACTCTGCCACACGGCATCGTCACCCTGTGAGGTGTCCATAATCCAGTCGATCATGTTACGTCCGTGGTGATACCAGGCTGTTGCAGATAAACTAAGGTATCCCTTAGTGTAACTGCAACCAGCTTCTACAGCCGTCATTTCCTCTGGTTTGAGGTGCGGGTCGGCCTTGTAGCCCTGCAGCTTGTAGTACATCTCGGTGAACGATGGCATTCGCAGCGATGTGTTTACTGCAGCATGCAGTCGCCAGCTTGGGGTGGGGCGGTAGCTGATGTCGATGCCCGGATAAACGGTAATGTTCATATTGCTCCAGGTGTTCTTTACAGCCACCAGTCCTGCTGATATCGTGAGATTCTTAAGCAACAGGTTGTGCTCAAGGTATCCGCTGATGTTTGTGCGGTTAATACCTAGCGTATAATCACGATCGGTACCAGAGATATGGTGAGTCTGACTCAATGGCTCGCCGAGGTTACCACTCACGAGGTCCTCGTTCCTGAGTTCTGCACCAAAGGCTGTACGACCGGCTTTCCAGTCGAAGTAGGCACTAAGACTAACACCGTAGACATCAGTACGATTATAGTTGTACTTCATCTTTTCGGGTTCACTACGATAGCCCTCGTAGCGGTCGCGGTTCTGATTCCAGTAGATGCTTGGAGCAAAGTGCAGTCGTCCGCGCTTTGTCTCACCCTGGATGGCACTGTAGAGCTTGGTGGTGTGCTCATACTGGTTGTCGGCCTGCCATTTAGGAGTGGCGTAGAAAGTGCCGCTTCCCCAACCTTTATCGGCTATGCCAAGGTGCCAGTTCAGTCGGACATCTTCGTCGTCATACTGTCCCTGATAGAAGCCCTTGGCTCCACTGTAGTCGGTATTCAGCGTTCCGGCCTTACATCGCGAGTAACCATCGCTACGCGAGTAGTTGGCCGAGAGGCTGTGGTTGGTCTTACCGCCAAAAGCCACGCGTCCGCCCACATTAGCATACCCAAAGGACCCCGCTTCGCCATGCAGAGTAACGTCAGTTAACTCCCTGTTAACTCCCACATAACTCCCGTTAACTCCCTCATTACTCCCGTTAACTCCCTTTGAAATCGTCACGATGTTAATCGCTCCCACAAGACTTGAGCTGCCATAGATGCGTCCGGCAGGGCCCTCAATAACCTCTATGCGCACAATGTCGCTTAGGTCTACGGGTAGATCAAGGGCATTGTGACCTGTTTGAGGGTCACAGATGTTGATGCCGTTAAGTAGCAGGATAATCTGGTCTTGCGTACCTCCGCGTATCGAGATGTCGGTCTGGGCGCCAATAGGTCCCCTTTGTCGCACATCCACGCCTACAGCGTATTTAAGCAAATCGTTAACACTTTGTACTGGCGCCTGCGCAATATCCTGGCGATCCAGTACAGTTACCATTCTCGCAGCCTGACTCTTGGTCAGGGGCGCCCTCGATCCAGTCACGCTGACTTCATCGAGCATCATCTCGCGGGCTGTCGTGGTAGAAACGGAGTCGGAAACCACTGGTTTCGTGCTCACGCTTTCGGCCGATGCGTATGTGAGTGTGGCTACAGAAAGCACACTGCATACAACCTCGCGGCCCAGACAGCTGAAGAGCGAGTAGCCTTTGTTTCCGAAATGACGGAACACCAGGCGTTGGCGCTTCATGTTGAATGTTGGTTTGTACATAATTAATTTTGTTACCTAAAAAAATCAAGGTGCAAAATTACTGTATTTTTTTATAATTAAAGCAACTTATGGCGCAAAACTATCTTAAATTTTTGAGTTTTCTTCGTTTTTTCCAATATTTATTTGCACCTTTGCAAGCAAAATTAGATAAATGTAAATCAACCAAACTTAGAAATGAAACAAACAACAGTAGCCCCCGCCCAGGGTAAATTGGGTATTTTGGTAGTTGGCTGTGGAGCTGTATCTACCACATTCATGACAGGTGTATTGATGGCTCGCAAGGGGCTTGCCAAGCCCGTTGGCTCAATGACTCAGTACGACAAAATGCGTGTGGGTCGCGGTGCCGATGCCAAGTATCTGCATTATGCCGATATCGTACCCCTGGCTAAGCTAGACGACATCGTGTTCGGTTGCTGGGATGTGTACCCTCAGAACGCCTATCAGGCAGCAATGTATGCCGAGGTGCTTAAGGAGAAGGACATTAATCCGGTGCGTGAAGAGCTGGAGCAGATTGTGCCCATGCCCGCCGCCTTCGACAAGAACTACGCCAAGCGTCTTGATGGTGACAATGTGAAGGCCTCGCTCACCCGTTGGGAGATGGTTGAGGCGCTGCGTAAGGACATCCGCGACTTCAAAGCACAGAAGGGTTGCGAGCGTGTAGTTGTTCTCTGGGCTGCATCTACCGAGATCTACGTGCCCATCAACGAGCAGGTTCACTATCAGCTTGCCGATCTCGAGAACGCCATGAAGGCTGATGACCGCGAGCATATCGCCCCATCAATGTGCTATGCCTATGCAGCACTCTCTGAGGGTGCTCCTTTCATCATGGGTGCTCCTAATACCACCGTCGACATCCCTGCCATGTGGCAGTTGGCCGAGAAGACCAAGATGCCTATCGCCGGTAAAGACTTCAAGACCGGTCAGACTCTCGTTAAGTCGGGTTTTGCCCCAATCATCGGCACACGTTGCCTTGGATTGAGCGGATGGTTCTCAACAAACATTCTGGGAAATCGCGACGGTCTGGTGCTCGACGAGCCCGCCAACTTCCGTACTAAGGAGGTTAGTAAGCTCTCTACTCTTGAGACAATCCTTAAGCCCGATGTACAGCCAGATCTCTACGGTCATGGAAACGATGAGGACACCCAGTACTATCATAAGGTACGTATAAACTACTATCCTCCACGTAACGACAACAAGGAGGGATGGGATAATATCGACATCTTCGGATGGATGGGTTACCCAATGCAGATTAAGATAAACTTCCTCTGTCGCGATAGTATTCTTGCAGCACCATTGTGCCTCGACCTCTGTCTGCTCAGCGATCTTGCTGCACGTGCTGGTCGTTTCGGTATACAGCGATTCCTATCGTTCTTCCTCAAGTCGCCAATGCACGACTACACTCAGGGAGAGGAGGCTGTTAACAACCTCTACCAGCAGTACACCATGCTCAAGAATGCTATCCGTGAGATGGGTGGCTACGAGCCTGATGAGGAAATAGATTAAGACGTGCTCTACATGCCCCCAAATGATGAGCCTACTCTTTTGGGGTTTTTGATAGCTGGTCTATCTTTTCTTCCAAACGACGAAGTTTTTCCAGAACTTCGTCGTTGTTGTCTTCGGCCATGGCATCAACAAAGATAGAGTTGATGAGTGAGAGTCCGATGACACCACCAAGGAACATGAGTACCGAGAAGTATACACGGGCAAAGAATCCCCAACCACTGCTGGCATTGTTGGCGATGGTATCGGCAAACTCGTACCAACCCTCGACAGTGAACAAGCGGAAGATGCTGTATACGCTGATGGCAGGATTGCCAAAGTACTCGGGTGCTATGGTGCCAAAGATGGTAGACGAAAGGATGGCGAAGATGATGAGGAATACGATAAAGGCGATGAACACCAGCAGCGATGCACGCGTGGCAAGCTTCAGACCAGCCAGAAGCTTGTGGATGTTGGGAATGAATCGCAGCATTTTCAAGCTCTTGAACAATCGCATAGAACGGAGAGCAAGTACGGCATTGGTAGCCATGGTTTGCTCGAGTATGGGCGATGCCAATGAGGGCAGGGCTACGATGAGCACAATGAAATCGAACTTGTTCCATCCCTCGCGCCAATAGGCCTTCCAACCCATGCGCGATATCTTGGCCATTGCCTCGAAGAGGAATATGAGGGTGAACAAGGCATCGGTCCACTCGAACCAAGGCGATGCAGGCCAGAATCCACCGAAAAACATCAGGGCTGTGTTTACCATGATGGCATAGAGCATGACGCGCTCATTGCAAAGCAGGTCTTTTACTTGTTCCATACAGTTGATTTTTCGGCAAAGTTAATAATTTTTCTTTTTCGGGCATACATATTATACCTAAAAGTGAGTATTTTAATCAAAAAAAGAGAATAATCAGCACGATACGTAGGCTTTTTTTACTAACTTTGCGGCCAAATTAAACAAATACATATGCGGAATAAACCTTGGAAGATGAAGGAGGGCTTTGCTATTGGCATAGGCCTGATAGCTGTGGGTGTAGTGCTGCAACTGGCAGTAGGCCCCGTGGCGTGGGGTGCCTTTGCATGGCCAATAAACGGGGTTGTCATGGCGGCATTCGTGGCTGTCATCGCCCTTACATATATATTACGTAAGCGCGTTTATGCATTTAAGTTTCTTGGCACCAACCATGCTGCGATACCTGCAATGGCGCTTGCTGTGGTGCTTACGATAGTTATGGGTCTTACCATCCAGAGTCCTGATGGCAATTGGTTCAGCAACATGCTGAGCTTCTGGCCTTTTGTGCTGGTCTACATGCTTATAGCGCTGATATTGGGGCAGGTGATAATAAACCGCACCATGCATTTTAAGTGGAAGCGCGACATTCCCTTTATGCTTAACCACCTGGGCTTGTTCCTCGCAATGACAACAGCCACGTTGGGTAATGCCGATGTGCAGCGACTCAGGATGATAGCCACCGAAGGTCAGCCTGAATGGCGAGCTGTAGCTGATAACGGAATGGTAAAGACCATGCCCATGAGCATAGAGCTTAAGAAGTTTATCATGGAGACTTACGATGACGGAAGTCCTAAGCGATATGCATCGGTCTTGAAGATCGCTGAGAAACAGGGCGAAGCGTTTGAGGCTACCATCGATGTTAACAAACCAATTGTTGTTGACGGATGGAAGATATATCAGTATGGCTACGACACCAGCATGGGTGCCGAAAGCAAGATATCTATACTTGAATTGGTGAGCGACCCTTGGTTGCCATTGGTTTATGCAGGAATATTCATGATGCTTGGAGGAGCAGTTTGTATGTTTGTGTTTGGCAGACGGGAAGGTGAAAAGGTGAGGAAATGATTACTTGGGATCAGTTTATATATTTCGCTATCGCAGCGGTGTTGTTATGGGCGGTAGGTGCCTGGGCAGCATGGAAAGGCAACACTAAGCTTGCCTATAGTACTACAGGCGTAGGACTTGTGGTGTTCTTCAGTTTTATAGTGCTGATGTGGATTTCGCTTGAGCGTCCGCCTCTGCGCACAATGGGCGAGACACGCTTGTGGTACTCGTTCTTCCTGCCATTTGCAGGAATACTTGTGTATTCACGATGGAAGTATAAGTGGATACTTACCTTCTCTACCATATTGGCTCTGGTGTTTATCTGTGTCAATCTGCTTAAGCCCGAGATACACTCCAAGGCGCTGATGCCCGCACTTCAGAGTCCTTGGTTCGCACCCCATGTGATAGTGTATATGTTCTGCTATGCTGTGCTGGGAGCAGCAACGGTTATGGCAATATATCTGTTGTTCTTCAAGAAAAAGGCGATTACCAACGAGGAACTTGAGATTACCGACAACTTGGTGTATGTGGGATTGGCGTTTATGACCGTTGGTATGCTCTTTGGTGCCTTGTGGGCCAAAGAGGCATGGGGTCACTATTGGAGTTGGGACCCCAAGGAGACATGGGCGGCTATAACATGGTTCGCGTACCTTATATATATACACTACCGCCGACTGCCTAATTGCAATCAGCGGTTAGCGTTATGGTGCCTTGTTGTGGCGTTTGTGTTGTTGCAGATGTGCTGGTGGGGTATCAACTACCTGCCCTCAGCCCAGGCAACAAGCGTGCATACTTATTCTACTTGACGTAATCAACAAACGAGTAGCGGAAGTCGTGCTTCTCGTCGGTGTCGTGGTCTTCGCGGACTGATTCCTTCCAAGCGTCCTTGTATTCAGGGAAGAAGGTGTCGGCATCCTTCGGTGTGTCGTCAATCTCCGTAAGACAGAGTCTGTCGGCTATTGGCAATGCCTGCTCGTAAACGCTGGCACCACCGATGATGTAGATATCCTCGTCCTTATTGCAATGCTGCAGAGCCTCTTCGAGCGATGCATAAACATCGCAACCCTCGAAGGCCTTTGTGCTGCGACTCAATACGATGTTACGACGATTGGGCAGGGCACCTTTCGGCAGCGACAGAAAGGTGTTACGTCCCATTATGATGGTATGGTCCGTGGTGAGCGCCTTGAAACGCTTAAGATCGTTGGGCAACCAATAAATCAGTTTGTTCTTAAATCCGATGGCTCTGTTTTTGGCCACCGCGGCGATTATGCTAATCATACGCTTACTTCGGCTTTGATGTGAGGATGTGGATCGTAACCTACCAACTCGAAGTCCTCGAACTTAAAGTCGAACAGGTTCTTTACATCGGGGTTGATAATCATCTTTGGCAGAGGACGAGGCTCGCGGGTAAGCTGGAGCTTGGCCTGCTCGATGTGATTAAGATACAGATGGGTGTCACCTGTGGTGTGGATGAAGTCTCCGGCCTTGAAGCCCGTAACCTGAGCCATCATCTGCAGCAGGAGAGCATAGCTGGCGATGTTGAACGGAACACCAAGGAAGGTATCAGCCGAACGCTGGTAGAGTTGCAGCGAGAGTCGGCCATCAGCCACATAGAACTGGA
The DNA here is from genome assembly GCA_002351725.1 of Prevotella sp. UBA2809. Taxonomy (GTDB): domain Bacteria; phylum Bacteroidota; class Bacteroidia; order Bacteroidales; family Bacteroidaceae; genus Prevotella. The sequence goes on from DEHD01000007.1 coordinate 73,181, forward strand.
ATATGGTGTGACAAGGGGGCAGGGCCATCTTGTTCACCTCGGCCACGTTCCATGCCGAAACAATCATTCGGCGTGAGTTAGGATTATTTTTCAGCTGGTCGAGTACATACTGTATCTGGTCGATTGTGCCGCCATTATAATCGGGCCATGAACGCCACTGGTGTCCATACACAGGACCGAGCTCGCCGTTCTCATCGGCCCACTCGTTCCATATGCGAACACCATGCTCCTGCAGGTATTTCACGTTGGTATCACCTTTCAGAAACCACAACAGCTCGTAGATGATACTCTTAAGGTGCAGCTTCTTGGTGGTTAGCAGTGGGAATCCATCGTCGAGGTTATAGCGACTCTGGGTACCAAAGATGCTGATGGTTCCTGTACCTGTGCGGTCACCTTTCTCAGTGCCCTCGGTAAGGATTCGGTTCAGGATGTCTAAATACTGTTTCATTTATGTAGATTAAACATTAAACATTAATTTTTTATATTTTTACATTTTTACATTTCCAAGCACCTTTGGTGCTTCGCTGGGCAGGTGGGTGCTCTTTATGCGCCATGCCTTGGGGTAGAGGTTGTTTGCCCGATTGCCTATGTTCTTTGCTGGGCCAAGGGGCTGGCCTTTGTAGGTGATGGTTACGATGCCCTTTGGTGTATCAGCAGGCAATACCAATGCCTCACCACGCAGATACTTTAGTGCTTCGGGGTAATCCACGTCTACGCACATTTCGCCTTTAGTAAATTCGGCTTCGAGCACTTTGAGTGGGAGCTTCTTTGCGTTGAAAGGCTTTGGTTCGGCCGAACCAGCTTTGCGCAGGGCGCAGACAAATAAGCCTTCTCCACGGGTGATGCCTGGGATAAAGCGATAAACGGGATAGTTGAAGCCTTCGAGAAGCGAGCCTGTGATATTCCACGATGGATCTACAGGGATGTCGAGCACCTCGGCATCGAAGTTCTCCAGAATCCACTTTATGTTCTCCTCGTTCTCCTTAGTATTAAATGTACACGTACTATATATAAATAGTCCGCCAGGGTTGAGGCACTCCCATGCATCGGCCACAATCTCACGCTGCAGCTGCCAACATTTCTCTACATTCTGCATGCTCCATTCGCTGATGGCGTTAGGATCCTTACGGAACATTCCCTCGCCCGAGCAGGGCACATCGCACAGAATTAGGTCGAACTTTAGCTTGGCCTTGCGGAAATCGCGAGGGTAGTTGTTGGTTACTATGCAGTTGGGCGCTCCCCATTTGGTGATGTTCTCAAGCAGAATCTGAGCGCGATTGCCCATGGGCTCGTTGCTCACCAGCACACAATCCTCGGGCAGCACACTACGTAAAGCCGTAGATTTTCCCCCAGGAGCAGCGCAAGCATCCAAAGCATTTTGCGGACAATCGCCAGATTGCCGCAAAATATGGGTAACGAACATTGATGAGGCCTCCTGCACATAATAGCATCCAGCATGGAGTAGGGGATCGAAGGTAAACTGAGGGCGATCTTCGAGATAGTAGCCTTCAGCACACCAAGGTACTCTCTCGCCGTTAGCGAGAGAGAGCGTGGCAGGGTTCACGCGAATACTCACCGGTGCTTCCTCATCGAAAGCCCCTAAATAGCGATTGAACCTTTCATCGCCCATGATCCTACGTGTCTCAGACACAAAATCTGCTGGTAAACTAACCATTATCTAAGAAATTTGTGGCAAAATTAAAAAAAATCTGAGAAAAAACACTATCTTTGCAACTAATTTATGATTTCTTTCGTCAAACAGGTGTAGAATTTAAAAACAAAGAAGATATGAAACAGTATTTAATCGCAATCGCCATGGTGCTCGCACTTAGCTCAAACGCTAATGCAACAGCACAAAAGCATCGCCACACTCCTCGCACTGAGCAGGTGAGCGACACTGTAAAACACGATCAGGGCTCTATCGAAGCCTTCTCTGACACTACTGCTAAAGCCGACTCTAACGCTAACGATGATGAAGACTACACCTATAAGCATCGCGTGACTTTAGAAGGTGATGAAGCAGCTGAACATGTAGTAGAAAGTGTGATGGACAACATGGGCGGAGCTGTATTCCTGGTTCCAATCCTTGCAATCCTCTGCTTTGGATTCTTCCTGCCAGTAGTAATCCTGATTCTGGTGTTCTACTTCATCAATCGTAATCGAAAAGAGAAGTATCGCCTGGCTCAGATGGCAATACAGAACGGACAACAGATTCCTGAGGAATTGCTGAAGGAGACCTATTCAACAAATAACAGCAAGGAGTACAACGACGGTATCCGCCAGATGTTTACAGGTATCGGACTCGCTATCTTCCTCGGAATCATCCTCGATGAGCTCGGCTTAGGTATCGGAGCACTGGTATTCTTCATCGGACTGGGTAAGTTCATGATAGCTCGCCAGGCCAAGAAGAATGATAGCCTGAATAATGATATACGTCAGAATTTTGACAACAACCCTAAAAACGAAGAATTATGAACAAGAGACTGATGAGATCAAACGACAGGGTAATAGCTGGAGTTTGCAGCGGAATAGCTGAGTATCTGGATTTCGATCCCACGATGGTTCGCTTGGCATACGCATTCCTTACAATATGCACTTGCTTCAGTGGGGTGATCTTCTACATAGTATGTTGGATTGTAATGCCAGAAAAAAACTGGATTGAACAGAAATAAATGGCAAGCATCAGCGACATAGCACTAGTGACACAGGTGGCGGTGTTCCACAACAAGCAGGCCTTCGACCAGCTTGTGAGGAAGTACCAGTCGCCTGTTCGCAGGTTCTTCTTGAACCAGACACTGGGCGATGAGCAGCTTAGCGACGACTTGGCACAAGAGACCTTTATCAAGGCCTATGTAAACATTAGCAAGTTCCGTGGCATGAGTAGCTTCTCAACGTGGCTGATGCGTATTGCATACAACGTATATTACGATGACGTTCGCGCTCGCAAGCAGACTTACGATATCGAGGATTCAAGCGCAGTACGTCAATCTGCCAATAATGGCGATTCTAATATCAAGATGGACATACATGCAGCTATGGCGCTGCTTAAACCTGATGAACGTACCTGTATAACCTTGCAGCTGATAGACGGATACCCCATCGACCAGATAAGCAAGATAACAGGAATTGCGGAGAATACTGTTAAATCGCATCTTAAGCGAGGGAAAGAAAAAATGGCTAACTATTTAAGAGAGAACGGATATGGAGGATAAAAATGACATTTTGCTGAAGCAGCTGTTTGCTGATGCTGCGAAGCAGACAATAGAAGACAATGGATTTACCGAGCGGGTTATGATGAATCTGTCCGAGATGACCGATCCTGTGATGGCAGAATCTAAGGTGCGCAGATTGTCGCATCTTTGGACTCTGTTCTGTGTGGGCGTGGCTCTTCTGGCCTTCTGGTTTGCAAAAGGCTGGCCTATATTGGAGAGCATACTCTCTGGCGGAAAGCAGATGCTGATAAACACCATCGAGGTGTTCCTGATTACAGCTCCTACTACCGAGATTAATATCAATCCTTGGCTTGTGGTGTTGTTGCTGGGCTTTGTATTAGTTTTCCTGCCTTATCAAACATACCGTAAGTTGTCCGCAACACTTTAAACTCAGTCCTTCGGTTCATCTGATGGCACTGTTCCTGCAGTTCCTCAGGGAGCGCGGCTATAAATTCCTCCGTTAGCACGTCGCCCTCCTTGAGGAATTCGTATTTTTCAGCCACACGTTTCTTTATCCGCTTGGGCGCTGTTTCGCCGTAACCCTTTGGCGTAAGGCGGTCGGCAGCTATCCCGTGGGCGATAAGATATGCCACTACGCTTTCGGCACGGCGCTGAGATAGCTGTTCGTTGTATGCATCCGAACCACGGCTGTCAGTATGTGCCGAAAGCTCGATTGTTACGTTTGGATTCTCGTTAAGCAGCTGCACCAGCTCGTCGAGTGCCTTCTGCGATTCCGGGCGAAGTGTTGCCTTGTTGAAATCGTAGAAAATGTTCTCTATCAGTACGGGTGCCGATATGTTTGCCAATGGGAACTGCAAAACGTGCTCCTCCGATTTCTTCGATGGCTCCACGCGTATCTGCTCCTGATGATTCAGGTAGCCTTTACATGTGCCAAGAATCACGTAGTCAACACCAGGTGTTATCTCTTGTGTAAACGATCCGTCGCTTCTTACGCTCAGCTTCAGGTTGGTACCATCGTTACCCACCATATACACTTGTGCTGCAGTAAGCTCGTAGCCGTCCTGCTCGTAAACCCATCCCTTAACGGTTTGAATAATCTCGGGGTTATAGAAGCTGTAGATATGGTCGAACCCTCGCAGGTCGCCACGGTTAGAACAGAAGAATCCCTGATTCAGCTTACCCTCGAAGGTCATTCCGAAATCATCGGCTTGCGAGTTGAGAGGGAAACCTGGGTGTTGGATAGTGGGTGTTGGGTGTTGGCTTTTTGCTGGGATGAAATAAATATCAAGCCCGCCTAGGCCTGGGTGACCATTGCTTGAGAAATAAAGGTCGCCATTGGGGCGGAAGGTAGGGAACATCTCGTCGCCAGGGGTGTTTATCTTCTCGCCAGCGTTCTCGGCATAGCCTATATCATTTCCATTGTTAAGTATGCGGCATCGCCAGATGTCGAGTCCGCCCATGCCTCCGGGCATATCACTTACAAAATACAGCCACTCGCCGTCAGGACTAACGGCAGGGTGGGCAAAGCTCGATAGCGTGTCGTGGGCAATAACCAGCTCTTTAGGTTTGCTCCACGATGCATCGCTACGGTTAGATACCATTATCTTTGCGTATCGTGGATAGTTGGGGTCTGTAACGCACTGCGTAAGATACATCGTCTTTCCATCGGGCGAGAAACAGCATGCGCCCTCGTCGTAAACAGAGTTCAACTCAGATGCTATCACCTGAGGCTTGCCCCATTTGCCTTTCTCGTCTTTCTGACTGAAGAAGATATCAGCGTTTTTGGTTCCCGTGATGCCGTTCAACTCGTCGCCTTGGGCCTGGTTGCGTGTAGAAGTGAAGAACAGTTGGTCGTTACTGTCGCCCGCCAACATCGGTGAGTAGTCATCGCGGCGAGAGTTGAACAAGTCCATCTTCTTTATCGTATATGCCGAACCTTCCTTTTTCCATTGCGGCGCCTTCTGTGCCGATTCAAGTCCCACCTTTGCGAGCTGCAGATGCAGGCTATCACCATAAGCCCGCAAGCTGTCGATAGCCACTGTGTACTGCTTCGCGGCCTCTTTGTAATTACCATTACGCATATACAACTGACCGAGGTAAAAATGCGTCAGCGAGTCGGCTTGCTTATAGCGTACCACATTATTATATGCTGATATAGCCTTGTTTGTCTGGTTCAGATGACGGTAGCATTCTGCAAGTTTCTTGGCTCGTTGTCCGCGGGTGGTTCGTTCCTTGTTTGGAGTCTGTGTGTAGGCTTTCTTATATTGTTCTGCCGCGTCGAAGTATTCGCCCACCGCCCAGAACTTATCGCCCTTCTTCACAGCCTGCTCCGCCCCGCACCCCACCATCAGCAGGGCGAAAACCATCACGTATATTGCGTTTAATACTTTTCGCATACTATATTTTAAACGAAAAAATCTTCGAATTATTTCTTCGAAGATTTTACTTTTTTCAGGTCGGCGTCGGATAGGACGGTGACTCGGCGATTGCTGGGGTCGGCTATCACCTCGTTCACTATCTCCGTTACCTGCTGCTTCAGCTCGTCGATAAACTGCTTTGGGTCGTACTTCTGATGCTCTATGTCGCGCAACTTCTTCTCCCAGATACCCGTCAGCTCACAACTCTTAAGCAACTCCTCGCGTATAAGGTCTATCAGTTCAATACCCGTTGGCGTGGCTATCAGTCGTTTGCGCTCGCGCTTTATGTAGTGGCGCTTAAACAGAGTCTCGATGATGCCGGCACGACTTGATGGGCGACCGATGCCGTTCTCTTTCATGGCAGCACGCAAGGTCTCGTCCTCCACGAACTTACCTGCTGTCTCCATCGCACGCAGCAGCGATGCCTCATTATAATAAGGTGGGGGAGTAGTCCATTTCTCAGTAAGCGTAGGCTTATGTTCGCCACTCTCGCCCTTCACGAATGTGGGCAGAGTGCGCTCCTCGTCCTCCTGTTGTGGCTTATCTTCGTTTTCTGTCTCCTTCTGTACCTTACCCTGAACCACGCGCCAACCTGGATCCAATATTTCCTTACCGGTAACCTTAAACTCAACAGTCTCGTCACCTTTCACCTCTCCAAGCACGGTGGTTGTTGAGAACTTACAATCGGGCAGAAATACGCCGATGAAACGGCGGGCCACAAGGTCGAACACCTTCTTCTCGGCATCGCTCAGGTTCTGTGGAATCACACCTGTTGGGATGATGGCGTGGTGGTCGGTAACCTTCGATGTATCGAACACGCGCTTGGTCTTCTTTAGTGCCTTACCGCCAATGGGTTTGATGAATTCCGCATAAACGGGCACTCCGTCGAACTTTGTCTGATAAAGTCCGTTCAGCGTCTGAGGACACTTGGGGTAGATGTCATCGCTAAGATACTGCGTGTCTACACGAGGATATGTGGTGTACTTCTTCTCGTACAGACTCTGAATAAGGTTCAGCGTCATCTCGGCCGAAAATCCGTATTTGCGGTTGCAGTCTACCTGAAGCGATGTAAGGTCGTATAGCTGTGGTGGCTGTTCCTTACCCTCTTTCTTCTCCACCTTGGTCACCTCGAAAGGTTTGCCTTCGATGGTAGCAAAGGCCTTTTCGCCTTCCTCCTTCGATGTGAACTTTCCTTTGGTGGCAGTAAATGTTGTGTCGCGATATACTGTGGCCAGCACCCAGTAAGGCTCTGGCTTGAAGTTCTCAATCTCCTTCTGTCGGTTCACTATCAGCGCAAGGGTAGGGGTCTGCACTCGTCCTATCGACAGCACTTGTCGGTTCTGTCCGTATTTCAGTGTATACAGGCGGGTGGCGTTCATACCTAAAAGCCAATCGCCGATGGCGCGCGATAGTCCTGCGAGATACAGTGGCTGATAATCCTGCTGATCCTTCAGCTGGGCAAATCCCTCGCGTATGGCCTCGTCGGTCATCGACGAAATCCACAATCGCTTAACCGGACAAGTGACCTGGGCTTTCTGCATCACCCATCGCTGAATGAGCTCTCCCTCTTGTCCCGCGTCACCGCAGTTCACTATGCCGTCGGCCTTCTGCATCAGGCCCTCTATTATCTTAAACTGCTTCTCAATGCCTTTATCGTTTATCAGTTTTATGCCGAATCGTGGAGGAATCATGGGCAATTGGGTAAGTGCCCAAGGTTTCCATGCCTGAGTGTAATCGCCGGGCTCCTTCAGCGTACACAGATGTCCGAAGGTCCACGTCACTTGGTATCCGTTTCCCTCCATGTATCCGTCGTGCGAGCTGTTGGCTCCCAGAATCCTTGCTATATCCCGAGCTACACTCGGTTTCTCTGCTATACAGACTATCATATTCTTTTAATTTGGATGCAAAGGTAGTGTAAATCGAATAAAATACCAAAGAAAAATTAAACTTTTCCTTGCTTTTTTCGTCATAAATTGTAGAATAAACCCTATTTTTACATAATGAAGAAACTAATAATTATCACTGTTCTCATGGCAATGTCGATGTCGATACGTGCCCAGTACCGTAATGTTTTTGTTGAGTTGGGCTATGATAAAGCTCAGGTCGAGTCTAAGCTGCATCAGGTTTTTAACGATGTTTTCCGCGGTCCTAACAAGGTCTACTTCGAGGTAGACGATTCTATGGGCTATGTGACGGATGTGAAGAACCACGATGCCCGTACCGAGGGAATGTCGTATGGTATGATGATTGCCGTGCAGTTCGGTGAGAAGGATATATTCGACCGTCTTTGGCGCTGGAGCAAGAAGTACATGCAGCACCAGAGCGGCAATCGCGAGGGTTATTTCGCATGGAGCTGTAAAACCGACGGCACACATAATGCCGAAGGTGCTGCCAGCGATGGCGAACTCTACTTCATCACAGCACTTATCTTTGCCTCTAACCGTTGGGGCAACGATACCGGCATCAACTACAAGGCCGAGGCTCAGCACATCCTTAACTGCATTCAGCCTAAGGAGTACACCCCCGAGCCACGTCAGGGCGGATTCCCCGGTTTCGGCGGTCAGCAGGGCCCACAGAAGATGTACCTCATCGACCCAGAAACCAACCTCATTACTTTTACCCCCGATGGATTCGGTAACCGATACACCGACCCCTCCTATCACATTCCAGCTTTTTATGAGGTTTGGGCAAAATGGGCCGATGACGGTCGTGCCGACTATTGGAACAAGTGTGCCAAGGCTTCGCGCGAGTTCCTGCATAAGGCCATCAACCCCAAAACAGGTCTGAATGCCGATATGTGCCAGTACGACGGCTCAGAGATGCAGATGCCCCGCTGGCCAGGTATGCCACAGCGCCCTCAGGGACAGAAACCACGCCGCAATGGCAGCAATAACTTCCGCTACGACTCTTGGCGCGTGCCTATGAACATCACCCTCGACTATGAGTGGAGTGGGACTGATGCCAAGTGGCAGAAGAAGTATGGCGAGACCATCCAGAATTTCTTCTACTCTCAGGGTGTAGATAAGTTTGTAGATCAGTATCGTCCCGATGGCTCACTGCCTGAGGAAGATGAGATTCTGCCTGCAGGCGGATTCCGCAAGCTTCGCCACAGCATCGGTCTGGTAAGCACTGTTGCCGCAGCATCAATCCTTTGCGACCACGCTAAGAAGAAGGATTTTGTTGATGCTCTGTGGAATGCCAAGCACGAACCCTTCGAGGATGGCTATTTCGATGCCTACTACGATGGGCTGCTGCGCCTCTTTGCCTTTATGCACTTGAGTGGAAACTATCGTGAGATAGTCCCGCAATAGTAAAAATACTGCATTTAATTGTTAAATGAATAGTTATCGCTTCCTTTATCATATAGTAGCGCTCCTGGTGGCATCCATCTGGGGCTCTACTTTCATTTTTACCAAGCTGCTGCTCCTTGGCGGCATGACCGCTGCACAGATTTTTGTGCTCCGTTTCATCATTGCCTACGTGCTGCTATTGGTCTATTCCATCTATAAGCGCGGCCGTTTGTTTGCCGCCTCTTGGCGCCACGAACTGCTCATGATGGCCCTTGGTGTTGTTGGCGGTTCGCTCTATTTTCTCACTGAGAATAGCGCCATGAACTACACCACCACTACCAACACCTCCATCATCGTAAGCCTGTGCCCGCTTTTTGCCTCCGCCCTTATTGGCGCCGTCTATAAGTCGCAGCGCCTCAATCGCGTTCAGACCCTTGGCACCGTTATGGCCGCAGCAGGCGTTGTGGTGGTTGTTATGAACGGCCGATTTGGGCTCCATCTCTCGCCCCTTGGCGATGCTTTGGCCTTCATGGCCTGCCTTTGTTGGGCCGTTTACAGTCTGCTTATGATTCCCGCCACCAAGCGTTATAACACCCTTTTCATCACCCGCAAGGTGTTCTTCTACGGTCTTGTGTCAATGATTCCCTATTTCATGGTCTATCCTGGCCTTGGTGTCGATATCGTCCTCAGCCAGCCCAAGTTGTTGGCCAATCTCCTGTTCCTTGGATGCATCGCCTCCATGGGATGCTATCTCGCATGGAATTGGGTTCTCAAGAAGCTTGGAGCCCTCATTTGCACCAACTACGTCTATTTCAATCCCGTAGTCACAGTCATCTTCGCTTGGGCCATACTCAGCGAACAAATCACCCTCTATTTCGTCCTCGGCACCGCCTTCATTCTTACCGGCATGTACCTCGCCGAGAAACATCATAGTCATCAGTAAAAGCCGCATTTTGCGGCTTTTTTCTATTCTTATGCAGTTTTTTATAAAGATTTCCATCTAAATCAAATAACTTTTGGTATTTTTTTGTATTTTTGCAAGAAAATTACTAATAATGGCTTCTACAGTATTACGCGAGATTACTCCATTGAATGAGAATGACTTCATGTATGTGGCTGACCGCCATAAAAAGGAGTTTGACTACCCCATACATATACATGATGTATTGGAACTGAACTTTGTAGCCAATGCTGCAGGGGCTCGGCGTGTTGTTGGCGATTCAAGTGAGGTGATAGACAATCTGGACTTAGTGCTTATAACAAGTCCGGATTTGGAGCATGTGTGGGAGCAGTACGAATGCAAAAGTGAGGACATTCATGAGGTGACGGTGCAGTTTCGACTTAATTTCGATCTTGATACATCGTCATTCAGGTTCAGCTCATATAAATCTATCTATGATATGCTCATCAGGGCACAGCGTGGACTGGCCTTTTCTCCTGAGGCAATCATGCAGGTTTACCACCGTCTTGCCCGCCTTTCTTCTATTGAGGAAGGATTCATAGCTGTGCAGGAGTTCTTCTCTATACTCTATGAATTATCGAAGTTCGACGATGCCCGCGAACTGGCTTCCTCGTCGTTTGCCAAGGTTGAGGTTGTTAGTGAGTCGAAGCGCATTTTGAAGGTGAAGAACTATATCGACGAACACTACAAGGACGATCTGAGCTTAGAGCAACTGGCCGACCTTGTGGGCATGACGCCTACAGCCTTCAGCCGATACTTCAAGCAGCGTACGGCAAAGAATATCTCGGAGTATATTGTTGACATTCGTTTGGGCCATGCCGCTCGCCTGTTGGTGGACACCAGCGACAGCGTCAGCGAAATTTGCTGGGCAACTGGCTTCAACACCCTCAGTAACTTCAACCGTTTGTTCCGCAAGCGCAAAGGATGCAGTCCCACGGAATTCCGTGAGAAATATCTGAAGACAAAGGTGATAGTCTGAGTGTCAGACCATCACCTTTATCTGTTATTAGTATTTTACAAGGCTGCGGTTTACCACAATGCCGGTATTCTCTTTTTTCAACGCCGACTTCCACCAATCGTCGCTCACCATGGTGTTCGATGTGTTTCCTGCATTGCCATCGTACCAAACCATGAAATGTCCCCACTTGGCGCCTGCGTTCCAGCACTCTACGATGTCGCCCTGCGGCTTGCCTGTCTTGTCACTGCCGTCCCAACCACATTCGCCTAGAACCACCATCTTGTTTGGATAAGTGGTCTGTATCTCCGTGAATTCCTGAGCATTCTGGGCAGCTGTATAGCCATAGAGGTCGCGTGCTATCATGTCGCAATAGGCATCGCCGGGATACCAGTCGGTATCCTGATAATAACCGTCGGCATTGCCGTTATAGTTCTGTGTAGTCCAAATCCATATGAGGTTGTTCACGCCCTTCTGTTTGAAGTAGTCGAACATGGCTACCCAAAGCTTCTTGAACGTGTCGGCTCCTTCGTATCCCCACCAGAACCATGCTTTAGTCCAATCGGCTTGATTCTTAGCTGTAGAGTTACCAGCTGCCTCGTGGAAAGGTCGCCATGTGGCTGCGATGCCAGCTTCTTGTAGTTTGAGTATAACTGCTATTACGCGGTCCATCTGAGCGTAGAAGTATTTATTCTCCCATGTGCCGTCTATCAATGCGTTCGAAGCCTTGAAAGAGGTTTCGCTTGGAGAACATGTTACGCCACTGCCATCTTTTCCTACAGTGGTGGTTTCACTTTTCGGTACGTTAAAGTGCCACATCAGCTGAACTATTCCACCTGCATTAGCCCAGTCGGTTACGGGCTTTGTATTAGAATAGTCAATCCAACCATTGCCATCAGGCACCTGTATGTGGATAAAGTCGTAACAGTTCATTGCTGGATACTTACCTGTAAGTGTGTTCACCTTCTCGGCATACTCATTGTTCCATGCCACATTAGCCATAACGCTCGAGATAACCTTCTTGCCATATTGCTCATAGAAGTAGCTGTACAGTTTCTTGGCTGCATCTGTGGTAGCTACTACAGGTGTTGTGGCTATCGCAGCTGCTGGTTTGGCCTTTGTTTTGAAGTTGAGTGTGAATTCAGGTGCAGAAACCGTTGGGTCGGCAGTTGCCACGATGGCGTTTTTAGCCACTTTTACCACGTAGTCATTGCCTTCCTCTAATGCCAATGGAATGTCTACCGACATTGCAGTAGTCGAATTGCTCTTGGCTGTGACGCTGGTTCCATTGAGTGTAATACCCGTGCCAGTAACCTTAACAGTAGTGTTATAATTCAATGTTAATACAGTAGTATTAGTTGCCTCTACTTCAGCTCCCTCGCCGATGCTCTGTGATCTAAGTGTGATAGTAACAGAAGGTTTGGGCGTATCGGGTTCATCGACTCCGCCTCCGCAACTTAATAGCACGAAGGATGAAATGAGGGTAAGTAGCATAATAGTTTTTCTCATATTTTATAAATATAAGAGCGCCCGCCAATAGAGACGGGCGCCCATAAATTAATAACGTTTTACTGAAGAACAATCTTCTTGCATACGATACCAGCACCGCAGACTACCAGACCGCCAGCATTGTTCAGCTGATCCAGGTCGTCGGCAGTGAGTACGGTCTTGATGCTTGTTTCCGATGGATCGGGCGATGCGTTACCATCGTTACCCCAACCTGCTGTAGAAGGCAGAGCAACCCATGAACCGTTACCGAAGCGGATGTTGATGTAGCCAACTGATGGATCTACCTCGTAGTAGAGCTTCAGAGTTGTGCCTACAGCAACCTGACTCCAGTCGTAACCACCCCAAGAGAGGTCGCCTACGTTACCAGTCCAGTTACCAAGTGCTGTGTTACCACTCCAGATGGTTGTCTCAAGGATAGAGAGAGTGACCTTGGTAACTGTGAAGTATGCACCGCAGATAACTAGACCGCCATTAGCTACCATCTCGTCGATCATAGCCTGAGTAAGAGTTACAGAGAACTTGGTGTCCTCGGCTGTCAGATCATTAACATCTGCTGTGCCAGGCAGTGCCTGCCAAGAACCGTTACCAATACGAATCTGTGACCAACCGGCTGACATATCAGGTTTCAGGTAAACGGTGAGTACCTGACCAGGCTTAACGGTCGACCAGTCGAAGCCGCCCCAAGCCAGTTCCTGCATACCTCCATCCCAGTTGCCGATAGTGAAGCTACCAGCCCAGATTGAATACTCAGGAGCCTCGCTGTACATAGAGATCTTGTCAGACTCTACGCTGTAGTTCTCGTGCTGAATCAGGATGACCTTACCGTCGCCCATGCCTTCTGGAACTTCGAAGCTAATCTGTGTTGCACTCTGAGCGAAATCGCCCTTAACCAGAGGCTCGTCGATAGCAGGAAGCAGAATCTCAACAATGCGATCCAACTTGTCACCCTTGATGGTGATGGTCTGTCCGGCCTTAACGTCCTTAACTGGGTCTGTGCTGCTTACAGTTGCCAGAGGAACAGTGATATCAACCGATGTGGTGATACCTGCTGCAGAAGTCATCACGATGCTACCTGAAACGGTGTTAGCGGGTACCTTAACCTTGATAGACTTACCGTCTTCGGCAGCAGTAAACTCAACACCAGGTACTGATGGGAAATCGATAGTAGCTACGAGGTCGAGGTTCTCACCAGTGATGGTGATCTCGTCGCCGAACTCAGGCTTAGCGTTAGAAATACCAGTAGCCTTAGGAGCGTCAACAGTGAGACTCTCGATTACAGTATTCTCAGCACCATCAGAACCGTCGTTATATGCTACGTCACCAGTCTTGGCCTCCTTAGGAACCTGCACCTGAATCTCGTTACGAGTATTCAGCATGAAGTCCTCGGCGTTAACCACTACGTGGTCGAAGAATACCACCTGACCTATGTTCCATACATACTCACCCTTGATGGTAACGATGTCGCCTGGGTGAACAGGATTTGGAGAGATAGACGAAACTTTGATGTCCTCGGCAAAGGTGATGAAAGATGCAGATTCTACGGTATCGCCGCTCTGTGTCAGCAGGCGGAGCTTGCCTGGTACACACTGATCGGGGATAGTAACAGTCATCTCTTCAGAACCCTGGAGCGAGAAGTCGCCCTTAATATAGGTAGTAGCTGGAGTGAGCTTCTGGTTACCCTCGGGGAAGAGAACCTCCTTCACATTGTTCAGCTTAGTACCTGTAACACGCATGGTTGCTCCACGGGTGATAGGCATCGGACCGAAAGCCAGAATGTTCACACCGCTCTTGTTGTACTGGTTGGTATCGAGGTTGTCCTCACCGCAACTAGTAAGACCAGAAGCGAGCACCAGTGCAGCCATGGCTAATACTGATATTTTACGATATATTTTCATATTACTCTAAATTCTTAATTGTGAACTCTAAATTAGTATGCTACCGCACGGATGTTGTCGATACGGATGATAGGATGACAGGTAGTGCCACTTGTAACACCGCTCCAGATAAACAGGGTGAGACCTGTGAAGCAATCTGCTGTAAGAGGAGTGCCGGCAGGTGTACCGTCGTTCTTATACTTAAATGTAGACAGAGGTAGGGTTACTGTAGTCCACTTGCCACCAGTATCATATGAACCAGTCTTGCTCCATGGTGTCCACAGACCGCGTGGGTAGTCGGTACCGTTGAAGAAGGTGTTGTTGGCTGTAGGCAGTGTTACCTGTGCATCACCTGAGAAGATGCACTGCATAGAGAGGTTGGTCCAAGGATTGCTCGATGGGATGTTAACCTCAAACTTCAGAGCCATGTTGGCAAAGTCGGCAAAGCTTACCAAGTCTGACAGACGTGAGTTAACACCAGTGAATGTTCCGTCCCAATCGCCAGGCCAGTACTCGAATGATAAATCGCTATCGGCCCATGTGCCATCTTCGATGTCAACATCACCAAGCTGCAGGTAGCTACCATCGAGTGAGTTCTCGTCGCTTACAATCTTCTGGGCGTGCCAACCGTGGTTGGTCAGACCTGTAGATTTTTCACCGGCATCGTATGTACCGAAGTCGTTGAACAGCATACCAGTAGTGTCATGGTAGTTGAACTTAGCCTTCTTCTTACCATACACGGTAGATACCTCAATCGGACCTTCTGTCAGACCAGCAGGTACAGTGAAGGTGATATGACTGATGTCAAACTCCTCGATAGGCATTGTGTAGCCATTGATAGTGAGCTTGAGTGGAGTGTTAGGATCGTCTACGAAGTAATTGCCATAGATGGTTGCCTGTTCGCCACCCTTTGCCCATTCGTTGCTCATGTTGTTGATTGTCGGACCAGGTACCAGCACCTTGAAGTCGTAGGTTGTTGTGTCATTAGAGTTGTTGATCATAAAGATCTTGTTGAACACCTCACCAGGAATCTGACCAGGAACAGTCACAATCAGGGTATTGTTGGTAATCAAGCTAGGAACCAGCTTGGCCTCTTGGTCGTTGAACAGCATCTTGGTGATACTACGCAGGTTCTCACCCACGATACAAATATTGTTGTCCATATAGGCACCGGTCAGCAGTGAGTCGGCACTCTCTACATTTACTGGACGTATATAGCGGATAGTTGGAGTTCCGCCGCTTATCTCGTACTTGTCGGGCTCGTCCTTACAGCCTGTGAACACAGATGCAGTGAGAACTACTGCCGAAAACAAGAAGAGACTCTTGAATATTCTTTTCATATAATTATCAATTATCAATTATTAATTTTCAATTACCAATTAATACTGGTATGTCTCACGTACATCCACATGGATTGCATCCTCCTTCAGCAGTGGGTTGAATGTGAGGTCCTCCATTGGGAATGGAATGGTGAAGCTGTTAACTGTTACGTTTGGAGCAGCAGTCTGGTCATCGTATGTAGTGCTCTGTGCATTACCGTCGTCGTCCTTGTTCTCAAGCAGCCACTGACCGGTCTGGAAGTAGTTCTTGAATGTCAAGTTCAGATTCCAGTACTGGTTACGACGCTGAGACTTCAGCTCGTTGATAGCACGATCTGGGTTATAGTAAGCCAGACGAACAAAGTCGTACCAGCGGTCACCCTCGCAAGCCAGCTCCAGGCGGCGCTCCTTCCAGATGTCGTCGAATGTGAGCGATGTTGCAGCAAGAGCGTTAGGAATAGCACGCTGATGAACGGCGTTAAAAGCCTTCAGAGCATCAGCATCGGTACCCTGTCCCTGCAGAACCTTAGCCTCGGCAAATACCAGGTATACGTCGGCAAGACGCAGGATTGGAGTGCAGAGTGAGCTAGCCATACGAGCTGCTGAGGTTCCAAGTACTGTTACGTGGTCGGCATTGTTACCATACAGGTGCTTAACTACGTTGCAACCGGTTGGTGAACGGTGCTCACCCCATGCAGCAGAATTGTAATCCTTGTCATACTCAAAGCGCATGTAGTCGAAACCACCCTTATCACGCCAGAGGTAAGGAATAACATCACCTACTGTCATCATTGTAGCCTTACGGCGTGTGTCTACGTCAGGACGTGTAGCGGGATCATCGAGCACATTGAAACCGAATGCATCCTGCAGGTCTACTGATGGGCCACCCCACTCACCCCATACATCACCGTATTCATCCATACCGGTCATACCAAGGTCAGACTGGAATGTGTTCTGCGATGTCCACTGGCTGCTAACCACCCAGCGCCAAGCGATCATGTTCTCGGGCGACTTGTTACCCTCGAGTTTGAAAATATCGGCATAGTTTTTCTCGAGTGAACGACCAGAGTTGTCGATAACGTCCTTGGCCAATGTGGCTGCCATCTGCAGATCGCTGTTGTTCAGCTGTCCGCTGACACCAGCCTTTGTCAGGTAAACCTTAGCCAGCAGGCCCTTAGCGCAATACTTATCCAGGCGACCCTCGGTGCACTGCTCAGGCAACAGTTCGATAGCCTTCTCAAGAGTCATCACGATATACTCGTAAACGTCGGCCTTCTGAACCTTTGGCTGCTCATTATATGTACCAGACTCGATCATAGTAACATTGTCGTGTACGATGGGCACATCACCGAATGTACGTACCAGATAGAAGTAGGCCATAGCCTTCCAGAGCAGACACTCACCCATGGTCTGGTTCTTAACAGCCTGAGAGGCGCCACCGCCCTCGATATACTTGCGTACAACGTTTGAGTGACCGTTTACAGCCCAGAGTGAGTACGACATGTTGCGCAGGTCCTCATCGTTAGAGTTGAGCGAGAAGTTCAGGTATGGGCTTGATCCCCAGTAGTAGTTACCCGAAAGAACCTCACCAACCTTGAAGAATCCACGCTGGAAATCATACCAAGGCGAGTTGTAAAGATAGTCAACGGCAGCGATGCACTCTGCATCGGTCTTGTAGTAACCGCCAGCTACATAACTGTCTTCTGTAGGACGATCCAGGAAGTCCTCACACGAAGTCAGTCCCAGTCCCATCACAGAGGCTGCCAGGAATATTTTGATTTTATTACTTTTCATAATGATTGTCCTCCTATTATTAGAATGATAAGTTTACACCGAATGTACATGTGAATGGTGAAGGATAACGTCCGTTATCAAGACCAAATACATAACCGTTAGCATCTGTGGTAGAGGCACCGATTTCAGGATCGTAGCCGTCGTAACCAGTGATGGTCAGCACGTTCTGCAGGTTGCAGTACAAGCGCAGGTTATCAAGATAGAGCCTCTTTACGATGTTCTTTGGGAATGTGTAACCCAGAGAGATGTTCTTCAGTCGAACATAGCTGCCATCCTCGATATAGCGGCTTGAGATGTTCTGGTTGTAGGTGTTACCGATAGCCACACGTGGAGTCTGGGTATTTGGATTGGTAACATATACATTTGTGATGTCATTATACCATGCACTGCCGTCCTCATATACCTTGTTTGCGTCGATGGCAGCCAGCTGTGCGCGGTCGGCAATCTTCTCCTGAATCTGGTTGTTCCAGGTACTTGTCATCGAGGTCAGAGGTATTGAGGTGTAGTTCATTACCTTATTGCCTACAGAACCGTTGATGAAGATACTCAGGTCGAAGTTCATGAAGTTGAATGTATTAGTGAAACCAAAGGTGAACTTAGGCAGTGGCGAACCGATATTTGTCTTATCGTTCTCGTCGATCTTGCCATCGTTGTTCACGTCCTTGAACTTCAGGTCACCAGGCCAAACTGTATTGCTCTTGCTATACTTAGTAGGATCGGTAACGTGGCTGAATGTGCCATCACCGTTGTCGATGCATGACTGAGAATACAGAGTATTAACAGGTGAGTTTAGGATATCGTCGAAGTCCTTATATACACCTTCCACCTCATAGCCGTAGAAGTCGTACATTGGGCGGCCTACTGAAGAAACGGCTACAACGTCGCTCCACTGACCGTAACCGATGATAGCGGCAGATGTGGTACCCTGCAGGGCAACCAGCTTATTCTTGTTGAACGAGAACTGCAGGTCGGTATCCCAGCTAAAGTTCTTTGCAATAACTGGAGTAGCCTTCAACTCGATCTCAAGACCGGTGTTGCGCATTGTACCGTAGTTTCCGTAAGGTGCAGAGAGAGCTGAAGAACCGTTACCCTGTGTACCCAGGTATGATGGCAACTGCATCTTCATCAGCATGTCCTTCGACTCCTTCTTATACCAGTCGATGGTCAGGTTCAAGCGGTTGTTGAAGAAACCGATGTCGAGACCCAAGTCGATCTGCTCCTGTGTCTCCCACTGGATTGACTCGTTAGGCAGACCAGTAGGACGATATGACTGTCCGAGTGCTGATGGCATAACGCCCAGGGCAACACCCCACTTGTAACCACCGATATTGGCGTTACCAGTCTGTCCCCAACCGGCACGGATCTTACCGTTGCTCAGCCACTTGATGTTCTTCATAAACTGCTCGTTGGTGAAACGCCAGCTGGCAGCGAATGAGTGGAATCCGGCCCAACGGTTGTTAGGACCGAAGTTTGATGATCCGTCGTAACGGAATGTGTATGTTGCGTAGTAGCGATCGTCGTAGTTATATGTTTCACGAGTGAAGAACGATGCCATAGATGCACTACCGAAACCTGAACTGAAGTCGCGGTCAGTCTTCTCAGCCAGCGATGGGTTGCGCACGTCGTTACGAGGCAGGTTCTGACCTGTGATACCCTGATACTTCCATGTAGACTCCCAGCACTCCTGACCGAGCATAGCGGTGAAATGGTGCTTGTTGAAGTTACCAGTATAGGTCAGGTAGTTCTTAAGCTGCCAGAACTTGTTGGTGTTGCTCTGCCAGTGGTCCTGGTTAGCAGGCTTCTGCCATCCACCCAGGTCAACTGAAGGCTCCCATGTCTCAGCGTTCGAACCAGAGATATCATAACCTAGCTCAGCGTGCCATACCAGATTCTTTAGGAAGCTGATCTCGGCAAAGATGTTACCTGTAAGCTTGCGGCGCTCCAGTGTGTACTGGTTCATGTTGGCTAGAGCCACAGGGTTAGGGTTGGTATATCCCTCACGTACCTCAGCATAGTAGTTGCCAAATACGTCGTAGATGGGGATATCAGGCAGTGTGGTCAGAGAGTAAGTGATGATACCCTCAGTACCGTCAGCCTTCTTCAGGTCATCGTTGGTGGTTGAGAATGTGGTCGACATACCCAACTTCAACCAGGGCTTCAGCTGTGCGTCGAGGTTGGCGCGAACTGAGTAACGCTTGAAGTTAGAACCGATGATGGTACCCTCCTGATTCATGAAGTTACCTGATACATAGTACTGAATCTTATCGGTACCACCCTGAGCCGACAGCTGGTGCTGGTGCTGCAGAGCAGTCTGGAAAATTGCATCCTGCCAGTTGGTACCCTTACCCAGAATAGTTGGGTCAGAGTAAGTCTGGTTAGCCTGGCTCTTTACAATCCAACCATCGTTTACAAAGTCCTGATAATATTCAGCATATTCGCGAAGGTTCATCATGTCGAGGCGCTTCATCTGACGGTTAACAGCAAACATACCGTCGTAGTTGAACTTAGCCTCGCCGCTCTTACCGCGCTTGGTGGTGATAAGCACAACACCGTTGGCACCCTGGGCACCATAGATAGCGGTAGCAGATGCGTCCTTCAAGATTTCCATTGATACGATATCCGATGGGTTGAGTGTTGACAGTGGAGAGATGGTAGAAACCTTACCATTACCCAGACGGTCGGCCAAACCATAGTCGGCACCCGACTGACCGCCGCTCTGAACGATCACACCATCGATTACGTAGAGAGGCTCCTGATTAGCATTGATAGAGCCGATACCACGTACACGGATTGATGAAGATGAACCAGGAGCACCTGATGTTGTTACAGCTGTAACACCAGTAGCGTGTCCCTGCAGGCTCTGGTCGAGCGATGTGATAACCGATCCCTTCAGGGCCTGCTCACCGATAGATGACGATGAACCTGACAGGTCGCTCTTCTTCATAGTACCATAACCTACTACTACCACCTCATCAAGCATCTGCTTGTCCTCTTCGATGGTAATTTTGTAATTAGTCTGGTTAGCACTAATCTTTACCTCTTTGTTAAGGTAACCGATGTAAGAAATCACCAGGGTCTGACCTGGATTTGCGTTCAGAGTAAAGTTTCCGTCGAAATCGGTAGCAACACCGTTTGACGTGCCCTTTACCACAACACTGGCTCCGATGACGGGGCCTGAAGCGTCGACTACAGTACCTGTAATCTTCTTCGCAGCCTGCTGAATCTCCTGTGGAGCTCCAGCGGCATAAGCGTTTGTGGAGTGTCCAAGTCCCAAGAGAGCCATGGCACCCATCAGTAGCGCTGTTTTTCTAAAGTTTTGATTCATACTTAAGTTTTATAATTAGGAAATAGAGTTATATCGTGTAGAATTCGCTTGCAAAAGTAAAACAGTTTACTGAAATGGCGCAACTCAATTTTAACCAATACTGACACTTTTCTTAAAATTGATAATTTTTGTTCTATGTTAAATAAATATAGTAGCAAACTTTGATAAGAAAGTATAAGGCTATTCCGTAAAAAAGTACTATCTTTGCAGCGGAAAATAAAACAATTGTGAAAAATGAAAAAACTTTATTCCCTTTTATTGGCCTTTCTGGTCATTTTGCCTATTGGGGCGCAAATCAGGGGCAACAATATTGTTGTAACCGTTGAGCCCGATCACCAGGACTGGAATTATCGTGTAGGCGAGACGGCCAGATTCGTGGTCGAAGTACGCCGCTCTGGCACACTTATCAGCGATGTTGCTATTGACTATGCAGCTGGTCCTGAGATGTATCAGGGCACCAAGAAGACCGCCCACCTGAAAGACGGCACGCTTAAGCTTACAGGAAAAATGACTTCGCCAGGATTCTATCGCGTTGATGTAACGGCACACGTAGATGGCAAGGATTATCGCGGAGCCTGTGCAGCAGCCTTCTCGCCTGAGAAGTTGCAACCCTCAACCGTCATGCCTGCCGACTTTGCCAACTTCTGGCAGCAGTCGATAGCCGAGGCCCGCAAGACAGATCTCGACCCAACAAAGCGCCTGTTGCCCGAGCGTTGCACAAAAGATGTGAATGTGTATGAGGTAAGTTTCCAGAACGAGCAGTGGGGCTCGCGTACATATGGTATTTTATGCGTGCCCGCGAAGGAAGGCCGATATCCCGCACTACTTAGAGTGCCAGGTGCAGGTGTGCGCCCCTATGGAGGTGACGTGTACACAGCATCGCAGGGTGTTATCACACTCGAAATAGGTATTCACGGTATACCCGTAACGATGGAGCAGGGTGTTTATGACAATCTGCACAATGGTGCGCTGAGAGGCTATTGGGAGTTTAATATGGATTCGCGCGAGAAACACTACTATCATCATGTAATCATGGGCTGTATCCGTGCAATGGACTATATAGAGCAGTACACCCCGTGGAACGGAAAGAATGCAGGTGTTACGGGCTCGAGTCAGGGAGGATTCCTGACACTGGCTACAGCGGGACTTGACAAGCGTTTCACTTGCTATGCTCCAGTTCACGCAGCTCTTTGCGACCATACAAACTCACTGCGTGGCATTGCCTGCGGATGGCCCCATTATTTCTACTGGAATAAGGGCAAGGGTCAGGATAAGCAGATCGAGGTGTCGCGCTATTACGATGGTGTGAATTTCGCACGCCTGATTACCAACAGTCAGCAAGGCTGGTTCTCTTTTGGCTATTGCGACGACGTAGTACCTCCTACCACAGCATGGGCAACCTATAACACCGTGACTGGCCCTAAAGAGATTTCGCCTTATCAGGCCACATGGCACTTCTGGTTCCAGGAACAGTGGGACGAGTGGGAGAGTTGGCTTTTAAAGCAGCTGTTATAATTATCAATGTTCAATGTTCAATATAATAAAAAATGAAACCCTATAAATTCCAACCGTATCTTAAGACCACCATCTGGGGTGGCTATCAGATTGCACCATTCAAAGGCATCTTTAATGCTCAGCCCAATGTGGGCGAGAGTTGGGAAATAAGCGGTGTGCCCGGTCATGAAAGCGTGGCTATCAACCGTGGACTTATTGACGATGTAGACGAAGGTCTGACACTTGTCGAACTGATTGACAAATACAAAGGCCTGCTCGTGGGTCAAAAGGTCTACAAGAAGTACGGCAATCAGTTCCCGCTCTTGGTAAAATTCATCGATTCACGCCAGGACCTCAGTGTTCAGGTACATCCTGACGACAAACTGGCTATGCAGCGTCATGGCTGTCAAGGCAAAACAGAGATGTGGTATATCATCAAGAGCGATGTAGGTTCAAAAATATATGCAGGACTCTCTAAGAGTATCACCCCTGATGAATACGAGCAGCTGGCTACTGCCGAGCCCCAAAACGGGCGCTCACCCATGCAGGATGTCATTGCCACCCACGAGGCGCATGAGGGCGACCTCTATTTCCTGCCCGCAGGCCGACTGCACGCTATAGGTGCAGGCAACTTCCTTGCTGAGATACAGCAGACCAGCGATATCACCTATCGCGTCTACGACTTCGGGCGCAAAGACGAGCATGGTATCCCTCGCGAACTGCATATTGATCAGGCCAAAGATGCCATCGACTATCAGGTATGGCCAGCTTATCGCACGTCATACGACAGTACGAAGCCCATTTCGCAGCTCATCAACTGCCCGCACTTTGTTGTGCATCGTATTGTAGTGCAGGTTGCCCAGCAGGTAGATTTCCACTGCGACTCGTTTGTTATTGTAGTATGCCTATGGGGTCAGGCCAACATCAACGGCATCGACATCCGTCAGGGAGAGACAATCCTCGTCCCAGCCAGTGAGAACATCCTATACATCTTTGGTAACGCCACTTTCTTAACAGCCACGATGCCATAAAAATAATCCCCGCCGAATCGGTGGGGATTTCTTTTTTTTATACTTTCATGCAAAACTATTTTGCCAACTCTTTCCGCATTTCCTGGCCCAGTTTGTTCCAATAGGGTAGGTGTTTCAGGGTGGATCGTACGGGTTGAACGTGCCACAACATCAGGAGTAATTTTTCATAATTATCTTGTCTTGATTCTTAAATTATGTTCTTTTCTGTGAAAAGCGAATTCCTTAATATTCGTATAGACGGATGTGTAAGATTTTCCATTCGCCGACGCCGATGCGGGCATGACGGCCTTGGTGGGTTTGGTCGCCGTTGTGGCGGCGGAGATACTGCATGTTACCGTCACCAGCGATCTCTACTTCATCTACGGATAGTAGGCCAAGACGTTTTCCGCTAAAAAGCTTTTTTGTCTGTTGAGTAGCACCTCCGCCAGCTTCGGCGAAACCATCCTCGCCTAAAGTCTTTTGCTGCTCTTGTTGTTTCTCTGTCGGGGTCTTGAAGTCAATAACCACACCGCTGCCTGCCAACAAATAATCGTATTTTCCAAGACGGATGAGTATAGCTCCACCCTCGGGCCATGTGCTGCCATCAGTGGCACGGGGATCCCAAGGCAGAGTAAAATAGTGGCGGCAGGTCATCATAACACCACCATCATCGAGAATTCGATTATGATCCTCTTGGTCGAAGAGAAGTCCCCAAGTCTTCAACGAACGTTTTATATTGAATACCTGACGCAGTAGCCTGTAGGCTTTTGTTACCGATTCCGTTTCTTTATCGTTGGCTTGGTCGATGGCGAATGGCGAGAATCCCAAAGCTTGATGTTCTCCGAAGGCATAGAGGGCACGCACGCCGCTATTCTCGCAGCAACGGCTCTCGGGGATGAATAGACGATTCTTTACCGTTCCTCCATCCTGTGGACGCAATGGCATTGCATATTGTGCACACCATGACTTAAAACCTGTATCATAGATGTCAGGGGCTAGTAGGTCGACACTCGGTGCTCCCTCGTGCCAGAAGTCGATGAGATGTGCCAATGGCCCAGCCGATGGATATTCGCCAGGACGTCGCCCACGGCTGTTCATTGCGGCATTCACATAGAGCGGCATGTCATGTATTTCTCGAGCCGCCTTGGCCAGATGCTCCACATAGCGAGCATAGCTAAGTGCCATAAACTTCTCGTCGGCATATTCATCCGTGCCGTATCGTTCCGCCCAACGTTCCTTTTTATAAGCCTTCTCTGCCAATGGCGAATGGTCGCGTGCCGACTCCAACATTCCGATCTCGTTTTCTATCTGCATCATAATGACCACCTCGCGCTGCGGGTCTTTCTCACGGATATGCCGCATTAGCGCCGAGAAGGCTTTTAAGTCGGCCTGCAGCACATTGTCGCTGAAGCACGATGCTATCTCCATCTGCTTCCCCTCGGCAGTCATTGCTCGTGGGAATCGCTTTGTATCCTGTTTGAACCATGTTGGCGTATAGCACGACATAGAATTCTTCCACACACCAAACCAAAGGAATATAACGTGCAGCTGCTCGCGTTGCGCTACCTCGATGGTGCGGTCGATGAGTGTAAAGTTGAATTTTCCCTCAACAGGTTCCATCAGTTCCCAGTAAGCAGGAACAAGCACCGTGTTCAGTCCTAACGCCTTCATCCGTGGCATCACCTCGTCGATGTCAGCCACAGATGTTGCGGCTGAGTTGCTCAACTCGCCACCAAGGATAGGACAGGGCAGTGCCGATAGTCTGTCGGCAGCAAAGGCACTCTGCATTGTGACCATTACAACAAGGGAAATAAAAAGTCTTCTCATATATCTGTTATTCTGTATAATTATGATCCACTACGACGACAACCCGCTGGTCAGGCACAAACGGCTGTAGCTCTGCGGTGAGATGACTGACAAAGGCAGCCTCGTCGTGTACGGAGATATCAGGAACGACATCGACAGAAAGATACTTGTTTTTCTCCGAATAGTAGAAACCATGTACCTGAACAATATCCTTGTGGGCGGCGAGGGCTTGCATTACCTTCGATTGCAATTCAGCACGGCGGTTCTCGCCTGTAGCCACAGCATAAACACCGACTGTCATAATGATGCCGTGACGTTCGTACATCGCAGTGGAGATGCGGCGTGTCAGCCCGTGAATATCATGTGCCGACATCGTATCATTGACGTTGATGTGCAGCGAACCAATCTTCACGTCGGGGCCGTAGTTATGCAGTATCAGGTCGAACACGCCATGAACGCCCTCGAAGTCTGAGACCTCCTTCTGAATCTGCTTGGCGAATTCTTCCGAGATACTCGTGCCCAACAGTTCGTTGATAGGCGAAGCAAGCATCTCGATACCAGCCTTGATGATGACGATGGAAATCAAAGCTCCCAGAATTCCATCCAGCGACACACCCCACAGCAGCATAACACCTGCCGAGATAAGTGTTGCCAGCGTGATGACGGCATCGAACAACGCATCAGAGCCCGAGGCGATCAGGGCATCGCTCTTTAGTTGCTCGCCCTTCTTCTTGACATATTGGCCGAGGATGAGCTTTACTACAATAGCCACCACGATAACTACCAGTGTAGTTGTGGTGTATTCCGGCTCCGTGGGGTCGAAGATTTTCTTCACCGACTCGATGAGCGAGGTGATACCTGCCGACAGCACAATGACGGCGATGATGATGGCACTGAAATACTCGATGCGTCCAAAACCGAATGGATGTTTCCTGTCGGCAGGGCGCTGCGAGAGTTTTGTTCCTACTATGGTGATGACACTCGACAGCGCATCGCTTAGATTGTTTACGGCATCCATCACGATAGCCACGCTACTGGCCAGAATACCTACTGCGGCCTTAAAGCCAGCCAACAGCACGTTGGCGGCAATGCCTATCCAACTGGTACGAATTATTTCTTGACTGCGATCCATATTTACTTTTGTGGTAATCGCTCTTTTGCTTTAAGATACGATTTATATGAGGCAAAGCCGCTGGCCTCTGCAGCACTTTCGTCGGTAGAGTTCGGGTGTTGCTGTTTGTATCGCTCGAAATAGTTTAGGCGCAAGCCATTAACATAGTCGGAGAATCCGCCGAAACGATCGATAAATACCTTTGAAACATATCTGCGACTAAAGTTACAGCGTTCTACCACTTGTTCCAGTTTAAGATGCGAGTCGAGATAGGCAGCCTCTGTATTTACAAACTGCTCTATTTCCGCAGCTATTCTATTGCTGCGCTCCTCGGCCAGCTCGTCGTCCTCAAAGCTTTCTGCCTCTTCATCTTCGTCAATATCCGTAAGAATGGCTGCACGGCGCCACACTGGCATCACGTTCAGAAGTAAGGCAATATTGAATATGGCCAAAGGAATACACATATAAGCCATTACTGTTTGCGAGTTGGTGATGAAGGCAGGCCAAAGGAATGGGGTGAGTATGAGGGGCGACAACCACATGCGGTGTGCATATTCGGTAGGAAAGTCATCCGGGTTCGAATAATTCAACTCTCGGGCTTTTTTGATCCATTGGAGAACCTGCCACATAGCAACACCCGAATAACCTATCATGCAGATACTTACCACAGTCACTACTATGTTCCACACCTTTAGGAACTGCTCACTAAGCAGCCCTGATGGCCACCATGCATTTGCCACAAGCGGCGCCATGGCTAAGAATGTGATAATGGCCAAAATAAAATTGGCTTTCTTCCACACTTCCCATTGCTTTACCGTACCGAAGAAGCAGAAAATCAACGCTCCGCAGTAGAAATAATAAGTACAGGGGAAGTATGATTTCATCAGGATCCACGCTGCCTCATTCTGCGGATTCAATACGTATGGCAACAGAACGGTGCCACAAAGATAAATCATTACCTGCATTTTGCGGTCGGGCCAGATATAGGCTCTTCGCTCCTTTGGCGTACCACAGTTGTGTACGCCTCTCACTACCGAAAATACCCAGCAGGTAACTATATAAGCTGCTGCCGTCACTCCATACCAATATGTAGAATCTGTTTGTATCATATTCATTGTGCAAAGTTACAAATTTTTTTTGATTAATGTATCTTTTTTGCCATTTTTTATCTATCTTTGCAGACAAAATGGAGATGATGATGATACAGATACGTTTTTTAACAATTCCACTTTTGGGGCTGAGCTCATTGCTTTTGGTTTCGTGCCAGGAGCAGGAAGTCGGATTCTACAATATCCTGGCATATGTTCTTATCATCTTTGTCTTTGGTGTCTTCATCTATTTCTATCATCGTTCGTCTGTTCGTTTGAAGAAGGCTTACCACGAACTTGAGATTGCCAATAAGCGTGCACAGGAGTTGTCGCGTATGAAGAGTGATTTCATACAGCAGATTTCTCACGAAATCCGTACACCGCTCAACATTCTTTCTGGTTTCACACAAGTGCTCACCATGTCGGATGCCAAGCTCGACGAGGCTATGCGTCATGAAATAAAAGGCAAGATAACCGAGAATACCGATCGTATCACTAGTCTGGTAAATAAAATGCTCGAGTTGTCTGAAGCCAGGAGTCAAACCGTGATTGAGTGTTATGATAAGGTTACGGCTGTTCAGATAGTTACCGAGGCCATTAATGCTTCTGGGATTGAGAAAGCCAGCCATCTTGAATTTGATCTGCTGATTGCGCCCGACGTCAAGGATGTGCGTATTCAAACCAATCTTGCTGCAGCTGTACGCTCTCTGTCGTTGGTTCTCGATAATGCCCGTAAGTTTACTGCTCCAGCTGAGGGGCGCCCTCATACACCTCCTTCTGACCAGTTGCAGAAGGTGGTACTTAGGCTCACTGGTTTATCCGGGCGCTTGTTCTTCTCGGTCGAGGATACAGGCATTGGCATCGCTCACAAGGATGCAGAGCGTATCTTTGACGAATTCGTGCAGTTGGATGAATTCTATGATGGCACAGGCATAGGCCTTACAGTGGCCCGTTCGTTAGCTCGTCGTATAGGTGGCGATATCAAAGTCGATACCGCTTATATCGGCGGCTCACGTTTTGTAATGACATTACCTATTAAATAATGAACCTGCCAGTGATTTACTCGCTGGTGCTGTCAGACAATAGGCAAAGAGTGCGGCGCAAAACCTCCAGCGTCATGAATGCTGCGGCTCATAAACTAAAGTTACCAGATACGTGGAGCATGGAGAGGAAATACACCATGCCTACATAGTATCGCCATTTGCCTGTTGGTGGCTGTACATCCCAAAGACGTTGCACATATTCGCGGGCCAAGGCGCGATCTTCTTCATTGTCGCTGTCGGCAAGCGCAAAGGCTCCCACGGCATTGGCTCCTGCCATACCCTCGGTATAATTGCCTGTAGGCTCTGTGCCATCAAGGTTGAATTGTCCACCGTTAAATCCCTCGTTCTTGAAGAACTGTAGCAGTCGGCGCATCATCGTGCGCTGGGCATCACGGGCTTGGCCTGTGAGATAATAATCCATGCCGACGTTCATTGCGCAGCGGATGGCATCATACTGATAGCGGTCGGTATTGTAGTCGAAGTTAGGACGGCGATAAGGCTTGCCGTCGAAGAGACAATAGTCGGGATAGAGTCCGGTCACAGAGTCCTGAGAAGCCTCCAACAGCCAACGAGCCTTACTGGCAGCCTCGCGCCAGAAGTCGTTCTTGGCATCAGCCTTCTCAGCCCAGAGGTCGAGGAATGCTGGCAGACAATATGACGGATCGCTATACCAATGAACCTCCTCATTAGGTACGAATGTTACAAGACGCGTGGAGTCGTCGTAAAGGTTATAGACGCCCGAAGCCTTGCCGTCTTTCGATGTCACCTTGTGAAGTATCTCGTTGGCATCAGCAGCATATTTTGGTTCGCCCCATTTCTCGGCAGCGAGGAAGAGTGCTGTAACGAAATAGATTTCACCATCTGAGGCGTTGCTCTGTCCTATCTGCTTTCCGTCGAGACCGCATTGCCAACAGAAATAACCATCCCAAGGACTATCTGCGGGGTAAGCCATATAGGTCTTGGCCCATCGCCATAGTTTGTCGAACACTTCGCGCTTGTCGAGCTGCACGCTGATCATCATTCCGTATGACATACCTTCGGTGCGAACGTCGTTACTACTGGTATCAACGATGATACCCATCGAGTCGCCCACTTCGTAATACACGCATTTCTCGCCGTCGGCGTCATACTTACTGATGTCGCCTGGAGTGAAAAAGTGTGTCCACACGCTGTCGATACGAGCCTGCACCTCTGCATTGCTCTTGCCGAGAAGCGATGAGAATAGATTATTCGACGTTGTCACTTCAGCCTGTTTGTTACCGCAAGCTGTTAATGCGAGCGCGATGGCTGCAAGGATAAAAATCTTTTTCATTATTATCTGATTTGATTTGGGTGCGAATATACGAAAAAAATCCCAAAGCACCGCTAAAGCGCCTTGGGATTTTATGATTAATTAGAGTTTAGGCGGGTTGCCACTTGAAGCGGACGGGCGATACGATAGCACCTTCCTTCTTCAACTCGGCAAAATCCCCGCCGAAACGGTGGGGATTTCTTTTTCTACGCGCTCATGCAACTCGTTGCTCCTAGGGCTGTAACAATCGCCGTTGCGATACTTGCAATCATCTGTACGATGAATTTAATGGTTTCTCTCTTTGTCATGGTATTAATTTTTTAATTATTACATTTTTACATTAAGCGTATTGGGGCTTTTGCCCCAATCGCTTAATCTCCTTCTCCAGGTACGTCACCTGATGGCTGGGTGTTCTGGTTGCCACCGCCATCGCTTGGCTGGGTGTTCTCAGGATCTTCGATGTCACCGCTGTCACCACTGGTCACACGCTTCAGCACGTTTCCATCCTCATCCAGACAGGTAATCTGAATAGAGGTGTTCTTCAACTCATCCTTCACCTCCACGTTTGGAGTAAAGATGATACGGCGCACTGTAATCAACCCCGTCTTCACGTCCTCCAGATTCTCTACTGCCTTACTACGAACTCCGAATCGCATGGTTCCAAGTCCTGGCAGTGGGATAGAGTGACCTTCTGTTGCCCATGTGCGGATTACCTCGCCTGCGGCATCCCAAGCCGCTTTGATTACACCTGCAGAGATTCCGCTGTGGGTAGCAGCCTCTGCGAATACCTTCTTCTCCTGAATTGGTGAATACAAATCTGGACGAATAACGAACTTCTTTCCAGGATTCTTACCAAGTTTTACTTCACGTCGCTGTGCAATTACTTTAATAGCCATAATTTTAATGTTTCGCTCGGCTTTGCCGCTTGGCTCCGCCAAGAATGTTAATGGATGATGTTTAATAATTTCATGGTTCTCTCTTTGTCGCCTGTTTATCACTTCTACGGTCACTGTTAATGTTTGCAATTGCTAGATTTAACTTGCGCAATTTCTAGATTTAATCCTCGCAATTTTTATCATTAAATGCCCGCCTCTGTGACTCTCATTTTGACAATGCAAAGGTACGAAAAATTCCTGAGATATGCAAGGCTTTTTGTGTTTTATTTCTGACTTATTTTCAAATGTTAAAAGGCGTGCGGCAGTGCGGCAACGCGGCA
>DEHD01000002.1:0-359 GCA_002351725.1 Prevotella sp. UBA2809
CACAGTGCCTTCAAGAGGCTCTGCGTGTGCCGAGCTATCAGCGACAACTGACATTACACTTTCTGCCAGACTGATGTCCCCACCACTCTTTGAAAAGAATGGATTGACTGGTTTATTTTCTTTCTTTGCCATAACTCTTACAACTTATTGATTTCTTCTATGATTCGGTCGAAAGCATACTCAACGGCAGCGTACTGGAATTTGTCGAGCGGATAGAGGGTGGAGTATCGCTTGATGACTACGCTCTGCTTGATTCTCGGAGTGACAGTACCGAGTTTGCCAAGAATGGAAATGGTCTCTTCGCGCATCTCCTTCTCATGCGCCTTGCCTTCCGTAGTGTTGATGCGGTTGGGCAGGAA
>DEHD01000002.1:371-956 GCA_002351725.1 Prevotella sp. UBA2809
GATGACGGAAACAAAAATGCCCGTCGCGTCGATGGTGTCAACATCGTAGGCCATTGGAACCACGATAAGGTCGGCCTGTGAGTAGATAATGGCGAGGTTGTTGTCGTTGAGATTACCCGGACAGTCAATCACCACGATGCCGTCTTTCTGACGGAGCTTCTTCATGTCAGCCTTCAACTTGCCGGCATCGAGTGTATTGAGCTTTATAATCTCCCACGATACAGCATGTTCCGGGTCTGCCTCTATCTCACGCTCGCGGTGTCTGGTCAACGATGCCTGGATATCTGCATCCGCAGCACTCACCGACATGCCCTTTTCGTTCAGGTACTCAGAGAAATGGGCGCATAACGTGGTCTTACCTACGCCACCCTTGATATTCGAAAACAGTACAACTTTACTCATCTTATATAATATACTTAAATTATGATTTTATATAATGTCATTGCGAGTATAGCCCTCACAATGAGGGTATTACTCTTACTTCTTGCTTTCACAAAGATGGTCAATGTCAGCCTTGTGATAAAACACTTTCCGACCAACCTTTACTGGTACGAGGTAGTTCTTGTTCGCCCAATTCCAGAGCGT
>DEHD01000002.1:1175-17475 GCA_002351725.1 Prevotella sp. UBA2809
CTGAAGTCATTGTAGACTTTTCAATTAAATTATCAGTTCTCATATATTTTTTATTATTAAATTTGTTATATTCGAATTATTTTATTATATTTGCACCGAAATTCAGCGCTTAATCCTGAGAATGATTCTCAAATTCGAGTGCAAAGTTAATCAAATATACCATAACTGACAAGTTTTTGGTATTCAAATTAAGTTTATTTAACTATATTATGGTTATAAGTGGCAATTTTCCCGTAGATATCAATATCGGTTCCCTTATCGAGAGCCGAATGGAAACAATGCACATATCAAAGGCAGAATTTGCCAGAAGGATGCAAATGCCTCAGTCAAATGCAAGCAGAATCCTGAAAAAAGAAACGATGGACACTTCCAAGCTTCAAGTTATATGCGAAAAGCTGGACTACAATTTCTTTGAAGAATTCTGTGGACGGGAAGACGGCCATTCAGGTGAAGAGGGCCGTCGATGGCCAACTGTTCACATAGGTTCGTCTATCGAAAGGCAGTTGAAAGAATCAAAAATGACCCAATCCGAGTTTGCCCATCAATTAGGAGTAAAGCAACCCGAAGTGAGCCGATTATTGAAAAGAGCAGATTTAGATACGGGCAAACTGGTCGTCATATCCAACCTGCTAAAATACAATTTCTTTGAAGAGTTCTGCGTTGTTAAAAAAGCGACATCTGCCGCAGATCTCATTGAGGAAATACAAAGTAAAATGACCCCAATACAACCAATTTATCAAATGCAATTCACATCAGAACAATACAAAAAGTTCCTCATGCAGCAACTGGAACTGCCTGAGGAAGAGCGTATCATCAAGATTACAGTTACCCCTAAGGATCAGAACAAGAAATAAGGAACTAAGGAATACCGCTTATAGAATAGACTGTATTGCATTCCAATAGAAGAAGGCCTCTGGATGGGTCTTCTTTAGTTTGTTTAGCTTTGTGGGAAGCGGCTGCTGAATGGTTTGTGCCGCCAAATCGCCCAATTTGTCAGGGTCATAATGATGCACCTCATTTATGTCGTATTCCAAAAGCTTGCTGAGATAAGCGGCTTTGGCGGCATTGATGATGGCAGAGTCGAGGGTATATTTCTCGCTGTGAATGAAGTTCCCAATACGGATGATGCCATCCTGCAACAACTTGAATTCGTCAGGACTCTCCACGCCACGCATACTTATGCATAGAGCGGTATGGTAGATGTCATCAAGAACCTGCTGGATGTTGTCTGTCGGCAGGTGACGATACTCTAATTCAATGACAGCAAACTTCGTGAAGGTGCTCCTCGTGACAGAGAGGTTTTCAGTGATGTCAAACAATGATGCCACATCAAAGAGTTGTTTGATAATCTCCATCGTACACTTCTTCTCACCTTTGAAGAATGGAATGCCTGTAGTGTGAGGGGCAAAAGCTGTCAGTTTATCGCCAAGCAAATCTTCGTGACTTGGGAGGTTAACCATAACCAGAGGTTCTTCGGTAAGTAGTAGCGGGCTTTGGATGGGTAGAGAAACAACTTTGGAGTAGTGCGTTTCCTCAAAGAGAACGTCGAGCAAGATCTTATCTTGACCGCCATTGCCGGGATAGCTCACCTCATAGTAGAATTTGGCATGCTTTTTGGGAACATCGGTGCGCGAGATTCGCTCAACCAGTTCCACTTTACCAAATCCGTATTCCTCAGCATATTTGCCGAGGTAATCCTCGATGACGGTGCCTGGTGGGCAGATAATATCTATATCTATGGACAGACGTTTGCTGGTATTCAGGTGAAGCATCAATGAACTACCGCCTTTGAAAAGGAAAGGACAGCCAGAACGGGCCAGAGCCTCTAACAACGAGAAAGCCCGGATGGTTTTCTCCATTAATGCCTTATCGCGAACACCCATCTTTTGGGCTACCTCCGTTATCCATTCAAGAGATCTGCTTCTTGGATTAATCATTGTCTATGCTGTTTATGATTTGTTCTACTTTTGTTTTACGGTTACGGCGAGAGGCGTATCTCAATAGTTTGCTCATGTTGACATGGTTCCTTTCACGCGCGTATTCAAATATATTATATATCTCTGAGCCACTGGCGAAAAAGAGTTCATTGTCGCCAATGGCATCAACCATGATTTTCTCGATACGTGGTACGGTGCAACCATCCACTTCCGTCAACGGCGACTGACCTATCAGCTGACGGACGACAATAGCATCCGTGCCCGTCAGATAACGGTCGCAGTCCATGAGTGACGGCGAAAGGAGGATGTTCCTGTTTAGCTCCATTCCCTGTAAGGCGTTAAAGACTGACTCCATACCGTCCTTCTCGACATCAATAAAGGTATAGCCTATATTTGGAACATGAAGCATGAATGAAGCCAGAACACTCGGACTCCAGATGCAGAAATCGAGAAATGGAAATTGCCGTTTGAGTTTGCCATAGATTTCTTTCTCAGCTTCTGATGGCCGATAGACGAACTCCGGCAAGCTGTTGTCGGTTAGTTCATATTCCCCATGTCCTACTCGACGCAGCATCCCAGAAGCAATAAGACGATTGATCTGCAAATCAATGGCCTCTACCCTGATATCCTCTTTCCGACGAGCGACATCAAGCAGAAGGTCTTTCCGATGGAAAGTCCTTCCTTGCATGGTTGCATAGTTCAATATCGCCTCTGTTGCTGTCATAAATTCTCTGTTTTGGCTGCAAAATTATATCTTTTTTGTCAAATATCCAAATAATTTGTCTAAAATGATATACTTTTGCGCGTTTTTTATTATAATCCTACCTTATTATAATACTACTTTATATTCCTTTGGGGCAAATTTAGCCAATTAAGTTAATAACGCTCTTCAAAGTTTCATCCTCGATGTTGCGGTATCGCTTGAACGCCCTACTTCCGTCAACGTGGCCACTCATCTTGCCAATCAGATTTGGATCGCTGACTTTGAAATAAGCATTGCCGATGAATGTGCGTCGCGCAAGGTGGCTCGATGCCACGGTATCAATGGGAACCAGCTCATTCTCTCCCGTGCGGGCATTGCGGATGATAACATTCCTGGTTATACCAGCCATTTTAAAGACCTTCTTGATGGAGTCGTTATATTTCTGAGCACTGATGAATGGGAAGAGCATACCCTGTTTGCTGACTCCTTCATACTTCTTCACCAGTTCCATGGCTTTAGGGTGGAGTGGCACACGAGCCTGAACAGCCTGGTCGCCATTGTCCTTTGTCTTGTGTGGGGTATAAGTCAGGATTCCATCAACGATATTGCCTGGCGTGAGATTCAGGAGGTCGCCCACACGACAACCAATGAAACATTGGAATATGAAGATGTCCCTCTGTACGCCATATTCAGGAAGATGAATCTTGCTGATCCCCTTTCTGTCTTCCTCCGACATAGCATCATAAGCTGCAGCAAGATCTGTCTCTGCTATGGTATTTCTCTCCTCTATAGTTATATAATAAGGTGTACCCACCTTCTCCGTACCGATATTGATGCCGTCGAACGGTCTGTTCCTGGTATACTCTTCCTCATAGAACCACAGGAACAGTGACTTTAATCGCTTGGCGGCTTTGATGACAGTGTTCTCACCACGATCCTCCAACTTGCAGTTGCCTTTCGTGACGCTGGCAGGATATTCCGTCAGCAACTGCTTATATAAATCAGGATTCTCCTGAGACAGGCTGTATTCATGACGAAGATATTCGATGAAGTTTTCGATGTCCTTTCGTGTGACGGTGTTGATGTCGAAAACGAAGTTCTGGTAACCGGGCTCCTTTGCACGAAGATAGCCCTCGAACCTTGCCACCTCACGCATCAGGACACGAAACACCTTGGCATGGGCATAGGAGATCTTTCGCTTGGCGATATACTCCTCAGCAAGCACATAGAAAGACTTCTGTTCCTTTGCCCTAACGATAAACTTGTCTGGGTTAACGAACTTATCGCAGACAAGTTGAAGCCATTCGCTTGTGACATTTTCGTCCCTATTGCTTTCATAGGTTTCGATGATAGTCTTCTTAAGTTCATCAAGCCGATTGGCCTGCTCTCGGTGGTATTTCACATCTGGCGTTTCCAAACGCTGCTTGATAACTATCAGTCCGCTCTGCCTAAGGACATAGTTGTTCTTATCTGCCTTCTCCTGAGTGACAGTAGCGAGATTAGCAGGCACCTTGACATCATTCTTCTCCGTCTTTGCCCTGTCGATATAGTATTCAAAGTATTCAGGAGAAATGAAGATACCACTCTTTGCCCGTGTGTTGAACTTCGTTCCCTGAAAGAAACGTATAAGCACCTCACACATTTTTGTTTCCTTCTGTACCTTACTCGACAATCTTAATTCTATCTGAGCCATTTTGACCTAACATTTTTAAATTTCCGTAAAAAGCGACCATATATTTGGTCGTTTAGTACAATATCATTATCTTTGCGCCGTGATTGGCAGAGAGCCACTCCACCGCACACTTTTGGCGTTTGCGGTGCAAAAGTATAAAATATTGAGGAAAGAATAATGATTTTAACACTTAAATTTTGGCGTGTTTTTGGCGTGATAGCATATATTTGGCGTGATTTGGGTTTACCGCCTTTGATTTTCAAAAATTGCTATCTATCTCATTTTCAGGGAAATGCAGTCATTCTCGTCAAAACTGATAAAATCGGGTATAAGCAGGAGTTAGCGCCTCATCCCGACTGCTAAAAGCAAAGGTGGTTAAAACATAACCACCTTTGTTTTTTTTGATATCAGACACTTTACATTTTTTCTCTCATCTCTCACAAAATCTCTCGAAACGCCTTTGTATAAAGGGTTTGAGGGGCATGAGAGATAAATTTTATCCCTCCCTAATCTCTCAACAATCTCTCATGTAACCTGAGGGATTCATGAGGGATTCATGAGAGATTAGGGAGAGATTCTGAAAATCTCTCATTGCTTGAATCCCCAGTGTTTATGCGGGTTTCAAGAGGTTCAAGTGAGGGATGAGAGATTTTTTCAATTATTCTTTTATTTTTGAAATAGTGAAAAACCATATAATTCAAGCAGAAAATATTCCCACGTTGGGAATAAAACATTCCCAGCTTGGGAACAAAACGTTCCCTTACTGGGAATAAAATTAAAAGCTATGCTTAGCTTGTGTACATATTGTCACCCAAAAAGCTCCAATTTATGCATTTATGACAATTTTTCGGGCCTAAATTCGCATTTTTTTGCGTTTTCTTTTGGTTTTCCCGTCAGAAATGAATAAATTTGCACCCCAAAAGTTAGTAATTAAACGAAATATTATGGCAGAAACATTGGAAGTGAAGGAGCTAGACCAAGTGGTTGTACGCTTCTCTGGTGACTCTGGCGACGGAATGCAGCTCGCTGGAAACATCTTCTCTACGGTCAGTGCCACCGTTGGTAATGGCATTTCTACGTTCCCCGACTATCCCGCTGATATCCGCGCCCCGCAAGGCTCGCTTACTGGTGTGTCTGGTTTCCAGGTACACATCGGCGCTGGTAAGGTCTACACCCCTGGTGACAAGTGCGATGTTCTGGTTGCAATGAACGCTGCAGCACTTAAGACTCAGTATCGTTATGCCAAGCCTGGTGCAACCATCATCATCGACACCGACTCATTTGGTCCTAAGGATCTGGAGAAGGCTCAGTTCAAGACTGAAGACTACCTCGGCGAGATGGGTATCGACCCAGACCGTGTAATCCAGTGCCCACTCACCACTATGGTAAAGGACTGTCTGGCTGACAGCGGAATGGATAACAAGGCAATGCTTAAGTGCCGTAACATGTTCGCTCTCGGACTTGTTTGCTGGCTCTTCGACCGCGACCTGAACCTGGTAGGCAACTTCCTGAAGGAGAAGTTTGCCAAGAAGCCAGCTATCGCTGAGGCTAACATCAAGGTTATCCAGGCTGGTTGGGACTACGGACACAACACTCACTCAAGTGCCATCAATGTTTATCGTGTAGAAACCAAGGAGAAGACTCCTGGACGCTATATGGACATCACTGGTAACAAGGCTACAGCCTATGGTTTCATCGCAGCTGCCGAGAAGGCTGGCCTGCGCCTCTACCTGGGCTCATATCCTATCACACCTGCTACCGATGTTCTGCACGAGCTCTCTAAGCATAAGTCATGCGGTGTAATCACCGTTCAGTGTGAGGACGAGATAAGCGGTTGCGCATCAGCACTTGGTGCTTCGTTCGCAGGTGCACTCGGCGTTACCTCTACCTCTGGTCCTGGCATTTGCCTTAAGAGCGAGGCTATGAACCTGGCTGTTATCATGGAGCTTCCATTGGTGGTTCTCGACGTACAGCGTGGTGGTCCTGCTACAGGTCTGCCAACCAAGAGTGAACAGACCGACCTGCTGCAAGCACTCTTCGGACGTAACGGTGAGAGCCCAATGCCTGTAATGGCCGCTACCAGTCCTGCCGACTGCTTCGACGCTGCTTATCAGGCTGCCAAGATTGCCCTCGAGCATATGACTCCTGTTGTACTGCTCACCGATGCATATATCGCTAATGGTTCTGGTGCATTCAAGCTGCCAGAGATGGCTAAGCTCGATGCTATCAATCCTCCATACGTTCCTGAGGAACTGAAGGGTAAGTGGACTCCATACATGCGTGCCGAGAACGGAACACGCTACTGGGCTGTTCCTGGTCGCGAGGGATTCACTCATATCCTTGGCGGACTTGAGAAGGACTCTGAGACAGGTGCTATCTCTACCAACCCAGAGAACCACGACCTGATGACACGTCTGCGCCAGCAGAAGATTGATAACATTCAGGTGCCCGACCTCGAAGTTGATGGCGATGCTGATGCAGATCTGCTTATCGTAGGCTTCGGTTCTACATACGGCCATCTGCACTCTGCAATGGACGAGCTCCGTGCTAAGGGTTACAAGGTAGCTCAGGCTCAGTTCAAGTATCTGAACCCACTGCCAAAGAACACTGCCGATGTACTGAAGAAGTACAAGAAGGTGGTTGTAGCCGAGCAGAACATGGGTCAGCTTGCTGCTTACCTCCGTATGAAGGTCGATGGTTTCGTTCCTTACCAGTTCAATCAGGTAAAGGGCCAGCCATTCGTTGTAGAAGAGTTAGTCAACGCATTCGAGGACATTTTAAAGAAGTAAACTATTATGAGTTATACAGCACAAGATTTTAAGAAAGGCCAGCCTCGTTGGTGCCCAGGTTGCGGCGACCACTTCTTCCTGGCTTCACTCCATAAGGCTATGGCCGAGATAGGCGTAGCTCCCGAGAACGTAGCAGTTATCAGCGGTATCGGCTGCTCAAGCCGTCTGCCCCACTATATGGCTACTTACGGCATGAACACCATCCACGGTCGTGCTGCTGCCATCGCTACAGGCGCAAAGGTTGCCAACCCAAACCTCACCGTATGGCAGGTTAGTGGTGATGGTGACGGACTGGCTATCGGTGGTAACCACTTTATCCACGCCAATCGTCGTAACATCGACCTGAATATGATTCTCTTGAACAACCGTATCTATGGTTTGACCAAGGGCCAGTATTCACCTACCTCACCTCGTGGCTTCGTATCTAAGTCAAGCCCTTACGGAACTGTAGAGGATCCATTCCGCCCAGCTGAGCTCTGCTTTGGTGCACGCGGACACTTCTTTGCACGTTGCGTGGCTACCGATGCAAAGGGAACTGTTGAGGTTCTGAAGGCAGCTTACGAGCACAAAGGTGCAAGTGTAACTGAGGTTCTGCAGAACTGTGTTATCTTCAACGACCACTGCCACGATGTGGTTTACAACAACGAGGGTCGTAAGAAGAACGCCATCTACGTAAAGCACGGCGAGAAGCTGGTATTCGGCGAGAACAACGAGTTCGGTTTGGTACAGCAGGGCTTTGGCCTAAAGGTTGTAGAAATCGGTAAGGATGGCTATACCATCGACGATGTACTGGTTCACGACGCTCACTGTGAGGACAACACCCTGCAGCTTAAGCTCGCCATGATGACTCCTGAGGATGGATTCCCCATCGCACTCGGTGTTATCCGCGATGTTGAGGCTCCTACCTATAATGATGCCGTTCACGCTCAGCTTGCTGAGGTATCGGCTCAGAAGAAGTATCACAACTTCGAGGAGCTGCTTGAAACCAACGACATCTGGGAGGTGAAATAAAACTTGAAATAAATCGCGAGTTTGCAAACTCCACATATCAATCATCCCTATGGCAAATTACCATAGGGATGATTTTGTGTTAATATACACTCATTATTCCAATTAATTAATAGTAAAGAATTTGGAATTAAGAAAATAGTTGTAACTTTGCGCTCGATTTTTAAGCTTGAAACCAAATAATAAATAACAACTTTATAACAATATGTTTCACATTTACGAAGGATTTAACCTCGTTGAGGCGTATCACAAGATGCGTCACCAGCGTAAATACCATCCTGCCGATGGTACTAAACGTGCTATCAAGATAGCCTTGGTAGCTCTCGTTACATTGTTACTTTGGAATATGCCATCCGAGTGGTTTGGCATCCAGAACTTAACCGTTATACAGCAGCGTGTCATTGCTATCTTTGCGTTTGCTACATTGATGTGGATTCTCGAGATTGTTTCATCGTGGGCAACATCTATTGCTATCATCGTATTGATGCTGCTATTCTGCTCCGACAGCGGTATCAAACCTATGGTCGACCCAGAAGTAGTAGGCAAGTTGCTCTCGCACAAAGGCGTGATGGCTTCGTTTGCCGATCCTATCATCATGCTGTTCATCGGTGGATTCGTATTGGCTATTGCCGCTACTAAAACTGGTCTTGATGCACAGCTGGCAAAAGTTCTGCTCCGCCCCTTTGGCACACGTAGTGAGATGGTACTGTTAGGTTTCCTGCTCATCACCGGTTTATTCTCGATGTTCGTATCTAACACAGCTACTGCTGCTATGATGCTGACATTCCTCACCCCTGTGTTCCACCAGCTGCCTCCCGAGGGTAAGGGCCGAATTGCATTGGCCATGTCTATCCCCGTTGCTGCCAACCTTGGTGGTATGGGAACCCCTATCGGTACACCTCCTAACTCTATCGCTCTGAAGTACTTGAACGATCCTGAGGGATTGAATATGGGTCTTGGTTTCGGACAGTGGATGATGTTCATGTTCCCACTGGTTATCCTGCTGCTGTTTATCAGTTGGCGCCTGTTGCTCAAGTTCTTCCCATTCAGTCAGAAGACGATTGAACTGAAGATTGACGGTGGCATGCAAAAGGGCTTCCAGTCTACTGTTGTAATCATCACATTCATCGTTACTGTACTCCTTTGGCTTTCTGACCAGGTTACTGGCATCAACGCCAATACTGTAGCAATGATTCCATTCTGTGTTTTCGCTCTTACTGGCGTTATCAATAAGCGTGACCTTGAGCAGATTAACTGGAGTGTGATCTGGATGGTAGCCGGTGGTTTCGCACTGGGTTATGGTCTTAACTCTTCAGGTTTGGCAGCCAATGCCGTAGAGAGCATCCCATTCGGCGAGTTCTCACCAATACTCATCCTACTGATTGGTGGTGCTATCTGCTACCTGCTCAGTAACTTCATCTCTAACTCAGCTACTGCAGCTCTGCTGATGCCCATCTTGGCTATGGTTTGCGGTGCTATGGGTGACAAGCTGGCTCCTATCGGCGGAACACCAACCGTTCTTATCGGCGTAGCTATTGCAGCCTCATCAGCAATGATTCTGCCTATCTCAACCCCACCAAATGCGCTGGCATTTGCCACAGGTTATGTAAAACAGAAAGAGATGTCGAAGATTGGTATCATCATGGGTATCATCTCTATGGTATTAGGCTTCGGTCTTGTTTACCTGATGGGAACACTTCACCTCATCTAAGATATAAAAAGAAATCCCGCTCGGTTTTGAGCGGGATTCTTTTTTTATTTATCAGCGTGTTTACGGAAACTTTGAAGCTTTTCACCGTAGCACAGATCGCCGCAGTCGCCAAATCCTGGTACGATATACTTCTGTTCGTTCATACCCTGGTCGATGGCCGCACACCAGATAGTAGAACCATCAGGCAATGCCTCTTTCACCACTTCGATTCCCTCGGGAGCAGCTATCACACAGCACAAATGAATTTTCTTTGGTTTGCCCGACTCCAATAGCGATTCAATTGCAGCAGCCAAACTTCCTCCGGTAGCCAGCATGGGGTCTACCACCAACAGTGTTTTGTTCTTCACGCTTTGTGTGGCGATATACTCTGTATGTACACCCACCTCGGTATGCTCTCTATTTATATACATACGGAAAGCTGACACAAAACCGTTGTCGGCCTTGTCGAACACATTCAAGAATCCCTCATGGAAGGGCAGTCCTGCACGCAGCACCGTAGCTACCACCATATCCTCCTTTGGCAGGGGAATATCAATTGTTCCCAGAGGTGTGGTGATAGTCTTGGTTTTGTACTCCAGAGTCTTCGACAGTTCATACGCCATCATCTCGCCTATGCGCTTGATGTTATGACGGAACAGCAGTCGGTTCTTCTGATAGTTCTTGTCTCTCAATTCAGCCATATACTGGTTGAGTACCGAATTGGTTTTGCTAAAATCTACTACTTCAATCATACTATTCGTTTTTAGTTTGGGTGCAAAGATAATAAAAAAACGGGGTATGTCCAAATAACATACCCCGATTTTTTAGATTTAAGTTTTATTTGAATTTGTAAGGAAGGTCACCTTTAGCCCAGTTCGTTCCATCTCCCCATCCAGGGTTCTGCTCCAGAACGCCTTCTGAGAGTGTAACCTGGTCCTCTGGAATTTTGAAGAAACCACCGCCGGTATCCTTATAACGCTGCATATAATCGTTAGTAAAGGCATATTCGCCTTCAATACCCTGATTCAGTATCTTATTACCTACCTGATTCTTTACTTTCTCGGCCACATCACCCCAACGACGCAGATCGTTCCAACGCAGGGCCTCGAAACAAAGCTCATAACGACGTTCCTTCTTCAGGTTTGCCAAGCTGTAAGGGATATCATCCAAACCTGCACGCTGACGAACTGCATTAACGCCATTCTTTCCATTATATATGACCTTACCATCGGAGAGTTCTGCATGCATCAGCAAAACATCGGCAAAGCGGAGCCATACAAGCGATTGTGTAAGACCGCTCTGACGATTATTCTCACTACCATAGTAGTATGCATAACTCAGATATCTACCGCTATGATCCTCATTATAGGCCTCACAGCCGATATACTTCTTGGCCAACAGGTTTGTATTCTCTACCTCCTTAGCCTTATCACCAGGATAGTTAGGAATCTCAACAGCACGGTCGCAGATAGAGCCTACACGACGATAGTCACCTGCATAATCAGGATCTGCTGCCCAATCTGTCCACAGCTTTTCACACACAGGACCATTTGAGTAGCCCTGAACTGAGAATGGGAATGCACTCTCATTGGTCTTACGCAGACCATAGAACTCTACGATTCGGTTATGACGCAGATGATCATCAGCACTCCATCCTGCCTTGTTCGACATCTTGACGGCAAACATACTTTCCTTGTT
Organism: Prevotella sp. UBA2809; assembly: GCA_002351725.1. Classification (GTDB taxonomy): domain Bacteria; phylum Bacteroidota; class Bacteroidia; order Bacteroidales; family Bacteroidaceae; genus Prevotella. The sequence continues at coordinate 12,673 of DEHD01000002.1, forward strand.
CTCGTCAGTCTCCCAATTCAGGTTGTTTTCCTGATCGTACAGATAATCCTTAGCAGTATATGGGTTTGTGTATGGCCAGAGATTACGCTGGTCAGATACCAATCCGAAGCCACTGTTCTGGATACAATCCTCAAGCCATGCTACAACTTGAGATTTAGATACTGATCCACCTTCGGCCAAAGGCAGCTCCGACTTCTGATAGAAGCCAGTATAGAACAGCCATACACGAGCCATCATACCCTCAGCAGCCCATTTAGATACACGTCCCTCACCAAAGTCAGGATACTTGGTTGATGGACCAATCTCAATGGCATTCTTCAAGTCAGATGCTATCTGAGCATACACCTCATCAGCAGTTGATCTTGGAAGATTCTGGGGAACTGTGCTCAATACCAGAGGCACACCATTAAACACCTGAGCCAGATTGAAATAGTACCATGCACGGAGGAAGTATATCTCACAGAGGTACTGTTTCTTTGTGGTTTCCGAAGTCCAGTTTGTTACATTATCTATAGACTCAAGTGCGTTGTTAGCACGGTTGATACCAGCATAACGCTGCTGCCATAGTGGTTTCATCCAGTCCACATAGGCATTCATCAGTCGGTCAACGCCCTGTGCACCGATATTACTCTGACTACCTCCACCCAGACGGTCGTCTGATGCTATATCGAAAATAAAGAACGGATCTTCCTCAGGGTCGGCCAGGTTGCGATTCATCACAGCATAGATACCATTCACCATCTGATAGGCATCAGTCTCGTTCAAGGGGAAGTTCGACGTATCCTTCATAGTGAGGTTGTCTGTGTCAAGGAAATCATCACAGGCCGCAAAGAGCATCACACAGAATAGCGAAGCTATGATATATTTGATTTTCTTTTCCATAATGTTCATTAATTAAAAGTTGATGTTTAGACCCACCTGCCAGCTACGTGCTGAGGGATAATAACCACAGTCGATACCTGAAGCCCAGCTGGCACCATTGCCAAAGCCCACTTCAGGATCCATTCCTGAATAGCCTGTAAAGGTGAAGAAATTGCTGAGTGCTACATAGAGACGGCACTTTTGTACTGGAAGCTTTGAATAGAGGCGCTTGAAATCGTAACCGAGTGAGATTCTTGAAATCTTGAAGAAGTCGGCATCTTCAATCCATACGCGTGAAATCTCCGACATATTTGCAGTCTTACCATCAGAGAAACGTGGATAGCGGTTAGTGCTGCCCTCACCTGTCCAATACTTGGTGTACACATCAGTACAATAGTTATCATCAGGATGGTCAGAGAACTGACGGTAACTCTTAGCAACCTGCTGTCCAAATGAGCCATAACCATTCAGAGCAAAGTCGAAGCCCTTATATGATATATTGATGTTAAGGCCTAAGGTAAAGTCTGGGTTAGGATCACCAATCATGGTCTTGTCATCGTCACCCTTATCAATCTTACCATTACCGTTCACATCCTTGAACATTACGTCACCAGGCTGCAGCGACTCACCTTGCAAAGAGTTTGCCTTGTCGCCACTACAGTTGCGATCCAGATATTCCTGCAGCTGCTTCTCGTTCTGGATGATACCTTCCATCTCATAACCCCAGAAGTAACCGATAGGATAACCTACCTGTATACGATACAGCTCGGCTGTGTTCTGTGCGATAGCATTTGAACCACCATGGATGATACCCTCAGAGTTAGCAAGTCGGGTTACCTCGTTCTTATTATGCGAGAAGTTAGCCGACACACTGTATCTGAAGTCCTTACCAATCTTATCGTTCCAGTTCAACTGAATTTCGTATCCCTTATTCTCGATATCACCTCCATTTACATAAGGAGCATTGGTTCCATACGACAGCAACATTGGAGCACGTACCAACCAGTCCTTTGTGGTCTTCTTATACCAGTCGAAAGCCACACCCAGACGGTTATTAAGGAAACGTGCATCGAAACCGAAGTCAAGCTGTTCAGAAGTCTCCCATTTTACGTCCTCATTAGGCAGAATGTTTGGATAAGCACCCAAAGCTGGATTATCCTTATTGTTGAAGTAATAAGGATCGTCAAGGGCTATAGTTGCCAGATACTGGAAATTAGATATGTTACAGTTACCATTCTGTCCCCAGCTGGCACGAATCTTCAGGAAGTCCATCCATGCCTTAGTGCTCTCCATAAACTTTTCGTTACTTATAACCCAACCAACTGATACCGAAGGGAAGTAACCCCAACGATGACCACGGGCAAAGTTTGAAGAACCATCGGCACGTAGTACCAACGAGAGAAGATAGGTCTCGTCGTAGTTATAGTTAACACGACCGAAGAATGACGAAAGGGCGCCCTGTGCCTCTGGACTACCTCCTATGCTTGTCAACGAAGGATCAACAACGTTGGCATTAGCAATATAGGCATGATCAAATGATCCTGGGAAGAGAGAATTAGAGTTAGTAACGTTTACGCCATTACCATAACCCCACTTCTCAACTGACTGTCCAAGCAGGACGTCAATGTTATGCTTCTCAAACGACTTTACCCAGTTTAATGTATTTTCCAAAGACCAGCGTACAGAATAAGACTGGTTCTGACTTACATCATCATTTGGATTCGACTTCTTTGAGCTCAGCTCATATACTGGAACATAGCTACGTCCCTCTCTGTGGCGATACAGCCAACCAGCACTGGCACGATAGGTAAGATCCTTGATAGGTGAAAACTCCAGGAAGAAGTTGGTCTGCAGACGATATACCTTAGTATATCCATAACCATTGTCGTACTTCATCTGTGCCAATGGGTTTGCCATTTCTGCACTAAAGTCCCATGCATCGGCCTGAATATCCTTATACTCATAGTATCCACCCTCATCGTTATATGCAGGCAGCAGAGGACTCATTGCCAAAAGATTTCGTATGCTGTTTCCATATATACCTCCTACTGATACACCACGCTTATCAGTAGCCGAGAAAGTAACGTTCTCACCAATCTTAAGAATATCATGCCCCTTTTTCCTGATGAGCGAATAGTCTGAATTCAGGCGTACAGTATAGCGGTCGTATTTAGGATCGGCAGGAGCACCGATTGTACCCGTCTGATGAAACTTGGTGAAACCGAGAGCAAAACGAGAGATCTCGCTACCACCAGAAATACTCAGTGAAGCATTATGGATGGGGGCATTATGGATGGTGGTTTCCTCCAACCAGTTAGTACCATTCCATGTACCGTTCATTATCTGAGCATACTGCTTGGGGATAAGCTTCTGCCAGTCGTAAGTTGCCACACCTTGAATCTGATAGGCCTTATCGTTAATCTCCATATACTGTTTGGCATTCAGTGGAGTCACATCGTTTGTGTTTGGATTCTGCCAACCCATATATCCATCAAAGCTCACCTGCACATGTCCGCCTGCCTTACCTTTCTTTGTAGTAACCAGGATAACACCGTTAGATGCACGTGCACCATAGATAGCGCTGGATGCGGCATCCTTTAGTACGTCGATACTCTCGATATCGTTTGGAGAGAGATCATCGATGTTTGCACCAGGCACACCATCAACTACATAAAGAGGGGTGTTCGAACCAGCAGTACCCATACCACGTATGGTAACCTTATAACCCTCACCAGGCTGTCCAGAATTCATCACTATGTTCATACCAGATGCCTGGCTCTGTAGTGCACCGAAAGCATCAACAGCATTTACGGCAGCAATATCGTCGGCAGTTACGTGTACGGTAGAACCGGTAATCAGTTTTTTACGCTGTGTACCATATCCCACCACAACTACATCGTCAAGCAGATTGCTATCCTCGCTCAGGCTTACTGATGTTGTGCCAGTGGCTGATGGCTTAACAGTCTGCGACTTGTAACCGATAGATGTAATGTCAAGTTTAGAGTCAGAAGCGATTTCAATAACAAAGTTACCGTCGGCGTCGGTTACGGTTCCGTTTTTTGTACCGCTCTCCATGATAGTTGCACCGATAACGGGTTCACCGTTATTGTCTTTTACTGTACCCTTTACGGTGCGTTTCTTTCCCTGATTAGCTTTAGTGTTGTTAGCATTCTTGCGCTGAACAACTACGTTCTTGCCCTGAATCTCGTAGGTAACATTCTGTCCCTGAAGAATCTGGGCAATAGCGTCCTTAGCATTCTCAGCATCCACATTTACTTTTTTGTTAGTGTCTAAATCGCTGGCTTCATACACAAACGAATAGCCACTCTTTTGCTTTAGCTCTGTCATTGCCTTCTTCACTGTCACATTGTTAAGCTTCAGCTGAATACTCTGAGCCCAGCAACATGCACCTACAGTTAGCATGATTGACAAAACAAGAATCTTCTTCTTCATTGGCAAACTGGTTTTAAGTTAGACATAATTGATTGTTATTTATTTAGGATTAAGTAATATCACGTTCTTTCCGTTTCTTTCATATCTTAGTTTTCCTGTGGATTCCAATGCATCTAGAACTTCTACCAACGTCTGTTCCTGCCTGATAAAGTCGCCATAGAAACGCAGTTTCCTCAAATTACAGTCAGCAATAGTAATCTTAACATTATAGCTTCGCTCCAGTGTCTTTACTATGTCAGGCAACGGTTCGCCATCAAACAGCAGCCGCCCGTTAGTCCATTTCATCGAGTTAGCCACCTCATAGCTCTCTACGTGTATCTTTCCCGATTCCTTATCAACTGTAGCACGCTGTCCAGGCTTCAACAATTGTCCTTCGTCCGGATTTTTCTTACTACACATAGCCACACTGCCTTCTGTCAACGAGACAATTGCCTCTGCATCAGTCGGATAGTCACGAAAATTAAATTCTAAAGTTTCGCAAGTGATGGC